>DJHK01000014.1:0-3423 GCA_002433065.1 Chloroflexi bacterium UBA6622
AACCAATCGGGCGCATCGCCATGCTGCCGACACCCAGTCGTCGCACTGTCGGCAGCAAATCCATTGCGGCAAACGGCTGGACGGGACTCAAATGAAAAAGGACCGTCGCAAAGGCTCCCGTTTCGAGCCAATCGGCCAACTTTTCTGGTCGATGCCCTGTAATACCAATATGTCGAACGAGCCCCTCATTTTTCGCCCGCAGCGCCCCTTCCAAGGCACCGCCTGAAGCCATGATCTGGTCAAACTCCTCTTGGTAATTCACATAGTGCAATTGCAAAAGGTCAAGATGATCAGTAGACAGCCGCTCACAACTTTCGTTGATTTGTTGGTAGGCGGTGCTGGCGTCCCGACCAATAGCCTTAGTCGCCATAAAGAATTCATCGCGCCGATGGCCAATAGCTCTACCAATCTTGATTTCCGCGTCTCCATAGCCTCGAGCACAATCGAAATAGGTGATCCCCTGATCAAGACAGTAGTTGAGCGCCTCGTCAGTATCATCCTGAGCCATATCCTTGAACCACATCGTCCCGCAACCCAAAATACTGACTTGGTCGCCGGTCGAGCCGAGTGATGTACTTAGAAGATTCATGCTCTAGCTATCACCAGATCGAGCCCATTCGCCATGATCGTAAGGATCCCACCACGCTAGGACCGCCCTGGGATCGCAGCGACACACCCACGCTGTCCTCCCGCTCGGGATACACCCGCACTGCCAGGCATTGCCGACCATTCGCAAACACCTCGACCACACTCCGGTCTACAAACACACGAAGCCGTAGAGGCTCCCCTTCTCCCAATGCTAGCTGCGCCGTCTCCGGAGGACGGGGACGAACGTCAGCCGCCGTCGAAGCATGCGAGGTGTCAATCGACAGCACGCTCTGGACCGACTGGGCCGGATAGCCCGCCGGCTGATTCCAGTTCGTCGCCCGAAAACCCCGTTCCTTATAAAAGGAGATTCGGGTGTACTCTTTTGCCCCAGGTGCCCGCAGGACGTTGAGTTCCACAACAGGGGCATCCTGAGCATCCAGTTCAAGCTCCAATTCCAGCGCATCTCCCGTGATATCCGGCAACACCAATTCCTCGTTCGCAGGCAGCTCCAGATCCGTCATATGAGTTCCGTCATGACGAAGCGAACTTAGATCACCGGCTGGCTCCATTTGGAGAAGATCCCCGTCAACCGTCAGTCGCCATGGGAGCGTCATGATCTGGTTCCACCCAACAGTGGGTTTCCCTGGATTCATATTGAACAACACGACCAAGCCACCGGAACCATCCGGGGTCGCCGATGGCGCGTGCAGGCCTGATGGTGTCGAAGCCCCATGATTGAACTTCCCGCCGTGCGTTACCACAAACTTGTCACGGGCCATGTCATAGTCCCCGAGCAAGTACTGACCTCCGCTCATGTGGCTAAAAAACACCAAGATATGACGATCTCCAATAGGCCAGAAGTACGGACACGCACCATCGTCACCAATCTGCGTGTACTGGTCGTCCTCCACAAACGGATGCAGGTACTCCCAATGCTCGAGGTCTGGCGAACGAAACAGGTAGTTCGCGCGAACCGGCTTTCCGGCCGGCCCTTCGGCCTTAGTCCCAGCCGATAGCGCGTAGTACGCCCCTCCCTTCCTCCAAATACACGGGTCGAACACCGTATACGGAAGATCGGGATCCGCGCTTCGCCGCGACTTGCCGATCGGAATAACCGCCCGTCCCGTCACCTTGGACCAATTCAGCAACAGTGGATCACTCGACACCGCAACCATGTTGCCCACCTCAGTCCCGTGATACATGGCGATCACCCGATCATCTTCCACAAGGGTCGTCCCAGAAAAACAACACCGCTCGGGGTCCGGATAAATGGCGTACGGTAGATCCCGCCAATGCACCAGATCATCCGAC
Source organism: Chloroflexi bacterium UBA6622 (assembly GCA_002433065.1). GTDB lineage: Bacteria > Chloroflexota > UBA11872 > UBA11872 > UBA11872 > UBA11872. Next base: position 1,900 of record DJHK01000014.1, read on the forward strand.
ACCGCATGCCCCCAATGTTGGCGCGAGTCCTCCGGCGGGTAACCCTGGTAAAACAAATGCCACCGGCCCCGCCAGAAGCAGATGCCATTGGGGTCGTTCAGCGTCGACTCGGGATTGACGTAGTGGTACGCGGGACGATGCCGATCTTTGGCCATGGCGACCCGCGCCTGGTTCATCCGCTGCAAAAGTGGGTTGGCCGCAAGCGCAGCTTCTTGCCCAGCGAGTGTTCCGGGAAATTCGTATGACGGAACTTGTGATCGATGATCAGCCACAGCATCTCCTACTCATGGTCCAGAAATACGAGCCACGCTCGTAGACGCCTGAATCTAAGCTGTCATCGCCTACCGAGCAAACAGACCACGGGGGGACAAGCAACATGGCCGATGTCCGGGCATTGACACAAGGCTGCTTCACCACGGCGTTACGTTAAGCAACAGGACCAGTAACAACCTCACCATTGCGCATAACCAACACCGCCTCCCAAATGGCCCCCATCCGAGAATCCCCGTTGACGTCCATGAGCTCAGTCAGTGTCCGGTCTTCCTCAAGCACAACGATGTCCGCACAACTACCCGCTTGAAGGGAACCAATCTCTCCGTCCAAACCGAGCACCTCCGCCGGCCGTTGCGTCACCCGAGGCCATATATCGACATCCCTCATCCCAGCAGCAATAAGCTTTGAGATCGTGAGTGCCAAATCGTGTTGTGGAATCGACCCGATATGCCGTCGGTATTGATCCGTTGACACGGTATCCGGTAGAAAACCACACTGAATCGCCGCCTCTGCGATTGCGAAATCAAATGAGCCCATCCCATGCCCTGTATCAAACAAGACGCCCCGGTCTCTTGCTTCCCAGACACACTCCAAAACCCGACCATCGTGAACAATCGCATCACTCAGACCATGAAAACAGTACGTAACAACGTCACCCGGGCGAAGGTGCTCCAGGAAATCTTCGAGCTCCCAATCCTCCGCGTGGCGAGTACCTACGAGCAGTGGCCGCTGGGTCTGTTCAGCAACATCGAGAGCCCGTCGCAACATCTCACGAGGATCCATCCGGCCACACACCGCTTCGGACACGTTAATGGCCACACCCCATATCAGTGGACCCCCAGATCGAATCGCTTCTACACACGCATCAACGTCAGCTTCCTCCACAGCCCCAAGACTGTGCCCCAAGTTCGATTCACCACTGGCCGCTAGATTTAGGGCTAGCCGGACACGCGTCCGCGCGTTGTTGATGACGCGATCTCGATAGCGCGGCCAATTGTTCGCACCCGCATCACCTTGGGATAGCACGGTGGTCGTACCTCTAGGCAACAGGTGCACATCAGGGTCAATCCCGTATTTCGAATCTTCCACCGCCGGATGTGCGTGCAGGTCAACAAGTCCTGGCAACAGCACACCCCGTGGAAACTCAAGATGCAGATGGGCCCCGAACATTTCCAACGAAGAGTTTCCTGCGACAGGACCACTATCAACGATTCGCCCTGCCGCAAGGCCAACATACCCGGGGCCATCGAC
>DJHK01000014.1:3730-4450 GCA_002433065.1 Chloroflexi bacterium UBA6622
CCAACATACCCGGGGCCATCGAAGCCAGTGCGCGAATCAACCATGCGACCCGCCGTGACTAGGGTGTCCAAACTACTAACCTCAGCGAAAATATCAGGCTCGAGTTACATGTAAAACATGACACCGTCGTGACAACCCATGTAGTTGTTGCCGCCAAATTACTCGGGTTGCTTCACCACGCGAATATACGGCAGCGGTGACTCCCAACCATCCGGGTATTTCTTCGCAGCTTCTTCGTCGGAGACGGAAGGAACAATTATCACGTCATCGCCAACATTCCAGTTAGCAGGGGTTGCCACCTGTTCCTTTGCCGTCAACTGGCAGGAATCAAGAATCCGCAAGATTTCCGCGAAATTTCGCCCGGTAGTCATGGGATAGGTCAGAGTCGCCTTAATGGTTTTGTCGGGTCCGATGATGAAGACCGAACGCGCAGTCGCATTATCAGCAGCAGTCCGGCCGACACACGTGTCCCCTGCTTCAGCCGGCAGCATGTCATATAGCTTCACCACATTAAGCTCTGGATCACCTATCAGCGGATAGTTGACCGCATGCCCCTGCGAGGATTCAATATCCTTCGACCAGGCACTGTGATCCCCTACCCCATCAACACTAATCCCAATAATTTTGCAGTTCCTGTCAAGAAAGTCCTGCTGAAGTCCCGCAACCGCACCGAGTTCCGTGGTGCAAACGGGAGTGAAATCTTTCGGGTGCGAAAACAGC
>DJHK01000048.1:0-15175 GCA_002433065.1 Chloroflexi bacterium UBA6622
CCGCGATTAAGTCCATGCCCAAGTAGGCCTACCCCACCATATTCGATCTGATATCGCACTCGCAGTCACAGCCTGCACAGATCCTCCGACACACAAAAGTTTCCTCTTGATCGGTCTAAAGTAGTCGTAGATTACTTATGGAATGCCTACGTCATGACGCGTCATCCAGAAAGGATTGGTCGGGTGCGCTCGGTCCTTGGACTAGTCCTGACAACAGGTGGACTCCTGACCATCATCAGCGGCGTCACATTCATTCTGCAAAGCGGGGGGTATCTCGGACCTGAAAGCTCCTTTATGGTCAGAAACGCTGAGTGGACCGGCTACGGAGTACTCATCACGATTGTGGGAATCCTGATCACCGTTGCTGGACGGGCTCTCCGGCGCTAATCCGACCACCCGCTACCGCTACGTCGTCTATCAATGCGTCCAGTGAACCAAGGGTTTCCATCACGACAGTAGTACCCGGACAGACGCGCCATCCATAAGACCTGAAACCGAGAACATGCCTAGGCCGGATACAAAAATTCTCGCCGTTCAACCTTGGCATCATCAACCGCTAAGCCGAGCCCAGGAAGATCACTCACCGTAACCTTTCCATTGACCGGTTTTACCGGATGGACCCAGAAGAACTGATGAATTTCGTTCCACTGTATGAGGTACTCAATTAGTGGCGTGGTTGCCGGAGACTGAGCCGCTGTGAGATGCGCATTAATCGGCACCGAATGCCCGTGCGGAATCACCTGCACACCAAACGCTGAGCCCAACGCAAAAATCTTTAGCATCTCGCTAATGCCACCAGCCCACGCAGTATCAGCCTGATACACATCGACCACCCCGGCTTCAAAGTAATCCCGAGCACCCCATCTCGTGTACTCATGCTCGCCTCCAGAAATAGGTACTGGGGACAACGCCGTGACCCGAGCCTGCCCCTGAATATCGTCTGGTTTCACCACTTCCTCAAGCCATCGAGGACGGAACGGAGCCATACGATTGGCCATGTCGAGCGCATACCGAACGTCCCAGCTATTCCACGCATCAATCATGATGTCCACATCATCTCCAACCGCATCCCGCAGCGCTCGGACAAGTTCAACGTTTTCTCGAGCCCCAACCTCCCCGTCCATGGGTCCATTTCGGATGAACCACTTGGTAGCCACATAGCCATCTCTGACAAATTCCTGAGCTGTCGCGGTCGCCTCGTTCGGACTAATCGCAAAACCAAGCGCGCTTGCATAGGCGGGGAAGGTTTGTTGTGTTGGTCCACCAAGCAGTCGGTAAAGCGGAAGGTTGACAGCTTTACCCCGGATATCCCACAGGGCATTGTCAATAGCGCTAACAGCGAACATGGCCTCGCCCTTACGCCCATGAATCAACAAGCGATACATCTTGTCCCAGATCAACTCGGTCGCCAGCGCATCCTGGCCGAGTAACAACTCACGCAGTTGGGTATGTATAAAGAAGGCCTCAGTCCCAGACATTGGCCCCGAAATTCCAGTGATGCCCTCGTCGGTGTCGACGTACAACATGACGGATCGAACAAGATAGCGACCGTCGCCAAGCTCCCCGTAACGATCTTGTCTCGGGCCAAATCTTTCGGATGGCTCGGCCCTATGTTCTGGATATACATCAATAGGTCGGATCAGTCGTTCCCGAAACATGTCGATATCGGTTTCCAACACGCCTTCGAGTTGTTCAAACCTAATATTGGAAATTTTCATCTTTCGTCTCCGATACGCACGTGGCCGATAAGTCCAAAAATCACACTTTGTTCCCCAACAACAACTGAATCATCTATGGTGACCAACTCAACGCCCTTAATCACACTTGGTTTGGGATGACTAAAGACACATTCAAGCACCTCACAACAGAGCAGGTCGACGCTTTCTGGCGCAATGGGTATCTAGCACTCGAAAACTTTTTGGATGGTACGGATATCACAACGCTTCGTGCCAGCATTGATGTACTCACCGACTGGATCAATACGACCGAGCACCCAAGCTTTCAGGTTGAGCCGGAATCTAATAATCGTGAAAAGACCGTTATACGAAAAATCTCCAACATTCACACGCATGGCGGGGCACCGTGGGATCAGTTAATGCGGCGGGACGATGTCCTAAACGTCATGGAAGATTTGGTCGGGTTACCCGTCCAGTTCCATCATTCAAAAGTCATGATGAAGGCCCCATACGACGGGTCAAAAAAGGAGTGGCATCAGGACCTGCCACAAGGCTTTGTCACCCAAGCTGAAGCCAATCGTCTTCGTGAGCTCGGGTCCGACCTAACCCCCGAGCAAGTCCCTGTCGTCGCCATCCAGTATTACCTTGACGACGCAACGCTCGAAAACGGGTGTCTCCAGTTGGTTCCAGGCAGTCACCGACACGGCCTTTTTGAGAACCCCCTGGATGAATCCCTTATTGATGCACGCCAGGTGGTTCCTGCAGAAATAAGCGCCGGTGGTGCCCTGCTTTTCCATTGCCTAACGTGGCACCACTCAGCACCCAACACATCGCCGCTCCTTCGAAGAGGACCGGTGTTCGAATATATGGCACCCGCCCACGGAGTAGCCCTGACGCAGGGTAACTTTGACGACGAGTGGGGGCGGACACTTAGGAATGGCGTATAACCACAAGTCATGAGTGACGCTCGCCAAATGCATAAAACACCCATATCCCGAACGAACGTTGGCCACTCGCTCCTTACTTTGGTTGCCCTAGTGCTGGCGATCACGGCATGTGGGACTGATCAGCCCGTCGTGTCTGATGTCCAACTACCCGTGTCACCTTTACCGGTCAGCGAACCGACCGCTCACGCCACACCCCCTGGCACCCAAATATCGACACCTGGCAACGAGCAACCACCGCAACAGCCAACTTCCAAGCCTCAAGCCAAGGACCAAGCAGACGCTGGTCAGCGACAAACACCGCCGCCGATGAATGCGGCCACCGAAGCCTGCCTGCGCCAAGGGCTCTCCAAAACTGCCTTTCAGGAATTATTTGTCACAGAGAGTCGATCAGAAAGCAACCTTGAACGTCCGATCCTTGACCGATGTTTCGGAGCACCGGCCACCGGATCCACCCAACATGGGGAAAACCAGAACCAACAGCCACAAGAGCAGGGTCGGCCACCGTCGCCACGTTCCGGTTCGCAGCAGGGCCCACCCTCGAGCGGCCAAGCGCCCGCCGCGCAGGGACCCTCGCTTGCCCCCCAGATAGAAGCCTGTCTTCGTGGTGTTCTCACGCCCGACGCATTCACCGCCGTATTCATCACCGGGTCACGTGGGGAGTCAGCTACTGAGGCTCCGCTGATTGGTCAATGCTTTGAGTCGCAGGGATCTGGTTCCCAGCAGGGTGCACCGCCCGCAGGCCAGTCATCCTCACAGGGATCTGGTTCGCCGCAAGGCCCACCCTCGAGCGGCCAAGCACCCGCCTCCCAGGGACCCGCGCTTAACCCCCAGATCGAAGCTTGTCTTCGTAGTGCGCTTACGCCGGACGCATTCACCGCTGTGTTCGTCACCGGGTCGCGCGGCGAGTCAGCTGCTGAGGCTCCTCTAATTAGTCAATGTTTTGAGTCCCAGGGATCTGGCGGGCAGCAGGGTGGCACACCTCCCTCGAGTCAAGCCCCCTCAGGACAATCGCCATCACAGGGATCTGGTGGACAACCATCTGCGCAATCGTCATGGGAAACGCGCGAGGCACATATGTGTTATCGAGCAGGTCTTGGAACCCAAGTCTTCAATGACGTCGTCCTCAATGCCACACGAGAATCCACAGCTGCAGAGTCAGAGACAATGGCGACATGTCGTAGCCTGGGCGGCCCTGGAAGCGACATGCCGGTTTTCGATCTCGCGCAAGTCTATAAACCGGAACTGTTCCCCCGCCTTTACCCAAAAACCATGGTTGGAACCAGCGCTCACTCATGGTTTGAATTCATGGATGTAATGGCCGATCAGGTCGAATTTGAGCGCCTGCAGGCTACCGGAACTAATACGTTTTATTCGGTGCTCTTGTATGGCGTCGATACCAACGGCAATGCGTTTATCCAGCGCCCCAAGGAAGCTGCCAACCTTGTCATTCGAGCCCGCATTCGGGGATTAGCCGTACACCTAAGCCTCGACACGTTTACATACGACGTTCCATGCAGCGGATCTTACGAAGAAAACCTCGCTTCATATATCAGAGTGCAAACCCAAGCAGCCCTTTTGTTGGCCAAGTTTGCTGACGACTTGAATGTCGAGTATCTGAGCCCGGGCAATGAACATGAAGGAAATTTTCAGGGCCCCTGCCTAGACTCGAGGTTGTCGCAGAACTCGGGTCGTCACCCAGACAAACAGATGCTTGATCCTCGAGGAGAACCAGGCCTCACCGCGCGTGTCGCCATCTCTAGTAAATGGCACCTCGACATCCTCCCGGATCTCCGCGCACTGTTTGGCGGCCATCTCGTACCAGATTACGGGAGCATTCATCCGGAAGCTGTGACCCCGGGCTACGATGGACTTTTATTCACGCTTGACCATGCGCATCTATCCGAAGAAAAATTCAGCGCCCGCGTTCAGGCGAACTACGAGGCAGCGGCTGAGGCGGCAGGACGAAGCGGGGGAATCCCCTGGTACGTGAATGCGTATCTCCCATATAGCCTTATCGCGGAACTCACCAACCCCGAGATGCCGGAATACGATCCGAGCTATGTCATTGACGAAGAAGAAGACGCGCGAATGAAACTAATGCAAGAAATTTACGTCGCAGTATCAATAGCAACGTATCGGGACTTCAACGCACAACGGGGGACTGAAAATACGGCTCCAGGCGGATACTCCCTCGCCGGATGGATCGACAAGGGTAAAGAAATACGAGGTTCGAATATGGAGGAAATCCTCATTGAGAACTTCGGATGAATATCCCAGCCACGAACAAATCCGTAGTGAATTGCCGTCATTCACAAATCCCTCAATGACCATGCAGGGAGCATCCCGACCATCACAATAAGCAAGTTTGTTGCTGCCCTGCCCATCACCAGAGTCCATCACGGCTGACATGAAATGCCTTCACCCCAAGTAAGCACGTGAACAACGCCCCCGCAGAATCCCGGCCCACCCCGTTGGCAGGACGCCGTCAATGGGTGGGCTTCTGCCTCGCCTTTTTCTGTTTCTGGATGTCCCTTTATATCTACATGCCGGCCTTTCCGGTTTATGCCGAATCCCTCGGGGCATCGCTGACTGTTGTTGGGCTTATCATCGCTGCCTATGGCCTAGTTCAGTTCATCCTCCGTGTTCCGATCGGGTATCTCTCCGACCGGTATGGGATTCGACTACCCTTCATGGCCCTGGGACTTATCGCCATCGCGATCGGCGCCATAGGCATGGCCCTGTTCCCAGACCCGGTCCTATTGATCGTCTGGCGAAGCTTTCACGGGGTTGGAGCAACCTCCTTCGTGATCTCAGCTGTCTACTTCGCTGGATTCTTCCGTCCTGACCAGGCCGCCAATGCCACGGGGCAACTACTGTTTATGAGCGCGGTCTTCATCGTGGTCGCCAGCATGGTCGGCGGCGTTCTTGCCGAAAACCTGGGAGTGCCGTTCACCTTCTGGGCCTCGGCCGTAATCGCCCTGGCAGGAACCGCTGCGATCTTGCTAGCTGGCGAACGACCCATTGAAAAACCACAGCGCATGTCAATTCGCCGCTTTACGCACGTCCTGTCAATCCGGACCTTGCTTGTAGCCTCCGGAATCGCAGCGCTCGCCCAGTTCGTAATGTGGAGCCTCAACATTGGATTCGTCCCGATCTTTGCTCACACCCTCGGCGCCAGCAAAGCCGACCTCGGCACCTTAACAACCATTACCTTTTTGTCTTACGGGCTCTCCTCCCTGATTGCTCCGAGATTGAGCAACCGTTTCGGCACTCTCAATACCATCGTCGCTGGATCGCTGTTTACCGCAATCACCATCGTAATTCTGCCGGGCGTCGCGACCGTCCCCGCGCTCATTGCACTGCAGGCCGTGAACGGCGTTGCCCGCGGGACCGTATTCCCCCTCCTCATGGGCATTTCGATCCAGAATGTTTCAGAACACGAACGAGCCTCTGCGATGGGCATCTTCCAGTCGATCTATGCCCTGGGAATGTTTGCTGGACCGGCGACCGCTGGCCTTATCGCGGACGCCATCGGGTTGGCCGGGCTTTTCTTCGTGATCAGCCTATTCCCCATCATCGGACTTGTGTCAGCACTGGTCTGGCTCCGCGGGATCGATCCGAAGACAACCACAGCAACAACCTAGGGAAAGACCTTGGTTAGTTCCTCCTCGTTACACCTCAACTGCTTGCCATCGTCCACGAACAAACAGCCAGGTAGCGATCAACACGCGTGTCACATATCCAGCGCCAAGAGCAAGCCAGAGCCCAAGCAATCCCATACCGAGCCCAAATGTGAGGACAAACGCCACCGGAACCCTGACAAACCACAGCGCCACAATCGCAATCCACAAGGCCGACCTGGTGTCACCTGCTCCACGCAATACACCTGGCAACACATTTGCCGGCCCATAAAGAAAAATAAACAAACCGACAACACGAAGAGGAACAATGCCCAGCGAAATCACAGATGGATCGGTTGTATACAGGCTCATTAACCATTCCGGAAACGCCACCATCACGGCCCCAAAACCACCAGCCATGACGATACTCGCAGCATTAGCTTCCACGCCGTACCGTCGGGCCAAATCAGGACGTCGAGCCCCGAGACACTGGCCGACCGATGTCGCCGCGGCAAAGCTCAAGCCCACAGCTGCCGTAAATGGGAGCGAGGTGATAGGACCAATCACGGAATGTGTAGCAAATTGGACGGTTCCAAGACGTAACGCCATCAACTGCGTCACAAAAATCCCGCCAAACGTCATGGTCTGCTCCGCGGCTGCGGGTCCACCGACCCGGATCAACCGACGGAACACCGAGAGTTCCATCCACGACCCTCTCCACCACTTCCATCCGATGGGTCGCCGTCCGAACGCGACAAAGATGTAACCGAACCCCACGACTCTAGCCACACTAAACGCGACCGCAACCCCCATCAACCCAAGGCCACCGGGCCCAATCACATCAAACACCAAGAGATATCCGCCGACCCCATCGATGATCGTCATAACCATGGTGGCGACCATAGGTGTCCGGGTATCACCGGCACCACGAAGCACAGCCCCCAGCAGCATGATGCCCGTCTGGAAGACCGTAAATATCGACGCAACCCGCAGGAATGGACTGCCTAAAGCCACAACCTCAGCATCAGCTCCCGCCGCGTGCAGAATGGGCGCCGCCAACGTCATGAGAAGCACTGACACAACGATCGTAAATCCCATCCCGATCGTGAAGGCATGCCGACTTGCACGCTGCGCATCAGCAAGATCATTACGACCAATCGCGCGCGCCACGATCGCCAGGAGACCGGCGGCAAACCCATATACCGGTGTGATGACAAAAAACATGATGTGGTTCGCAATACCTGCCGCACCGAGGGCCTCTGCCCCAAGACGTCCAACCAACGCGGTATTGATCATGAACACCAAGCTGTGGAGCAAATTCTCGAGGACCGATGGCCAGGCCAACACATACAGACGACGGCGGAGCGCACCGCGTGACGTCACCGCAGCAAGCGGAGGCGTTACTGTTGATTTTTCTGACACGGTCACTCCCGACTAAGCCCGGAGCAAACAAAGACATTCAGCCGGGGACCCTCAGCTTACGCGAGGTGTCGCCACGACAATGCCCTCACTGATTGATGGTAACGGCGGCTCGAAAACACAGGGGCCATGGCCTTTCGACGATAGTAAGCCGCCACCGGTACGCTAAGACGTAGCGGGTCACCCCACCGGCTTGGGAACCACCCGCAAGGAGTGCCGCCAAATGAAAGCAATCATGGTGATGTTCGATTCGTTGAATCGACACTTCCTGCCAAACTACGGCAACCAATGGGTCAAGGCCCCGAACTTCAGGCGACTGGCCGATCAAGCAGTCACGTTTGACCAAGCATGGATTGGCAGCATGCCGTGCATGCCAGCCCGTCGAGAACTCCACACTGGTCGTTACAACTTTTTGCACCGCAGTTGGGGCCCGCTCGAACCATTTGATGACTCTGCCCCCGACCTCCTTAAGAACCATGGGATCTACAGCCACCACGTAACCGATCATCAGCACTACTTTGAAGATGGAGGAGCCACCTACCACGAACGCTATTCCTCCTGGGAATTCGCCAGAGGTCAAGAAGGTGATCCATGGAAAGGTCAGGTTGGCGACCCAACCGTCCCTGATGGAAGCATCAACCGAGAATCACCCAAGGCACGGCAGGATTGGGTCAATCGAGGCTATATGCGATCCGAATCCGCACAACCACAGGCCCAGACCTTCGATGCAGGCCTCGAATTTATTCAGACGAATGCGTCCGAAGACCATTGGTTCTTACAAATCGAGACATTCGATCCGCACGAGCCATTTTTTACGCAACAAGCGTATAAGGACCTTTATCCCCACAAATACGACGGTCCGCATTTTGACTGGCCCCCCTATGCTCGAGTCGATCACCCAAGAGACCAGGTGGACCACATGCGGTACGAATACGCCGCACTCGTCAGTATGTGCGACGCCCACCTCGGAAAGATCCTCGATGCAATGGACCAACATGATTTGTGGGACGACACCATGTTGATCGTCACCACCGATCACGGCTTCTTGCTCGGCGAACACAACTGGTGGGCCAAGGTGATTCAACCGTTCTACAACGAGATAGCCCGTATCCCCTTCTTTCTATGGGATCCACGCTGTGGTCGTCGGGGCGTTCGAAACGACAAACTCGTCCAGAACATCGACGTACCAGCCACATTGTTGGATTACTTTGGCGCTCCCCTTCCGCCGGACATGCAGGGGATTCCGCTCCGTGACACCGTCGCGACTGATGCCCCAACCCGTGAGGCCATTCTGTTCGGCGTAATGGGAGGTCATGTCAACTGTACTGACGGACATCACGTATACATGCATCCACCAACAGACAGCAATCAACCGCTCAATCAATACACCCTCATGCCAACCCACATGGCTGAACGAATGCCAGTAAATGAACTACAGGACATGGAATTGGCCGATCCCTTCTCGTTCACCAAGGGGGTACGCACGCTAAAAATCCCTGTACCCGCTGAATCGGTGCGTCTCCGACCTGAAAGTCCAATGCCGAAGCTGCTGTTTGATCTTCACGATGATCCGCTGCAGGAGCAACCTCTTACCGACGAGGCCATTGAACAATCGATGCGCATGCATATCGCTCACTTGATGGTGGCGAACGATGCACCCACTGAACAATTTGAGCGCCTCGGTCTCACCGACGAACTCGCCGTCGTCAGCGATTCGACCTAAAGTGCATGAGCCTTATGGTGTCCGCGTGCAGGATGTGACACGAGAACAAGGGGAGTAGACGTGGAACAACGATCGCTCGGGCGGACGGGAGATAATGTCAGCGCCCTCTGTATGGGCTGTTGGGAAATTGGCGGGCTCGCCTGGGGAGCCATGGCCGCCCCTAAAGCCGTCGACCTCGTCCAACGTGCCTTTGACGCCGGCATCACCACCTTCGATACAGCTGAATGCTATGGGAATGGACGAAGCGAAGTTCTCATCGGCGAGGCACTTCGTGGAAGACGTGAGAACGCATTCATCATTAGCAAGGTCGGCTATCTTCCCGGGATCGATGGCGCACAAGTGGTCCTTGGTTTCCCGCAACCCCAGGACTATTCGCCAAAACGAATCCGGGATGCCTGTGACCTTGCCCTACGTCGACTGCAAACCACCTATATCGACGCGTATCTTTTGCATGATCCCCCAATGCACGTCGTCGAGCATGAGGCTCCATTTGAGACCTTAAAGCAGTTGCAGGACGCCGGGAAAATACGTTGGTGGGGGGTCTCAGCAACTACAGGGCAAACGGAAGTAGCGGCTGAGGCAATCCGACGATGGGACGCACCGGTTGTCGAAACACCCTTCAGCGCCATCGACGATAGCGCTGCAGATGTTGTCTTACCGCTAGCCGCCGAACGTGGGACCGGGGTGTTCGCTCGATCACCGTTTGCGAACGGCCTCCTGATGTTGAACGACGAAGAAATCGATGCGCTCCCGGATACCGACTGGCGACGATCTGACGTTTTTCGAGCCCGTATGAAGGCTGCGGAGGAACCCCGTGAACGAATCCAGGACCTTGCGGATCAACGTGACGAGCCACGTCACACGACCGGGATCGGGTTTGTTCTCGGGCATGACGCTGTGTCCACCTGCATCGTCGGCCTGGCCAACGACAGGGACATCACATCCAACGCACCCGCTGGCAACCCGCCCTATCTTGACGCCGATGAGATCAAGACCATTCGAGTCGGCCCAACGTCCTAAAAACCGAGCCACGTAGAGTACGGCCACTCGCCCGGATCGCTATCTAGCGAAGGTACTTGCTGGGAGATCTACGGGGTTCATATTCAACGGTTGGGTCAGCCTCTCGAACCACGGTCGGGATTGGATCAGTCCACCAGCTCGGAGGTTCCGGAAACGGAAACACGTCGTGCCACGCGAGCATCAACGTCCGGCGAGCATCGGTCGTATTTGGATGCGCCGCATGCAACAGCCGAGCATCGGCCACCACCATGTCCCCAGCCCGCATCGGTAAATCCACTGCATCGGGATGCTCCATAAATGCCGGACCATCAAGACTCTCTAGGGCTTGCGCATCCTCACCGTGCGCGTCCGGAATCATGTCGTGGAGATCAATCCGACGAAGATGTGTCCCAGGGATCACACGTAGACATCCGTTCGCGACAGAGGTATCGGTGAGATACGTAGAAAGGAACACCTTAGTGGGCCACGGGGTCGCGGAGATAGGACTGTTCCAGTTCATGAAATCTTGATGCCAGTACAACGGCGGCCCATGTGCTGGCTTAGCAAGAATGAGCAAATTCTCAGCGGACTTGAGACCTTCGAGTTGCAAGCTTTTGCACGCCATTTGCAAGCCGGGATCATCAAGAAATTTATCCACAATTGGATCCGACAAAATCCGCTCCGACTTGTCTCCCGGTCGTGGGGCGGGAATGTCTCCACGCGCCCAGCGCGCAGGTGAAATCACAGAGACATCGCTTCCCTGGTATCGATAACGGTGCTCAACTTCATGCTGACCAAAATACTCTTCCGACCAGTCCCGGAACTCCTGCAGTAGTGCCTCGCCAAACACCCCAGGAATTACGGTGTAGCCATCAGCAACCAGTTGATCACGCTTTTCATGAGTTTCGGTCACCATCAAAACCTCCTCACGACAATCCATCACCACACCACCAACAGTAGATCACTTCTCGCTCACGATTTCAGCTCAGGTCCCCTTCTGGCTCAAGGAATGTGAGGCTCCTGCAGCGTTTAGCGCAGCGAGCACCCGGGCTGGTGACGCGGGGAGTTCAGTAACCCGCACACCAGTCGCATCATGAATCGCATTGGCCAACGCAGCCAAGGGAGGAACTACGGGAAGTTCCCCCACCCCACGAACCCCATACGGATGTCCAGGATTCGGAACCTCCACCATGATGGTTTCAAGCGCAGGCACATCCAAGCTGGTCGGCATTCGATAGTCCAAGAGCGAGGCGTTGAGCAAATGTCCTTCAGAGTCATAGGCATAGGCTTCGGTTAACGCCCAACCGATTCCCTGTGCCACGCCGCCTTCAATCTGTCCCTCGGCGTATGGCGGATAGACAGCCCGACCAACATCGTGAACCGCTGTATACCGGAGCACATCAACCTTTCCGGTTTCAGGATCAACTTCCACGTCCACAACATGGGTGGCAAACGCGTTTCCCGGAAGGCTTGGACTGCTCACCGAAGACCCAACCGGCGCTTCACCTTCACCGATGATCAACTGCGCCGCCTTCGCAAAATCAGCCACACGCCCATTCGCGGCAAAACCAGCATCCGTCACCTGCACTGTCTCGGGCTCAAGCTCCCAAACATCATCAAGAGCCCGACACATGTGCTGTTGCAGGTTTCGTCCCGCATCAATCGCCGCCCATCCAGTAGCAAAGGTTGTACGACTCCCCGCCGTATTGCCACCCTCAGCTATGGAGTCGGTATCCGGAACTCGCGGATGCACCTGGCTCACATCAATGCCCAGCGTTTCTGCAAGCTGCATGGCAATCGACGTTCGCGTCCCACCAATATCAGGGGAAGACTCGAGCAAGGTGACCGATCCGTCCCGATTGAGTCTGGCCACGGCAGATGACGTGCCACCACCGTTCCCCCAATATCCACACGCCACCCCTCGACCAATCAGCCGACCAGCCGACCTTGCTAACGGGGCCTGCCAATGCTGGCTCGACTGGGCCGCACGCATTTGGTCTATGTTCCCCACATGATTAAACCTGGTTCCGTTAGGCCGAATATCACCCTCCGCCGACGCGTTCCGTAATCGGAACTCAACCGGATCAAACCCTAGATCGTCGCTCAACTCGTCCATCACACTTTCAACAGCAAACGCAGCCTGTGGAGCTCCCGGGGCTCGGTACGCCTGTGACTTCGGCTTGTTGACCAGCACGTCATACCCATCCACCCTGAAATTCTCAAGGCGGTATGGAGCTAAGCCGCAGTTGGCTCCGCCTCCAACTGAGGAACCGGGGAACGCACCGGCTTCATAATGCATTTCCAGATGAGCGGCAGTAAGTCGACCATCTTTCGTCGCCCCAAGACGAGCGCGAATACGAGCCGCCGGAGCCGGACCAGTCGCCAACAGCGTCTCCCTTCGATCCATCGACATCTTGACAGGGCGACCAGACCTTTGGGCAAGCAGGACCGCCGGAATTGCGACATAGTTCGTAAGCTTGCCGCCAAAGCCCCCACCGATCTCCGCAGGAACGACCCGGATAGTCGAGATCGGGATGCCAAGAATCTGGCTAACCTCATTCCGGACACCAAAATGCCCCTGGGAACTGCAATGCAGTTCAAGCGTTCCATCGCTACGCCAGAAAGCGCAGGCATTATGTGGCTCGATGTAGCCTTGATGAACCGTCGATGTAGAAAACGTACGCTCGACCACGACATCGGCCGTTTCAAACCCGGAAGTAATATCGCCTTCTTCAAGAACCAAATGCTTGGCCACGTTGCTTGGGTCATCCGCAAACGACCCGGCGGTCTCCATTCGAAGATCGGGATGAAGAATCGGCGCATCAGAGGCAAGAGCTGCTGGAATATCCACAACCGGCGTCAACACCTCGTATTCGACACGAATACGACGCAACGCTTCATCCGCTACATGCGGGGAAACCGCCGCGACCGCAGCAACGGCATGACCGTGATACATCACCGTCCCCTGCGCCATCGCATTCAAGGCCTTTAATCGGATCGGGTTGGCAAACGCCGCAGGGCCGTCTAGCGGTTCGATCGGCACATCCGTCCCCACGACAGTAGCTGCCACACCCGGCAATCGGTCAGCCGCCGAAGTATCGATATGCGCAATGCGGGCGTGGGCATGCGGGCTTCGAAGCACTCGCGCATGCAGCATCCCGGGAAGCGCCACATCAACTCCGAAGATCGCCCGTCCTGTCACCTTATCGACACCGTCGTGCCTCACCGGCGACGTACCAACCACGTTCAACTGGGGGTTATCAGCCATCCGTCTAGACATCCGTGCCACATATGCGCATACCCGAAATCTTCACACGTCAGCGCTATTCATGCACGGAGCCGATACCGTCGCCCCCCACACATGCTCGCTATTACCCGGTCCACATCTAACACACAGGTCAAGAGCTACACTCGGGGACTGGCATCGCACCATGGCCCAGACACCGAATGTGCTGTGGATCGTGATGGACTCCCAGCGTCCCCATAACATCGGTGCCTATGGAGATCAACGGGGCGTGCCCCCCACGCTTGATCGACTGGCCGATGAAGGGGTGGTCTTCGAAAGAAATACGTCCGCGTCACCCTGGTGCCTGCCATCGCATGCATCGATGATGACAGGCCTCTATGCCAGCACCCATGGTGCTGATGGACGCTACGAGCGGTTGAGCGAGGAGTATCCAACAATCGGTGAAGAGCTAACCGAGTTGGGTTATGCCACGGTGGGAATCTCAAATAATGCCTATATGGGCCAGGCATCGGCACTCCACCGGGGATTTATGGATTGGAATTACGTACTGCCATCGCTAGGTGCCGATGACCACGACAAGGGTGGAGCCAAAGTCACCCGCCAGATGTTGGAATGGCTTCAAGCACACCGAACAGAAACCCGGCCGTTCTTTATGTTCGCGAATATCAACGACACGCACACGTCCTACGTGGCTCTAGAACCCTTTCGCTCCCAATGGGCACCACACGTCAGTGACGACAGGGCCCAAGAAATAAATCGACAGGGATTTTTTGTCGACCCCGGCCGCCCGGACGAAATGCCCGAGGAACTCCAACGCGACCTCTACGCGCTGTATGACGGTGAGACTGCCTACGTGGACCACCTGACCGGGAAAATCGTGTCGTACCTCAGGGACTCTGGCGAATTAGACAACACGATGATCGTCGTGACATCGGACCACGGCGACGTCATCGAAGAACATCCTCCGTACTGGAATCACCAGCTGACAGTGTTTGAAGCCGTGACGCATGTACCGTTGATTATTCGGTATCCGTCCGTCTTTAATTCAGGCACTCGGATCTCAGACCTGACCCAAACACATGATGTCGTGGCCACCATCTACGACCTGCTCGGAGCTACATCCCAACTATCGGCCGTTGAGGAAAGTAGCCATAGCTTGCTCCGCACCATCGAGAACGACGCTCGTGCGTATGTGATGTGTGAGTTTGCATTCCCCCTCAATATGCTGGAACGGGCAGTCCGTCACGGCAACGAGTTCGACCTGCGGCCATATTTTCGGGCCCTTCGGTCATACCGGCGGGACGACTGGAAATACATTTGGGCCAGCGACGGTCGGGATAGCCTGTTTAACCTGGCTAACGACCCGACCGAGCAGACGGATCTCATTAACGAGCATCGCGAAAAAGCGCGTGAGCTCTATGACCAACTTGATGCCGTTCTCGCTCGTATTCCGGTCAATGATTACGGCGATTGGATGATCACGGAATACACAAGGAAACGCCACGACACAGCTGGGATAAGCTCAAACGCTGGGGATACTTATC
>DJHK01000048.1:15478-24196 GCA_002433065.1 Chloroflexi bacterium UBA6622
TCTCAAACGCTGGGGATACTTACGACGCGGACAAGCCGATCGACCAGCGTTGCGTAGCTAGCGCAAAGCTCGACCTTCACTTAGAAGCTAACGATGGATCAGTATGACCTTGCGTAATCCATCGACGCCTAAACAACGGAGCCATACGTAAATCATCTCGGGCGTCGTAGCGCCGCAACAGCCTTTCCTGATCGAATTGAAACATCACAAGGCTCGGCTGCAGTACGCCATCGACCACATCAACGACCAAGTAGCTCGAGCGAACCACTTCATCGGCTATATCGGGATCCTCTCTGCGCCGATCAATCTGCTGTCCATCGAGCTGCGTGAAGCGATAGATCGGCGCAGCAAGCGAGCCTGGATTTGCAACGCGTCCGAATGACCCATTAGCCACAAAGGGGTAATGGGTATGCCCAACCACAGTAAGATCCACAGTCGCATCGGCAAATAGTTCGACAATGGCATCACGCCCCAGCTTCCAATCGGTATAAGCCCGAGTTCGGAGAGAAAAGTGCCCATGCATAAGGCGCAACTGGAAACCCTTCCATCGAACATCTAGTACGTCAGGTAAACCTTGAATGAACTCCATAGCACCCTCATCAAGCACCATATACGCCGCCATTTCGGTGTCCGCGCCAAGCGATGTCACCCCAGAGGGCCCATCTCGGAGATACCGAAAGATTCCTGAATCATGGTTACCACGCGTCGTGTAGCCCGAAGCGTGTTTTCGAACCCATGCCACCGTCTCGACCGCATCCAGTCCACCTTCCAACATGTCACCATTCACCAAGACCTGACTGGCGATCGGCTGGCCCTGGAAGTGTTGATCGAGAACTTCTAGAGGTTCTCGATAGGCATGCAAATCACTAACGATCACTAGGCGATCGATGTCATCGCTCACCACGACGCTTGCGACCTCAGGATTCCAGAACCGTTCGTCCCCGGGATTCCAATCCGCACGCAGATTATTCATCGGAAGGCCTTTCCCTCGCACCACGACCCTGCACCACCACAATCATGACCCCAATCAGCCAAGAATTCGATTGATATATCCAGAAGTAAATGACCGAAACCCATCGGTGATCAAGACGAACGGGCCCATCATTCAGTACGCTACCCCCGAATTAACAGCATCGTCTGAGCACTAACGAGAATTAAAGCCATGAGTGGGGCCGACCATCTAACCGCCGCTGAAGTCGCCGAACTGAACCGTGAATACACGTTTTACGACTGGTCAGCCCAGGACACGGTAAAGGCCGTCGCCGTGGAATCTGCCGAAGGGTCCTATCTCATTGACCACGATGGACGCCGAATCTTGGATCTCAACGCCCAGCTCATGAATGTAAATCTCGGCCACCAGCACCCCACGGTCGTCGCGGCAATTAAGGCCCAGGCCGACAAGCTATGTTATGTCAACCCAAGGTTTGCCTCCCAACCACGAGGCGAGTTGGGACGGGAGCTCGCCCAAATTACGCCTGGAACATTGAGTAAATCGTTCTTTACGCTCGGTGGCTCCGAAGCAACAGATCACGCAATAAAAATCGCCAGGCTTGCAACCGGCAAGCAGAAGATCGTAGCGAGACGTCGGTCTTACCATGGAGCGACCTACGGAGCGATCACACTTACCGGTGAAGCAAGGCGATGGGCGACCGAACCTGGCGTGCCCGGCATTGTTCGAGCCGCGGACCCTTACCAGTATCGATGCCGATTTTGCTCAGGCCAAGAGCAGTGCGATCAACGGTGTGCGGATGACATTGACGAAGTCATCCGTGTCGAAGGACCTGACCATGTTGCAGCGGTTATCGTCGAACCTATCGCGGGGGCGAACGGAGTCGTTGTTCCACCGGACGGTTATCTACAACGCGTACGAGAGATCTGTACCGAACACAACGTCCTTATGATCGCCGATGAAGTCATGAGTGGTTTCGGCCGAACAGGACGTTGGTTTGCCGTCGAGCACTGGGGTGTCGAACCCGACATTATGACCATATCAAAGGGGCTAACCTCTGGCTCCGTACCGCTTGGCGCGGTGGTGGTATCCGACGAAGTCGCACACCATTTCGACAAACATCGACTGTGGGCAGGCCTCACCTACGGCGCCCACACCCTTGCCTGCGCCGCAGCCCTAGCCACGATTCAAGCCTATCGCGAGGAAGGTATTCCCGAACGAGTCATCGACCTGGGTTCCGTACTCGCTACCGAGTATGCGGCTATGGCCGAACGCCACCCGAGCATCGGTGAAACCCGAAGCCTCGGACTGTTCTCGGCACTCGAGCTGGTCAAAAATCGAGAAACGAGGGAGCCGATGGTTCCACAGATTGATCCGTCGTTTGAAAACTCGGGCGTCATGCGCGACCTCGGAAACTTCATGTTGGAGCAGGGTGTCAGCACGTTGATTCGGTGGAATTGGATCTTCGTCAATCCACCTCTAACGATATCGGAAGACGAATTGCGTTCAGGTCTTAAAGTGCTCGACGCCGCACTGGATATCGCAGATCAAGCCATCGCCTAGGTGCTGCATACACGATCGCTTCGCGGCCAGACCTATAAGATTGGTCTCGGCGACGGTCACAACGAAAAGGTCTAGCGCGTGCTGACGAATTATCGCTTCGAAGACATGACATGGCCGGAGGTTAACGCCGCGGTCGAGGCCGGAAAGATCCCGGTGATTCCCATCGGGACCACCGAGCAACATGGACCCCACCTGCCGCTTAAGATTGACCGGTGGACATCAACCTCCATCTGCGACGAGGCAGCCAAACGCGCTCCAAACCGCCTGACCGTGCTGCCGCCCATTGCGTACGGCTACACCTCCCACGTTATGGATTTCCCGGGCACGATCACCATCCACCACGAAACTTTCATCCGCTACGTCGTCGACGTGCTGAAGAGCCTGGCCTACCACGGCTTTAAGAAAATCATCATGATCAACGGCCATGGGTCGAACCACAATCCCCTGGAACTGGCCGGCCGTCGCGCCATGCTTGAATCCGATGCGTGGATCGCCATGGCAAGTTGGTGGAACCTAAGTGATGCGAACTCGGGCTTTCAGGACACGTGGCGTGACTCTCCCTTCCCGGGTGGAGCCGCCCATGCCGGTGAGATGGAAACATCCCTGGCCCTGCATCTGGATCCTGACGCCGTGAAAATGGATCGTGCCGTCGATCAGGTGATCGACCACAACAAGCAGGAATCGAAGTATCACTGGGTCGATGCCTTTGCATCAGGACCCATGAAATTAGATGGCTGGACGAGCACCTATACCCCGGACGGCACCATGGGGAATCCCACCATGGCCACAGCCGACAAAGGCCAGGCGCTCTTCGAGGAAACCGTCAAGAATCTCATCGAGTTTGCGGAGGAGTTCGCCGCCAGGGATTTCCTGCCACGAACCGATCATCATGGCAGACCGCCAACCATGGACCCACCAGGTTAAGGATCCCCAAACATGGAATCAAGAGACTGGCACTCCGACCCGTTTCGCGTCCTCGTCACACTAGGTGAAAGCACAACGGCTGGTGGGTGGAGCTCCACCCCAGATCGCTGTTGGGCACCCCTTCTGGCTGACCTCATTAGTGATTTTCAAGATGACCCGGTGACCCTGGTCAACACCGGGATCGGAGCAAATGTCATCTCAAACCGGGTGCCGTCGTATGAGACATCTGGAAAACCCGCGGCGAATGAACGTCTCGATAAACACGTTATTGCCCACAATCCTGATCTCCTCGTAGTCTCCTATGGACTCAACGATGCCCGCGGCGCCACCCCTGTCGAAATGTTTCGGGACGAAATGACAAAACTGCTTGAGGCTATCCGTACAGAATGCGACCCCCTGATTGTGTTGCCAGGACCGTATTACATGACTGCGTTTGCCGGGTATCCAAACTATGAACACGGAAGCCACGAGATCTTCAAGATTTTCAATCTCGCAACTCAGCAAGTCGCTGCTTCGAACAACTGCCTTTATTGCGACGTATACAACGCATATAAAGAAGCGTCATGGATGGTTCATGACGATGGCGTACACGCGAACGATCTCGGGCACCGGATTATCGCCAACGAAATCTTTAAAGTCCTAGCCCAACATTGTTCTGGCCTAGCTGTCCGGACCAAGCAACTTGAAAAGACTAGTGATCGGTGGCGGGACGAGTCCGTGTTAAAAGATGATTATGGCCACAAGACCGATGAGCTTCCGGCGCCTGGACGCCCAGCTCCCCCCAGCAGGTCAGACTGAGACGCAACGATTACCTACCCTTGAACGGTTAGCGCCGAACCAGCCTCCCGCATCGTAAGCATGGCAACAGGATCAGCCTTGTTCCGTATGTGGCGTAACAACGCAGGAAGCACCCGGTTCTGCGGGTCATGCAAGTAATGGGTGTAGGGGTGCCAAACCGGTGTCCACAGCAACCCATGGTCATAGGCGTAATCAAACGCGGCCAGGTTGAATTCAATCCAGGAATCCAGAACACCCTCCGAGGTCCATGGACAATTCCAGCCCTCAGGCACCGGTTGATGTCCCGCCACCCGGCGCCACGATTCCAGCGCGTCGGGATCCACGCAATGCTCGAAATCAAAAAATATTCGGTCCATCCATCCTTGAAAGGGTATTTCAATGAGACCGGTCGGATACACATACGGTTGAAGCCGTGAAGCAGCAGCAACATCGTGAGCAGCACCGTATTTGCCCATGGTGGCATCAGTATGACTACTCACCCACTGAAACCCGGCATCAAGAATCGTCCGCTGATTAACCTCCAAAAGATTCAATCCTCCGGCGTAACCACCGGGGGCTCGCAGCACCACCGATTCAACACCTAGACGTTCCCGAAGTCGCTTGTTCGTCAACGCAAGTTCGTCAGCAAGCGCATCCGTATCAGCCGTGGTGAGAGGCATATGGCTGTACGTGTGATTGTCAATACTGTGCCCGGCAGCAACGATATGTTCCAGATAACCAATATCGGCATCCTCGAGCCCGTTGCCGACATAAAAAAACTGGAGTTCTACATCATGAGCCGAGGCTGTCTCACACAGGCTCAACGTATAGTCCCGTAAGCTCGGCATGATACGACCATGATTGATGTACACGGGCGAATACCCGGCACACATTTCGAGGTCGTAACTCAGTGCTACCGCACAGCGCACGCCAGGTGGAAGCTCAGCCCGAACGATCATCTCCAGGCAAAACCATATAGGCGTGATCGTTGAATAGAAAATCGGACAGCCACATTGTCTCTGGGAGCAGAGTCACCGCCGGCCCAGCGAGCCAGCTGCGCCTTGGAATCACCATGCCATGGCTCGTAATCATCCCGGCTAAATCCAGGTAGCGCATTACCGTCAGCATCGATGAGTTCGGCTGTGAGCTCCCCCTCCGCCACCGTTGAGGTAGCCGCGTTTAACACCAACTGTTTACCACCCACGGCCTGAGGATGCGTGGTGAAGCTTCCCGCATCAGGACCACCGGCTCCGCTGACGACAGCCCAATACCGGTCAACTTCCCAACTCGCACGGCCAATAGCGCCGTAGAACGGATAAATATTCGGACCTGCAGCGTACGTGGTGTCGCCGTGTATACCTTCGGTACCGCAGTAGTACATATACACACGACCGTCGTGCTCCACCAGTTCCCGGGTCGGCCAGAGCATGCCACCGCCATAGTCGCCCATTGGAGCAACCGGCAAAGTTGGTTGTCGTGAAACTCGTGACCAGATTCGTCCACCATCGACACTGCCGGCAAGCTGCCAATCTATGGTGTGTTCGCGCACGTTGTAACAACTCAAAAGACCGATCAAACCACTATCCACCTTCTTAGGTGCCAATTCCATGAATTGCTGATCATGGGGGTCCCGCCAGTCGGGTTGAATGATGACCTCAGGATTCGACCACACCGAGCCATCAGCACTGGTTCGCCGTGCAATCACCCGGCGACCCCAAGGAAAGCAGTCGTGAGGAACAAGTCCGCCGGGATGCATAACCTCCCCAATCTTTTGGTACAGGGTGTATCCACCGTCATCAATCCCAAGCTCCTCATTGGTGTAATACGAGGCCTGGTCGGCTCCCCCGTTGGGATCGTTATACGGCGTGGTCATCCTTAGACCCACGGTCTGTGTCTTCATGAGAGGACCTTCCTGCGCGGTCCAGTTGATTCCATCCGAAGAAAAATATCGATACGTGCCAAAGGGGTGGCTTTTTTCGCCCGGACGTGGCTCGATGCCCCGTACAAAATCGGCGCCTTCTCCCTCCGGACGTCCAGGACCTCGCATACAGTACATTTCATATCGACGGTCGGGTTCAGCGTCAGGATGGATCAACACATTCGCGTACATGGATATCCCACCCGAATCCCAGTCAAACAGGATGTTGGTGCGAGGATGTCCCGGCCGAGGACACAGATCTAGCTCCGGACGAGTCCAATTCACGCCGTCTTCAGATGTGGCATAGGTCAAGCACCGAGCATTCTCAAAATGCTCCGTATCCGTTGAGGTGGAGATATACCAAGCCTTCCAAAGCCCATCGATCGGATCACGCAACACACTGCCATGCGTAAACACGGCACCGTTATCCCACGGGTAAAAAGGCTCGAGTAACGGATTTGCCGGATCTTGCTGGGCCCGCTCCATTCGCCAATTGACCTTGTCACGGGTCGCCATATCTTCATCGATGATGAACGAAAGACAGTTCAATCGTTCGACGCTTGGAACTAATTCGTATACAGACAACTCAAACCTCCCTATGTCCCCAAAACCTAAACCATCCGTGATGGCACGCATAAACCTACGACACCACAACCACCCGACGGAGCCTTCTCCCAATCATAACTTTGTGGTTAGTTCGAGACTTTAACCCACGATTGGGTTCGCACACTGTCCAGGATCGCATCATGCACATAAAGCCCAGCAAGGCCATCCTGAAACGTTGGGTAACTTGGCTCAGGTTCACCCCTACCGGTAATGGCCCCGTAGAACTGTTGAAACATCAAGCGGAACGTTTCACTAAACCCTTCACGGTACGCGCCGGGATTTGCAAACCAACCCATCGCAGGATCTGAGACCTGACGCGGATCAGCAACCACCTGCTGGTTTGGCTCATCCCGATGTCCCAGCCACAGCTCGTTAGGTCGTTCAGAATCCCACGCTGCGCCGCCATTTTCAGCATCGAGTTCTATACGAACACGATACGGATGACCTGCAGACATATGCGATAACGAGAACACGCCGCGGGAACCATCTTCAAATCTGGCCAGTACATTGGAGACCTCATCACGGGCTGAAGCGTTCAAGGCCGAATCCGCCTCGGTTCCAGGTGGCAAGGAACGGTCGGAATAACCAGTTCCAAAATCCGCACAGACTTCGATCACCCGACTACCGGTCACATATGAAACGAGATCGATCAGGTGGCTTCCAGTAGTAGACGTGACCACCGTAGGTCCGCCGAGCCGGGGATCCAAACGCCAATCCCAGTCGGTGGGCGCCCACAACGTGTCGTCAGCAATGGACGCACGAACAAGAAAAACCCGACCAAGGTCACCGGCAGCCCGTCGGGCCTTGAGATCCTGCACCAACGGGTAATAACGATTGTTAAAACACACCGCGTGACACAGATCATCATGATCAACGTGTTCAACAATCGACCGAGCCTCCGCCACACTCGTAGCCAGGGGTTTTTCACAGACAACATGCAAGCCTGCAGTCAAGGCTGTCATGACCATCCGATGGTGCAAGGTGTTTGGGGTACAAATGTGCACAACCTGCGCATCGCTACCTCGGATAGCTGTTTCAAGATCGGGATCCCCACGAGGAATACCAAAACGTTCTGCAGCTTCCACACTCCGCTCGGGCGTCGAGGCCACGAGGCTTACGACATCCACACCGATTCGCCGCAGCACATCAATATGAATCCCTGCAATGGTTCCAGCCCCAACCACGATGGTTCGCGGGGGATTCTTGACCATGGCGTCCTTTCCTTCTGCCTAGACTAAACAAACCCACTGGGATCGGGTACGTGTACGTGTATGGTCGCAAACTCGCAGGATTTCTTCGAAGCTCCTGGCATGGACGAAGACAGTCCACGTCCGTAAACTTCCGCGGTTGCAAGTACCAGCGCTCCCCAAAATAATTTTGGGGAACCACGTTCGAAAACCAAGATCTACTTGAACCTTGAGGTAAACACGTGTGTAAATTCGGGCCTATGTTTGGTATGACTGAACGTTTATCGGCTATCGCGTACATATCAAAGAGGAACTGAATGGGCTTGCGCATTGGCATTGATACCGGAGGTACATTCACTGATCTGGTGCTCATGGACGAAGCAACCGGCACAGTGCAGGTCGTCAAGCAACCTTCAACACCTGACGATCCCAGCCGAGCAATATTTCAAGCCCTCGAAAAATCGAAAGCATCATCCGCCGATATCAGCGGCTTTAGCCTAGGAACTACTGTCGCAGTAAATGCGCTTCTCCAACGTCAAGGAGCCCGAGTTCTCTACATCGCAACCGAGGGCTTCCAGGACGTCCCCTTCCTGCAACGAGTAGACCGAAAATTCCACTACGATTTGGATTGGGAACGCCCCCGACCGCTCGTCAAACGTCGGGATTGCCTTGGGGTCGCCGAACGTGTGGATTATCAAGGTGACATCGTTGATCCGTTGGGATCCGCAGATCTCGACACAATCGTCGCCAACGTTCGAGCCCAACTCAGCGATAAATCCGACGAGCCGGTCGCG
>DJHK01000048.1:24415-56286 GCA_002433065.1 Chloroflexi bacterium UBA6622
GAACGTGTCGATTATCAAGGTGACATCGTTGACCCGCTGGGACCCGCAGATCTTGACAGGATCGTCTCCAACGTTCGAGCCCAACTTAGTGATAAATCCGACGAGCCGGTCGCGTTGGCCGTCAACTTCCTGTTTGCCTATGCCCATCCCACGCACGAACAGGAGGTTCAGAACCGTCTCAGCAAAGAATTCCCCGACCTGCCGATCTCGGTCTCCCACGAAGTAGCACCAATATGGCGTGAATACGAACGTGCAAGCACCACTATTGCCGATGCAGCCGTGAAACCAATGATGCAGGCATTCGTCAAGTCACTCGACCATGGCCTCAAATCACGAGGGTTTGAACGGAACTGGGCAGTGATGAAATCCAATGGTGGACAGATGCTAGCTGAAGCATCGGCAGATCGTCCGATCCAGACCGTATTGTCAGGTCTTTCAGGCGGCATCATCGCAGGCAAGACCATCGGTGAACGGCAGAACTCCCATAACGTCATCACCTTTGACATGGGTGGAACCAGTACCGACGTGGGCGTGGTTGCAAACGGATCGATCGGCTACACGACGGCTTGGGAAATTGAGTTCGGACTCCCCATTTCAGCTCCGTTTATTGATCTCACAACCATGGGGGCAGGCGGAGGCTCCATTGCGTGGATCAATAAGGGAGGAATGCTTCAGGTCGGCCCCCAAAGCGCCGGTGCTGTACCTGGTCCGGCGTGTTACGGCCTCGGGGGCGATGAACCTACGGTCACCGATGCAAATGTCGTCCTCGGCCGAATGAATCCAGAAAACTTTCTCGGTGGGGATATGACAATTGATGCGGACAAATCGCATCAAGCCATCGAAAAATTAGGACGAGGGATCGGTCTCGATTGCACCGCAGCCGCGCTCGCCATTCTGGGCGTTGGTGTTGAAAACATCGCCGAAGCAATGCGCCTGCTAACGGTTCGTCGTGGCCTTGATCCTCGAGAGTACAGCATCGTGGCATTTGGCGGCGCCGGGCCTTTACATGCTGCGGCCGTCGCCGAATTGATCGCGGCGCGAACCGTCCTTGTCCCACAGCATCCTGGTTTGGTCTCAGCATTGGGCACGCTGTTGGCCGACATGAAAGTAGATAAGACCTGGACTAATGTTCTCCGATCAAATGAACTCTCAGCTCCGGCCATTAACGCTCGCCTACGTGAACTCGAGATAGAAGCCACGGCTGATCTCCAACACGAGGGGTTTGTTGGAGAACCGGTACTACGACGGTCCGCGAACATGCGCTACCTCGGTCAAAATTATGAAGAGGAAATCGAAATCCCTTTAGGCACCGTTACAGATCAAACGGTTGCTGAAATTCTCGCGGCCTTCGAGACCCACTACGAGCGTGCCTACGGTTACCGAATCCAAGGGGAAATCATCGAGATTGTGCAATTCAACGTTACGGCGAGTGGCCCATCCGCACCTCCCGCAACACCTAACGTCGTTCGAGGGGAAAGGGCTATACCTATGACACACCGAGAAGTCACGTTTACCTCCGAGGCTCCAATCACTTGCCCGATCTATGATCGGGCCACCCTTACACCGACGGACAGTATTCGCGGACCAGCAATCATCGAGGAGCTTGATTCGACCACGCTCGTCCCCCACAAGTGGCTATTCCAAGTCAAAGAGGATGGAACCGGTCGTATGGAACAAAACCCGGATAACTGATGGCCATGGAACAAAAGATGCCGACCAGCAGCCACGTAGCGACTGACCCGGTCACGCTGAACGTGATCTATAACCGCTTGGTTGGAATATGTCGTGAGATGGGCACCACCATGATGCGAACCGCATACTCTCCAATTTTTAGCGAGAGTCGCGACTTTTCGTGCGTTCTATTCGACCGCGATGGCCGGATGTTGGCCCAGACCGAATTTTGCCCTGCCCAAGTTGGGGCCATTCGCTTTGTTGTGAAGTGGTTGATTGCGGAAATCGGAGCCGAGAACATCAAACCAGGCGATGTGGTCGTTCACAACGACCCGTATCGCGGTGGCGTCCACATGCCCGAACACGTCGTCATCAAGCCTGTCTACCACGATGGGGAACTGTTCGGATACGTCGCGAACATTGCCCATCTTGTCGAGATTGGCGGGATGGCTGTTGGAGGTTTCGCGGCCACCGCGACCGAGGTTTACCAGGAGGGCCTTCGTCTACCTCCCGTCTGGCTGATGCGAGAAGGCGAATACAACGAGGACGTATGGCGAATCATCATGTCGAACCACCGGGCACCCCGATATTCGTGGGGAGACCTCCACGCCATGATCGCGTCACTAAACGTGGCAGAACGACGCTGTGAGGAATTACTCGACACCTACGGGATTGACCAAGTACGCGTCGCCAGTAGCGAGTTGATGGACCACGCTGAACAATGGATGCGGAATGAGATTCGTGAGATTCCGCCTGGCGAGTACACCTTTGCTGACCACATGGAAGATGCCCGCGCTGAACCAGTTCGCGACTGGATTCGGCTATCACTGGTAGTGGCTGACGATCACATCATTGCGGATTTCAGCGAGAGTGATCCACAAGCACCGCACGTCCTCAACTGCACCTACGGAGTGACAGCATCAGGCGTATACAACGCTCTCTTCCACTGTGCGGACAACAACTTGCCACATAACGACGGGGCCTACCGACCGATCACTGTAATTGCCCGCCCGGGCTCCATCGCCAATGTCACCCATCCGGGCGCGTCAGTTGGAGGCAACACCGAAACCCACCCGAGAATTTGGGGCATCGTCATGGGAGCGCTCGCGCAGGCAATCCCTGAACGCGTGTCGGCAGCAACCGGGGGCACATCCTGTAATTTCCTTTTTGGAGGCACCCACCCGTCCACTGGCCAGTATTACGTCCACTACCACTTCGATGGAGTGGGATGGGGAGGTCGAGCCAACGCCGATGGAAACAATCATCAGGTAGTTCCAAACGGCAACTGCCCGACGACACCTGTTGAGATTTTTGAGACGCGTTACCCATTCCTCGAACGCTCGTACCGACTCCGGGAGGATTCGGGAGGTGCTGGAACCCATCGAGGGGGCCTCGGCTCCGAACGAATCCTCGAAGTTCGAGCGCCCTCAATCACGATGTCGGCCTTGTTCGACCGCATGGTGTCCCGGCCATGGGGCTTGTTTGGTGGCCACGGGGGCGAACCATCACGACTGTTGATTAAGCGTGTCGATGCAACGGACTTCGTCACGTTCCGCGACGCATACGGAACGCCCAGTAATTCTCGAGTAGCGAACATTGAACTCCATGCCGGAGATCAGGTCATGCTGTGCAGTCCCGGGGGCGGGGGCTTTGGAGACCCACATCAGAGGAACACAGACGCGGTGCTACGTGATGTTCAAGAAGGCATGGTGTCGCAAGACGCAGCCCGGGCAGTGTATGGGGTCGCGATTAACACCGATGAACATGGCCAACTGTTCGTTGACCACACGGCAACTGATGAACTCCGAACATCTGTGGATTCCATAAGCATAGAAAACGCCGAGGCCTCCCCTACCGATCCACCGACCATTGGTGACCATGTCCCACAAGGACGATGGGAAGCCTTGGATGGCGATTGGTGGGAGACCGGGGTCGTGAACTGTCAACTGTGTGGCCAAGTGATCCCACGGGACGTATGGCTTGCCGATGACGGCGGTCGGTACTGCTCGGAAACTTGTGACCATCTCTACCACGGCTACGTACTGCCTCGGCAAAACAAGTAGAATTCGCAATGACCCAAAATGCACAGTCCCTGCTACAAATTCGCGATCTGGCCGTCGAGTTCTCCACTGACGACGGGATCGTTAAGGCCGTCAACGGTGTGTCCTATGAAGTGCCCGCCGGCCATGCGATTGGCATTGTCGGCGAGTCCGGATCAGGCAAGAGTGTCAGCCAACTTGCAGTCATGCGATTAATTGCTAGACCTGCCGGCCGCATTACACGTGGAGAGGTCATTTTTGACGGCGAGAATTTATTGGAAGCCTCTGAGTCTGGCATGCGAAGGATTCGAGGAAATCGGATCTCCATGATCTTTCAAGATCCCATGAACTCCCTGAACCCGGTATATACGGTCGGTCGGCAGATCGAAGAATCCCTTCGATTACACCAAGGGTCGTCAAAGGACGAGGCTCATGCCCGGGCCATCGAACTCCTTGATCTCGTTGGAATTCCATCGCCAGAAGATAGGGTCAAGGATTACCCCCATCAACTATCGGGCGGCATGCAGCAACGAGCAATGATCGCAATGGCCATCGCCTGCAACCCTGAGTTGCTGATCGCCGATGAGCCGTCCACAGCCCTCGATGTAACGATCCAAGCACAAGTCATCGAACTCTTGGGTGAACTTCGCGAAAAGCTAAATATGTCGGTCATCCTCATTACTCATGATCTTGCCCTTGTCGCCGGATTCTGCGACGAAGTAGCCGTCATGTATGCGGGGTACATCGTCGAACAGGGACCAGCACGCGAAATCTTCTACAACCCCCAGCACCCGTATACGTTAGGTCTTCTGGGATCAGTACCAGACCTGAAATCCTCGCGTGACGAAAAACTTGAAGCCATTCCAGGAGTACCCCCAGATATGCTGGCTCTTCCCCCCGGCTGCCCGTACGCCGAGCGGTGCTCATTTGCTCGTGACGAATGCCTAACCGTGGTACCCGAACTCCAGGAAGTTGGGACAGCACACACAATCCGTTGCATTGTCGACGTGAAATCTGGAGCACTCCGATGAGTACAGCATCCACCGGTAGTGACTCAGACCGTGTAGATGGCTCCGAGACGGCAGCCTCGAGGAATGGAGCCCTTCTCGAAGTCCGAAATCTCAAGAAGTATTTTCCGGTTCATCGAGGCACCTTCATTCGCCGAATATCGGGTCACGTCCATGCTGTTGATGACGTCACGTTCAAGGTAAATCCCGGGGAAACCCTGGGTTTGGTCGGAGAATCGGGCTGTGGAAAGTCCACCACGGGTTACTCGCTCATGCATATTGAGGAACCCACTTCGGGCGAGGTTTTCTTCGAGGGCCACGACATCGTTCAGTTGTCTGTCCAGGAACGCCGAAGTGCCCGACGGCGCATGCAAATGATTTTCCAGGATCCTTATGGATCACTCAATCCAAGGATGACCGTTGGGCAGATTATCGAAGAACCCCTGATCGTCCATAACCTGTATGAATCAAAAGCCGATCGCCTTTCCCGCACACAGGAACTCCTCGAATTGGTGGGACTGGCACCGTACCACGCGGCCCGATATCCCCATGAGTTCTCCGGGGGGCAACGACAAAGAATTGCCACGGCCCGTGCACTAGCCGTCACACCGACATTTATTGTGTGCGACGAACCGGTATCCGCACTCGACGTATCGATTCAGGCACAAATCATCAACCTGCTGCAGGATCTTCAACAAGATTTTGGCGTCGCCTATCTGTTTATCGCCCACGACCTCAAGGTCGTCCGCCATATCAGCGATCGAGTCGCCGTGATGTACCTCGGAAAGATCGTGGAAACAACGGTCAGCGATGAACTTTATGATCGTCCCCTCCACCCGTATACCAGGGCCCTACTATCAGCAGTCCCACTCCCAGACCCTGATCTTGAACGGAAACGAGAACGGATTATTCTGCCCGGTGATGTGCCGAGCCCGATCAACCCGCCGTCTGGCTGCAATTTCCATCCGCGCTGCCCGTGGGCCCAAGAACGTTGCTCGCAAGAATTACCACAACTTGAAACCGTTGCCCCTGGCCATGAAGTCGCCTGCCATTTCTGGAAAGAAATTGAAGACGGCGGTGGAGTTCCCCCCGTAAGCGCAGCTATTCACGCTACATCCACAACCCCAACCGCGTCGCCGGAGTGACGGTTCACGCCGAATTCGGCCAGCAGCGCGCCCGACGAGGAGTTAAGCACACGTGACCGGATGGAAACGCGTGCATGGCGTTCCAGGTGGGGCCATTACTGCAATCGCTGTCGGCCCAGGAACTGACGATGAACGCATCTGCCTGGCCGGAACACTCGTAGGCCTCTTTCGGTCAACCGACGGCGGGGAATCGTGGACACCGACCTACGCCGGACTCCGAAGCCCATTCGTTCGGTCTTTGGCCCTCTCTCCCACCTTTGCGTCTGACGGAATAGCAGCAGTCGGGACTAGCGAGTCAGGCCTTCACCTGTCCTACGACCACGGAACAACCTGGCAGCGCCATGAATTCTGGAGCGCCCATCCCTCCATTAATGCCATCGCGTTTTCGCCCACCTTTGACACTGATGACACGATCGTCGCCGCGACAACGACCCATGGGGTATACGTGTCTACCAATCGCGGCCGCTCCTGGAACGGGATTGATAGCGGGTTACCTGAGGCCGAAATTACTGCCCTCGCCCTATCACCATCCTTCGAAGCAGACTCGTTTATCGTGGTAGGCATAGCTGGCCACGGCCTGTGGAAATCGGAATCTGGTGGAGAAACATGGATCCGCGTGGACGGACCTCAGGCAACCTCCGACGTTGTGGCCCTAGCTTTTACGAACAACGACCACAGCGAAAACATACTTGTTGCCGGGTATGAAAACGAAGGGCTCTATGTATCGATAGATCGGGGCACCTCGTGGACCGATACAGGCACTGGCCTGTCAGGGAACGGCATTAACGATCTGATCGCAGTGAGAGGCATGACGAGTTCTGGGCAAGTCATCGCCGCCCAAGCTGATGGATCGATTATTTCGACCGATAACCCGCTTAACGAGTGGCACTCGTTAAAGGGCCCGGATCAAGAAGATCATGTGCTTGCCATTGCCGCGTGGACTGACAACGATGACCTTCACCTGATGGCCGGCACCTACGACGAAGGCATCTTGCGAACAACAAACAGCGGTGATCAATGGCTTGCCTCAAACACTGGACTCGTCGCCCGTCCCATTCTTTGTCAGGCCATCCATCCCTCTGGGCTCTCCATGTTGATCGGCACCGCCGCTGGCGATGTCGTTACAACTTCGGACGGCGGCAAAAATTGGATGACAGGAACAACGGACATAGCCGACGAACCCATCACAGCATTGGCCATCTCGCCCTTGTTCGACAGGGACGCCTTCGGCACAGCCGTCGTCGGGACACACGCCCGCCACACGATCGATGGCGGCAAGACTTGGATACCCTTCGACACCCTACCTCCAGACGCAGCCATCACTTCAACCTCCATTAGCCCCCTCGGTGCGGACAGCTTCACAACAGCCCTTGGTGGCCCTGGTGGCATGCTTCTCATATCTGACGATCGTGGGGCCAGTTGGACCCACATCGAAGAAACCTTCATGGGCGCGACCATCGCAGCCATCGCATTTTCACCAACATTCCACGATGACAGTGTGATCCTCGCCGCCGCGATCGCCCATGATGCCTCCATCGTCTATCGGTCGGCTGACCGCGGTCAATCGTGGGAGGCCTACGTCCAAGCGACTGACGTGTTCCCGTGGCTCTCCCTGGCATTTCTCTTGGGGAATGGCACCGACGACGCGACATTTGCCTTCGCTACAGGAAGTGATGTTTACTTTCCGCACGATGGGCCTGAACAGCATCGAAACGTAGCGTATGTGCATGGGCCAGACACCGCTGTTCGTGGCCTGCAGGCCATCCGATCATCTGACGGCACAACGTGTTATGTCGCAGCCACGAGCGCGGGACTCTTCCGGTCAAGTGCACCTCAACGCGGGTGGCAGGAAGTCGCGGAGCCGCTATCCGGCCACCCTATTCAAGCCATCGACGCCATAGCTGCTGATGACGGGACGTACCAACTCGTGGTCTCCACAATAAATGGCGAGATATGGACCGGGAGCCTGGATACCAGCTCATCCGCCTCATGACATCAAGAAGCAACACGAAGTCTGCCGCCGCATTTAGTCGCGCCAACACGGTCATTCCAGGCGGGGTAAATACGTCGCTCCGCCGCATGAATCCTCCGATCGTCTGGGCACGGGCCGAAGGGGCCTACCTCACTGATGTTGACGGTAATCAATACCTCGACTACCACGCTGCCTTTGGTCCAATCATTCTGGGCCATGCCAACCCGGCCGTCGCGAACGCGGTCGCAACCCAGCAACGAGAAATCGACCTTGTCGGCGTGGGTTCCACAGAACTCGAGATTTCGGCGGCTGAGAAGATCGTCGAGCATGTCCCCTGTGCAGAACAGGTACTGTTCTGCACCTCTGGTTCTGAAGCTACCTACCATGCTGTCCGGCTCGCTCGCGCGACGACCGGTCGTCGCAAGATCGTGAAGTTCCAGGGGTGTTACCACGGCTGGCACGACTACCTCCTGCTAAACGTCGTCAGCCAGCCCGAAGCTGTTGGCCAGCACGACCCCCTGTCAGCCGGCAGCTTGTCCAGCACGCTTGAAGAGGTGCTGGTCCTCGACTTCAACGATGTTGCAGCTCTCGAAGATCTCATGGCGCGACATGGTGAAGAGGTGGCCGGACTTATCTTTGAGCTGGTGCCACACGCGATCGGCTGCGTACTACCGGAAGCGAGCTTCCTGCAAGCCCTGCGCCGTCTGGCCACTCAGTATGAAGCGATCCTGATCTTCGACGAAGTGGTCACAGGCTTTCGCCATGGGCTCGGTGGATACCAGGCAATCGCCGACGTGACACCCGACCTAACAACCCTTGGGAAGTCCATGGCGAACGGTTACCCGTGCGCGGCAATCGCGGGGCAACGTCGGTTAATGGAACAGTTCAACACGGCAACGGGAGACGTGTTTTTCTCGGGCACCTACAACGCCCATCCGCTAGCCATGGCCGCCTGCTTGGCCACGATCGAACAAATGGAAAATCCCGGCTTTTACGAACATCTCTATGCCCTTGGGGATCAGATGCGGAGCGGAATGCAAGACCTGGTCACACGCCACGAACTCGACGCAATTCCTGCAGGGTTCGGTTCGGTCTTCGTGACCTATTTCATGGATCCCCCGGTCCGAACATACGGCGATCTCATGCGCAACGATGCCGCCATGTACCAGGCCTTTCACGCGGGGATGCTCGACCGTGGCTTCTTCATGTTACCGCTCAATCTCAAACGTAATCACCTGATGGCAGCTCACACCGCCGAGGATGTAGATCGCACCCTCAACGCGGCCGATGATGTGCTGAGGCAACTATCCAAATCTCCGGCCCCGGCTGGCCAGGACTGAAATCTTCCATGACACGACGTTTTCGTAAATCACCCACGGAAGATGCGTTCGTCCCCGGGCCAGCCTTCGATACGTCGCGGACCCCACCGGCCCGGGTAAAGAACGTCAACACCACGGACCTTCGGGCCGCGGTCACGTCGGCCTGTCACACGATGGGCCAGATCTTCAACCCCGACGACAACGGCTGCCCGTACATGTACACCCGGATATGGCCGGACGGATGGCTCGGCTTTAGCCCCTGGCACGGAGCTATCCAAATGTCCGGCCGGCACCTCGATGCCCTGCTCGCGGCCGAACATGCCTTCGACCTTCCGGCGCTCGACTCAGTCATTGCTGCCCATACAAAAGCCGCATTCTTTTCGCTGAGTGCCGGCCCACTCCCGGGCAACCATCGAGACCCCGGAGGTCCGCTTGTCGAGGTGGACGAACACTCCATCCGTGAAGCGCTCCATGGCTTACACGCGCTGGTCCGCTATCGAAACTCTGACCGGGCGCATTCCGCAGCCGAAGCCCTCATTCGTGACGTTCAGCGCTTATGGGGCCCCAACGAAGACTGGGATGAACAGGCCATCGAACATGCCTACGGCCTGCCTATGGTGGTCCGTCCAACCTTTGTCGAGGGTGTCGGCCGCGCCATCGGTCCACTGGTCAAGTTCCACGAAGCGACGCGATCTCCCGAAGCTTTAGCGCTCGCCCAACAATTGGCTGATCACGCCACCACCCACGTCTTTCTCGATGACGGGGAATATGACGCGGAACGATTTGGGGCCCACTGCCACTCCACGACCTGCACCCTCTCGGGTCTCGCCAGACTGGCTGACCTGACCGGCGACCAGCATCTGCTAAACCGCACCCGACAGTTCTATGACCATGGCCTACCTACGATTCGCGACGAAGTCGGATGGGTTCGTGAACGCGACCACCAGGAATCTGCAGGGTTCCATCCGGAACAGGGCGAAATGAACAACGTGGGCGACATCATCGAAACCGCGGTGATCCTCGGTCGTCATTTTGGCGACTCGTATTACCAGGACGCCGAGCGCTACCTCCGCTGCCAACTCCTCCCATCACAAGTACGAGACCTCTCGTTTATGGAAGAAGTGGCCGGTGGCGACGAACGTCGGGATCTACAAACGCGCCTGCTAGGCGTCTTTGGCTTTAGTGCGGTCTATGGCCACCTGCCCAAGGGGAAATCCGAGGCAGCCCCGAGTCTCGACATCGTCGGCGGCGCTACCGCGTCGCTCTGTGCCGCCCAACTGGCCATCGCGCCGACCATCAACGGGACCACTCACATCAATATGCTGTTCGACTACGAAAGTGACGTCATCCGTATCGAGTCCCCCTACACCGGCCCAGCACTTCGGATCACCCCCACGACTGCTGGCGACATCCACGTGCGAATCCCCACGTGGGCTGACACCGACGCCATGACCGTCAATAGCCAGCCAGCACGGCCACTCGTTCGCAACAGCCGATTGGTCCTATCCGACCCTCACATTGGCCAGTCCATCGAGATCAGCTTTCCCTTACCCGACATGCCCGTACAGATTCATCATGAAGAATATGTCCTCGACGCTGAGCTTCGGGGCGATTCCATGCGGGCCATGGACGACCTTGGCGCGGGACTGGCTTACTTCCCACGCCTAAAGGAATGATGGCGGGCATCCGGGCCTAACAGGATCGACCGTTGGCGATCCGTCACCCCTTCGAGCCCATCAGGTGTCGGATACTCACAATGCCATGCGACGGAATGTGGACTGTACTTGTAAAAAATCGTGCGGCGTTCATGATCGCCCGTCCACGGCAATGACCCATGCGTCAAGGCTTCCGTAAACAGCACGGCAGTCCCGGCAGGCCCGATCACCCGGCTCACCGACGGGTGCGGCTCAGCTAAATTCTTCCACTCGGACGGGATTGGAAAGTTGCTCTTGTGACTACCGGCCACACAACCAAAGCCTCCGTCACCTGGATTGACATCAGCAAGGTTGTACGCCAGGACCGACAAGCCGTTGTACATCTGCCCATCAGCAAATCGAAAATATTGTCCCGGATCAAACGGCGTCCCTCCACCATGTAGTGTTCCAGCTGGACCCAGTCCAGCTCGAATGATGTCCAGGTAGGTGTGATCCAGTCGGAACTTGGAACCCAAGATGGCTTCGAGATGCGGCGTGACCGTCGGCAGGTCAATCAGATCAAGATACGGCTGACCCCAATCAAGCACATCAGGAAACGAATGAAAACTCACATCTGGCGCAACAGCTGCTGCGATACGTTGATCCAGGACAGCATTTAGTTCGTCAAGAAGCTCCGTATACTGAGCGCATTAGGAATCGTGATATATCCCTGCAAATCAAACAGGTATCGCTCATGCTCATTCATCGAATCCTCCCGTTGTGCACGACGATCCGGGAACCGCCTCATCCAAGGTCACGCCTGGCCCGGTATCGTCCGTGATCATCCTGCACCGTGCAAGGCCTGGCATGAGTTCACTCTCGGGTACAAAACTTTCAGCACACATCACGGAAACCCGGGCAGGGATCGCCCCCAACATTGGCCAGAAACTAGCGACCGGATCTCGTCCTCGCCGGGACCATAGGGTCAGCCTGAAAACTCAGCGACGACGCGTTACGGTGCCGTCAACCCGCTGCTCATATCGAGCATTGGGCCCTTCGAGAATTTCCCGTTGGCGATCCGTTAACCCATCCAAACCCTCAGGCGACGGATACTCACCCCACCAGGCAACCGGGTGGGGACTGTACTTATAAAAAATCGTGCGGCGTTCATGATCCGCCGTCCACGGCAAGGACCCGTGGGTCATCGCTTCCGTAAACAGCACCGCGGTCCCGGCTGGCCCAACAACACGACTCACAGCCGCATGTGGATGGGTCAAATCCGTCCACTCGTCGGGGAACCGGAAATTACTCTTGTGACTGCCCGCGATGCAACCGAATCCTCCGTCGCCCGGATTGACATCGGCAAGGTTATAGGCCACCACAGAAAGCCCGTTATACATCCGCCCGTCACTAAACCGGAAATATTGCACGGGATCGAACGGGAAGCCTCCACCATGTAACGTGGCTCCAATAGGACCAAGCCCTGATCGAATGATGTCGAGATACGTGTGATCCAGTCGGAACTTCGGACCGAGGATGGCTTCGAGATATGGGGTGACAGTCGGCAGATCAATCAAGTCAAGATATGGCTGGCCCCAGCCGAGCAACTCGGTAAATCGGTGGGTCCCTGAATCCGGACTCACCGCCGCATCTACCTCTTGATCCAGCACTTCGTTTAAGGCGTCCAGTCGTGCAGAGTCGAGAGCATTGGGAATCGTGATATAGCCCTGCAAGTCAAACAGGTATCGCTCGTGCTCATTCATGCGAAACTCCAATGCTCCTCCCGAGGACCAGTTGCCACTGCCCCCGTACTAATCGGACCAGTATCGTGCGTGATTCTCCCGGACCCGGGCAACGGATGTCGTCAGCCAGGCTTCCACATCATGTTCGGGTCTCGTCACGACCTTAAAACAACAGGGTAATGATGTCGCATTTGGGCACTCTTCGTGCAGCACCTGTAACATCTCGCCAATCGGCACACTGCCGTCGCCAATCGGCGTATGAAAAAACGCCCCAGTCGCTATCTCCGTCAGCGCCTGCACGCGCATATCCCGAAGGTGCACGCCAACCACATGCGGAGCGGCCTCTCGAATCGCAACCAGCGGATCTTCATTGACGCTGAGCGGATCAGCAAAGTCCATGACGAGTCCGAGACGCGATGTATTCACGGCCGTTACGACCTGCACAAATTCTGCGCAGCGGAAATCCATATGCGGTTCGAGCGCCAGTACCAGACCGTGCGTTTCCGCCTGAGGCACCAATGTGGCAACGTTCCTCGTCATGCGATCGACGTACTCGTCAACCGGGATCGTTCGCGTATACCGATGGCCGCGATCGGGGTGCCCATGGACAAGACTCAGTACGGAGATACCCGCGGCCCGAGCTCGCCGCATCGCCTCCACCGCGATCGATCGCTCGCTCGACCCAATCCATCCAGTGTGCAGCGGCCCCGCCCGTTCCGGATTAAACCAGGCCGAATCCTCATCCGTCGATCCCAGTTTCCATTGCTCATCGCCTCCACAGAGATCTAATGAGACGCTGCCAAGAAGATCGACGCCCGCAGCCGTACACCGACGACCGAAGGACTCAGCCATCGATTTGTCACCCAGCAATCCGACGTCGAGCGTGAGCACACGCAAACCATGCGCCAGAGTCCTTGCCAACAACCAATCCGGAAGATATGTATCCGGTGCCGGGACCTCCGTCGAAAGAATGTATGGCGCATAGTGGCCAGACGATCGAAAGCCAGGGGCGTCCGCACGCATCCATGGAAACGCCACCCATCGATAGGTCTCCGCTGACAAACCGAGTCTCACAACGGGGCCTGTCTTGGAAAATGGTCAGCAGCATGGATGCGCAAATACTCGCAGCTACTGCGAACCCACTGATCAGGATCAATCTGTGGAATGCCAGCAATCTCAATATGCGCGAGCAACGTGGCAGGGTCAGGCGCCTGGGTTTCCAGCACATCAAGAATTTCTTCAATCGGCGAGTCACCCCGGCCCACAGGAGCCCAATGCAGTTCCGGTTCCCATGTTTCAGTCAACGGATGCACCGTGAAGTCCTTCATGTGCAGCGCCACGGTATAGGGAGCCGCCAGGCGGGCCCCCTCCAAGGGATCCTCAAGGACCAGAAATGAATTAGCCGTGTCGAGCGTAATGCGTGCAAAGTCCGATCCGAGCCCTTCCACAAGGGCCACCACTTCACTCAATCGATAATCCATGTGGTTTTCGAAGGCGAGCATGACGCCGTGCTCTTCACAGGCCGATAGCACCGTTCCAAAATTCCGAATTGCCCGATCAATTTGTTCGGCCACCGGCGGCGTCATCGAAAAATGATTGTGGCGACCCGCCATCAGGTGGGTAACGGTCGCTACCGTCACGTTGCCGCTCGCGTTGAGTGCAATGTGGTTCACCACATGTTCGTGCCACTGCCGATCCCATTCGTCGGCCGTTGCGGCCCAATTAGCGGTCAGGCCACCGTTCAAAATGACGCCGGCAGCATCCATGCGAGCAGCGAGTGCCGTGACCGCCGCCACATCACCAACATCCGACGCATGCGTATAAAACGTTTCAAGGCCGAGTTCGACCGATTTCTCCAACATCCAGTCCGACCGAGGGTGCTCCACATCTGGTGGGCTAGTGGACTGCAAAAAGGCCGGAGGCCATCCAAAATTTCGATGTTCAGGACGATCCCGACGCCGATGCGCATCAAGCATCCACCGATAGCAAGCAATCGATGCGCCTAGTCGCATGCCGGAATCAATCGGCCCAAGACGCCGTCCTTACCCCCGCACGTTACTAATTAACCGAACACGAGGATCGACATATGTGTACAACACATCAACCAAGAGATTCATCAGTGCATACACGACCGCCGCAATAAGCACTAGACCCTGAACCACCGGATAATCGCGGGATACGATTCCTTCGATAAGACGAAGACCAAGACCCTGACGACGGAATACGGATTCGATCACGACAGCCCCGGCAAGCAAGCTGCCGAATTCCAGACCAATCACGGTAAGCACCGGAATCATGGCATTTCGCAACGCGTGGATAAACACCACCGCACGCTCACGCAGACCCTTGGCCCGGGCCGTCCGAACATAGTCACGTGAGAGCACATCCAGCATGGATGATCGCGTCAGGCGCGCGAGAATGGCCGCCGCCGCGGTGCCCAACGTAATGGACGGAAGGATGAGTTCCTTCCCATGCCCGTTGGATATCGCCGGGAGCCAGCCCAAGATAATGGCAAACACCCACACGAGAATCACCCCAAGCCAAAAACTCGGAAACGACACGCCAAGAATCGCAAAGATTTGGGCCGCATGATCGATGATGGAATGTCGCTTTATCGACGACAGTATCCCTAAGCCGACACCTATCATGATCGCCACAGCCATACTGGCCATGGTCAGCTGAAAAGTGGCCGCCCAGTGATCCTTAATCAAGTCACCAACAGATCGACGAAATTGAATCGAATCGCCAAGATCGCCACGGACCACATCCCACACATACAGAACAAACTGTTCCGGCAGGCTTTTATCCAGGTTGTAGCTCGCACGAAGAGCTTCGATGGCCTTACGACTCACTTCGCCACCCTCGGCACTTGTAGCCCCGGACCCACCACCCATATCACCGGCCGAGAAGAAAATATCGATGGGATCACCTGGTAGCAATCGCATCAAGATAAAAACAACCAACATCACCCCCATCATGACGGGGATGGTGTAGAGAAGTCGGCGCGCGATATATCCAGCCATTAGTTACACATTATATGAAGACCACAAACAGGTGCCCGGCCGCTATATAGCGACCGGGCACCTAATTTTGCGATTAGAGCTTCACTACTCCTGGGTGCTGTACCACTGCGCGTAATTCGGCAAGTAGTCAATACCAAGGAACAGTTCTCCACCAACACGAGCCGGGTTCGTTAGCCACGGCAAGTAGTCGTGGACCAACGGAACTGCAACGGCGTTCTCCATGAGGTAGAGCTCAGCCTCTTCCCAGATCTTTTGCTGCTCATTGACATCAAAGGCTGCACGAGCCCCGTCTAGCAGCTTATCGATCTTGGCATCCGGCGACTTGGTTGCCGGCACACCGTCGTACTCGAAGAACGAGTACGCACGACCGGGCGCACCATAGTGGGAGGTTTGGAACCGGTCATACATCACATCACCGGTAGGCCCACCGACACCAATCCAGACCGTGTGGTACTTCCCATCCTGCTGCGCAGAACGGAATGTCGCACCATCCATCTTCGGCGTCGCAACCTTGATAGAGAGATTCTTCTCAACATCAAGCTTGAACAATTCGACCACCGGATCACCACGATCTGGGTACACGATCTCAAGCACCCTGCCATCAGGGGCAAGTCGATACCCGTCATCGTTCTTCTTGTCGTAACCGCCGTCGTCAAGGAGTTTGTTCGCCTTGCCAACGTCGTAGCTGTAGAGCTTGCTAGCCTCAGGGTTACGACCGATCGTGCCAGGCACCAACAAGTTGCTGATGTTAGTGGCCGCGGTTCCACCGTTCGCCCGTACCGTGACGGTTCGACGATCGACACCGAACAGCAACGCCTTCCGGACGACAAGATCGTCCAACGGCCAAAGTTGCGTGTTCAACGGCAAGTACTGACCCATACCGGGAGCGGCATAACCGATCACGTGAAAGGCCGGGTTCTCAGACACCCGCTTGTAATCTGCAAACGACCAGTTCAACAAGATGTCAACTTCACCGGCCTCGAAAGCCTGTGCGTTAACCGTCATGTCGTAACCGAAAATCTGCACGCGGAGGTTGTCCGGATACGGCGCACCTTGATTTGGCAGGTACGACGGACCCCAGTTGTAATCCTCATTCCGATCGAAGATCAGCTTGACATCATCTTCCCACTTGCTGAGCTTCCACGGTCCCGTCCCCACAGGGTCTCGGTTGAAGTCCTCACCCTTTTCCTTGATCGCCTTTGGTGAAGCAAACACCGCGTGCTGGTGACCCAGCATCTTGACGAAGAAAGCTTGGGGTTGAGCTGTATTGAATTTAACCGTGTAGTCATCCACCTTATCAACGCTTGAAATACCTGAGATGTCACGAACGACATGTCCTCGGGGCAGTTCTTCGTCGAGAAATCGGTTGAAGTTAAAGATGACTGCGTCAGCGTTGAACGGTTCGCCGTCCTGGAACTGCACGTCTTTTCGCAACGGTACGTTCCACGACAACTTGTCGTCCGACACTTCCGGCAGATC
The DNA here is from genome assembly GCA_002433065.1 of Chloroflexi bacterium UBA6622. GTDB lineage: Bacteria > Chloroflexota > UBA11872 > UBA11872 > UBA11872 > UBA11872. The sequence continues at coordinate 41,447 of DJHK01000048.1, forward strand.
CGAGGCTAGGCCCGGATAAAACGCATTGCCAGGCCCGTAGTTGTACAACAACTCGAAGATGGCATTAGCTGGCTCAGCTGTACGTCCACCCCACGTGGCCGGGTCAAACCCAGTTGGGTTACCGAACGTGAAGTAGCTAACCTCGCCACCCTTCTGGGGGTTCCAAGGCTTTCCGTCAATTGCAACGGACGTATCAAGGTTGTAAATGTCGATACCAGGTGCCCGTTCGGCAACCGCTTCGACCATCTTCTCGACGATCTTTTCGACAACAACTTTTTGCTGGACGACCTTTTCGACGGTCTTAATCACGTTCCGGGTGACAATCTTCTCAACCGGAACTTCTTTTATCTGTGTCTGCTTGACGATCTTTTCGACAGGAACTTCCTTGACAATTGTCTTCTCGACAGGAACTTCCTTGGTGACGACCTTGGTCTCACCACAGGCCGCCAGAGCCGCCGCACCAACACCAGTGGCGAGTGCGACAGAACCGGTACGCAGAACACGGCGCCGCGTTACGCGGGGTCCATGAGCCATAAACACTTCCCTCCCCTTTCCACAACTGATTCGTTATCAGTTATGGATCCTAAATTGGTAGGTACAGACCACCACTGTAGCGGTTTTGCACCAAAAATCCGAAATGTTGAATGTCTATTCTGCCCACGCACTGGCTTGTGGGTCGAGTGCTTCTCGCAGACCATCCCCAAATAAGTTGATGGATAACACCGTAATCGCAATCGCAACTCCATTAAATGTCGAAATCCACCAGTAGCTACGGAGCAGGTGTTTACTCTTCGCCAGCTCCAAACCCCACTCTGGTGACGGGGCTTCGGCACCTAGCCCCAAAAAGCTCAGGCCCGCTGAAGCCAAGATCGCACCACCGAGCCCCATCGTGGCCATGATCAAGATCGGACTCACCACATTAGGCAAAATGTGGCGCAGCATGATGCGGCGGTCGGACATACCAATTGCACGGGCCGCACGCACATACACCTGGTCACGAGCGGCCAGGGTTGTACCTCGAACGACCCTGGCATAGAACGGCACCCCCGCAACACCCAGCGCAATCATCGCGTTGCGCAACCCGGGACCAAGCGAGGCCACCACGGTCAGGGCCAAGAGCAACCCCGGGAACGCCAACATGACATCAAGTATTCGACTGATCACCATGTCGGGCCAGCGGCCAAAGTACCCCGCAACCAATCCAAGCAGGCTTCCAACCACCATAGAAATGGTTACGGCAGAAAACCCAATGGTCAACGAGATACGCGACCCACGGACGATCCGGCTAAACACGTCACGCCCGATGTCGTCCGTGCCCAGAATGTGACCTTCCGTAAATGGCGGCAAACCGGCGGACGGAATGTCAAAGGTGTTCACCGGCTCAATCGCAATCACGTCGGCCAAGACGGCCATAGCTCCAATAATTACAAGCACAATCAATCCCGCCATGGCGGCCCGATTTCGCACCAAGCGCCGTCGCGCCATAGCCCATCCACTCCGAGACGGTCGTGCTACCGCCACCTCAGGAGTATCTGCGACCTCTGCAACCGCCATTTTTCCCCCACATCACGAAGGCTTGAAAATCACCAACGGGCCACTGCCAAACGAAACGCGCTCAACCAAACCAGGTTGGCAGCCGCGCGTGCGATAGACGTTACGTGCACACCCTGTAGACCGTCAACCAAACAATGTCAAAAGACTAGAGACTAGCTCGAGACATATAAATCCGGGCGTCGACTCTGTTGAGTATTGAGCACATGGCTTGCCCGACGAACACGACCGGCCTCTACATCAATATCACCTACCACCACCGTCTCTTTGTTGCCTGCAGCAGTGGCGATGGGCTGGCCTTCATGATCAACCAGCGCCGACACACCCCTATAAATACGTGATGGCTCGCCTTCAGGTTGCGGGCCGGCCAGACCAACCCGATTGACAGCCGCCACAGGAATCCTATTAAACAACGCGAGCGCTGCCGGCTCCCACGGGGCCATGTACATCCGATTATTCAGCCAGACGAGAATCTCGGCGCCTTGATTGACAAGGGTGACCGGTAATTCCCCATGATGACCGTCGTAACAAATCATCAGACCCAACCGGACACCTGCTACATCGAGTAAACCGAGAGTCTGACCAGGAGCAAACGCTGTGGATTCATCAACATGCGGTTCATCATTCACACAAAGATGAGTCTTGGCATAGGACCCGATCACACCTTCCGGACCAATCAGGTACGAAGCGTTCTGGGGGCGTCCTTCAGAGTCTAAAATCACCAAGCCAACCACGATCGATGCGCTTGTAGCTGCAGCCAATGTCGCAAGCGCCTCAACAGTCGGGCCATCACGCGGTTCCGCCACCCGTGCATAGTCCACCAGTGAATAACACGACGTCGCTAGCTCTGGAAGCACGACGAGATCGGGGCGCTCCCATAGGGCCTGTTCCGTCATCCGAAGAACGCGCTCGCGATTAGCCTCGATCTCACCGTCCACGAGCGCTACCTGCACACACGCCACACGCATTAGACGCTATCCCCCATCAAACGGACGGCGCTCGTCGCGAGCCAGGGGCAAATTCACCCGGGCACCCAAATGGGCGCTTAGATACGCCGCCTGAAGAATTTCCACGCACCGGAGACCGTCCTCACCGGTCAACACAGGCGCTTCATCACGAAGCACCCATCCAGCGAAACTTGACCATTCGTGGTCGTACGCCTCATCCGCCTCGTTATGTGCAAGCTGGACTTCCTGAACGTCCTGATCTTCCCGCTGGGAGGTTATGGTCAATCGTTGGGGATCATAGGCAAGGCCTCCATGCTCACAAACAATGTCAAACCCAAAGGCGGTGTGGTAGTTCGCCATTGGGAAATATGTCGACACCTGCAAAGACCCCACCATTCCACTCGCAAATGTCATGGCCACTGAGATGGCATCTTCCTGATCGGACACCTCCGGATGTACCTTGGGCCCAATCACCGCATAAACGGAATCCACCTCACCAAACAAGTAGCGCAGAGTGTCCACATCATGAACACCAGCCCAATACAGGAGGCCGCCACAGTCATCCCGACGACTCCAAAACCCGGTTATTCGACGTCCAAAAAATCCTCGCACGTTCACCGCCAACGGGCGTCCTAGCCCTTCGTCAGCCAAAGCGTGTTTGAGCGCAGTCGCCGCCGGGCGAAATCGACGTTTATGCCCAACCATGAGCTTGATGCCATGCGCATCGGCCGCTTCCTGCATCTCGTAACAATCTGCAACAGTGATCGCCATGGTTTTCTCACAAAACACATGGCGTCCGGCCTGTGCAGCATCCACCACGATGTCGCGATGGGTAGCGTGGGTAGTCACAACAGCCACCGCGTCACAGTCACACTCCTCAAGCAACGCCTGATGACTCGACCAGTGCGGAACACCGCGGGCTAACCCCAGACGTTCCGCCAGTTCAGGCACAACATCGGCCACACCAACCAATTCGATCTCTGGCTGTCGGTCGAGGAGTTCGGTCGTATAGCTTCCAAAGCCACCGGCACCGATCAGCCCAAGCCGCAACACAGATGGTGAGGACGCTTTGCTTACCACACCCATATCCCCTCCACTACGCACACACTTAGTCTCGTGATGACAATCACGTGTAGTATGCGGCAACACGCGCGACCGTTGGTCGCCATATTCAAATAGGTAGAAGATCAGTGGCAGACGCACGGAACATTGGCCAGACCTCGGCCACAGAAGCAGAGCTTCTTGATCTCGCCGGCAATGTTCTTAACGGAGGAGCCCTTGGATTCCTCATGCTGCCGCGTGAAGCCGACGTCGTTATCCGAGAAGGACGTGGAAGCAAATTAATCAGCGTTGACGGTCGCGAATATATCGATTTTCTTATGGGGTCGGGACCAATGTTGGTCGGACACTGCCACCCACGCGTCATTGAAGCGGTCGAACACCAAATGCGGCAGGGCACCACGTTTTACTTTCTTAACGAACCCGCAATCCGATTAGCCGAACAGATGATCGAAGCCGTCCCGTGCGCAGAGGAAATCCGGTATGTAAGCACTGGGTCGGACGCCACCTTCCTGTCACTCAGAGCCGGTCGTGCGTTCGCCGGACGATCAAAAATCTTGAAATTTGAAGGCGGATGGCATGGAACGAATGACTACGCAATGTTTGGCACGGTGCCCCAACACGCCAGCGACTACCCACACGCCGAAAGCGACTCCCTGGGAGTCCCGGATGTCCTCGGCGACGAGGTTCTCGTGGCTCCCTTCAACGATGCAGAGTTTGCGGAACAGGTAATTGACCAGCATGCCGGCGAACTAGGGGCCGTCATTGTCGAACCACTCCAGCGGGTACTAAAACCCGAACCAGGATTTCTCCAAGCGGTACGTGACGCATGCACTCGACACGGCATCGTGCTGATCTTTGATGAAATTGTGACGGGATTCCGACTGGCATGGGGCGGGGCCCAAGAAGCCTATGGTGTCGTCCCTGATCTTGCGTGCTACGGAAAAGCCATGGCTGGAGGCTATCCGCTTGCAGTTATCGCCGGACGCAAGGAAGTCATGGACGCTTTTGGCAATGTGAGTCGGCCGCCACAATCGATTGCCTGGGCGAGCGGAACCTTTAATGGGAACCCTATCGGGTCAACAGCCGCTCTGGCCGCCATGGAACTTCTCAGTGCCCCTGGTGTGTACGACCAACTCCATCGCATCGGATCCCGATTACGGTCGGGAATCGAAGAAGCAGGACGACGCCATGGACTACCGGTGCAAGCACTTGGAGAAGACATGGTCTTTGGTGTTCGCTTCATGGAGAACAGCCAGCCGAAAACCTGGGTGGACCTCTTGGAGAACGACAAGGCGATGGGATCCACGTTCGCCGTCGAATGCGTCAAGCGTGGCATCCTGATTGTCCCGAACGAAAAGTTTTATATTTCGATCGCCCACACCGACGAGGACGTGGACCGAACGCTCGAGATTATCGACGAGGCACTAAAAGTAGTGGCTGCCGGCTAGACAGCGTCTGGTCCCGACTCCACGCGAACATCCAGCGCCATGCGTGAAGTCAGCGCGCCATCCACGTAGAGGATCTCCCCACTGACATAAGCCGCTTCGTCCGACGCGAGATATGCCACAGCCGCGGCAATCTCAGACGGCTGGCCCACCCGTCCCATCGGTATGGCCGCACCAATTACATCTGGATCCAGATTTTGCGATTCGTATCGATCAACCTGAATCGCACCTGGGGCAATGACATTACACGTAACGCCGTGAGGGGCGAGTTCTATTGCCAACGCCCTTGTAAAGCCATTGATCCCACCCTTGGTCGCCCCATAGATGACATGGCCAGGCATATGGACCATGCCGTGGACCGAACTAATGTTGATGATGCGCCCCGAACCCTGTTCAGTCATATGTCGGGCAGCATCCTGGCTGCCGGCCAGCATCGACATCAAATTGATATTGAACACGTCCTGCCATCGTTCTGTGGTTCCTGACAGAAACGCTTCATCCAGGGTAAAACCCGCGTTATTCACCAAGATATCCAAGCGACCATACGTCTCGACGGACATCGCTACAACAGCACGGGCAGCGTCCGGATCTCGAAGATCCGCACGGACCGTTTCGATTTCCACACCATTAGTCCTAAGTTCATCACGAAGCTGATCAGCCCCAGCCATACTGTGCGAAGCCGAAATGACCAGCCGGCAACCTTCAGCGCCCAGACGCCGTGCAATGCCGGCTCCAATACCGGTCCCACCACCGGTTACGACTGCCACTCGACCCTTAAGCCCTGCCATACATCGTGCCTCCAGCCCCAAGCAAACGCCGGGAACAAGAACATTGTGTCACGAGGAATCGTGTCGACATGCTCCGAACCTTCTAAGCTAGACCCTCGTTATGTGGCTCGTCGTCTACGAGTCCCCTGTGGGAGCCTGCAATGCGTATCTTGCTCATGACAGATTGGATGACGCCAATACGCGATGCCCTGAACACAGCACTGCCTGACCATGACATCGTGACCGCGGAGCCAGAGAAGTTGTCGGACGCAATCGCACAAGCCAATGTATTGATCCCAGCCAGAAATCCAATTACGACCGTTGAACTACAGCAAGGAACAAATCTCCAGCTCATTCAACAATTTGGAGCCGGGGTTGACGCCGTCGATCTTGAAAGCGCAGCGGCCATGGGTATACCTGTAGCGAATGTTCCATCCGGTCCATCAGATCTAGCAAAGGCAGTGGCCGAATTCGCGTTGTTTCACATGATTGGCGCCGGACGAAGATTCGCAACACTCCAACAAGCCTTGGCCAAACAATCAGTCCAAACACCGTTTGGTGCCTCCGTTTTTGAGGCCCGGGTATGCATCATCGGCGTAGGCGGCGTCGGATCAGCGCTAGCCCGGTTACTGCAAGCATTCGATTGTGATGTGGTCGGCGTAAAACGCACACCAGATGATGACCTAGCCGGTGAGCTCGGTATGAAACGAATCTATCCCAGCAACCAGCTCCAAGCAGCTGTCCGGAATTGCGGGTTCGTAGTCGTGGCCGTCCCGCTTACCGAGAAAACCACAAACCTTATAACCACAGATGTTATCGAGGCAATGCCCAGAAGATCCGTGCTCGTAAACGTGGCACGAGGACCAGTCGTGGACGAAAACGCGTTAATGGCCGCGCTCAGTCGGGGCCACCTGGCCTCAGCAGGTCTTGATGTGTTCTGGAATGAGCCCGTTGATCCGACACATCCGGTCTTTAAGGAAGAAGTATTCACCACACCGCATTGCGCGTCGTCATGCGACCTGTTCCTGCGAGGCGCAGCACGAGTCGTACGTGGAAACATTGAACGGCTCGAACGTGGGGAGGCTCTAGCACACCAGCTCAACTAGACCCAACAAGCCACCTGAATAAACCGGCACGACCGAGCTAGAGAAGCTCGTCCTCGACAACCACGGCAGTGCCATAAGCCAAGATTTCAGCGGCACCCCCCATCACCACAGATGTGGCAAATCTAACGTCCACCACCGCGTTGGCTCCCTTCGATCGTGCTTCATCACACATACGATCCAACGCCTGCTCACGACTCTCGGCTAGAAGCTTTCCATACTCGTGAATCTCGCCGCCTACGATCGAACGAAGACCGGCCATGATGTCCTTACCAACATGACGCGCCCGAACCGTGTTCCCGCGGACGAGACCGACGGTCGTCGCGATCCGTTTTCCTCCCAAGCTGGAGCTGGTCACAGCAATTACATCACTCATGATTGGACATCCTTATACGGGTCAGCCTTTTGCGTGACCATTCGCTGTTGGCCAACCACACCGAGCCCTAAGACCAAGCCCCCAATAAGCACGGCGGCCAGCACTTTAAGCACAATGGGAATGTCGGTATCCACAAACAATTCGTAAGCAACATAACCTAGCAATCCCAGCGATCCAATAATCACCAACCACCACGCTACGTTAAATAGAACACGTGTCACACAGCGATTCCTTCCATGGAATCTCGGGACAGATGCGGGAAGCAGAAACGGCTGCGGTCGGAGCCATGGCGCGTGATCGCCATTAGCCCCTGACTCCGGAACAGATGCCCGCAGCCGCCCCTGGACCCGTATCGTCGTTAGCTTGGAAAACCGACCGGATTCGAAAGAATGCCGTTACCTTCCAGCTCAACCTCCGTGATATCCCCGCTGTTCATGGCTTGGGTTTGTCCCGACGTACCTGTAAAGACGGCATCACCCGGTTCAAGCGTCATGCTCTGTGAGATGAAACTGATGAGCGTGTCCACACCAAATATCAAGTCACTCGTATTCGTGTACTGGACCTGCTCGCCATTCACACGAGTGATTAACTCAAGGTTGTTGTAATCAAGCCCCGTTGTAATCCATGGGCCAAACGGTGAGTAGGTGTCGGCGCCTTTACCACGCCACCACTGAACATCACCGTCGTTTGTGGTCGCGCCGTTCTGCCACTCGCGCTCGCTGATATCGTTCGCACAACAGACACCAAGGACGTAATCCTTCACCTCGGCTTCTGATACACGCTTACATTGCTTACCAATAATCACGGCCATCTCACCTTCGTAGTGAAGATTCGTACAGCCTTCAAGCCACTCGATTGTCCCGCCCGGTTCCAACACCGAGGAAGGAGGCGCCAAGAACGGCTGCGGCCGAGTAAACGGCGGAGTGTCACCCATGTGACTCAGATAATTTCCAGCAATGTTCAAAATCTTCGACGGCATCGTCGGAGCCAACAGCTGCACATCAGCCAAGGCTACTGAATTACCGGTTCTAGATAGGTCACCAAAAAAGTCGCCAGAGATCTCAGCGATCTGGTCACCTTCCACAATGCCATGATGAACCTGTCCATTAATGCTGTAACGCGCCAGATGCATAAATTTCCTCCCAGAGAGTTTGATGCAGGATACCTAGCGCCAGAGCCGATGGCGATTGTGAGCACTGATTATTCCGGCCATGCCCCTATCCGACGCAACGCCGCATAGACCTCCAATTGCTGGCGCTCCAGACGTTCCCATTCCGACCCAAAGTCCACATTCGCCCAATCGTAAAATCCACGGCCAGTCTTCAGCCCGTAGTGCCCGCCTTCCACCAGGTCACGCAGCACATCAGGACCGCGCTCTGCGTTTGAAAGATCAGGCCAGACGGAGTCGGTCCCACTCAACGCGATATCAAGCCCGGCCAAATCGCGATCACGAATCACCCCCATCAGGGGCATTCGCGGCGAAAAGGAAAACGCGGTGAGTTCATCAATGTCCTCAGCCGAGATCACACCCCGATCCACCAAGTCAATTGCTTCCCGAAAAAGTGCCTGTCGAAGACGATTGGCGACCTGTCCCGGCAAGTCGACATTAATACGAACTGGGCGCAGTCCCGCGCCACGCAGCAAATCCACAACCGCAACGACGGTTGCCTCACTGGTCGACTCGCCCTTGGTCACCTCAACCATCGGACATAAATAGGCCGGCCGAAAGAAATGCGTGGTCGTAAACCGATCCGGCCGCCCGGTGGCCGACGCCATATCACGAATTGGAATACTTGACGTATTAGAAGCCACCACAGTGTCATCAGCCAAATGCGGAGCCAGTTCGCGATACAAAGCCCGCTTGACGTCCAGCTTTTCCGTCACCGCCTCGATGATCAGCGAACGATCCGAGAGATCAGCAAGATCCGTGGAAAACCGAATACGGTCAAGCACAGGACCGGGATCTGCTGAAGAACGCAGGCCGTACTCAGTCATGAGTTCGAGATTGCGCGTGATCTTTCGCTCTGCGGCCTCGAACGCAGCTGGCTGAGCGTCTATAAGGACAACCGGATGGTCCGAGATCGCAAACACCTGCGCGATGCCATGACCCATCAGCCCAGCGCCGATCACACCTATCGGGTTACGTGAGTCAGCCAAAGCTCAAACTCCTTACATATGTATAAAACGGTACCTTGCTATGCGCCCTGCGCAATAGCTGGCCACTCGCTCTCAGGAAATGCCCGCATCGTTTCGGTACTGCCACCAAATTCCCTGGATTTCAACGCAGCCCGAGCACACGATTCATCGTCAGGAAATTCCATGATCGCCAGAAAATCGTACTGGCCCATCGTCATGTAAATCCCTTTCACTTTTCCTCCGAAAGACTCGATCATCTTGTGTGACTCAGGAGCCCCCTCCGCAATTGCTTCGGTAATAGGCTCATCGTCGACTCCAGCTCCACCTGATTCCATCTTCATCAACATCACATACGTAGGCATGTTGCACCTTTCAATCCCGAGGTCTGTGACTAACGATCTGATATCAATCGTAGTCGTGTGGCTACCCCGTCACAATCCAGAATTTTCGATGGGGTGCCACAACAGGATCCTACAGACCTCCAAATCCCTGGGCTGACGATTTCGACAGGCGCATCAGCAGATCAAACGAGAGTTCTACGAAGCAGAGAGATAGCCGCGCAGAAAGCGAACTCCGAGCGGAATGACATCTAGCGCATCATCGTCGCCTTCATAAACCAGACTCACCCAACCGTTGTATTCCACACGCCGGAGAACCGAAAATATCTGGTCGTAATCAAGCCACTCCTCAACCCCGGTGGATATCCGATACAGCTTGGCGCGCACATAAGTCGCCCGTGGAGCTGTCAGTCGAATACTTGCAAGATAATCATGTTGCTCTCGAAGCGTGTCGTCGGTGAACCCAGACGCTCCCGGCGACCCAGCGTATTGACCCGTATCGAGGACATGACCAAGATTCGGGTGACCCACCTGGTCCATGAGTCGAACCACGTCTTCGCCATCTGGTGCAATCTGTAAGTGATTGTGGTTTTGCAACGACACCACGATCCCATGGCCCGCACCGAACTCCGCACACTCGCGGAGTGCGTCAGCGCATCGATCCCACGAAGCCGCGCGATCCTGCTCGTCAGCTGGGCGACCACTGAACACTCGAACCTGTGGCGCACCCAACAGGGCGGCGCGCTCAATCCATGCCTTGGTATCAGCCACGTCACCCGCAAGCTCTTCGACAGGACACGCAAAGTTGTTCGAGATCGACACACATGGAATGTCAAGCCCTCGATCTAGGCAGCCCCGCTTCACAGCAAACAAATCCTGTGTCCCAACCGAAGAAAAGGCAGCCTCATGCAAATCAGCACCATCCACACCTAGACGCTGACACTCATCGAGAAACACGTTCATATCCATCGAACCGCTCTCAAACTGTGGCCGGTACGACAGCGACAATAGACTGAGCTTCATAATGACCCTGTACTAAGAGACGCATCCTGTCGCTGTAAGCCTAGATCGGAGTGCGCAACGAGTCGAATACCCCGGGTATCCGAAAATGCCCTCGTGAAAACAACCGGCACCAGAAACATCGCGTGGCTACAGAAGACTCAAAATCCGACCTATTTGCGCCCCCAAGATCTCTGAAATGGCAGCGAAGCCCTGATCGTTCGGATGGACATGGTCCGCCAACAAATCTCCTTGGCCAGGGCCGATCACACTGTGACCGTCCACTAAAACAAGATTAAAGTCCCCGAAACTCTGACGACGATATACAACTTCACGTATCACTCGCCGATACTCTTCCAATTTCGCGCCGCCCAACGTCGTCTCCTCAAACTCTCGAGTGTGGAAAAGTGGCGTTAGCATGACAATCGGGACCGCAGGCTGAGCTGCACGAACAATCCCCAGGAACTGGTCATACGTCGTATCAAAGGCCCGGGGCTCCTCAAAACTAGAACCAAAACTATTCACGCCGTAGGCCAGAACAATCACGTCAGCCTTCAGGGAACCTATGATCTGCGCCATCGCGGCTTCACCCCGCGCGGTTCCACCAACGCCTAAGTTGACAAAATCAACACCCAGCGCTCGAGCCACACGTGCCGGGTACGTGGTGCCAGGACGGGCAGTCACACTTCCATGCGTGATGGAATCGCCATAAAACACCACCGTGGGTCGAACGCCTGCGTTCGGAAGCGCAATGTCGGACCCCTCGGTAATCCCGACGCCGGAAAATCGCATTTCCGCATGCGTCGGCATATACAACTCAACTACCTGGTCACGTTCTGGCCCGTCGTACACCACGTCCTCGACCGCCCCAACACCGGCGGAACCAATTTGTGAATAAAACTGCCCATTCAAATAAATATCGATCGCACCAGCACGCTCGCCAGGACTTGATAGCCACTCGGCCCGTAAGGCAATCGCCGGACTGGTCGTCCGGAACGTAATGCGCACACCGGTCGGCATACAAAGACGTTGCCAGGTGTCGCTGGGAAGCCCGCGGCGCCACGCCGATGGCACACGCCGTACAAGCGCTCGACGATCACCAACCAGCCCGCGATACTCAAGTTCAGGCGCGAGCGCATCTAGCCAACGCATAATGAAAGCATGGTACGGCCCTTCCGAGGACATCTCCTAGGCCGAAGCGAAACAATTCGCCACAATGATGGCGTCCGGTTCCGGAATTGACTGACCTGATGCTCAACAAAGCTGCAGCCAAGCTGCTCGAGGGATTTGCTGACGCCCTTGAGATTCGCGGAGCTAATGCCTTTCGCGTGCGAGCATTTCGTAATGCAGCCCGACAGGTTGACGCACTCACCTCGGATCTTTCTGACCTTGTGAACTCTGGCGAGATTAAAAACATCAAAGGCATCGGGAAAGGCATTGCTGGAGTACTGCAAGAGTTTGTAGCTAACCAACGTGTCGAGGAATACGACACAATGCGCGCGGAGATCCCAGCGGGCGTGTTCGAAATGTTGAAGGTGCCTGGCCTTGGGCCTAAAACCGTTGCCACGCTGTACAACGAACACGGCATCACCAGTCTTGATGCACTAGAAACGGCGGGAAGATCGGGACAACTGGCCGATATCAAGGCCGTCGGTCCTAAACGTCAAGAAAAGCTTCTTCGAGAATTAGGCCGCTTTCGTGAACGAACGGCACGCCACCTTATTGGCGAAGCCCTGCCTCTGGCCGAACTGCTAGTTGAACACCTGAGGGCCGAACCCCAGGTTATGGAGGTTGAATACGCTGGCAGCCTCCGTCGTGGCCAAGAAACCATAGGCGACCTCGACATCCTAGCCTCGTCGGTCAACCCGGACGCAGTAATGGAGCACTTCATCACTGCCGATGTAGTCGACGATGTCATCGGATTCGGCAGCACCAAGACCACAGTGCTTATCAACAATGGCATCCAAGTGGATCTACTTGTAGTTGAACCGCCCGAATACGGTGCGGCCCTCATGTATTTCACCGGCTCAAAAGACCACAACATCGAAATCCGATCCCGGGCGCAGGCCCGAGGTCTTTCGCTGAACGAACATGGCATCCTCGATGAAGAGACCGGAACTCGCCATCCAGCGGCCACCGAGCAAGAAATCTATGCCGCCATCGGTCTCCCGTGGATCGAGCCCACACTACGTGAAAACCGAGGGGAAATCGAAGCTGCTGATGCCCATACGATTCCACAGTTGATCGTCCGTGACGACATCAAGGGAGAGCTTCATGGACATTCACTCTGGAGCGACGGTGCAGCACCAATTGCAGACATGCTGGAAGCCGCGAAATCCCAGAATCTTGAATACTTTTCGATCACCGACCATTCCGGAAGCCTTGGCGTGGCCAATGGCCTTGATCCCGAACGCCTAGCCGAACAAACGAAGGAAATATCAGCTGGGAGAACAACCAGCGGTTCCATAACGCTTCTGCACGGCAGCGAGGTGGAAATCCTCACAGACGGAAATTTGGACTTTAGCGATGAGATTCTGGCTTCACTCGATGTCGTGGTGGCGTCCATCCACAGCAGTTTCAATCAGTCAGTAGAACAAATGACGACTCGAATGATCACGGCGATTGAACATCCGCACGTTGACATTATTGGCCATCCAACCGGACGGATACTGGGTCGGCGCGACGGTTACGAATTCGATGTCGAAGCTGTTATGAACGCAGCAGCAGCGACCGGCACCGCCCTTGAGATCAACGCATCCCCAGAGCGGCTGGACTTAAATGACGTTATGGCTCGTCGTGCCGCAGAACTCGGCGTACCGATTTCCATCAATAGTGATGCCCACCACCCTGACAGTCTTGGATTTATGCACTACGGGATCTTGACGGCTCAACGAGCATGGTTACGGCCTGCCGACGTACTCAACACATTGCCAGTAGAAGAACTTCTTGATTGGCTTCGCCAGCCAAAGCCGCGACGTTGGATTCCACACTAAGTTAAGGAGGCGACAAGCTTATGGACCTAGGACTTTCAGGAAAAACCGCGTTAGTCACCGGCGGCAGCCGAGGAATTGGCCGATCATGCGCCCTGGCCTTAGCTCGGGAAGGATGCAACATAGCCATCACGGCTCGTGGAGCCCAAGACCTGCAACACACCGTTGATGAAGTCATAGCAACCGGTGTTCAGGCTATTGGACTGGCGTTAGATATGGCACATCCCGAATCAGCGGGAAGCGCCGTCATTCAAACAACACAAGCCATGGGCCAACTGAATATTCTCGTCAACAACGTCGGTGGGGCACTCGGTTCTCGCACCTTCGCTGACGCCGAAGATGACGATTGGAACGCTACGCTGAACATCAATCTATGGCCGGCAATTCGAACGAGCCGGGCCGTTCTTCCGTACATGCGAACACAAGGCAGTGGCCGAATCATCCACATAACCTCGATTTTTGGGCGTGAGTCCGGCGGTCCGGCAACCTATAACGCCGCGAAGTCTGCAATGAACAGCCTTGCAACAGCCATGGCTCGTGAATTGGCACCGGATGGCATAACCGTAAATGCGGTCGCTCCGGGATCGATCATCTTTCCAGGTGGCGGATGGGAAAAACGCCAGCAGGATGATCCTAAAGGAATGGCCCAATTCCTCAAACAGGACTTCCCACTCGGTCGTTTCGGAAGACCCGAGGAAGTTGCAGCCGTCGTGGCATTCCTCGCCTCAGATGCAGCAAGCCTAGTGACCGGAACCTGTGTGAACGTAGATGGTGGCCAGTCACGTTCTAACATCTAACCTCGCTCCGACGCCTATACTTCAGTCGCTGATTTGCCAGTAACCATATCTATGACGCCATTCCAAGAACGCTTGCACGGTGTAATCCCGGCACTCCTTACACCACTCACTTCCGAACTTTCGGCAGATACTGATGCTCTACGCCGACTTGTACGCCGGGTCGTCGACGCAGGATGTCACGGTTTTGTTCTCATGGGAACCACCGGCGAATTTGCATCGATCGATGATGCCGATAGAGCCGGTGTTATTCGTGCCGCCGTGGCTGAAGCAACCGGTAAGGTTCCCGTCATCGTTGGCTGTGGGCAACCCAACGTGCAGCGCGTGCATGA
>DJHK01000048.1:56683-71708 GCA_002433065.1 Chloroflexi bacterium UBA6622
CTTAGCAACGACGAAATTGTTCGATATTTCGAAGGTGTGGTTAAGGCATCGCCTATCCCCGTGCTGCTCTACAACATTCCGGGTATGACGAAAGTCGCGGTCGATGCACCCACCCTAGTACGACTCCGCGACGTAGGTGTCCAGGGGACAAAAGATAGTTCGGGCGATCCCAAGAACCTGTTGAGCTATCTTCAGGCGACCCGTAACGATGACTTTCGGGTAATCGTAGGTGGAGACGGCCAGCTGGTGCACGCCCTTATGTCCGGTGCGAGCGGAACCACGGGTCCTGCCCCCAATGTGGCACCACAGCTTGTCCTCGCGATCTTCAACGCATGGCAAGACGGTGATCTGGCCGCCGCAGCCGCCGCACAAAATCGACAGAACGAGTTTCTTCACGCGATGGCCAGTGCGTCACCCGATTTTCTGGCAGCGGCCAAAGGCGTACTGAACCGACTCGGCATTATGGACCCCTATATGGCTCTGCCGAAGACTACGCTCGACTCCCAGGCAATTGATCAGACCTTCGAAGCGGTTCAGCCATTTCTACCAGATACCGGGCACTCGACTTTAAGTGAATAGTGCAGGGAGTTGGCATATAACTCGACAGACAATAGGCCATAGCGTCACCATAGGGTTTCGACGATTACTTCACCGCGTGGAGGCTTGCTGCTGTGGACCGTTCTCCTGAGACATACATGCACGTGGGAATCGTGCATTTCATGCTGCACCCCGACCTCCAAACAGGCGATGGTCCAGCTGTACAGACGGCCGAAGCCCTAGCTGCTGACGGGTTTTTTCACGCGCTTGAAATCACTCGAATCAACGATGCCAGTGAACGACGCGCGATGCGGCGACTCGCGGAGTCAGCGCACCTCACGCTTGGGTATGGGGCCCATCCCCAGATTCTGAGCGGCGGCCTCGATCTCAGTTCAGCTGATCCCGAGCTTCGATCGCGATCCGTAACGGTCGTTAAATCTGCGATCGACGAGGCGGCTGAACTCGGCATATCCATGCTGACACTGCTGGATGGACCTGGCTCGGCCCCAACTGAACCTGAAACCAATCCTGCCATCGTACGTATCAGCGATTCTCTCACCGAGCTTTGTGATTACGCCTCTACCCACGATATGTGGATTGCACTGGAGCAATTCGACCGGGCTAAAGAAAAAAACTCGCTCCTTGGTCCGATTGATCTGTGTGTCAAGGTCAGCCAGATGGTCCGCGCCTCGACCCCGAATTTCGGTTTGTGTTTGGATCTCAGTCACCTGCCACTCCTAGATGAAGATCCCCCGACTTCGTTGCGAGCAGCCGGTGACCACCTCATTCAAGCGCACATTGGTAATTGCATAATGAGGGACCAAGAACATCCTCAATACGGAGACCAGCATCCGGTGTTTGGTGATGCTGCTGGAGAAAACGACGTACCCGAACTAACTGCATATCTCAAAACGTTGCTAGAAATCGGCTACTTCGAAAAAGACCTTCCCACCCCAATGCCACTCGTCTCGTTTGAAATGAAACCAGCCTCAGATCAATCAACAGCCCAAATCATTGGTAATTGCAAACGGACATTCAATCTCGCCTGGGCACAGGTTTAGCAGGCAGCGAACTAGTAAGGGAGCATATCGACATGAAAATTGGTTATATCGGACTCGGCAAGATGGGTCTACCCATGGCAACCAACATGCGTGCGGCAGGCCACGAACTCATCGTGCACAACCGTAGTCAGCCAAAGGTAGAGGCTTTTGTTGCCGATGGCGGTGTGGCTGCAAATTCTCCCGCCGAGGTCGCCGCCCAAGCTGACGTGATATGCGTCAATGTACCTACCCCGGAAATTTCACTAGAAATTTTGTTGGGAACGGATGGCGCCGTTGAAAATGCGCGTGACGGACAGCTCTGGATCGACTTCGGAACAAACGGGCCTGATACGGCCAGAACCTGTGCAGACGCCGGAAGCTCCAAAGGTGTCGGATACCTCGACGCGCCTGTTAGTGGAGGCCCCGGCGGTGCCGAGGCCGGAACGCTCGCCGTGTTCGTTGGCGGTTCCGAATCTTCCTTCGCACAAGGCAAGGAACTTCTCGACATTATTGGTGGAAAAATTGAACATTTTGGCCCAGCTGGAACTGGATGTATTGCCAAACTAACGAACCAAATGATCATTGCTAGCATTCGTGCAGCGAATGCAGAAGCGTTTGTACTGGCGGTCAAGAACGGGTTGAACCCACAGCAGTTGTACGAAACCCTTATGGGGGCATTTGCGGCTAACCGTTGTATGGAAGTCGACCTCCCGAACCTGGTGCTTCCTCGCGACTACAGCGCGCGTTTCGCGGTCGATCTATTACTCAAGGACCTTGGGCTCGCGCTTGAGGTAGGTCGACAAAGCGGCGTGCCATTAATCGCAACGGCCCAAGCCGACCAGTTGTATCAGGAAATTCGGTCCAAAGGATGGGGCGACCTTGACGCAGCAGCCACATTTAAACGACTTGAGGAAATCGTCGGGGTAGAGGTGACGGTGCCGTCCAGCGAATAGCTGGACCCAAGCGCTCGCCCAGCAGGACTAGCATTGCCCATGGACTGGTTTAATCGGGAAATCCGGTTTTTAATAGCCCGCCTGGTCACTAACTTCTTCGCGGTACTGGCGGTCACACTGCTCCTCGAAGAAGGCATTGTGTTTCCCGAGCGCGGGACTGATGACTTCTGGGTCGCATCTCTATCGCTCGCCGCCGTGCTTGCAATTCTCAATTCATATGTTCGACCCGTGGTGGAATTCGTACTTAAACCAATCGGATGTCTGCTGCACCTCCTCACATTCGGACTGTCCCATTTCCTGATTAGCGCGGTCGTCTTCTGGATTGCAACGCTCGTCGTCGAAGATTTCGTTATCACAGGTGTAGGTCCAGCCCTCGTAGGCACCGTGATCGTAGCTATCATCGGCGCGTTCGGATCCTTCGTGTTTGGTGGACGTTCAAACCGAAGTTGAATCGCTGGATGCCAGTAGGGAACGGCGACCCCACGAAACCCGATACCAGAAGCCCTTTGGTTGAAACCTCGATTGAGACCCTGTCAACAGTTGGGCGACCAATGCCCATCGACCAACTCGCTCGAACTGTGATGCACGTTGGAGCAGACGCAGCCCACGTTGCTGCTCGGGCCCTAACGCCGCTCCTCGAACAAGATGTGCGCTTAACGCGAGTCGAAGCTGGTCATTGGGCGCTTGCCTCGTGGACGCATGGAACAGTCTTCGTCGATGAGGCCGAGTTTGTCGTGTTCGACGTGGAAACTAACGGTGGCCGAGGCGGCCGCCATCGAGTCATTGAGATCGGCGCCTTGCGACTAATCGGAGGAAAGGTGATCGATCATTACTCTTCATTGGTACGACTTCCTAGACGCGTATCCAGGTTTGTAACCCGCTATACGGGAATAACGAATGAAATGTTGACTGACGCGCCGCCTATAGAAACCGTGCTTGAAGACTTTCGAGTCTTCCAAGCCAGCAGCACTCTGGTTGCTCACAATCTCCCTGCGGATTTGGCCTACCTTAACAATGAAGCCCTTTGGGCTGATCGACCGCTCTTTCCTGGGGATGGCATCGACACCATGGAACTCAGCGCCACATTAATGCCCAAACGTGAAGGCAACAGCCTAGCGGCAGCTCTCGCAGCCGCCGGAATTCAAGACGCCCCGTCTCACCGGGCTCTGGAAGACGCCCGAGTCACCGCGGAACTTTTCCTGTTCCTGCTGCAACGCCTTCCAGACAAGAAGGCCTCAGTCGCCACCCTTCGTACAACTGCGGCTAACGGCGGTCCTGAAGGCCGACTTCCTCGCCGTTCACGCGAACTCGCACGATGGGCTTCAAGAAGCCTCCCACCTGCCCCAGGCGTGTACATGTTTCGAGATTCCGACGCACAAACGCTTTATGTGGGGAAAACTGTCTCCTTACAGAAACGGGTGAGAAGCCATTTCACAGACTCCACGGGATTCATACGTCGACGTGATGGAATGTTGGACCGAATCACCAGTATCGACTGGGAGCCAACCGGATCTGAGCTTCGAGCCCTTGTACGTGAAGCGGAGTTAATTGAGACCTTAGCTCCTGAATACAACATCCAGCGCCAGCGACGACCTGGGCGACGATTTATATGCTTGGGCCCTGCAAACGCCGCCCTAATCAACACAGCCTCAGAGGTTCGAGAGGGTACAGAAACCTACGTTGGGCCGTTCCCGACTACTCGAGATGCGCTGCTTGCTGCCAACACTGCTCGTCGTATATTTGGACTGCCCACCAGAAAATCTCCCGATCAATCCGTTGCTGGCTGGCGCCGTGACGGGGCCATCGCCTTTTTAGGCAAAGGCCGTAAGGCAGCCCAAGCTGTGATTTCCCAAGCACCGAGCCATGCTGATCAGCGAAGGGATATCCTTCGTCGAATTCGCCGTGTGCGAATAGTACGGACCCCCATCCGGGGCGGCCCAGGTGCCAACCCTGCATTGGTCGTAACTAGTGGGGCTGTTCCAGGCGCAGTCGAACTCGCACGCATCGACGACGGACTTATAACCGCCATCGCCTCACTAACCCACCCCAAGAAACGTGAGCTACGTGAAACGCTACGAAATCTTCAGGAAGCACCCATGCGTTCGAGTTCAACGACAACAAACGAACAGCACATAGTGCTGAGCTGGCTCCATGCCCATATGGACACCCCGGAAATCCTGGCATGGGACAACACGTTATCCAAGGATTTCGTTGATCTAGCCTGGCAACGACTTCTCACCATTGCCGCCACCGAAAGCTAGACAAGCTGAAGGCACGGAGGCGACGCTGGGAATCGAACCCAGGATAAGGGTTTTGCAGACCCCTGCCTTACCACTTGGCTACGTCGCCCGACAAATCCCATTAGACATGCGGGCTAAATCAATGAAAATCATATCGGCGACGTGCGCAAACGCCAAGCGAGATCATCACACCGGCCCCCGCTGCATCACGCGCCAACGATCATCCGCCGATCGATTCAAAACAAATCCAATCGCTAGGTCCATTCGACCTTGCCGGACGGTTTCCCCATCCGTGTTACGCCGCTCCCGCAAGTCGCCCGTTTGCCTCACAAGAATCCCAGCCATCTGCCCTTCGATTCGTGCGTCGAGGACCTCTTGCGAAATCTGGCCGTCAAGATAAATTCCATCATTTCGATATTTCTGGATCTGCGCCTCAATTTGCTGGGCTAGCTCTTCCGAAAAGATCGCGCGAATTCCTGCTGCATCAAGCGATCGATAAGCCTCGAATTCAAGCTGTGCCGCTCGCACAGCAACACTGGCTGCCTGATCAAGACTAGAGGCCTCCGCATCCTGACACCCTCGAGCAGCCAGCACCCCGACGAAGACACCAAGCGCGGCAAGAATAACTAAGCCGAGGCGCGCACGACGCAAGCGCGTCTCTTCATATCGACTAAACGCCTCTGCTTCGGCAAACACTCTTTCATGCTCGGTCACGTTGGATTCGACCGTTGATTCACCACCCTGAGCATCGTCTCGAGTCCTGGGATCAGCCTTCCACATACCGGGACTGTCAACCCGTCGACCGCTATCATCGGTTGCCGGTAAATCTCCAAGATTAGCTGGCAACATTTCGCCTTCGTTCCCCTTATGGGAGTCCTGTCGCTCAGCAATCAAGTCAACTGGGGGTGCGACGAGCAAATTCATGAACTTTCCGTGCACAGCTTGCTCCGAGAGTTTGAAATCAATGCCCTGCCCAAGTGTCCATCGCCCTTCCAAAAGCAACATAAAATCTCGACCGTCAAATAAAACAATGGAATTCTTATCATCCGCCGTCAGGACATGGGCATCGGAAAACCCTTGAAGGAGAATGAGGATGTCAACCTGCCGGGCACGGGCTGAATCAACCAGGACATGGGGATCCTCGTGATCCCACCAAAGTTCGGTTGCTAAGTTCCTCGCCCCCAACACACACACACCGGCAACATGGGTGTCGGCCACCTGCATAGCCTCAACGATATGGCCATCTCCAGCCTGAATTAACG
Source organism: Chloroflexi bacterium UBA6622 (assembly GCA_002433065.1). GTDB lineage: Bacteria > Chloroflexota > UBA11872 > UBA11872 > UBA11872 > UBA11872. The sequence continues at coordinate 62,716 of DJHK01000048.1, forward strand.
CCTCCACCACATTGGCCAACTTCGACAGGCGATCTGTTTCTTCCTTAATCGCCGAAGCGAAAAGATCGGCGTGAGCACGCAATGCTCTGCGGCGCTGTCGACCACCATCATCCGAACGAGAAGTTCCTCCACCAGAAGACGTCATTAGATTAGACCCAACATCCGATCACAACCCGTCACGAACAACACGCTCATGATTTTGCTTTTGTCCACGAACCATAATCCCGTCTCGACCTAGCCCCTGACCAGTGGTCTGCACATTGTCGGGATCTCGATAACCAAACCTCACAAGACGTCTCCACCGATTCGTGCGATTCGGGGCCGATCCATGCACAGTGAGATAACTGAATAACACCACATCGCCAGCGTCGGCAGGAACTGACACAGCGTCCTCAAGGCGATATCTTTCGGTTGGTAAATGGGGACTGCTATGTTCCCCTCGAATATGTTCCAACGGACCGGCTCGATGACTGCCGCCAAGGAATTTCAGACACCCATTCTCCTCCGTGGCCGCATCGATGTGAGCTATAGCATCGACATACGCCGGACCCTGGTGTTCGTAGAACGGATAGTCCTGATGCATTGGAAACGGTGTCCCCATATCGGGAGCTTTGGCATGCAATGTCGTGTGATGCAATTCGACATTTGGGCCAATCAGATCCGCAATGGCACCAGTTAGACGTTCGTTAACCACCGCACGCAGGTAAGCCGACGAATAATTCTGCAGCTCGTGCATAGCCGAAAGTCGAGCCTTTGCGCTCTCATCAGCTGTCATGTAGGCCTCACGCCAGGGGCCACGCCATCCCGGTGTTTCCTCGGCCCATTCCACCATGAGGCGTTCAAGTTCATGAGATAGTTCTTCTACCTCCGAAGGCGAATACACAGCTCGAAGCTTGAGGTACCCGTGTTCCTGAAAAAAATCCACTTCTTCGCCGGTCAGCACGTGCATTGACAACAAACCAGACCAATAATGTCTGACTTCATTATGACTACCGCACCGCAGAAACGCGATCAATCATGGCAGCCAGGATCCTTAGCTCATGAGATGATTTTAAATCGAGATCCGCACTTAGCAATTCGCGGACCGTGATAGGGTGGCTGCCATGACCATGGAAGCACGGGCCAACACCAACCTCGGCAGACTGTGCCTCAATGCATTTCGCTGGATGGACACCCTATTTGAGGCGCGAATGCAGCTGAGAGGTTGGCATCATATTCCATGTTCGAGCTCACTCGTTTTGCCACACCTTCACGAGAAAGGTGTTCGTCCCGCCGACATCGCCAAAGCCGCCGGCGTCACACGACAGGCCGTGCATCATGTCCTGCGAGATTTACTCGAATTGGGCTTTGTAGAAATGCGAACAGATCCCAAAGATCGTCGCTCAAAGCTTGTAGTTTTCTCACCTCTAGGGGCTGAGTTTGACACTGCCGTTCGTGATGTATCGAAAGAAATCGAACAGGAATTGGCCCGACGAATTGGTGACCGAGCTGTCAGCTCATTACGCACGAGCCTGGAAGCAGAGTGGGGCAACCCATACGAGAAATCACGAACGACTGAAAATAAATTCTGAGATCGCTGCCGTCTAGTCAGAATCCAGTCGCATTTATTCCGCGCATCTTGAAAGCACCGCTCTTTTTCTTTCCATCGTCCGTCTCAAACGCACTGGACCCGCCCTGACCTCTACCCACCGAGTCATCTTGTTGACCACAAGCAACGAGACTCATACCGATCACGATAAGAACCAGAATGCCCGCCCGTACCTTCATAGTCCTCGGAACATTCTCAACAAATTCGCGCACTACTAACCGCTCCTGCAGCAACTAGTAAGTATAGAAAACGCCTGACTGACAAAAGGCGTAAAATCCGTCCAGTCGACAAATCCATCGAGGGATGATCGTGGACGCTACCTGCTTGCAGTACTGCTTAACCGAGGAGGAATCATCTACGTTTGAGCGCGATGGTTTTTTAGTCGTTGAGAATGCGCTCGAGCCCTCGCATACGTCGAAACTTCAAGAAACCATTGCTCGGCTTCAAGCAGACGGTCGTCTGAGTGGAGCTGGCGTTAATCTTGGTGTGGCGGGACGAGTGCACCATCCAGATTTCCTCTCGCTCGACCAAGCATTTATTGACCTGCTAGACCATCCCACCACGTTCCCAAAGGTTTGGGGCATTCTTGGTTGGAACATTTACTCCTACCATTCCCATCTCGGTGTCACCGAACCCATCGAGGGAACCTACGACCCCGACGGACCCACCTACGGATTTCATCAGGACTCGTTTCCTTCGTGGCGTGATATGCCCGAACTCGAGGTCCCGGCTCGGTTGTCGCTCAAGATCGGCTTCATGTTGTCAGACACGTCCGAACCCGGCAGAGGAAATTTCTGGGCTGTTCCTGGAAGCCATCGTCATTCCCGCCTCGAACTCCCGACTGATCGGTTAGGTCAGCCAGAAGGGGCTGTTCCCATCTGTGCACCCGCCGGAGCCGCCGTCTATTTTGATCGGCGACTCTTTCACGCCGCCAGCCCGAACTACTGGGTCGAACCTCGAACCTTTCTCGCATACGGTTATGGTTATCGATGGCTTCGCACCAAAGACGAAATGACCATCCCGCCCGACGTTATTGAACGTTCAGATCCAATTCGCCGTCAATTGCTCGGGACAACGACATCTGAAAACAATCGATTCGGTCCTACCGGTGTGGCTGATGCACCACTGTGCGAATGGCTCGACACACACCAGGTCGAGGCGCCTATCGGCTGTGACGTCGGACCCTCTAAGGTCGGGTGGCCAGAATCGTCGAAAGAAATGGTGGATCCAAATTAAACACAATACCCATCCCATAAGTACGGAGCTGGTGATATGACGTCCGCACGTCAACAAGTCCTTGTTTTACATCTCAACAGTGGAGATCTTGGATCCACGACAGTAGCGTGGGCCTTTTACGATGGCACGCTCGGTGCCGAGGACGTACAGATGCAAGCCGGCAGCGAAAACGAACCGCCCTATTCGTCTGTGCTCGATGCAATGCGAGACGGTTGGCGCGTGTTTCAGGCAAGCCCCCTACCGGAGCGAAGTGCCGCTGCCGGAACGGGACAACTAACCAACGAATACTGGCTGGAACGCATTCAAGACAACGACTCGAACGAAGGAGGCTGATCAGATGGCGATCGCAGAACCTACCGTTGCTCCACGTGTCAACTTGCTCAATGTCGAGCAGATGGCTCAATTCGTGTTCGATGGATTCCTTGAATTCTCTGATCTCGTGCCTGACGAGCTCAATGAGATGGTTCATGCGGACCTTCTCAAAGCAGTTGGGGCTGATGGACTCGAACCAGCGTATCGCTGGCATATCACGGATAACCCACATGGGTTCTATGAAGAATCTTCCGCCGTTCGCGAAGTGCATGCGTTACCGAGCGTTCAAGGTGTCCTGCAAAGTCTGCTGGGTCCCGGCCACGTGGGTAGCCACTCTGCTGTCCACGCAACACGGCCTAATCAGATGGAAGCCCAAAAGTGGCACGTAGACGGTGGAGGTCGACGACAGGTGCGACTGCCAAAAGTTCACCCGTATTCGTTTGACATTCTCACCGCGTATTTTCCGCACGACACCCCCTATGAAATGGGGCCAACCCTTGTGTTACCTGGCTCACATATGCGATCGGTGCTCGGTAATGACATCAGCCGATACAAGAACATCGTCGGGCAAAAGCGTCTGTCTGGCCCCGGTGGACGAATCGTCTTCATGCATGAAGCGCTCTGGCACTGCGCCCAAACCAACGAAACGGACCAATGGCGCTTCATGTTCAAGATCCGATACAACCCACGGGTCCCCCAGCGAGGCCTATTTGATACGGACGGATGGGATAACGATGAAATACGGAGGTTTTTCCGCACGAACAAGGGCGCACACTCGCTTACCGGGGAATCACCGGCCGTCGTGACTGAGCGCGCCAACTGGTGGCGATACCTGTGCAACGCTGATGAACTCGATGATCCAAGCGGCACTGGTGGGCATGGAGATTACGCCTAGTCAACCAGAAACCCACTGCGTCCGTGTCTAGCGGTCTTTGGCAACCACCTGCACCGAGAGTGTGTGATAGCCCGTAGCACCGTCAGGATCCGGTCGACGTTTCTCCGACGTTTGGGGAACACCGGTCGCGTCAGTGGCCCGAACGCGGAGAACATGAGAACCGGGAGTCGTGTTCCACGGTAGTGTCCACTGCCGCCACGTATTCTTCGATATTGCCTCACGAAGCGAGGCTTCCTGCCAATCGCCATCATCGATTTGGACTTCCACCTTGGTGACACCACGATGCGGGGCCCACGCCACCCCTGCAACTACCTGACGACCCTCCTGCACAACCCGACCACGTCGAGGCACATCGATTCGAGCCTGAGTTTTGATGGGCGCCTCTTTAGCCCAACCCCGAGGAATCCAATACCCGTCAAAATCCTCCAAGCGGTTGAGGACGATGGAATCCAACCATTTGGTCGCTGATACATAGCCATACAGTCCGGCAACGACCAGTCGTGCCGGAAATCCGTGATCTAATGGCAGCGGTTCGTTATTCATGCCCACAGCAACGAGCGCCTCACGACCGTCGTAAGCAGCTGAAACAGGGAACCCTGCTGTAAATCCGTCAACGGACAAACCCACAACCTGAGACGCATCAGGCCTCACTCCGGCACGATCCAAAAGGTCCCGAAGCGGGACACCCTGCCACGTGGCATTACCCACAAGCGGTCCGCCAACCTCATTAGACACGCAACATAGAGTCACATGGCGTTGCACCGTCGACATCGCAAGGAGTTCGTCGTAAGAAAGCTCAAACGGCTTGGAGACCAGCCCTTCGACCTTGAGCGTATACGTCGACAGGTCAACTTTTGGCACCACAAGCGCAGTGTCAATCCGGTAAAACTCGTCGTTTGGAGTCACGATTGGCGCAAGCCCTTCCACGTCGATCGATGCCCCAGGCAGAATCGGAACCGCTGGCCGTGACGGCCGTGGTAAAACCACCATGGCTCGTGTGGCCACAACGCTTTGCGCTCGTTGCACCAACACGCGTCCACCAACGGCGGCAGCGCCAACCACGACAGCGAGCACGCCAGCCACACGCAGAAAGGATCGACGTCCTCGCTGCCCACGCCGAGCATCCCGCTCTAACCTCGGCAATGAATCTGGAGCCAGCGAGAGTAGATACGCCAACACCGAAATCCCGGAAATCCCGGCCACGGCTGCACCCAGAACAGCAAACATTGGAGGGACCAGAGGGTAGGCAACACCCGCTGCCGCCCCCAAGATGGCAAAGAGCCCAAAGCCAAGCTGCCCCATCCAAAAGCGATAGGACGAAGCCGCACCGATTCCGACTCCAAACCCAATCCCCACAACGAGGATCATGACCGCGAGCGCCAACTTGTCGTTGGTGCCAAAGACGGCAATAGCCACGTCCTTCACAACCTTTGGAGAGAAATCGATGATCTTGGCAGCTACGGCGACGAGCAGCGATGGACCACCATACGCGAGCCCACTGAACAACTCATTGGCCGCAAATGCCGCAGCAGCCGCCAGCGCACCGGCAACCGAAGGCGCGTGACTGGCACCAAGAGTCTGACGCCATCCAGTCCGAGCGTCATACATCAACAGCCCTCTACTCTTTCAAAATCATGCGCTTTCACCAAGGCCCACACCACAGCATCAGGTTCATCCCACGAGCCGACGTGTCGCCCTACGGGCCCGACGAAATGGAACCGAAACCGCGTCGAGTTCGTGGAGTTGGTCTGAATCAAGTTGGATTGCCGCCGCATCCACATTTGATTTGGCATGCGCCGCATTTCGAACCCCCACAATTGGAAACACGGCCGGATCTCGACACATCCAGGCAATAGCCACCTGGGCCTGACTCGCACCAATTTCAGCTCCGATACGGAGTAACGATTGATTCACCACACTCGCGCGGTCCGGTGTCGGTCGACCGAGCAGGGCGCTCATAACCCCTGTTCGTACGCCCTGAACACCAAGTCGAAACTTTCCAGCCAGGAGGCCTTGCGCAAGCGGGCTATAACCAATAAGAGTCATTTCAAGTTCTCGACACGCGTCCAGCACCCCATTTACCTCTGGGGCCCGACGTAACAGGCTATACGAGACCTGATTCGAAACCAAAGGCACACCAGCGTCAGCGAGAATTGCGTACGCACGACGGGTTTGGACGGCCGTGAAATTACTGACCCCCACGTAACGGATCCTACCGTCATGCACAGCAGCTGCTAAGCGGCGAAGCAATCGACGATGAGGAATCATGCTGAACGGCCAATGCACCTGATACAAATCAATACAATCCACGCCCAACCGTTCAAGACTCCTGTCGATCGCCCTATCAAGAGCCTGGAGCCGCCACCGCTTCGGACTCGGAAAATATTTACTCGCTATGACCGCCGGTCGTGGATCACCCGATCGAAGCCCACCAATGACAGACTCTGCAGCACCGTAGATCTCGGCGGTATCCAGAAAATCCAACCCGTGATCCAGTGCAACGTCATAGGCCGACGGAATATCTGTTTGGTCCGGGCCTTTTGGTGAAGCCCAAATAGCCCCACCACCCCACTGCCAGGTGCCAACACCGACAACGCCCACTTCTAGATCGGACGACCCGATCTTGCGTCTTTGAACCGGAGAGTTGTGCATACGCTGACCTAATTCAGCAGACCGTGAAACAAAAGGCGACCCCGAGAGGACTCGAACCTCCGACCTTGTGGTCCGCAACCACACGCTCTATCCAACTGAGCTACGGGGTCCGAAGCGCAGTGTATCAACGGGGATGTCGAATCACTGGGAAACCAGTCTAGACGGTTGCCAACTCACGCCTACCCGTTCAAGCAACGGACCTGCTGCCACAAACAGCACCAAATCAGCCGCCGCGTGTAGCACGACTGCTGGAGCAATCGATCCGAAATGTGCAGATGCTATTCCGAAAAGGGCACCCCCCATCGTTCCTAACACTAAAAACGAAAAGGGGAACCTACGATCAAGACCATGGTGAAACCCAAACACAATCGATGTCACCACGATTGACCACGGCATCCCGATAAGGTTCGCCAGCCCAAACATAGCCGCACCTCGAAAAAACAGCTCCTCGGCCAACGGGTTAAGCACCACAAAAAATGGCAGGTCCAACACAAGGGCCGAACGATCCGGTACCGAACGAACCGGCCACCACCAACGACGAAAAGCCAGCGAAACCAGCACCACACCGATAACCCAGAACCCTACAAGAATCCAATCACGTGACGTCAACCCGATCGTAAGTCCCAGCGCCTCAGGATCGACACCAGCAATCAAAATCCAAATAAGCGGCGCACCTATGAGGAAAGCGATACGGGTGGGAACGTCCCAGCGCATCCAACGCCAGGTTTCGCGCCATGTGTAGCGCGGGCACCGCGCCAAACTAGCCGCGGAACACCTCCGACCGGGCTAAGCGCTCACCATACTGGCGTTGGTAATACTCCTGAAATTCTCCGTCCAGAATCGGCTCCCACCAATCAGGCGAGTTCCGATACCAATCCACGGTTGCATCGAGCGTTGCGTCAAAATCATATTGGCGCGACCAACCCAAGGATTCGAGTTTTGTACTGTCAAGCGCATAGTTCCAATCGTGGCCTTTTCGATCCTCCACAAAGTGGATGAGCTCTTCCGAAGCACCAACACGCTCACAGATCCGACGAGCGACCGCGAGATTGTCACGATTGTTTCCAGCAGCCACGTTGTAGATTTCCCCAGGTGCACCACGTTCCAACACCGCCAAGATTGCTCCGGCATGGTCATCCACATACAAGCGATCGCGTTGTTGAGCGCCACGGCCATATAGCGGCAGCGGTTGCCCACGCATCGCATTGATCGTAAAAAGCGGTATCGCCTTTTCCGGGTGCTGCCACGGACCAACGGTATTCACACCCCTCGTAATACAGACAGGAAACTCGTGGGTCCGCCAGGCAGCCATGACCATCAGCTCGCCGCCAGCCTTGGACGCAGAATAGGGATTGCGCGGCTCGATCGGGTCAGTCTCACGAAATGCGGCGTCATGCGTCTCGCCATACACCTCATCGGTGCTCACATGAACCGCCTTGGCTACACCAGCATTGCGGGCCGCATCGAATAAGCGATGCGTCCCGACCACGTTGGTACGCAAAAAAGGCTCCGCATCCTGTAAAGATCGATCCACGTGCGTCTCGGCCGCAAAATTGACCATCCAGCTCACACCATCGAGCACCTCGCGGAGGCTGTCTTCAGACGCAATATCACCCGCAATGACTTGGCAATCAGCTCCTTCGAGACGCCGCCGATCACCTGCGTAGGTCAGCGCATCGAGTACACGCACATCCCAGTTGGGACGCTCAGCCCGTAAATGATGAACAAAATTAGCGCCGATAAACCCGGCACCTCCGGTAACAAGAACAGTAGGGCGCTCGGACATAGGTTTCCTCAATGGGCGTCAGTAATTCTAACAATGGTCAGCGATCCTGCTACGTCGGTCATGGTGGATCCGTCGATCCCACGTTCCGGACATCGAGCAGATCAAACGGCAAATACCCGAGCCAGTGCGAGTGACCTCCAAGCTATGGCTCGCCAAAATGACCCAACGACCAGCAGCGCACCCTGATCGACGTGGGACAAGGCCGACGTACACTACGAATATCAATGGCATGCGTGTAGGGCTTTACGATGAGCGCCACAAAGGTTCGAGGCGTGCTATCTGGCCCAGCCTGGTTCGGCGTGATTCTTGCAGCGGTCCTCGGACTCACGCTACTCGCATGCGGTCAAGCAGAGGCCGTCGTTTCAGAAGGTCCTCCACCGGACGCGCCTGGACGAATCGACGCACAGGTCGGTGACACGGTTGAGCGCGATGGCGTCACCATTACGGTGCTACAACTGGCAGCCGCAGAAGAGTTGGTGAGCACCGGCGGATCCAGCGCGTATGAAACGGACCAGGGAAAGAGA
>DJHK01000016.1 GCA_002433065.1 Chloroflexi bacterium UBA6622
CCGGCCGGGCGTGTTGCTTTTTGCCCCTTCATCTTCCCATCCCCTACCATAGGTATGCTACGGAGGACCTACCCAAAACTACGAGTTAATGAAACCGCTATTCAGACACCGCTCCATCCTTCAAAAAAATGTGGTTAGGACGATATCCACGATTGTTCTCGCCACCGTGATAGCAGGTCAGGCTGCCTGCGGATCCGACTCCGATGGAGCGCTTAAGCGCCAGGACCTCTCGATCATAAAGCCCGACAAATGCCCTGGGGGTTGGTGTGGTGGTGGCGGATTTGAAACGCTCAAGCACAAGGACGGGAAAAAGGACTAGCACCCGGTTTTTCTTTACCTCTTGCCTCTTAGTAGGGATGACCCGGAACATAGTTGTGCCCCAGCAAGAACATCCGCTTCCTAAATCCAGTGGTGTTCTGTTGAACCTTTTCATTCAGACATGGCGTGTCCCGATCAGGACAATCAGTTTAGCTCCCGCGCATAACTGATATTGATCTGTCGACATCAGGCGGCGCACCGATGTGGCATATCTACGGCATCAAACCTGAGGCTCCGAAACGCGTGGTAACGACGGCAGCGACGAAGGGATCCTACGCACCGAATCTTCTACGCTGCGAGGTTGGAATAGCCCCTGTGCCCGAACGTGTACGAATTGCAGAGACTGGGCATCAGTACTGATAAAGGCTGGATTAAAAAACCACTGGAGAAAAACGATTGGCACGCCCGGAGGGATTCGAACCCCCGACCCCTTGTTCCGAAGACAAGTGCTCTAATCCGCTGAGCTACGGGCGCAACTACCTACGAAGTCTATCGAAGGTCTGACCCAAACGCTCTAACTTTCAAGGTGCCTCTTGAGAGCAGTCATCCATCGGTCCCATCGTTCTGCAAACAAGTCATTTACGTCAGGCCCATCTCCGCGAAGCACGGCAAAATCAGACTGAATGAGATTGACCCTACATCCGCCAGGAATCGCAGAAAAATCAAATGAGAGAACACGCGGCCAGTTCTGAATCATTCGCCATGTCATCCGAACACCACGCTCGTATTCACCAACTCGTCCAATCACAACTCCAAGATCCGGATCACGAAAACCAATTCGGCCTCCCGTTTCAGCAGTGATACGAATTCGTTCTAAAGGGGCGAGACAGTCACTAAGAACGTCAGCGTCCCCAAGCGCATCGAAAACCTCCTGAGGAGGAACGGAAATCTCACTGACGTGTTCAACGATTAACGAATGTCCGCCCAACATAAACCCCTTTACTACGCAACAAATCACAATAAGCAACTCGGCAATTTATCACTGGTCTTCCCTGGAACTTTCGGACTCATCCTTCCAGTAAGCAGTCAGGATACGGGTTGCCTCCTGGAGATCAACTTCACGAACGAGGATGTCATGAGCCATCCCGTCACCCATAAACCCCGAAGAGAGCTGTGCGGTGCACCGCGCTGGTATACCGTGATCAATCAGCAAGGCCACCCATAGATCTGCAATCGACCGAGATTCAGCCGTCCGAACACGGCTCTCAAATCGAGGCGACCCGAATATCGCTTGTCGAATTGATCCAATTACGCTTCTGAACACCAGCCAGATCCTCCGATGTCGGTCTCGACGTACCTCCGTATGCTGACACCCCTAGCCCACAGGCATAGGGATATCAGGCGCTGACGTTGTTCGGCTCGTCGAAACCGTCTGTGTGGTTGAAGATGGAGCGGTCGACACATAACGATAACCGGTCCATCCAGATGCAGCTGGGAAACCCCTGTTCGTCCAAACCGCAGGATCCACAGCAGTTCCAGATACATGGACTTCCCAATGTAAATGTGGGCCAGTTGACCGACCAGTCGTCCCAACCAATCCAACCGGTTGATCCCGTTTTACTTTGTCACCAATAGCCACATCTACACGTTGAAGATGGGCAAACGCCGTAAATATTCCGAATCCGTGATCTAACACAATGGTTTCACCCCGTATCGCTAGAGGTCCGGCCCAGACAACCGAGCCCACAGCCGGCGCCCAAATGACAGTCCCCAGTGGGGCAATCACATCTGCGCCCTCGTGCAAAGAGGCCACCGAACCAGGTTCAAAAACCCGACGTTGTCCATAGGGTGACGATGGCGGGCCAACGCTCGGCTGGGAAAATCTCCCGTGCCATAAGGGAGGTCCAGTTACCCGATCCACGAGAGCCTGGATAAAGGCTCTTTCTTGGCTGGCCTGTGTGGGCTCAAGCAAATGACCGAGTGCCGGATCAAGTTGAAGAATCACAGCCTGACGTTCTTCAGCAACCACATTGAAGCGATGCTCACGCATCACATCTCCAACCGTCACATGAAAAACATAGTCACCAGAGCCATCAGCTGGAATCCCTGCGATAGTAGTCCATGTGCCGTTCACACAAATCAAAGGTAACGAACGCCCATTGAGGCTTATGCTCACATCAGGCCGTCCTGTTGAAAGTGTCACGAACGATGTAGATCCCTGTTTCAAGACATCCGTCGAAAGCGAGATGGCCGCATCGACAACCCGCGCTCTCTCAGGTAACGCGGGCTTTACCGCCTCACCCGGGAAAAGCCCGGCCTCCCGAGCCAGATCACCGCTGTTCGCAAACACCACCTCACCAGCGCGTGCCCACGGGACATCTACCGTCCATTCTTGCAATACAGTCCGCTGCGTACGCATAACCCTTACAGCTCCAAAGTCATGATAGGCAATTGGTAAACCGTATCTAGTAAGCCAATTTGGCTGCGCTAAAAACGTACGACGGATGTTCTGATTAACCTCAAGCAGCGCAAGGTGATTGTTGATGATGATGTCAAAAGAAACGCCATGATCTGCTGCAAGATTTTTGTGGGGCGGAACCTGTCGATAAACCTGAAGCCATGGATCAGCACCGGAAGCCTCAAGATTGTCCAAGATATTGGCAACATTTGCCTTGGAATGAACGGGGTCCCACTGCAATACCGCCTTCTGAAAGGCCTGCACCCGGAACCCGAACAAATCAAAGCGATGCGATATCGGATATCCCAAGACGGGTATACCGCCATAGTCGATAAAAGCCGTCCAAAATGAGGCCTCGTCATCATCATGAACCAAAAAACCGGAGCCATCACTGCCCGTCTGGCCAAAAAAATGACCGTCAGGCATCGCAAAATCATCGACACATGTCGAAGAAGTGCTTGGCGTCGACGATTCGGCAATCACCAACCCGGCCACAAGGAACCAGGCGACCATGCTAAAAATAGCAGCACACAAAACACGTCGGTTCACCCGCAAGATTCCATTGTTAGCTCCAAGCAACCTGAAGGCCTTCCTTCTTCCATTCACAAACGCTCAGTCCTCGCATCTGTGACGGTACATCACTCACGACGCTATGAGACATGATTGGTCACGATGGTCTCAGTTAGGCCTCCAACCATCAGACGCTAAGGGCCCTGGTTCAAAAATCGAGCGTCTCACTGGTTGACCGCAAGTCAAACAGGTTGTTACGGTCCACTCATCTGTATGCCGTCTACATGGGGAGTAACGCCTGTAGAAGGAATACGGTTCAGCACGGTCAGGATGACCGTGCTGGCTCTTCGGGGAGAAACGGCTTTCGCCGAACAGTTCTGTTCCCGCCGGACCCCGGCACGTAGCCGGTGGTCAGAGAGTTGTGGCAAATGTGAGCTGCACTCAAAAAGAGAAACAAAGGGGAGTTATATATGGCAAGTGTCACCCTTGATCGCGTGACTAAGCGATTTGGCGAAGTGACTGCGGTCCAGGATCTCTCAATCGAGGTTCAGGATCGGGAGTTTCTCGTAATGGTCGGACCTTCCGGGTGTGGAAAGTCGACGACATTACGACTTATTGCTGGGCTCGAAGAGCTTAGTGACGGCAACATTTATATCGGTGAAAACCTAGTCAACGATGTCCCACCAAAAGACCGGGATATCGCCATGGTGTTTCAGAGCTACGCGCTGTATCCACACATGAGTGTCTACGACAACCTTTCCTTTGGACTGCGCCTTCGCGGTACAGCACGAAAAGAAATTGAACGCAGGGTCCAAGAAGCTGCAGAGATGCTCAACATTGCCGAATTGCTAGACCGAAAGCCGAAGGCCCTGTCTGGTGGGCAACGTCAGCGTGTTGCTCTCGGTCGAGCTGTGGTGCGCGATCCTGCTGTGTTTCTTATGGACGAGCCCCTGTCAAACCTAGACGCAAAGCTTCGCGTGCAAACGCGTGCAGAGCTCATAAGATTGCATGAGCGGTTGCAAGCCACCGTGATCTATGTCACCCATGATCAGATGGAAGCCATGACCATGGGTAGCCGTATCGCAGTACTTCGTGACGGCGTGCTACAGCAGATTGGCCCTCCACAGGAAGTGTATGGAGAACCCAGCAACATGTTCGTTGCTGGCTTCATTGGCAGCCCGGCAATGAATTTCTTCGACGCACGATTGACCGGATCGGCTGATGACATGTATGTCGAGACCGATACATTCAAACTTCCCGTCCCGCCTGACAAGCGAGCTCCCTACGTGAACTACGTCGGCCAAGACGTCGTGTTTGGTATTCGTCCCGAGGACGTTTTCGATCCTGCATTCACGCCGGACCAAGTATCTAGGGACGCGGTTATGACCGCGAATGTGGATGTTACCGAGCCCTTGGGTAGCGAGGTCTATCTCTACATGTTGGCCGGCGACGAGTCATTCATCGCACGTGTTGATCCTCGTACAACGGCAGCGATTGGCAATGCATTTGATCTTGTAATCGATATGAGCAACATGCAGCTCTTCGATAGGTCCACACAGGAAGTCATTCGCTAGAACCCTGTTCCAGGAATGCTGCGGACGCAGGTGTCGATATCGGCACCTGCGTCCGTTTTTGTTTCCGTGCTACAAACTGCTGATTCAGCACCCTTATACTCGACGCAATGTCGACATGCTCCTCTACAGTCGGAGGTCGGATGGCAACAATCGGCCTAAACGCATTGGTGCTTCGGACTGACGCGTCATATCGAAACGCTGGACCGAGCCGATACACGAGAAACCTCGTAGAAAACATCATTTCAGCTTCCCCGTCACTCGACTTTACAGTCTTCGTGAATGATCAGGTTTCGGAACTTCCATTTACGCCAGCACGCCCTGTACAACTCCGAAGAACTCGAGCTCCCACATCCCGTACAGGCATACGAATCCTGTGGGAACACTTCGTCGCCCCCTGGCATATTGCCATCTCTAAACTAGATCTCGTGCACTCAATGTTGAACGTTGTTCCCGTAGCCTCTCCTGCGAAACACGTAGTAACAATTCATGACCTGTCATTCATGCAGATCACCGCTGCTCATCCCCCACTTCGTCGCTGGTACCTCACTGCCGCCACTTGGCTTTCGGTACGTAGGGCTGCAGCTGTGCTGGCTGACTCCATTGCAACCCGTAATGACGTGATCAAGCTACTGGGTGCCGATCCACGAAAAGTACACGTGCTGTACCCAGGAACTGAACCAGTCTTCCACCCCAGATCGTGCAATGAAAATCACGCGTTTCGTCATAACGTGGGTCAACACCGACCGTTCATACTTTTTGTTGGAACCCTAGAGCCTCGGAAAAACGTAGATGTCCTCGTGCATGCGTTCGGATCTATTATTCGTGATCGTATATTCGATGGAGATCTTGTTTTAGCCGGCGGCCGAGGATGGGGCATGGGAGCAATCGACTCAGCAATCGCTCAAAGCCCTGTTCGAGACCGGATACGACAAATTGGTTATGTAAATGAAGGAGACCTGCCGTTCTGGTACAACTCCGCCGACCTTGTCGTCTACCCATCAAGCTTCGAGGGGTTTGGCTTCCCGGTGTTGGAGGCTATGGCCAGCGGGACGCCAGTCATCACATCAAATCTATCATCCTTGCCCGAAGTTATCGGGAATGCTGGATTGATGACTGAACCACGTGATACAGCACAGCTGGCCGCCGCCATGGCTAGCGTGCTTACATCGCCCCAGCGGAAGGAAGCTATGCGCCGTCAAGGACTCGTGCAAGCCGAACGATTTAACTGGTCAATAACTGCCAAGAAATGCCTCAACATATACCAAGACATACTGGAACCACGTTGAATACAAACCCTAGTCCGACTCCAGCACCACAACGGAGCCACCACACGGCTTGGCAGTTCTTGGCATCACCGAAAATCCTGGCAATTGGCGATGCCCTCCTACTCTTCACCGCTTTCCTTCTGGCGTATACAACACGTTATTCGTGGCAGCTCGGTCCAAGCCTCAGTGAGTTTCAATTCACCCCGCTGGATGCGTACTGGGTGGTAGGAGCCCTCTTCATCCCGGTCACGATGATCAGCTTTGTTGGACTCGGCCGATATCAACCGAACCGCGGCACGTCGCCTCTAGAAGACACCGGACGAATTTCCCTCGGGGTATTAATTGGGACTGCAGCCATCATTGTCGTGTTCTTCGTATTTCGTCCGGTCTTTTTCTCTCGATTAATGTTTCTATATCTTGGCGGCTATGCAATAGCACTAGCTACCCTTTGGATTGTCAGTCGGCGGGTTGGGCTTGGCCTTCTTCGCCGAGCCGGCTACGACAACCAGCGCATACTGATCGTTGGTGATGGAGTCGTCGCAAAGTTCCTAATGCAACAACTTGCGGCAAGCCCAAGCCTCGGCAATCGCGTTTTGGGCTACCTTGAGCCAGAGGTCAATCCCCACGAAGCCTCCTTCGGTCGATTCCAAAAGCTAGGTCAACTCACTGATCTCGAAACCGTCATCAGCTCGAAACAAGTCGATGAGGTATACGTGGCGCTGCCATCTAGCACACAACATAGCCTCGAACCCATTATCAACCGCTGCAAGAGTCAAGGCGTTGAGTTTCGTGTCGTACCCGATCTTCTGGAAACCCAGTTCGGAAGAATGGATATTCACCCTATCGCCGGAATCCCACTCGTCACGCTACGGGAAATTGAAATTTCCGGATTTCGCCGTATTCAGAAGCGATCCCTCGACATTCTGATTAGCCTCCTAGCTCTTGCAGTGAGCGTCCCATTTTGGGCTTGTATCGCCCTTGCCATTAGATTGGACTCCAAAGGATCCATCTTCTTCCAACAAACGCGGATCGGACTCGGCGGAAGATCATTTGGCCTGTTCAAATTCCGATCAATGATTCAAGACGCAGAGCATCGCAAGCAGGAACTATTCGACAGCGCGGAGCACCCTCTCTTGTTTAAGTCGCCTGAGGACTTTCGACGCACCCGGGTTGGGCGATTACTCCGCAGATTCAGCCTTGATGAGCTCCCACAGCTAATCAATGTTTTACGAGGCGACATGAGCCTCGTAGGTCCTCGCGCCCAAGTACCTGCCGAGGTTGCTCAGTACGACACCTTGGCCCAACATCGCCTACAAGTATTACCCGGACTAACAGGGCTCTGGCAGGTGAGCGGCCGGAGCGACCTGCGTTTCGAGGAAATGGTGATGCTTGATGCCTACTACGTGACCAATTGGTCGCTTGGCCTGGATCTTCGAATACTGCTCCAGACGATTCCGACGGTCCTAAGCGGTAGGGGTGCCTATTAATGGACGAAATTCCCCACAACAAACTTGACGTCGCGCTTGTTCACGATTGGTTAAACCAGCAAGGCGGTGCAGAAAACGTGCTCCTTGAGCTTCGCCGGATGTACCCCGATTCTCCGATATACACCTCTTTTTACGACCCAACACTCGTTGATTCGGCCTTCGGCCAGTTGGACATCCGAACCACATGGATGCAACGCCTTCCTCTTTGGAGGAAAAACCATCAGGCCTTGATGCCTCTATACCCTTTCGCGTTCGGGACAACCAAAATCAAAACCGGTAACGTCGTGGTAAGTAACTGCAGCGCATTCTGCAAAGGCGTCCGCATCCCTAAAGGGGCTCTCCACATTTGCTATTGCCTAACTCCCACCAGGTTCTTGTGGAATCCCGAGAACTACTTAGCTGGCGAGCAAGCCCCAGCAGCTGCTCGCGTTGTTCTTCCATCATTGTTGAAATTGGCTCGCCGTTGGGACTACAGAGCAGCTCAGCAAGTATCTCAATTCGTTGCGATATCAAATGCAGTCGCTGAACGAATACAAAAGTTCTACGGTCGATCTTCAATGGTTGTCCATCCGCCGGTCGATACTGATCGCTTTGCACCAACAAGCCATGTTGACGAACACTTTTTGATCGTCTCACGTCTCGTTCCATATAAACGTATTGACCTTGCGGTACAAACGTGCACCGAACTCGGACTTCCCCTAAAAATTATTGGAACAGGCAGAGCTGAGAAAAATCTTCGGTCTTTAGCAGGACCCACGGTCACGTTTGTTGGTAGGCTTCCCGACCACGAAGTTAGTGACGAAATGTCGCGTTGTCGTGCCTTGCTGTTCCCAGGAGAAGAAGATTTCGGGATTACACCGGTAGAAGCTCAGGCTGCAGGTCGACCAGTCGTTGCCTTTGCTGCCGGTGGCGCATTGGATACGGTGATTGAAGGAGAAACAGGTATTTTGTTCAGCGAGCAAACAGTAGCCTCCATGGGCACCGCACTAACACGTATGCAATCAGCAAAGTTTTCATCTGAACGGCTGCTGGCGAATGCCCAACGGTTCAGCATTGAAAATTTTCGCCACGCCTTTGGAATGGCAGTCTCCAAATCAATCGAAGCACATCGTGATAGAGCACGGACAATGGCCTAATGGCAGCGGCACGTGTCGGAAAAATCCTAGGTCGCTGGTGGTGGTTTGTAGCGGTAGTCACTATCGCAACTATCGCCGCAAGCCTTGTCTGGCAAGCAGTAGGACCCGTCCCACACCGGGCAGAAGCGGAACTCCTCCTAGTTTTAGAACTGCCGCCAGACAGCGAAGACAGACAGTTTGGAATAGAAAACAGTCGGGCCCAAGCATCGTCGGTCGTCATTCAAGATTTGGTCCGTCTAGCTCGTGGCCGGAACCTGCACCGGGAAGTTATTGAAGAACTTGGCAAAGAAAATATCGTGATTGACCTTGAAACCCTGATAGAAACTATTGAGGTGTTCCCATTTGCTCGAGGGCTTCGCCTTGAACTGACCTGGCAAAACCCCCTGCATGCTCAAGCCATCATTGATACCACTGTTCGACTGCTCGTCGATGACCAAACAAGGCTCTACCCAAGTCTAAAAGAGCTAGGAACTCTTCGAGTAATCGATAAAACCGATTCAGCGCTTCAACCCACGTTCGCCACACGTTTTTTGGATATCTTTCTTAAGGCTTTGGTCGGACTGCTTACATCCATGATGGTCGTGCTTGTTTTCGACTGGCGAGGTAACCGCTTATTTTCAGATGATGTTCCAGATCTGCTTGACACCCCAATCATTGGAACCGTCCAATGACCGCCGTCACCAGACGTGCACAGCCTTCGCTGCGACTTTATGTCTTTGGCAGCCTTTTGTCGGCCACGCTAGCGGTTAGTGTCGCCCTGATTGTCGTGCTGGCCGCGACACCAATTTACCGAGCACAAACTAACGTCTCCATCAGACCTCGTGTGGCTGACCTTGGAGCCGCAGAAGCAGCAGCTCGACTAGTAAACAACTATGCTGCATGGGTGGATTCTGAAGCATATGCAGCTCGACTCACTACCGAACAACGAGCCGGTCTCTCGCTCGCTGGGGTCGTCCGGAATGTTCGTACAAATGGCGATTCCGAACGCTTACTTGTGACCATTCAAGCAGAAGATTCCGACGCGACACGCGCTGCTGGCACGGTAAATGCACTCGCAGCACTCCTGGTAACCGAAATCGCAACACCGGAACGAACCTCTGGCTCGCAACGAGGTCTTGAAATCGGAGTCATTGATCCCGCGCATATCCCAACCTCTCCTGTCTGGCCACACGCTATAGTCGCCCTTCCAATGGCTGGGATCCTTGGAGGGATCCTGGGCGCTGCATCGATTTGGATAATCTCACCCCTATCGAGAACGTCTCGTGCCTGAACCAAGAATCGCCAGTGACCTTCCAGACAACGAGACCGTACCGCAGGCCTTTTCCGAGTTACGAGCCAACACACTCATAGCTCTGAGAGATCACCAACACGCCCTTGTTGCGGTAACGAGCCCAAACCAAGCCGAACCACGACGTCATGTCGCTGCTTATCTAGCAGCAGCCATTTCTCAGACCGGTTGTCGAGTTTTGCTTGTAGATGGAGACACCGATGGCGCACACCAATCCGATCAGCATCAAGATTTGACCGGTTCAGCAGCTCATGTGGTGTCTGAATCGCTTTCCGTTGTCACAAGCCAAGCTGTGCAGGTCAATGACTCAACGCTTCTGTCTTCGCAAGCTTCGCTCACAGATCTCCAAAACCAAGCCTCTCAATATGACGTCTTGATATTGGCCGCTCCGCCCGTGCTCAGTGTCGCTGATACGCGCGCGCTCACATCGAT
This sequence comes from Chloroflexi bacterium UBA6622, assembly GCA_002433065.1. GTDB lineage: Bacteria > Chloroflexota > UBA11872 > UBA11872 > UBA11872 > UBA11872. The sequence continues at coordinate 10,409 of DJHK01000016.1, forward strand.
AGCTGATGGAACCCTGCTGGTGGTCGCCCATGGAAAATCAAATCGTGAAGACTCGGTGCGGGCCAGTGAAATCCTGCGCAACACCAATGCCAATTTGCTCGGTGCCGTTGTCGTAACAAACTAGTTTGCCCGTCGCCCTGGTCCAATCGAATCTTGTGGCTGTTCTGCCGCGTGCAATCGTCGATACGCATCGAGCGTCGCTGCGTTCGCCCCATCCATCACTACAGATGGAATCGAAGCTTCCAGTGCTAATACCGCTGGATCCACTTCACCTGAATTCCTGAATCCAACCAAAGCCGTCGAAACGGCTGGTTCGTTTAACACCCAGCGGAGCGCCAACTGAGCTGTTGTCAGATCAACCGTACTGGCGGCCAACGTAACTTCATCCACTGCTTCAAGCGTGTCCGCCAGAAAATCTGGATGAAATAGCGGGAGCCCAAAGGCATACCCGGGCTTTCGCCAGTCGTCGTCTGCAAAATTCGGATCAACATCAAAGGTTCCAGTCAGCACCCCATGGGCCAGCGACCCATAGGCCATGACCCCGATGCCGTGATCCGCACAGTAAGGAATAATCTCCTCGGCGTGGCGACGATCAAGCATGTGGTAGCCAACCTGGTTTGCAACAATTGGTAGCACTTCACGGGCTTGATCCATCTGGCCCGTCGAAAAGTTTGACACTCCGACGTAGCCGATCTTCCCCTCATCCCGAAGCTTCTCCATCTCACGCATCGTTTCATCAATCGGCGTGTCAGGATCCGGCCAATGAATCAGGTAGACATCAATCCTATCCGTTCCTAGCGCCCGAAGACTTTCCTCACACTGACCACGTATTGCAGCAGGACGAGAATCCCGAACAAAGATTCCACGATCCTCCGCCCAGACAATGCCCGTCTTGGTAACAACGACGACATCGTTCCATTTGCCCTTTAAAGCACGACCCAGAACTTCCTCGGAGTGTCCGGTTCCATATCCCGCAGCTGTATCAAAAAGCGTGACCCCCGCATCCAACGCACGTTGAACTGCACTGATTTCCTCACCATCATCCGTCGAACCATAGCGGTGTCCACCCATAGGCCAGCACCCAAACCCAAGCGCCGACACCTTAGGGCCGTGTTCGCCAAGTGTTCGATATTCCATTATCCATCCGGGTTCATTAAGGCCACCCAGAGATTGGACGTTCGACATCACCGTGTCAACCGTCCAACTTCCACACTCAGAGCACTTAGTGTCGTAGCCTTCCCGAGCCAGCGTTGGTACGATTAGCGATAGGCGATTCGAGATCTAGCTCAAGTTCGCCCTGTACCAACATCTGAAGCACTCACTAACGGAATTGTCATGGCTTTCGCGATTTTGTCGTCCGGCGGTAAACAGTATCGGGTCAAACCCGGTGACGTCATTGAAGTGGAGCGTATGAACGATGCCGAACCCGGTCCATTAACCCTCCATGATGTGCTCATGGTGAATACCGACGATGGCGTCAGGATCGGAGATCCAATTCTGGATGACGTATTCGTTGAAAGTACGGTTCTTGGACATACCCGGGGCAAAAAGCTCAATGTCGTTACCTACCACGCAAAAAAGCGGAATCGGACAAGACGTGGGCATCGACAAGAACTCACCAGAATTCGTATTGATTCCATCGGCCCGAGAACCGAGCTTGAAGAACCAAGCCCAGCCAAACCAAAGGCCGCTGCCAAA
>DJHK01000006.1:0-307 GCA_002433065.1 Chloroflexi bacterium UBA6622
GGCGGGTGTCTTGGAGCCGGATACCGGCAACCTCAAACGCGCCGCCAACCTTCGCGTGGTCACGTTCAGCCAGCATCGCGGTACGCTGGAAGCAACCGAAACGCTGCAGCAGGCACTATGTCCCACGGGGGACATGGTGGAGTACCGGGGTAAGCTGGTGCACGTTGCCGGATGGGCAAGGCGATTCCTGTTCGAAGCGGATCAGCTTGCGATGACCCTGAACCAGCTCTCGGGCGGTGAACAGGCGCGGGTTCTGATTGCAAAACTGATGCTCGATCCGGCGGATGTCCTGCTGCTCGATGAACCG
>DJHK01000006.1:624-8488 GCA_002433065.1 Chloroflexi bacterium UBA6622
TCCTGCTGCTCGATGAACCGACGAATGATCTGGACATTCCATCGCTCGAAGTGCTCGAACAGGCGTTGCTGGAGTTTCCAGGAGCGATGGTACTGGTGACCCATGATCGCTTTATGTTGGAGAGGATCGCTACGGAATACGTTGCCCTGGACGGCACCGGGGCAGCGAAGTCGTTCATGACCTACGCACAGTGGCACAAGCACCGGGCCATCAAAAAATCTGCCCCCCACCCGTCGACGGCGACCCCGAGCAGGAGGAAACGGACGAAACCAAAGTCAGCGAAACAGCAGCTAACTTACAAAGAACAACGCGAATTCGACGGGATGGAAGATGCGATCCTCAAGGCGGAATCTGAGGTCGAACAGCGAGAGGCCGACGTGAACGATCCATCGTTGATGGCTGATCACGTGCGGGCTGCCGAGGCTTATGCGGCACTTTCCCTGGTGCAGGAGCGTGTCAGAACGCTCTACGAGCGATGGGCAGATTTGGAGGCGAAACAAGCATAGGCATCCACCAAGCCAGCTTCCATGAAGGTCCTTGATGACAGCACAGTGAGGTCGATTTTCGAGTGATGCGGGGAAACCTGAGGGACCATGGGGGTACAACTGCTCGCCGGCGACTATTGATAAGACTCACAGACTTTTGTGGCAAAATATTCCCGGGCTATCTGGCGGCGTCATCCGAATGGCCACCAACGGCATCAATGATCGCCAGAAGAACTTGTTGCGCCGCTGCTGGCAATGCAAACCAAGAGTTGTTGAAGGTCAAACATATCAGGTAAAGAAGAACGATGGCAGAACAACCCAACACGAAGAGATACGTCATACTCAGGGATGGAGGCGTTATGAAGATCTGGGACACAAGGGCGGAGCGGTGTATCGTTTACACCGGTGAGAGATCCGAGCCAGTCCAGATACCGGGACAGTCGCTACATTCAATGTTGAAGTTCCACCCGTACGCCGATTCGATCGTTGAGTCGGATACTCTACCTTCTACCTCTATTTTACAGGAGTGATTCGCGATGGCTTTGAAGTGGTTGCAGTCATCTTCAGTTGGTACTTGACCCCACATCTTTTTTGGACTTGCCCCAATGACCACACTGAGCGACGTTAATACAACGGATATCGTTGATGCGATTCGACTGGGATGCCGGGCGATGTGCCAGGTGCTCAATGCCGACGACAATGGCGTCCCGTTTTTCGATGTCGTCGCCCGTCCCAATCCGAAGATGAGTTTCTGTCCATACAGCTCGGAGGCACACGTGCCGGGTCGTTTCCTTAATGCCCTACTTACAGCGGAGGATATCCTGGGCATCAACCTCGACAAAGAAGCTGAAGATAAAATTACTCGCGCAGCATTCTTGGCCTACGAAGGCACTCTGCCACTTCCATTAAATCGCAATGAAATTGGCGGCCGCCCGGTAAATTTCATGCCTCACAATATACGTGAAGGTTTTCACGCACTCTATGCGCTCGTACGGTATCGCGATTCACAGCAGGCGAGGGAACTTGCCGAGTCCGGGATTGACGCCATCTTTAAGTATTGGCAAGCCTCCAGTGGATGGGACTACCAGCGACTCGAGTCCGATCATCAGATTGTTGTCCAAAAACCTCACAACTTCCTTAATGGACCAGGGCGTTCGATCGGATCGCTGGTGAAGTACTACCAGGCGACCGAGTATGGCCCGGCGCTGGATCTTGCCATCGCACTGAAGGACAAGGCTGTCACCGAGTATTTTTCACAGGACGGTTCCTATGAAGACGCACATGGTGTCCACTGTCATTCGACCACGAGTGTCCTCTCGTCGTTGGCCCAATTGGGCGATCTAACCGGTGATTTGACCCTACGCGATCGGGTCAAGGCGTTTTATGACAATAGCCTTTGGGAGATCCGTGATGCGTTTGGTTGGTCCATTGAATCGCGGCGACCATCCGAGAAATACGGACGCGGCGAGGCCAACAATTCAGCAGATATTCTGGAAACTGGGGAGCTGCGGATACCCTGGTTATTACCACGACGCTGAACGGATCCTGCGAGGCCATTTGCTGCCGTCGCAATTGCGGGATGTTTCCTTCATTGCCAATACATCTAAACCAGGGAACGATGATGGCGAACGTGACGTAGCGAGCCGTATTCAAGGCTCGTTTGGTTTTCCGGCACCGTATGGGCATCAACCTGTGAATCTTTCTAATGTGAAGTTTAATGCGGATATCGTGGGAGGCGCGGTCGGAGCGTTATGCGAGGTGTTGCGACATGTGACTCGTTTTAACCGGACCGGGCATTGGGTGAACCTGTTTTTCGACCACGAAACATCAGCGATTGGTGTACAGTCTCCTTACACGCATTCGGCTTTGCGTATTACTCTAAAACGTCCAGGTGCATTATTCCTGCGGGTGCCACCGTGGGTGAATCTCGCGTCGATCAAGCTTGATGGGATCGCAGGACGATTGGAGGAATCGAATAACTACGGTCTGCTCGCCGCGCCACCCGTAAACCGTCCAATTACCGTTGAATTCCCATTGGCGCGGCAGGAAATCACCTTGAAAAACCCGGCGGGGCTCATACGTGTGCAGTTGGAAGGTGACCGTGTCATCGCTATGGATGACTTCGGCGCCGACCTCACATTTTTTGATTCATTGTAATGAGACGTGTTGATGGTTGGGCGAAGGCGGCGATCCTAACGCAGGATCAATTACGTATCTTCTTCGGTCAGCGTGAGGAGGCGTGTCGTTATTTCTTGGACATCGTGGCTAGTGCGTTTATGTGTTGGCCAACGGCATCATGCTTCGAATGCAGGCCAAGGGTGGTGGGCCGTATTCAGCAACCGACTGGGAGCAAAATAAGCGGCGGGATAATCGTCGGGTTCATCGTCGAGACCCAGGATGCGGTTAACGATGCAGCGGCCACCGTTGAAGGAGACGCCGCTGCCCGATCCGCACATTCCGGCGACAATGTAGCGGCCGCGTCTATCAAGCGACCCAACAATCGGGTACTGATCAGGCGTGTACCCGACGGTCCCGCTCCACTCGTTGGTCATGTGCAGGCGGTGGTCTCCATAAGTGCGGTGTATTTGCGATACGACGAAACGTGAAAGGAATCGGGAAGGACGGTTTCGCCCCGCTTCACAATCAGCAAGACGTGATCCACCTGACCCAAAAAGCACCCGACGGCCGTAACGTCCTGCGAAGTGCCATGTGCCGCTGATGCCGATACAGGGCTTCATGGTCTTAGGCCCCCCATCGCCGCAGGCGGCTTGTTCCTGCATCGGTAGGATTGCGTCGTGGAACATTTTTTCCAAGGCCGGAGTGTATGCCTCCGTGGCATAGATGACATGGCGGGCATGAATCACCCCACGCGACGTTTCGACACGGTAGCGTCCTTCGTCGTTGGTGACGGACGTGACGCGTGTGCGGGTGAACAGCGCCACGGTCTGCGCGGCCAACGCGCGATCGAACAATGACCAGACCCACTTGGCCGGATGCCATGATGCTGCCTGGCGAGAGAAACCGGCGGGATGATCCAAACGCATCCCGCTACGCCGCGCCGCCTCCTCGGCAGAGATCTTCGTCCAATCGTCGAATCCAGTCTCCTGCGCTTCGCGTACGGAATCGTCCAAGGCTGCCTGTTCCTCGGCGGTACGGGCCTGCACCCACCCATCCCTGACGTAGTTGCAGTCGAAACCCTCCCTTTGAATGGTCTGCTCGATCAACGCGGCATTGCGGTAGGCCGCACGAGCGTAGACATCGGCAAACTGGTGGGCCAGCCGCTTCCGCCCTCCAGCATCCAGATCCGGGCGTAACTCGGGCAACGTATTGAGCATGCACTGTTTCACCATCGAGAAGTAACGCCCCATGACCACAAGACCTTCGTTACGTCCCGAAGAACCCGAAGCCGGATCACCCAGATCAACCACAACCATTTTTCGATTTGCAGGGGCCCGCCGAGCCCAGTGGTAGGCTGCCGCCCCACCGGTGAATCCGGCACCGATGACCACCGTGTCAGTCGATGCGGGAAGAACAGCAGCAGGATCGCGACACCATGGATGATCAGCCAGGGGATTCGGATCGATCAGCCACATCGGGCAGTTCGAGACCCGCCGGTTGATAGTCAAGCCGCGTGTACCGTTGGGAATCGCCACGAACGTTTCATGCAGTACCCAGGCGAGGAATCGCCACCATCGACCGAAGAGATGAAATTTCCCAAAACGGACCTGCCGGTAGGCACCACCGGCCTGTAGGTCAGGTTTACGCAATCTAGCCAATAGTGACGCGGCCACACGGAGGCGGGCCAAGAAACCGGGAGGACCTGTCGGTGGACACGAGGGGTCAGATTGATGGGAGGCTGGATTCATAATGCGGACAAGTATGCCGCCGTATGCTCAACACGGCGGGATGGGTTCGTCAATAGAAAAAGTTCAACATTGTCGCATGTTGGCCACCATGATGATCAATGAATTCATTTTGGTTGAGCCATAAAAGTAAAACACATATTGATTGTAAATAGCAGTGGTGATTTTGTGCGAAAACGTGTAGAGATGGTTCATTAGTCACGGGTGATTGTTGTATTTAAAAATCTTGTGAGCCACGTGGGGAACATTTCCCTGGGAGGAGGTCCTCTCGATGGTCTTTGATCCGCTCAGATTGCAGGATGTAGAAACTTGGCGTAATCAACTCAAACCCAGGCTGTCCACCCGAAATACTCACTTCTTTCGTGAGTCAAATTTTTGAGGAAGGCATATTATGATAGGTCTTAATATGCCCCAAGACCATCCCAATCATTATCACATGAAATCCGGCCGACCTAATTTCTCACGTCGGTATCGAAGCCAATCATCTCCGATAGCGTGCAGGCAGCGGTGTATTGACCGCCATTGTCAACGCTAACGATATACAACTCCCCGCAGTCCTGGTCAGTGAACACTTGTTCAACAATCGCGACCGAACTCATGGGTCAACTTGAACTCATGCGTGATCGACCGCTCATGAACGCGAACAGTCCTGTATCCACCAAAATCCTGATCCTCGTTGGAAGTACCTGCGTCGGGAAAGTTCCAATTCAAGGAAGCGGTGGTGATGAATTGGGTGTCGGCCAGACTAAAAGATTCCTCCCTATGAATGTGCCCGAAGAAGCAAGCCGTTACTGAGAACTGCTTACACCAGCGATAGAGGAGCTCGGTTGTCGGTGATCGCATACGCAGGGATCTGTCCTCGACGCCGTCGTGGTTCGGGGGAACGTGCATAAAGAGAAAGGTGTGCCGGTAGGATGGTTGACGACGGGTTGCATTCCGGAGGGTACGCTCCATCCATGTAATCTGGGCATCGTCCAGATCCCCTTCATGGCTTCGTGGTTCAGACAGGGCGGGCACCGCATTCCAAAGGCCCACAAAGAGACATCCCGCATACTCAAACGTGTAGTACACAGACCCAAATTCGTGCCCGTAGTCGGCAATCATCGGGGCGTCATGGTTGCCCAGCACGAGGTGAGATGGGACCTGAAGATTAGCAAGCAACGCCTTGAGTTCACTGAGCGGCTGGTGCCAGATCAGATCGCCGAGGACAAGCACAAACGCAATGTCAGCCTGTTGGTTGATCTTGTCGATCACCTGACGCATCTTCTCAACACCGCGTTGATCCGGAGTCTCAAGGTGCGGATCGGCAATAACGGCAAATGCAAAGGGTGAAAACGGACTTGGTGAGCGGTTGGAATTATCGGGAATCTCATGTTTCAAGATAGAGCAAAATCCTAACTGGCGCTGTAGATTGCCGGCGCTTTACGGCAGATGGAGCTAATTGACCAGATCATTGATTCTAAATGTCCCTAGATGACGACCATACTTGACTGCATGGTCTGCATACCAGAGGAGATTGGTGCTGTCCATGCGAGCCAGTACATCCATTGTGATCCATGAGCGGTCGGTTGGTATCAGAATCCACGAGGCGGAAACCACCCTCCCCTATACTAACCTCGCTGATGCTGGGCACACATGTGAAAAGGACCGGCCATGGTAACCGCCGCCAACCGGATGGCTTGTACCTTTGGTCCCGTGTCCCTTTCGTCCAGACCGTGCATCTGTATTTCACCTTCGGGATGGTCCTGCACATTATAGTACTTGCCACCCATCCCCAACCGGAGCCAAGGATCATCGACCAATTGCCCCCAGTCACGTAGCAGGTCCTGATACGCGTTGAGCTGCGGGGTAAACTGCGGATCAGCAGCCTTCCCCTCACACAAGCAGACATCACATAGTTATTCTAAGAGTGATGGCGTCGTCGATCCACAATTAAAGCATTGACAGGGGACTGCTGGGCCCTGTATTTACCCAGGTAGATTCTTTACCGGATCTGCTCACTCTTTAACCAACTTAAAGGTTACTTGATAGCGATAGAAGTCAATGCCCAGTGCCAGAACCATCGAGACGATCTTCTGCTAGCAAAACAAGACCATAGAAACCCAGAAGAATGAGAGTTAAAAATCACCGTGGAGCATGTAGAGATGGATCGTATTATTGACCGTTGATTGCCAGGTATGTGGCTAAGGAGCAGCAAGTTTGTTTTTAGTTTGCTTATAGACTGGAGGCAATTACACTGAAAACCAGCCATGTCCCAACTAACTCTCAGTCCGGATGTTCAACGCCTGGCTACCGAACAGCGTAAGCAGTTTTCCCAAGCGGGCTACCTCGCGAACGTGCCACTGTTCGACGCTGACAGCGTCACACATTTACAGCAACGTTTCAAAGAATTATGTGACCTTCTTCCTGACGGGGTAAATATCAGTCGCATCAATCAGTGGCACAAGGCCAACAAATGGGTCTACGACTTGTGCCACACCCCAGCGATCTTGGACTACGTGGAAGACCTTCTCGGATCTGATTTCTTCCACTGGGCTGCCAGTTTCTTCTGCAAATATCCCGGTGATCACACCGAGGTCCCGTGGCACCAGGACGCCCAGTACTGGCCGCTGTCCCCTCACAAAGCGGTCACTGCCTGGCTCGCCATCTACGACACCGACGAGGACAACGGTGCCATGCAGGTCGTGCGTGGCAGCCACCGCGTGGGTGAGATCGCACACGTCCCGGTCAACGGTGAGCAGTACATGTTGGGGCAGGAAGTCGTCGAGTCTGCCATCGATTCCGAGCAGGTCGTCAGTTTAAATCTCAAGGCAGGCCAGATCTCCCTTCACGATGACGCCATCATTCATGGTTCACCCGCCAACACGACAACCAACTGCATGCGTGCCGGGCTAACTATGCGGTACTCGGCGGCTGACGTGCGTTGCGATCTTTCCGTCTGGCCGCATTTCGAGAGCTATCCTGCCCGTGGCGAGAACGCCTACCACCTGAATCCCGTCGGCAAGGTTCCTACCGAAGACGGGTTTCCCGTGCGGGCGAACCAAGTGTCCGCAGATTTCACCCGGCGCTAATCTGGCAGAGGGGAAGCGGAATAGATTCTGGATATCGGATCCCACAAAAACTATTTATATTCCTGAAATGCTATTAATTACTCTGCTGCTTCTGGTATGATGTACGCCACGACAAATCATGGAGAAAGATTCAATACAGTATTTTACGGGACAGCAATCGCGATATTGCGCCAGTACAGTTGGCGGGTGTTCTGTGGGCTTTACCCCAAGCAAAGGCAGCGAGGCAGCGGGATTGTTGCGTCAATGGCCTTTGCTGTTGCTTGCCTTCTTGTTGGTAACGCTGGTCACTGAATCCGCCGGTGGCGGACCGATCAAGCTAAACATGGCTCTGCCTTCAGGTGGAGAGGTTACTGACGTCGGCCTTCAGTTCAGCCCGGACGGATCGCGTGTGCTCTACCTTGCCGATCAGGAGACGAATGGAGTTTACGAACTCTACAGCGTTGCT
>DJHK01000050.1:0-2858 GCA_002433065.1 Chloroflexi bacterium UBA6622
ATTACCCCACGAGGCTTTTGTCATGGCGTTGTGGATGCAATAAGGCTGGCGCGTGAAGCAGGAGCGACTCATGAGGGTCCGGTCTACATGCTCGGATACCTGGTCCACAACGCCCATGTTGTGGAAGAGCTTGCGCAACAAGGCGTGCAACTCATTGACTTTGACGATCGTCTCGCTGGTCTAGAGGAGATTGATCATGGGACGGTGATCATTACGGCCCATGGGGTAGCTCCAGCTGTCAAGCAGCGTGCGATCGATAAAGGTCTAACACTTATCGATGCGACCTGTTCTGACGTGTATGTGACACACGATCTCATCATTGATCTGGTGAGAAAAGGCTACGAGATTGTGTATGTTGGGAAGGAAGGACATCCTGAGCCAGAAGGTGCGATGGGTGAGGCTCCGGGCCACGTGCATCTCGTGACGCGAGTTGAAGATGTGGCTGAACTTGGGTTAACCAGCAGTCGTATTGCTATCACAACACAGACCACTCTCAGCGTTTGGGATACGCAGTCGATTATTGATTCGGTCGTTGCCAAATATCCTATGGCAGAGGTTCATAACGATATCTGTCTGGCCACTCAGGATCGTCAGGAGGCCGCAGTCGAGGCAGCAGATGTTTGTGACCTTGTGATAGTCGTTGGTGGTGAGCGGAGTTCGAATTCCAAGCGGCTAGTAGAAGTGGTGAAAACGATCAAGGGAACGCCTGCGCATCTTGTGGACAGCGTTGCAGATGTTCGAACCTCGTGGTTCGAGCCTGGCATGCGGATTGGGATCACGTCAGGGGCGTCGACGCCGGCTCGCATTACTCGGGAGGTCACTGAGTTTGTCGAGGCTTATCAACCGGCGTAAGGATTTGGTCGCGAAGCAAGGCCAGTTTTGTTCCGCGTTTGATCAGGGTTCTTAGAGGCGGTCTGCCATACGTTTTCTTTTGGCGACTTCATTTAAGTCCATGATGATGGGCTCAATGAGCGGAATGCCGAGCGTGATGGACTCTTCATAGGCTCGCCACTCGAGTTCGCCAGGAATCACGATTTCGTCAACCCCATCGGCTACAGATGACTCATGAAAGTGCTGTATCTGGTCGGTTATTCGTTCGTAAAACCGGTCCACGGGCATAAAGGATTCCACGTCAATTGCTTGAAACGTATGTCCGATGGTTCCGGATGCTCCATTAGCTCTTCCAACGCTTGGCCCATACCCTGAACCAGATAACACACCAGCTACAACATCGACGACTTGAGCTAATCCAATCCCCTTTGGTCCGCCAATCGGTGCTCCGGCACCGTCGTCAAAAAAGTCGGCCGGGTTAGTTGTAGGTTGACCAACTTTGTCGAGAGCCCATCCTTGGGGAAGTTCTTGGCCAAGCCGTTGCATGATGGCAATGCGACCGTTGGCAGCTGTTGACATGGCCATGTCAAGGACCAGGGGGCGTGTGGGTCCAGTTGGAATTGCATATGCGATGGGGTTGTTGCCGATCACACGCTCGCGGCCACCAAAGGCGAACATCGTAGGCCCCGCGTTAGTAGCGGAATACCCGATCATGTCACGGGATGTGGCCATGAGGGCGTAATGGGCGGCTGCCCCGTAATGGCGACTTTGGCGTGTGAGGCCGGTTGCGCAACCTGATTCACCGGCCTTGGCAATAACGATTTGCATTGTGACCGCGCCCGCGAGATGTCCCGGTCCGCAGTCAGCGTCGACGAGGACTGTCGAGGGGGTTTCGTGAACAACACGGATGTTTGGCCGGGGATTCATGTACCCGTCGTCGAGCCACCCAGCGTAGCGACTCATAAGAAAGTGTCCATGGGACTTAACGCCTCGCATGTCGGCTTCTAACAGATTGGCCGTCATGATGTCGGCGTGTTCATCGCTGAGCCCGTGGTGTTGGAGAAGTTTGTGGGTAAAAGCTTTGAGAACGTCTACTGGAACTCGATGAGTTGGAGCATCGATCATTGATGGTCTCTGGATGGCCCGCATTCGCTCTGCATGCTACTCAATCCCAGAGGAGGCTTGCTGACTGTTGCTACCATTTAGGTAGTTCGTATGTAGTTTGAGAGTTGGGGCCAGTCTCATGAGTTCCAAGCGAAACATCGAGTCGATTGTTCAGGGACTGTATGACCGGCCCGGGTATCGTCACGCAGTTGATGTGACCTCAGACGAGGATATTGGCACGCTCCGTATAGATCTCGAGGCTACTATTGAAAAGCTTTATGGGATCGATGCGGTATGGGGTCGAGGTATTCGAGTGCAGGTGGAACGTGACGACGGTGGAACCCCAACCCGTGTCTGGGTGTGGCGGGCGCTGGTCGGAGGTCAGCGCACTGAACGCGAAGGGTTTAGCGGTCGACAGCGTCTTGTCCGTGCTTAAGGACGGCCCGGCTGCTTCGTTGTCGGAAATTTGTCGATGCGGTAGCTAGAAGTCATGCTCGGCTGGCGCCTCCTCACAGGTTGTAACCGAAAGCACGAATCTCTTTCTTTGGTTGTAGGAATTCGAGCAGCTGTATGGTGCCGAGGGCGGGATTCGAACCCGCACGAGCGAAAGCTCACAGCCTTCTGAGGACTGCGTGTCTACCAGTTTCACCACCTCGGCAAGGCCGGTAGCGGAGGCAGGGATCGAACCTGCGACCTAGGGCTTATGAGTCCCCCGCTCTACCACTGAGCTACTCCGCCATGATCAACAAGCCAACCGGTGGGCCCACCTGGATTCGAACCAGGGACCTACCGGTTATGAGCCGGCTGCTCTGACCGCTGAGCTATGGGCCCGCCGCACATGTCGGCGTTGGCCCTTGGCGGTCCCGACCGGATTCGAACCGGCGATCTCTTCCTTGACAGGGAAGTATGCTAGGCCGCTGCAC
>DJHK01000050.1:3251-13381 GCA_002433065.1 Chloroflexi bacterium UBA6622
GGTGGGCCGGGTAGGATTCGAACCTACGTAGCCGTAAAGGCGCCAGATTTACAGTCTGGTGGTATTAGCCACTCACCCACCGACCCTAAAGGAACACATATACGCGTGAAGTTTGCTCGGACACTGCCGCGATTGTTAAAGCATATGCCCGACTCCACGTCTGATAATGGTAGCAGTCATTCGGCCTGCAACTTTACAGGTGACAGGGGTACTTTTGTCTGTGCGTGATATTTCCAGGGAAGCTCAAGATGATTTGTTGCGAGGAACTCAATTAGTGGTCTAACTGACCAGCTTAGTTTGGTCGGGGCTGTTATAGCTGCGCCCCATCCAGTGGCGATCGCGGCTTCACTGGCCTTTGGCCTGTTTTGGGCGCGAGCTGGAGCCCCAGTTCACGCTGGACGTCCTGGAGCATGGTTCGGTTTGGTACTGGGTGCGGTGGGTTACCCCTTTGCCCAGGTTTGGTTGCATGGTGAGGCCATAGGCGTCGTTACTGATCTGCTGAAGGCCCCTCTCGGTCGTGTCGAAGGTCTTGAGGTCGATACGGTCATGATGGTCGTTGTTTCTGTCCTCACCGCATATGCAGATGAAATTACTAGGCTGGCAATGCTTGTGAGCGTGATGCTTGTGATGGGGCAACCGTCTGATGCAAGGGCAATAACGGCAGCCGTGGTTGCACCATCCGCGGGTTACGCCATGATTGCTGCACAGGTGGTACTGAGTCGGTCGCTTGGCCCCGTGGGCTCTGATCAAATGTTGGCGTACTCGTTTGTTCAGGAATGGGCGTGGGTAGGTTTACACCTTGGGACTGCGTACTTGCTGGCCCGGGGATGGATGTCCGATCGACTTATCGGATATTTCATAGCAGCGGGTATTCTGCATGCGTCGGCCCTATATGTCGTGACGTTGGACGAAATTGGGTGGCATCCGGCAGTGGTGACGCTGCTCGTCGTTGCTATTGGTCTATTTGCTTTCAGTTGGGGTGCGTCGCTTATTCCTTCTGGGCGCCGGTGAATCGTTTGGTCAAAAGTTTGGTTCCAATTGATGTCGACGCCATTAGCGAAAGGATCAGTAATCCGCAGATTCCAGCCCAGTCGCCCGTCCATGTGTATATCGAATCTTGATCAGTAAGTCGAACATCGGTTACTAGTAACTCATCGCGCTTTTCAGTGGCTGACGTGCTCGCAATAATCTTGCCCGAGGGTTCGATTACAACCGAACCATAGCGCCAATCGGCTTTTACAAGAGCGATCCGATGCTCAGCGGCGCGCATGCGCAGATGGTTAATGTGTTGCGTTGTGAACGCTTCCCAGTCATGTGTAGGTATGGCGACTAATCTCGCGCCTAGTTGCGCGAGGCGAGTCATTGTGTCGGTGTACGTGCCGTCAGGACCGGCAGCGAGTCCGATCGCAATGCCGTTGACTAGGTAAGTTTGATGTAGGCCGGATGTGACGCTACGTTCTCCGATCACATAGACCGGATGATCTTTGGTCGTGGGGGTGGCGACATTCCCATTAGCGTCTACTACGACGATCTCGTTACGTGTTTGGTTTGGGTCGATGCGTATGAAGTAAGGCCACACAATTGCCACCGAGGTCCGGCGGGCTAATTCTTGAACGAGGTTAATCTGCGCGGTTGTGTTTGGATCATCAGGCGCGACCCATCCGGACGCTTCAGGCCAGACCACGAGGGTAGCTTTTGCATGCGCCGCGCGAACTGTTGCGGGCGTATGCAGCGTGGTAATGACATCAGTAAGTTCTGGGTACTGACGGGTGGTGATGAGGGGTTGTGTTTGCGGATGCTCGGGAACATGCTCACCGGGCTGTACAGCCGCCACTCGAATTTCGGGGCCGGATGGATCGGGTGTGCCGATAGCGAGCACGCATCCAACTGTCCATCCCACCACCACAGCACTAATGGCGAGGCAAAGGCCCCGCGTGGGAGCCAGGCGTCCAAGGAAGATCAGAACTCCAGATGCAATGGCTAGTCCCGTGGCTACCGTTAGCAATGTAAGTGGCCACATTCCAGCGACGGGCAGGAAGGCACGGAGAGGAGCCACATCTACCTGCGTGGTCGAAAGCATGCCCCATTGGTGGCCTGCTGTAGTGATGAGTCGCAGGTAATCTAACCCGGTCCATGCTAGGGCTGGCATCCAAATAAGTGACCAGGGACCAAGACGCTGCGTCAGGCGTGATGGTCCTTGGGGGAGTTCAACCAATGCTGCTAACAGCCCTGCAACTGTGCCGATCGCAAGGCTCAGGGCAATCCACGACGCTCCGGTGATGACCTCTGGTGGGGCGATGCTGATGGATATCAGACCAAACAGGACTCCAACCATTAACCCGCCAAGTAGACGTTTGGTTTGATCGGACTGGCCATGTTGTGCCAATGCCCAAGGTGTCCAGCCAATGAATGCCAGCCCAGTCCATTCCAGTGGGGGGAATGCTCCGAAGAGCATGACTGCGGACAGTAGAGTTCCGATGAGGCTTCGCCACTTGCAGCTAGCACGCCAAGATAGGGAGACAGTGGTTACCATTTGGGTAGGCTAGCTCGATTGGGAATCGCTCGGAGGTTCAGGATGGAAGTTTGGCAGGCTGTGCTCGACGTGCTCAATGCGCCGATCACGGAAATTGACGGAAAGACACTTACGCCGATGAGCGCGATCCAGATCATCGTGCTGCTGATCCTTACGTTTGTAGTAACGGGTCGGGTTCGGGCACTAACGCGTTACGTGCTGATTCGCCGTGCGGGTGCGCCCGACCGTTTAGCCAACTTGGCTGCTCGCGTGATGGGTGCACTCTCCATCTTTACCGGGATTTATGTTGCCCTAACCTCTGTCGGATTTGACTTAAATGTACTGGTTGCGATTCTTGGTGGGTTGTCCGTCGGTGTGGCGTTCGGCACACAGGACATTGCGCGGAACCTAATTTCTGGTGTGATCGTGTCGGCTGAACGAAAGATTAAGGTGGACGAGGAAATAGAAATTCGTGGGTATCGTGGTTTTGTAGAAGAGATTGGTCCGCGCTCATTACGTATTCGACTCGAGGACGGCCGTCGGGTACTGGTTCCAAGCATGCTTTTCCTTTCGCAGCCTGTTGTGCTGTTTGCTGAGGCTGAACCGGCGGATGAAGAGGCGGCAGAGTAGTCGTTACCGAAGAACAACCGCCGTTGAAAACAAGTCGTGAAGAGCGGGAATTCCATCAGCTAGCGACCACGACGCTGTTTGTGGGCTCGTTGGTGATGATGTGGGCGGAGGCGGCTGGATGGTTGGTCATGCTCATTGCCTTTAACCTTTTGGCGGGATCTGTAGCGTCGGGTTTGAGTGTGACCCGTGGTTGGCATCGGTTTTTCGTCGCCCCCCTTTTAGCCAACCCTACGTTAGAAGAATCGCAGGCATATCTCAGAGCGGATGCTGTTTATGGAACGCTGGCTTTTGCCGGATCGGTTTTTGTGATCACTGGCGTTGCTCCGATTGGATGGATGATCGTGGGTCTCTGCGCGCTAGGCATTTGCTTGGACAGTCTTGGTGGTCTCAATCCAATTAGGCGTGTGATCGATGCAATGCGGATGTGAGGTCTGGACGTATATGTACTGGGAACGCATGTGACGGTACTAGGCAAGCGGACATGTTGCGGATCTGTGTAGCACGACTTGCTCTGACGGCACTACTTGCTCTAATGGTTCTATTTTTTTTGCCCAGTGATGTTGCGTATGCGGGTGGGTTGGTAGAAAGTCCGGCACCCAGTTTGGAGGATTCCGACTCATTCTTTGATGAAGCTGGGGTGCGATTAGCGGTAATTGTGATTCCCGTGTTGCTGTTGGCGCTCGCGTGGCTGGGCTACATTTTCTGGCTTATCTTTCACGAGGGTGAGAATGTTGGTTCGGGTTAAGTGCCTAGTGACCTGTTCGGCTCTAGCTTGACGTAGGCTTGGCCAGTTGAATTCCTGACGGAGTTATGAGGATGGTTGTCGCCACAGACAGCGTGTCCGTCACAATCGACGGACACGAGGTCACTGTGCCGGTTGGCACGTCGATATATGATGCTGCCGTGGCAGCGGGTGTTGATATCCCGACGCTTTGTTACCACCCAAATATCACGGCGTCAGCCAATTGTCGTCTGTGCGTGGTTGAACAGTCGGATGGGACCACCGGAGAAGCCCCTGCCGACGACGCGGCGCTCCGTGGCGAAACGAAATTCTTGTCGTCATGTCGGGCGCTCGTTGAGCCTGGACAAATTCTGTTCACCCAAAGCGAAGGGGTTCGTCAATCCCGTCGGGGCTCGTTGCGATTGTTGCTGGCGGGTGTAGATCTTAGTGAGGCACCTGATCTTGTAGGGCTCTTGACGGAATACAACGTGAGCCCCGATGGGGAATCGGCCCGATCGCAGCTCGCCGTAATAGACGACAATCCGTATTACGTGCGTGATTACGCTAAATGTGTGATGTGTTGGCGTTGCGTGGACGTCTGTGGTGATGAGGTGCAACTAACGTATGCCATCGAGCCAGGTGAACGCGGTTTTCACGTCCGCATCTCAACGTCTGAGTATGACGGGATCATGGACACGACATGCGTCTATTGTGGCAATTGTGTACAGGTGTGTCCGTCGGGGGCACTGAAGACCCGGGTGCAGTGGGAATTAGAGCAGAACGGGTTTGTGCGTGACGATCGTGTCGTGCAGACGACCTGCTCATTCTGCGGCGTTGGTTGTGGTCTCGATGTGCACGTTCGGAACGGGCAGATTACGCATGCCATGTCTCCTGAAAACCATCCGGTGAATCAGGGTTGGTTGTGTGTGAAGGGCCGATTCGGTTGGGACTATGCTCAAAGTGAAGATCGGCTTACCCATCCACTTGTTCGTGTGGGCGATCGAGGTTCGGGGCAATGGCGACGTACGAGTTGGGATGAAGCCCTTGACCTTGTGGCGCGACGGTTATTGGAAATTCGTGATGGGTGCGGGAGCGACGCATTAGCTGTGTACGGCTCGTCCAAATGTACGAATGAGGACAATTATTTGCTCCAAAAGTTCACCCGTGTCGTGCTTGGGACCAACAACATCGATAACTGCACGAGACTTTGTCATGCGTCGTCGGTGGCGGCATTGGGCATGAGTCTTGGTACAGGGGCCTTTACCAATTCTCTGGATGAGATTAGCGAAAATGACGTGATCTACGTTACTGGTTCCAACACGACTGAAACGCATCCAATCACCGCACTCAAGATTAAGGCCGCGGTTCGGGCTGGGGCGAAGTTGATTGTGGCGGATCCTCGTGCCATCGAGTTAACCCGTTGGGCTGATGTTCATTTGCAGGCCCGGACCGGAACGGATGTTCCGATGTACAACGCTTTGCTCCACGTTATTGTCCGGGATGGGCTGGTGGACGAGGATTTTGTGGCCCAGCGTGTCAACGAATTTGAGGCGGTCGCAAAGGCAGTTCAGTATTGGACACCGGATCGACAGGAGGCTCTGACCGGCATTCCAGCTGCTCACATTGAACGGGCGGCACGTTTGATAGGCGAGGCTGATAAGACGGCATTCTATTGGGGGCTGGGCATATCCGAGCACACGCATGGGACTGAGGCTTGTTTGACGCTGATTAATCTCTGTCTGGCTACTGGAAATGTAGGTCGTCGAGGCACGGGTCTCAATCCGCTTCGGGGGCAAAACAACGTTCAGGGCACCAGTGATGTCGGTGCCATCCCTATGTATTTCACCGATTATCGATCGGTGGAAGACGAGGCTTTTCGAGGGTTTTTTGAACAGCAATGGGGAGTGCAGCTCCCGTCCCGCCCTGGACTGACGACAATCGAGATTGGTAATGCGGCCGGGCGAGGTGATGTCCGAGGTATGTACATCATGGGTGAGAACCCCCTGATGTCTGATCCGGATTTGCACGCGGCCCGCGACCATTTCGGGAATCTGGACTTTCTGGTTGTTCAGGACATCTTCATGACCGAGACCGCTGAAATCGCGGATGTGGTGCTGCCAGCCTCGAGTTGGGCGGAAAAGGATGGCACCTATACCAATACGGATCGTCGGGTACAGCGTGTTCGTCCGGTACTTCAACTTCCGGGCGAGGCCCGTGAGGACTGGGCGATCATTGCGGACATTTCGCGCCGGATGGGTCGTGACCTTGGCTTGGAAAGCCCGTCACAGATTTTTGATGAGATTGCGTCGGTTACACCAAGCCATGCAGGTTTAAGTCATGCGCGTCTTGATAAGGAAGGTGGCATCCGGTGGCCGTCCCTAACGCCGGATGACCCCGGGGCCCAATGGCTCTTTGATGACCGATTCCCGACCGATGATGGTCGGGCCACCATGCATCCGGTGGAGTGGCGTGAGAATGTCGAGATTCCAGACGCGGAGTATCCGTTTATCTTTAACACGGGGCGGGTGTTATACCACTGGCATACTGGGGCTATGACTCGTCGGTCCAAGTTAAACGAGGCCTATCCGGAACCGCTGATAGAGGTTTCTCCGGAAGATGCCGAGCAACTGGGTGTGCCGAAGAGCGGGTTGGTTCGCGTGACCAGTCGGAGGGGTTCCGTGGAAGCTCGAGCATGGATCACTCGCCGCGTCCCTCCCGGAACCCTGTATATGAGTTGGCACTTTGCAGAGGCGGCGGCCAACTTGCTGACGATCAATGCGCTTGATCCTGTGTCTAAGATTCCGGAATACAAGATTTGTGCATGTCGGATTGACCTATTGGAATCTGAGCCGAGAAAAAGTTCAAGGTCGTTGTCGAGTGCCGAGGCCTAAACGATCGGCATAACGTTTTGGGGTTATGAATTCTATGCTTGGTGACGGCACTCGGTTATTTGTCGGCTGTCGAACGGATTGCTTGGTTCCATATCAGCGAGTGTGGGTTGTGAAAACCACGACTGGAGATGGTTGCCGTCGAAGCTGAGGTGGATTGAACGTTCGCTTCCAGCGCCGGGCTCAATGAGTACAAATGCTGAGTGGCGTGGACTGATTTGGCGTATCCCGTTGGCGATCGCGGCATCACCGAAGACAGGGGCCGGTTCGACGACCCATCGATTCTCGCCTCGACGCAGGAACCAGAAGTCGTTTACGGGCGGGCCAATAAATCTCTCGCTATTTCGAACAATAGAGACAACAGCTTCCAACGTACTGTCGCCATTGAGATCGCCAACTATGGCATCGCGCACATCGAAGCCCACGTTTTCTAACACGTTGAAAATTGTTCGGCGAGATAATTGGGCAGGCGCTATATCTTTCAACCCAACCTCAAGGGCCTTCCCAAGTGCCAACACTAAAGCTTCGTCAACGGGAAACTGAATATGTCCGAATCTTCCGGGTGGTGGAGGGGCCTTCAGGTTGAGGCGCTGCAGTGCAACAAAAGGTTGTAGAGCGTCTCGGGTCCCGGTCGCATCCAGCATCGTTTGGCCGATGAGGCCAATGACTCCTCCTCGCTGGACTACGTGCTTCAACTCCGCACCTGCATTCGTTCCCGTAAGGAGCGAAATTTGGGCGATTCGTAAGCGGGCTAATCCTTCCCAGTCAATTGGAAGGTCCTGATCCTCGCTGAGGATGGGGCTGTTAATCACCTCGACGTATAGAGACACTGCTGGTCCATATGCACCGGCCCAGAACGCGGCTTCGGCCCGATTGATCTGGTCATGTGTGGATACCGGGGGGCTAACGGTGCGCTTGGTCTCGACAAACCACGTGCCATCCCACGCAAAAGTGCGGGTAAGTTCTGGGTGCGGGAGTTGCTTGATGTCGTAGTGACCAAAGATGGCACAAACTGTATCAATCTCAGCTTTTCCCCCAGTCGTTCGAAGTTCCCAGCGGGCTGGATCAGCCCAGGAGACGACAGGGAGGTCAAATACACGGCGGGGACCGTCATTCCATGTAAAGACACGAACTGCTTCGGTTAATGTGGATGTGCCTGGGGTTGTCGTGACGAGCATGACATCGGCAATGCCTTCGTTGGTTAGATCGGTGATCGAGTGAACCACGGTCATACCGTAGAAATCTTTTTCCGGGTTTTGAGTGGGAAAGGCTTGAGCCTTTAACTCGCCAGATCCGAGATCAAACCAAGCTGGCTGTACCCCGAAGAGGTTGTAGCCCGCGATTAATTCCGGTTCGCCATCTCCGTCAACATCGGCTGCTGCAACGGACTGGCCAGTGGTGGGGAAGGCGTAAACGAGGGGTGGTAATTGACTTATCGCTTCGTTCAATGCGGCCACAGATTCGTCGGTGAGGCTATGGCTGTCCAAGAAGGCGAGGATGGCAGTGTTTACGAATACCTGGACATCAGGACCTGTTTTCAGAGCTTCTGATGTCCCTGAAACCTCGTTAATCAGACGAGCTGATTGGTCGAGCCAGGCCGTGATTTCTGGGCCGAGTTTCACGGGTGCCGGAGTGGGTGTGGGGGATGGTCGTACTTGGGAACGAGTGCGGGTGGTTGGGGATGTGTTTGACTCCGATGCAGCCGTGACCTTTGGTGGGGCAGCCGTCGACGTGCTTGTTGGGCGACGGGTACGGGTAGTTGTGATCGCTGGCTCTGCGGCTTGTGCAGACCGGGCTTCCTGTTTTACCGACGGGCTCGTACTCGGAGAAATCACCGGTGTGTCTTGCTGGGCTGTTTCGGAAGCACCGGAGTCGACAGAAGGTGTGTCCGTCGATCCGCAGCCTGCAATTATGAGTGTCAGGCTTGTGAGAAGGCAGGCCCTTTGCAGATATCGAAGGCCCGTACGGATTCGGCTAGCGTTTTGTAAACATATCGCGTACATAGGGACTATCGTACGTGGGTTTTCGTTCTCCGTTTGCGGTTGATCCATCCTGACGCCAAGATTAGGTATTAAAGACAGGGAAGATCCTCATGCGTTTTGACCGGCTTGATGTGTACTACGTCAGCATGCCGTTGATTTATCCGTGGCGGACAGCGTATGGCGAAGATCATGCGATTGATTCAGTCCTCGTCAAGGGAACATCCGGCGATGTGGTGGCCTGGTCAGAAGCCACACCGTTTCGAGCTCCTCACTATGTCCCTGAATCAGCAGGGACCGTCTTCCATCTTGTTACAGAGATTTTTGGTCCCCTTGTGGTAGGACGTGAATTTGAGACCGCAGCGGACCTTGACCAACGGTTAGATCCTTTCAAAGGCAACAACTTTGCGAAAGCTGCGATTGAGTTGTTGTGGTGGACGCTTGAAAGTAAGCGTTCAGGGACTCCGCTCCACACGTTGCTCGGTGGATCTGACGCGGAAGTTGTCGCAGGTGCTGACTTTGGCATTCTGGACTCATTCGATGATTTGCTGGCTGACTTCCAGAAAGCTGTTGACGCCGGTTTCCCTCGCGTCAAGCTTAAGGTTCGCCCTGGTTGGGATGTGGACATGCTGCGAGCGGTTCGAGGGGCGTTTCCAAACACCGTGATTCATATCGATTGCAACGCTGGATATACGCTTGATGATCTTGATACGTTCCGGGCGATCGACGAATTTGGCCTGGCGTTTATCGAGCAGCCACTGAGTTGGCACGATGTGCTCGATCATGCTGAACTGGCCCGGAAGATCGAAACGCCGATATGCCTGGATGAGTCTGCCCGGGAGCTTCGAATGATTGAGCAGGCGCTTGAAATTGGTGCCTGTCACTACGTGAATATCAAGCCCGGTAGATCCGGTGGTTTGACTAAATCGGTAAAAATCCATGACATGTGTCGAGATCATGGGGTTCCAGTATGGATTGGCGGAATGCTTGAAAGTTCGGTTGGTGCAGGACTACTCGTAGAACTTGCAACCTTGCCTAATTTCACGTATCCGGGCGATATTCTGCCGTCGTCGAAGTTTTATGTGGAGGATCTCGCCACGCCAGCCGTTGAGTTGACGGAAAACCTTACGGTTGCACCTTTTATGGATGGTCTTCCAGAGCCTGATGAGGATCGGTTGGCTAGGATGTTGGTTCGTTCGGCGTCCGTAACAATAGATGACGCTGTTTCTGATCTTCATTAATGTGACGGAATTTTTTCGATGAATGTTCTCAAGTTCAAGTTATGGCATCCGCTTGTGGTTGGGGTGGTTGCTCTTATCGTGCTGGCGACCATTGCCGGCTGTGGTTCGAGTTCGCCAGAAGGTATCGCTGCTTCGGCTGCACCAGCGGCCACGCCCGAA
>DJHK01000045.1 GCA_002433065.1 Chloroflexi bacterium UBA6622
TTGTGCCTGGTTGGCAAACTCCGAGGAAAACGCGATTCCTTCCAAATCGTGTGACAAGATTTCGAGCAATTTGTTCTTTGCGGTGACCATGGCAACTTTACGTCCCACCTTCGCTGCTGCCGCCAGAATGGTTCCGCAACGCAAGTATTTGGAAGAATTCATCATCACCTCTTCACCTGTCTCCGGTTCGATGAAGAAGTTACCCCCAAAACCGGTCCCCACCGGTGGCATGCCTGTTGTGATCGATGCGTTGTTGACGTTGGTGAACGAAGGCAACGCGGCGCGGACCATTCCGCGATACCCGTTGGCAATCACCGCCGCCAGGTGAGGCATCCGGCCGTGGGCCAGCGAAGTGCTTAAATATTCATCCCCACAACCATCCACACAAATCACCACAATCGGTCGCGCTGGCGGGGAATAAGACCGGTCGTTTACCGAAAAGGTGACTGCGATGGGTTCACCTGCTCTGTGGTCTGAAGTGCTATTCATAAATGAATGTTAACTAGTCAAAATACAACCTTTGTGATGGTCAATGAAAGTCCTGCCGCTACTACAATTGCAACAACGGTGCGTGCCCGGGACAGGAAAAATGAGCCGAGTTTCATGTCAGCGAGCAGGACCGCTCTCGGCGCGATCGTCCGTAAATGCCGGTTGCGTCCACGCGAAAAACTGCTCGTAGCCATCTCCGAACCGCCGCGTGTAGGAAATTCGGCTGCGCACATAGAGATCCTCCCGTCCCGCCTCATACGACCCCTTGCTACCATGAACATGGTCAAGAACACGCCCAGTGGCGCCGACAAATTCGATGAGGAAACCCGGAGCTGCTTCTTCGAGCCTGTGCCCCAACACGTAGGGTGAATGCAATTCTGCCAACGTCGCATCGACGTCGACCGCAACCTCCACAACGCCGCCCATTTTTTTGTCGCGGCTGAGGATGACTCCGCTTGTGGCATAGAAATCCCCGGACTTGAGCGATTCCGTAATCGAATCGGGTGTCAGTTCCGCGGAATTTACCATTACCCACCCCCGGCCCGGGTTACTTGCTTCGATATGAAATTCCTTGAGCGTGTGGGTGTCGTCGGATGAAACCCCGTAGACGGTCATCCCGGCCGTCAGCATATCGTCCCACATATCTTCGGTCGTGACGTAACCTTCGTCCACATCGAGGGTGTGTCGGATCGTATTCGGATGGGCATTGTGGAGCTCAAATATCCGCAGCTCCGGCACGCCTTTCATATCCTCCGCGGTCACCGCGTACTTGTAGGTGGGATGATTGAGGATATGCTCGCCACCCGCTTGGTGTGACCTCTCTAGGTGGTCCCGGATAATGTCGCTCACCCGCTCGCTATCGAATTTCCAGTCAATCAACCGCGGAACGTTCACAGCTGTACTGTGAACGTTTCTGGAACCTGTGATTTCCTCGCCCGGAATGAGGATGAAATCGGACTGGGCGTCCTTGGGAAGATCCACTTCGGATGGATCAATATAAATGTTGTGCTCGCTCAGTATGAGGAAGTGGTAGCCGTGGTCATGATACCATTTCGCGACCGCTTCCGGGCTCGAATCGGCATGGCCGCACAGAACCGTGTGAGCATGGGTGTTGCCTTTGTACCATTGGGATTGGCCGCAAACCTGGGCGGCTAGAAAAATGAGGACAAAAGTACACGGCCAAATGACGCAGGATCCCCGCGCGCTACGATTGCTTAGCTTCTTCATAAAGTATCTCTCCTTACTGATTGGAATGGGTGATATCGCCTACGGCTTGGTAGGAACTCAATGTTTTCTGTTATTTTGCACTCCGTTTATCTACTGTCCATCTTCAGCGCTCCACAGCTATGCAAGGCGAGCAGCGCCATGTTGGTGCCTGCCTGGCTGATGTAGTGACGGCCGTCGCGGCGGGGAGAGTGGGTGAACCAACGGCCGCTTTGGCGCTGATTTGACTTCAGCCACTTGATACCACGTACAATGCCGGGGTCCTCCCTGGACACACCGGCCTGACGCAGAGCGTACACGACCATGGCAGTGGCATAGCCGTCGCTGATTTGATGGTGCGGCTTCCCATCTTCACGCATCCACTGCGCATCGCCGAGCTGAGCCAAGACCCAACCCCCATCTTCTTGCTGCAGATTCCGGAGCGACTCGATCCACTTCTGTTTTTGTTCGGCCGTGACCAATTCGGGAACGTGCCTTGCTGCCCAAAGCATCATGGCTTGCTGATGCGGGGCGGTGGGCGCATTGATCTTGAGATACTGGTGTAGTTTCTTCTCGGCCTCTTTGGCGTTTGACTTACTTCGGTAGTCGGTTGGCGCCATGGCTAGAGCGATAGTGGCAAGGGATACACCAAAATGATCATCCACTTCAAACGGACCCCAATGGCATTTGAGCCAGTCCTCCCACGCACCAGAGGGATCTTGCTTCGACCAGATATAATCCAACGCACGGATGGTTCTCACATCCAGGTTCCTATCCGTTGTCATCTCGCTGATGGCCAGGAAGCTGGCGCCGGCGACCATACCCTCTATAGCCCCGTGCTGACCGCGTGGCTTGGCCGTGCCTGTAATGTAGGATGTCAAATAGTCGCGGGTGAATTCTTGACTGCTGATAAGTATCTTCGAATTTGGTGTGGTCTGGGCACCTGCGACCAGGTGTAAACCGTTTGTGTGGCAGGTGACACAACTGCGTCTCTCTTGCCAACTGCTGACTGACCGCTCGATAAAATTGATAGCTTTCTCGGGAGAGTATGCTGCTCGGACTTCATCTGGACGATTCTTGGTAACACCCGTGGATTGGGCGCGCACATTCCACGCTGCAGAAAAAACAACGCAAATCGTAATGATGACGAGCCGATGCATACCTAACAACCTATACTGAGTCGGGCGTGATGAAAATGTCGGATAGGGACGATTACTAATAACTGATTGGAATTGGTTGATGTCGCATGAAGCTCGGTAGCTTTTTAGCGGCGAGCGGCCTTTGCGAGTAAAGACTTCATTATTGCCCACATTGCTTCCGAAATGT
>DJHK01000034.1 GCA_002433065.1 Chloroflexi bacterium UBA6622
AGCTGCACCAGCGGCCACGCCCGAGGTTCAACCGTCGGCAGCGCTCAAGGCATGTGCTGAAGCCCAATGGGGTGAGATTTGTTCTGACCCGCCCAGGATCTTTTACGCGGCGGACGTGCCCGAGTCGGTTCGACAGTGGCTCGACCAGGCTCTTGTTGCTGCTACGAAGGAATGGGGGAACTATGGCCCTCTTGAGTACTGGGTGGCTGGCGTTGACAGGAAAGCTTCCGAAGAATTATCCGAAGCGTATTGCGCTCGACGTGCCGCACAGGGACATTTCCCCAAAGATGGGTGTCTCAAACATGACCATACGGCTCGATTCCTCCCAGACATGGCAGAAAAGATTGCTGCCGCACTTGTAGAGGGCCGACCGTTTAGCAGTGCTGGACTTAATGGGCATCGAGAATTTGGGTTTCACCTTTTCAGCTCGTCGTTCCCGCTCGGTTTTGCCGGAGAACTTGGGGTCCCACCGGCGGACGACCAAAAGGTCGTGCTGCACGAATACTTTCACGCGGTACAACATGCCCATATCAACACCCGTGACCGCAACGAGCGCGACCGCAAGCTGGGTCCGGTCTGGTTCAACGAGGGCAGTGCAGAATTCATGGCACAGGTGACGGTCGATCGACTTCGTAGCTCAGGGGCATTACGTGTTGCGGCCCCTGAGCATCCGACCGCCAGAGGTTGGGGCCTTCTCCGTGATCGAATGGCTCATACTATGGAAAGGGTTCAGCGGGCGTTACGGGAGAATCCGAGTCTGCGATTCACTGAAATTCGATATGGTCCGGAGCAGATCCTCGCGTATGACTATGGCACGTGGGCGCATGCGTGGCTGGCTGCGGAGGTGGGCGAGAGGGCCTTGCTTGACACGTTTTACCCCAAACTTAATGCCATGAGTTGGGAGCAGGCATTTCTCGAGACGTATGGTCTGGGCCCAGGCGAATTTGAGGCACAATTTAGCGAGTTTCTTCAGCTTCCGATTGAACAGCAGTTAGAAATCCTGCCAGACGCATCGAGCATCTAGCTCAATACAAGCAGGTCGATAGTGCCCGGAGTTTTGCGGTGGGGCATTCGAACGGTGCGTGCTTAGTGAACCAGGTCGCGACTCAGCTTTGGCCAACGGACGCTGTAGGGATCGAATTCCGTTGCCGGACACACCATTAGACGACTAGTAGTTATTCATGGTGGCCGTGGTGGTAGTGGGCCGCGAGCAGATCTTCACCCCAATCACCGTCAAAGCTGCGCATAACCGAATGGATATGGTTGGCACCGTTCTGGGTGTTGTCATATTCAATGGCAAACGACGGTCCGATGATCGCGTAGTAATGTCCCTGGCCTCTGTCTTCTGGACCTGCCCACACGAATCGCGTGGTATCGAGGCCGCCATTTGAAATCTTTGACCACTCATTGTTGGCCACGGTCGTGGAAGCTCGGTTGACATAATGTCGTATGAGCGTCACGAATGTTTCGCGTTGTCCGTCCCGAAGGGATGCAAAGTCAACGCCTCCAGGACGGAGGTTTCCCGGATCCGCAACCCGGTAGTTCTTGGTAAGAATGTCATCTGGCGCTACGGGGTCGACGATGGCTTTTTCTTTTTGCCGACTGTCGAGATCGCCGAGCAGCTTCCGTGCGAGGTCTTCTTCAGCAGCGAGAATTCTGGTGCCTTTGTGATCACCGTGGCGAATTTCTGCCGGGTTTGAGCCAAGGAACAGCGGAAGAACGGCCACATAGGTGTCATCAATGATGGTGGCTTGCACCCCAATGTGATGACCACCGGCACGCCACCCCCAAGGATCCCCTTGGCCTGGGTTCCCAAAGACACTGAAGTAATACAAGTCGGGATCACGCACCCAGTGCATCGGCTCGTTTTGCATGTGCTCCCATTCGTTGAGCGTGACTTCAAGCGCGATGATGGCCTTGGCTTCTCGGGCGCTCCGGACGCTGAGCGCGGTTGCCAGCAGGAGGTGGGCGGCCTCACGTTGGACCTGGTTCATATCCTTGAGCCGGAGGCCATTTCGAGTCACCGGGGTGTAATTCCACTCGTAGCGTTCGGTGCCCTGGAAAGGAAAGGTGGCTTGCGCGCGTTGCCCTTCGTCAAGTGCGTCAAGGAATGTCCGGGCAGCCACTGCCATCTCATTGGCGATGTCTTTGGCCCGCGAAGCTGTAGAAATGTCGGTAGTCACTAGAACATTCCAGTCGATGCGACGTCCTGGTGGCCCATAGCGTGATCGTATGTAATCGTACCTGCCGACATTATGAAAACCGCGGACGTTCTTGAAAAGCTTGACTGATGGTTAACCTCTAGGTGTCCACACGGTGCTCGGTGCCATTGGTGTTGGCCAACGGCTGTTTCACGAGTGTTTCCCGAACAAGGAAGCCGAACGTCCCTGCCCCGGCGAGCCCCACACCTGCCAGAAAAAACGGAGCCATGAGGAGACCGATGATATCGGCAACTGCCCCGACGACGACGGGTCCGCCAGTGTCACCAATACCACCAATTACCCGCCAGACGCCCAGAAATTGTGAGGGTCGGTGAGCTGGTGCTAGATCTGTTCCAAGGGTCAGCATGGATCCTGATCCAATCCCATTTGCGAATCCAATCAGCAGTCCAATGAGAATAAGGCCCGTGAGGTCCTGCGCGGCTGGTAACAATGCCATCGCCAGGCTAAAAAGAGTGAACGACGGGATGATCGCAAATTTCCTTCCGTATCGATCCATAACGTATCCGGCCAATGGGAACAACACCATATCGATCGCCGCAGATGTGCTGATCACAATGCCAACGGCCGCTGCATCAAGGTCGAGTGCAAAGGCCGCGAACAGTGGTAATACAACCTGTCGTCCTGACCGGATGCCCTGGACTAACAGCTGTCCTGATCCTGCGGTGAGGAGGTCGTGTCGGTGCCGTCGCAGCATGTCAGTTAAGCCAGTGGCCAAGTTGGGGTCGGTAGTTTCAGGGCGCGGCGGCGTGGCTTCTGGCGAGAGCAGGGTCGGGACTAATCCGGCCGCGATGACAAGGCCTGCAATGACGAATAACGTTTCGAATCCGTAGATGGTGGCGATAGCACCGCCAGCGGCCGGGCTGGCAAACGTGCCAATTCGATTGACGCCGCCAAAGATCGACATGATGCGCCCCCGTTGATGAGAGGGGGTCATTCGGAGCATGTATTGCATCCGTGAAAGGCCCCAGACGCTTAAGCCAGCCCCCGTAAGCAGTCGTAGGACGATGAGTAATGTGTAAGGTAGGTCGAGGGCCAGCAAGGCAATGGTTGCTGCAATGACGGCGAGGCCGAGGATGTGTCCGGTGCGTTCGGATATTCGAGTCAGGAGAAGGCCAGCGGGTATGTCGCAAAACAATGTGCCGAGGCTCGCAGCTGCGACCGCGATCGTGACCAGCGTAAAGTTCACGTCCATGGTGACCGGGTCGCGAACCAGGGCCGCTACGAACAGCGGCAGAGTTGGCACGAGCATGCCCTTGCCAACAGACAAAATGAAGGTAGGGACGTAGACGCGCGGAACGAAGGGTCTGAGGATGTCGAGGGCACGAATGGATTGCACGGATGGTCATGGTACGGCACTTGGGGAGATTCGATAAGGGACAATGGTTCCGAAAATCACAGGGATAACACGAATGCAGGCAATTCGAGTCAATGCGTCCGGTGGAGCCGATGTGCTGACATGGGAAACGATTAGTGAGCCCTCGCCCCAGGCTGGCGAGGTGCTCGTGCGGCAGGAGGCGATCGGCCTGAACTTTATCGATGTGTATCACCGCAGTGGGCGCTACGACATCGACCCCCCATTTACGCCTGGAGTTGAGGGTGCAGGGGTAGTGGAAGCGGTTGGCGATGATGTTAGTGGGCTGAGCGTCGGTGATCGCGTGGCCCAGGCAATGCAACTTGGCGCCTACGCGGAGTTGCAAGTCGTCTCAGCTACCCAGTTAGTCAAAGTTCCTGACGAGGTCGATACGAGACAAGCCGCGGCTGCAATGCTTCAAGGAATGACCGCCCATTACTTGGTGCATTCGACGTTTCCCCTGGGATCTGAGCATGTTGCGGTCGTGCATGCGGGTGCTGGTGGGGTAGGTCGATTGCTTATCCAAATGGCGAAGACGGCGGGGGCTCGGGTGATAGCGACCGCCGGATCTCCTGAAAAAGTTCAGATCGCGATGGATGTTGGGGCTGACGACGTGATCGCGTATCGAGATGTTGATTTTCTGGAGGAAGTCCAACGGCTGACCAATGGTGTTGGAGTCGATGTTGTTTACGATGCCGTTGGCGCGGACACGTTTGACCGTAGCCTGGGCTCGCTGAAAGCACGCGGCATGCTTGTGCTGTATGGCGCATCCAGTGGTGCGGTGCCACCCATTGACCTACAGAAAGCACTCACTCCCAAATCTTTGTTTGTCACCCGACCGTCTCTCGGTGGGTATATCGTGACACGGGATGAACTTGAGTGGCGGTCCAGCGATATTTTTTCGTCGATTTCGTCCGGCCAGCTCCGGCTGAAAATTGATCGAGAAGTTCCACTTGCTCAAGCTGCTGACGCGCATCGAGCTCTTGAAGGACGGGAAACCAGCGGTAAGGTTCTCCTGATTCCTTGATGCCGAAATTGACCGTTGGATCGCCACGCCTACAACAACAGATAGATTTCATTCTTGAGGTTGATAAGGCAAAAGGCATCCTGCGGAGCACTCGTGTCACCGTGGCTGATCGTTTCGAGAATGATGGTGAGCATTCGTGGCATGTGGCTCTCATCGCGCTGGTGTTGGCGGAGTATGCGCCTCCCGGGATTGATCTCCTTCGTGTGATTGCCATGTTGCTTTTGCACGATATTGTTGAAATTGATGCTGGCGACGTGAACGTCTATGACGAAGAAGCTCGGGTCAGCCAACCGGTTCGTGAGCGTCTAGCAGCTGATCGGATTTATGGCTTACTGCCGTCCGAGCAGGGTGTGGAGTTTCGAAATCTGTGGGAGGAATTTGAGGCGCGTGAGTCTCCGGAGGCTCGGTTTGCCGCGTCAATTGATCGTCTTCAGCCGCTACTTTTGAATCATCACACTCAAGGGGCAACTTGGCGTGAGCGTGAGGTCACTCGAGATCAGGTCGTAGCGGTGAATGCACATATTGCTGATGGTTCGAAGGAACTGTGGGAACTCGCATCTGCGGTAATTGATGATGCAAGGGACCACGGTTATCTGGAAAGCTAATGGCGCATCTGGTCAGTGGTTGTAGTTCGTTGCAATTCGAAACAACCGGGCTGCGTTTCCACCATAGATGTTGGCCCGATCACTATCCGAGATCGGCAGGTTGTCGATGATGCTGGTAATGATGTCTGGGTCAACCCATGGGTGGTCGCTCGCAAACATGAGTTGATCAGGTCCGACCATTTCGAGCCCATAACGAACTGCCGCAGGCCATGGAGAAACGGTGTCGAACCATATGTTTTTTAGATATTCGCTGGGGGCTCGACTGAGATGTTCTGCACCTCGCTTGAGCACCATGGTCTGGTGATCAAGTCGTCCAACGAGATACGGTAGTGCTCCGCCTACATGCGGACACACGATATCGAGGGCTGGATATCGATCCAAAAGACCGCTGAGAATGATGCGGGCTAAGGCGATGGTGGTGTCAAACATCAACCCGAGAGCACCTACGAGGTTCCGACCTTCAACTTGGTCGTAAGTGACCGGGTAGGCCGGATGAAGGTAGATGGGGATGTGCATCGATTCGGCATGCGCGAAAAGCCATTCGAAGGCTGGTTCGTCCGGATGGTGTCCGTCGAGATTTGAGTAGAGCAGCACGCCTCGCATGTCCAGTTCGTGGATTGCTCGTTCGAGCTCGGCTTTAGCCTCGGTTTCGTGATTGAGCGGCAGCTCGCAAAGGCCGATGAAGCGGTCCGGATGGTCACGCGTTTGTGCCGAGATGAAATCATTCAGCATGCGGGCCACGAGCGGGCCATCGGCACCGAAACGTTCGGGCCCCGGGTCATTTGGCGAAAGCACGGTCACGTCAATGCCGTTTCGATCCATGGTTTTGAGCTTATCGCTGATATCAGAGTGTCCTGGCATTGCGCGGCGACGCCATTTTTCGGTATCGATGTAGAGCGCGTTGTTGTCCATAAAGGCTCGCGGCTGCTCTGTTCGGGTCTGTAAATAATCAAGATATGGCATTGGCCATACGTGGCTTTGAGCGTCAATTCGCACGTGGGTCAATCTCCCGTGATGTAGTGAGGCGGTCGTGTTGCCAGTCTTCTCGCTCGGCGTAGAACGTTTCCTGTTTACGGGCTGGAGGCATATGTTGAGTGGTTCGACAGGTCATCCAGAGGAGGTCCCGCCAACCTTGTCCATCACGTAAGCCATCAGCTATACGAGTCAGGAGGGTGAATCCAGCCTTAACGAGGAGAGTGTATTGGTCATCATCTCCATCAGCGATCGGGATTCTCAAGTCCCTCACGCCGTGGGTTTCTGCTCGCGCAATAGTGGCGGCCAACAGTTCACCAGCCTGTTTGATGTACGCGGGAGCAGTTCTGAAACTCATTGTTGCGACATGCTGGTCAAAAAAGGAACGGCCTGGCATAAAAGCTGAGAGACCGACGAGTCGCTCCTCAGGCGCGGCTAGTGCGAGTGATGCGCCACCTGTCGTTGCAAGCTCCACGCGCATGTCCACGAAGTGACGTTCGTATCTCGTGTCTTGATAACAATGCGTGATTGGATCCTTGAGCATCCATCGTGGTTCAGGGTGGTTGTACAGAACAGCGGCGCGTGGCAGGTCCGCCCAACTCGTATCACGGATGATGGCTGTTCCGTGGGCGCCCAGATAGCTGTCATCGAATGCAGTGACGGAAGGAGTGACCCGCCGCATGCCGTCTCCGGTCAAATATTCGAATCCAAGCTGTTCATACAAGGAGCCAGCATGGGGGTTGCGAGTGCAGAGGTATAAGGCTTGGCCACCGCCAGATTCGAAGTCGTCAATAAGGGCTTGCATGAGTGCACGCGCGATACCCTTACGCCGGTGGCCGTTGTCGGTTTGGACGAATTCCACGAGACCGACATCGTGGGTGTCCGCTGGCGTGTAGCACCCAAGGCTGCCTACCGTAGCCCCTCCGATCGATCCGATGAAGAATCTTGTGTCTAGTACTGGTTGCAGCTGGCCGGCGAACAACTCATCACGGAGTTTCTGCCAGGCGCCTATGTGGGGGATGTCTTCTGGTGCTAGCGGCGGTCGAACTGCACGAATTTCCATGAGTTCACCGCTGCGGAGGTTTACGGCCATTAGAACGCTTTTGTTTCCCAAGTCTTCGATGGACTGATTATGCGCGTTTGCAAGGTCATGTACAGATGGGCAGCATTTGGGAGACCTTTCCAGGACATACACAGAATATGCCTACAGACATACTTGCCACGCTTGCCGGTCGAAGTATTCATGATCTTAGTGTGCCTCTCGAGGCTGGTATGCCGGTACATCCGGCACATCCGCCGTTTTCACTGGCTCTACAGCGACGTCACGGGGACACCTCTCGAACGGGTGGAATGAGCAGTGCGAATGAGTTAATCGTCATGTGTGGACATAGCGGGACCCATCTTGATGCGCTGGGCCATTTCTCGAGTCATGGGAAGATGTGTGGCGGGCGAATAGCTGCTGAGGTTCAGACTGGGGGGCGAGGGCTTCGCGAACTCGGGATTGAAACCGTGGATCCCGTTGTATGTCGTGGGGTCTTGCTAGATGTGGCCGGTGCCGAAGGGGTTGAGGTGCTTCCACACGATTTTGCAGTCACAGCCGAGATTGCACAGGGCGTAGCTCGTGCGCAGGGTGTTGAGATTCGGTCAGGCGACGCGGTGCTGTTTCGCACTGGGTTGATCCGTCAGTGGGAAGACCCTGCCTTTCTGGATTTTGACGGAGGTCAGCCTGGGATTACAGTGGATTGTGCCGAGTGGTTGACTGCGAACGACGTGTTTATGGCAGGCGCCGATACGATGGCGTTTGAACAAGTCGTGGAGGGTACCGATGCACTTCCGGTACATCCGTACCTTTTAGTCGAGCAGGGCATATATATTCTTGAAAACGCAGATCTCGAGTCGATTGCCACAGCTGGACTTTACGAATTCCTTTATGTGATGACACCGCTAAAATTTGTTGGGGCTACTGCCTCACCTGTTCGACCACTCGCCATTGCGTAAACCAGCGCGATCGCACCACGCGTCAGGGGTAACGTAATGCAAGCTGCCTTTCTGGAATCGGCACGGGTTGTGGCCGTGCATGAAATTCCACGGCCCGAACCGGCTCATGGGGAGGTGCTTATTAGAATCTGTTCAGTTGGTGTTTGTGCCTCGGACGTTCACTACTACGAACATGGCCGTATTGGACGCTATGTTGTAGATGCGCCGTTAATTCTTGGCCACGAACCGGCAGGTGAGGTTGTCGAACTGGGCGAGGGCGTCACTACTCTCGCTGTGGGTGATAGGGTTTCCATCGAACCTGGCGTCCCATGTCGTAGATGCATGTTTTGCAAAACAGGGCGATACAACATGTGTGATGACGTGGTGTTCATGGCTACGCCTCCGGTCCATGGGGCATTCGCCGAATACGTTAGCCATCCGGCCGACTTTACGTACCGTGTTCCTGATCACGTATCGCTCGATCAGGCGGCGTTGATCGAACCCTTATCCGTAGGGATTTTTGCGGCGCGTCGTGGCCACGCTGGTCTTGGGGATCGAGTGGCAGTACTCGGCGGAGGTCCTATTGGGTTGATGACGTTATTGGCGCTCCAGAGCCAGGGTGTTCGTGATGTCACTGTGGTCGACGTTGAGCCGTTTCGGCTCGAGACTGCGCTCACTCTTGGAGCGACCGATACGGTTGACGCGCGTTCTGAGGATATCGGGGCCAATCGGCCTGATGGCTTTGACCTGGTTTTCGAGACGGCGGGTCATTCAGTGACGATTGCTCAAACGACGCGACTTGCTTGTCGGGGTGGTCGAATCGTGTTGGTCGGGCTCAGTGCTACAGACGCGACACCCATTGATACCAACGAGGTGGTTGATAAGGCGTTAAATGTTGCTGGGGTGTTTCGGTATGCCAACACGTGGCCGCTCGCAGTTGATCTTCTGGCTCGGGGGATCATTGATCTTGCGCCGCTTATCTCGACGCATATGCAACTTGGATCAGTCGGGGATGCTTTAGAGTTCGCGAGTAGCCAGAAAGATAAGTGTATTAAGGTGATGGTGACTCCTT
This sequence comes from Chloroflexi bacterium UBA6622, assembly GCA_002433065.1. Lineage (GTDB taxonomy): Bacteria > Chloroflexota > UBA11872 > UBA11872 > UBA11872 > UBA11872. The sequence goes on from DJHK01000034.1 coordinate 9,227, forward strand.
AGTTTCCTTCGTCAAGATACGTCGGTGTTGGGTCCGGGGATTGTTGTAGTGAAACTGGGGAGGATCCAGTAGCGAGATCTGTGCGAACGTATCGCTTTCGCTCGGGCGACTATCGACGGTTGCACTAGTTCGATGGCAGACCGATGGGCATCAAGAGGTCAACGCTCCATCGGTCTGCATGAATCAAATGTGGAGGTTAGAGGCCGTGGGTTACCACGGAAGCCGGTGGTAGTCGGTTAGGTGGACCTCGCGTCCTGTGATGCTTGATTCCTCGGCTGCTACGAGGATTTCTAGAATGTGTCGGCCATAGTGGCTACTCGTTTGTGGCCGGACCCCAGCGGTTACCGATTCAACGAAATGTCGGTACTGTTCCATGAAGCCGTTGCTTCCGTCGTGCTCGACGTCACGCCATTCGTTATCGATACCGACCCTCACTTTGCCGCGTACGTCGTACTCTATTTGTCCGAGCGCACAGTGGGCTTCAACACCGTCGTTAGAGCAGCCATGTGAGCTCCCCACCACAAGTACAAGGCCGGGCACGCCATTCGCGAACTGAATAAAAGCGGTTGTTGTGTCGTCGGCACCCTGATAATGCATGGAGGTGCTTTGGCGGGCTTTCACGGACACTGCTTTGGACCCGATGCAATAAGTCAGCCAATCGACCGCGTGGACACCGTTGCCCAGCCACATTCCGCCACCCATCCATCGGGAACGGTACTGGTAGCGACGGCCCGCGTAGCCCCAATTCTTATTGAATTGGGAAAGGGCGGTGACGACAGGACCTAGTTCATTGGAGTCAAGGATTTCACGGGCCTTGCGGACTGCTGGATGAAACCGTCCTGTCATACCGATCTGCACGATTTTTCCAGATTCTTTTTCGGCTTCGATCATTCGATCACAGTCCTCAATCGTTGTTGCCATGGGTTTTTCCACTAGGACGTGCCGTCCAGCCCTGAGCGCATCGATGGTTAGATCTGCGTGCAGGTGGTGGCCGAGTACGATCGCGACAGCGTCTACATTGGGGTCTTCAAGAAGCTTGTGGTGATTCTCGTAGACTGCGGGAATATCCCACTCCTTGCGGTGAGATTCTCGGACATCTTCAAAGAGATCAGCAGCGGCAACGCATCGGGCGAAGCCCTCATCTTCAGCGATCTTTAGTGCAGTGAGGTGGCTCTTGGCGATGCCTCCGAGCCCAACCAATCCAATCCCCAACATGTAGAAGCTCCTATTGTCATTTTCGAATACTTAAGTTTGATTCAATGGATATGGTGCCAGCGAGTCGGAGTTTCAGCATGCCCATCTTGACGGGACTCTTGAGGCGCAGGCAATCCGTTGGGGATTTACAATCGTCGTGTTCTGGATACTCGTCCGGGTGGGTTGTGGATACGAAAGTGCTTGGCCTAGAGGATCTGCTCATTGTTGATTGTGATGTGCATGTCCATGATCCACCGGAGGCGTTAGCGCCATTTGCTGATATGCCATGGCGTCGTTCCATGGAGCATTTGGGCGGGGTTAAGCAGCGATATTTGGATATCCCGGGGTATGCGACGTCCTTAAATATCGATCCCCCGTTCCCAAACGATGGTGTCAATACGCGGCACGTCACTACTTCGACGCAGATGCGTGACGAACTCGATGCCATGCATATCGATATCGGTGTGCTGTTTCCTGACAATCTGCTTCGAATGGCTGTGTTTCCGCAGACTGACTATGCGGCTGCGCTTGGTCGGGCGTACAACGCATGGTTAGCAGAAAAGTGGGTGAGATGTGACCGAAGACTTTATGGAGCGGTCCTCGCGGTGCCTCAAGACCCCGAGGATGCTGCTGATCAGATCAGAAAATATGGTGCGATGGAAGATTTTGTAGGGGTGTATCTGCCGGTTGCAGGGGTGCGACCTCTCTGGGGTGATCGGGTGTACGATCCGATCTATGAGGCGGCGTCCGAAATGAGGCTACCTGTGATGCTTCATAGCGTGGGCCTCATCCATCCGAATTTTCCGTTCAACGTGGATCACATGACGTCCCGAATGACTCGTCACCCGATTCAGCACGAATTTGCGCTCATGGCTAACCTGTTCTCGATGATTGGTTCCGGTCTTCCGGCTAGGTTTCCTGAGCTAGACATCGTATTTACCGAAGGTGGTATTTCTTGGGTGCCATATGTGATGTGGCGCTTGGACAAGGAATTTGCTGAGACACCAGCTGATGCCCCGATGCTTGAACGACCTCCGAGTAGTTATATCAAGGAAATGTACTTCTGCACTCAGCCGATTGAGGAGCCAGATCGTCCGTCGGATTTAGCGACGATGATCGATCTTTTTGACGGTCGTGATCACGTGCTGTTTGCATCTGACTGGCCGCACCATGACTTCGATCATCCGCGGGCGGTTATGCGTGTTCCTTTTGAGGCGGAAGTGAAGCGCAAGATCATGGGGGAAACCGCGCTGAAGTTGTTTGGTATATCTCGTCCGGTGACCACTGCCTGATGAATCGGATCCTGGTCGGTTCGGTAGATGATATTCAGGAAGGGCACCCTGTGTTTGTCCGCAGCGGTGTGTTGGAGATTGCCGTATTTCGGCTTGGCGATGAATTCAGGGCATATCGCAATCGTTGTCCTCACCAACAGGGGCCTGTCTGCAACGGAACCATCACTGGAACCCAGGTAGCTACTGCGTCTAGCGGCTGGGTGCCTGAGTGGGTCAGGGAAGGTCGTGTACTGCTGTGTCGGTGGCACGCCATGGAATTTGATCTAGAGACAGGTGAGCGAATTCGTGGACGTGGTGAACGGCTACGGTCATTTCCTGTGTCTGTCACGGACGATCAGGTCTTTGTTGACGTTGCTTCGCGTTCTCGTTTGAAATAAAGAAGAGTTCTGTTACTCCAGCACCGTGACTTGGATTTCTATCGGGTCGATTGTGAACCAAGCTACGAGTTCAATCAGCATCGATACGCGCACAATATAGTTCCCGGGTTTGTCCGGGGTTCGTAGTTGGCCGGTGAATGCGTAGCCACGTCCTGGTGGTATGTCGCCCCATATATGGCCCAGTAATGGTGACCGGCCTTCATACTCAGGAAGCTCCATCTCGTCGCCGCTTGCGCTGACCTCGAACCATCGCCAGCCAAGCCTGATGTTTGCAGGATCAACCCATGCGACCCGACCGGAATTTAGGGCGTCCACATGCAGGGGGAGTAGTGAGGCTGGTTTTGCGACAAAGCTGTTCGGGGTACGAAGGGAAAGATTAGCTCCCATTCCATCTGCTGAGCCGTCAAAACTTGTATGGCTTCTACTGGCAACGACGACCTGCTGTTCGAAAAACCGCTGACCGTCAATGGACGCACTAAGGAGATAATTACCTGCCAACGAGGGTGTGAATACATGCATCTCGGCTGTATGTACCTGGCCGGGCCTTAAGAATGGTGGCGGCAGCACATCTGTTTCTAATACGAGGCCTTTTTGCCCTGATTCGTGGTCCCAGCGAATCGATATTTGTCGAACGTTTGAATTTCCCGGAGGGATCCAAGCTTGGTCGGTGGTGTTATCCAGAACAAGGGTGCTTACGAATCCGGTGTCTGGCTGGACATTGTCCACCAGAACTTGGGATTTGAGATCAGTCCAATTATTGGCCGGTGGGACTTCTAGGTCTCGCAGGGTGATCAAAAGGTATCGATCGATTCGGTTCACCGAACGTGTGAACGGGCTCGCTGCGAACGTTTCCCAAATGCTGGAATCTCGATTCCCGAGCTTTTGCAAATCCACTACAACAGTGCGTATCCCGTAGCTCTGGAGGCCCTTTGCTAGCCCGCTCATTTCACTTTCCATGAGCCCTTGAGTCGCGTCACGGAAGTACCAGTACTGTTGCCAAATGTGTCCGGAATATCCGTTCACAAGGGGGCCCGCACCGGTTTGAGTTGTGAGCCAGAGGCGTTGAATTTCTTCATTGCCAGTTACGGGCACGAACAGCATCGGCCCGGGCTCTGTTTGCTCGAGGGCTCCTCGTAATTTTCCGTGGGTAGGGATTGAAAATGCTGACAGTGGTTCTGGGACGGCCTCGGCCAGCACAAGTAGTGTGGCAACGATTCCTACGATCGACGGCGCGGTTGATTGTTGCCAGCGGTATTTGGCGATCGCCGCTATTCCTATTCCGCCTAGCACTGCGAACGAAAAATGGGCGAGCAGGGAGAAACGGGCAACAACTCGGATGGCTCTGAAGACAGGCACGTGATCAAAGAGGAACAGGTAGGGCAACTGAATGTCGCTAACGATTTCGTGCCGTTTCCAGTGGGTGCCCAAGCTGAACAGCACTGCGATGAGGACGAGTACCACAAGGCCCGCTGTTATTGCTTTAAGTCCCTTTTTTGTAGACAGTGTTGTCCGAAGGCCGGCAATCACACCACACAACGCCAGCGCAGGCGGAATAAAGCCTGGGAAGACACGGCGTTCGCCACGCGGAACTGAAAAGCGTTCGGCAAGGACGTCGTACCAGCGCAGCCGGTCGGTAGGTGATAGATAGTCACGAAGCTGAACCGACCAAAATTGCACTTCGGTTAGGTCGCGATCCGCTTGCCACGCTTCGCTGAAGGCTAGGTAGCCTTGGACGATCGGGACAAATGGCGCGCTGACTACTACTCCGATGGCGATTAATTTGATCGCGAGCCATCCATTGCGTGTGGTTAATATTTTTACGAGGGCTGGGGTTACGCCGAATGCTAGGAATATGACCCCGGCGAGCACTCCGAGGTGAACGGCGGTCGCGAATTGCAGCCAGACCATCAGTACGGCTAGTCCAAACGATAGCCAACTCTTCTTTCGTTGGAAGTGGAGGCTAAACAACAGTACGAGGGGAAGCCACCAGGCTCCCAACAGCTGAAGGTGGCTCGCGTATGCAAGTTGGAGCGGACCGAATGCGTAGATGGCTCCGGCGGTGACGGCACCTGGTCTGGATTTTGTCAGCGTTAGTACTGTCACATACATGGCGATGGCATTAAGCACGTAAGCCCCAATGTGCGTGATGCTGTAGGCCAACACAGGGTTTCCAGATATCAACGCGACTGGTCCGTAGATGGGCAGGAAGCCTAAGAGAAGGTCTGATCCAAATAACGCGTTACCTGAGCCGTAGTAGAAGTTGCCTGCAAAAAAATCATTGGGGTTTGAAAATATTGTGGTCCGCTGCCACTCAAGAATGCTGAGCAAAAAAAGTTGGTCCCCACTCGGTTTGTATGTGATGTGTGAGTTGGCGACGAGTACGAGCGGAAAGGTAAATACAAGGGCTGCAGCGACAAATACAAGAAAAGCGGCTGCATGCCAGGCTCGATTGTTGTTGAACCCCCAGTCGACGGCGGTGTCCAGCCATGCCAGCACGTGCTCGTTTGGCGATCGACGGGCGACCGTTGTATCGTCTTCGTCGGTCTCGTGCATTCGGCGTCTTTCTGGGCTGCTAGGAAGCAGTAGCTTCTGATCGATTGCGCGATGCAGTTTAGACGTCTTTGGTCAAACCACGAGACATGAGAATTCCCTCCCAATGAGATGCTCGTCTAATGGGATGGGGGGCATGTAGGCTGCAGGGCCATGGCGAGTGCTCTGGAGGGGACGGGGAAGCCCGGTGGAATTTAGGTCTGCTGTTTCTCTTGGTACGGAGTCTCACCTGATCGTCAAAGACATTTGTGATCAGTTAGGTGCTGGCGATGGCATTGATCTGGCGATGGTGTTTGTTAGGCCATCAGATGAAAGTTCTGCTGAAGACCTATTGAAGGAACTTAGATCGAGCCTGGGTGCGAAGCACATTATTGGATGTACGGCTGGGGGCGTGCTTGGGTGTGGTCGTGAGATAGAGGATGTTGTTGGAACGTCAGTGATTGCCGCAAGTCTTCCCGGGGTGGTTGTTGAGCCAATAGCTGGCGTCGACTCGGGTGGCGACGAAACGCTGCCTGAGGATGCTCGTGTGTGTATTCTGCTTGCAGATCCGTTCACGACGTCAACAGAGCGGGTGTTGCAAAAATTCAATCGTGCTCGAACTGGTGTTCCGGTCATTGGTGGGTTAGCGAGTTGGGGAATGTCACCAGGGCAGAATCGTCTTGTTTCTGATGATGGTGTGGCTAATTCTGGATTCGTTGGTGTCGTGTTGCGGGGATCCGTTGATGTAGACGTGGTGGTCTCGCAAGGATGTCGTCCGGTTGGTGAGACCTATACGGTTACTTCCTGTCTGGGCAACGTAATTAGTGAACTCGATCAAGAATTACCGATCCAAATTCTTGAGCAAGTGTTTGCAGATGCTAGTCAGGAGGATCAAAGCCTCATGCGCTCAGGAATCCTGGTTGGTCGAGGTGTTTCACGGGATCGTGAGACCCTTGGCCGAGGGTCATTTCTTGTTCGAGGTGTAATTGGTGCCGACAGGGAATCTGGAGCGATTAGTGTGGCTGATCATATGAAGCAGAGCGAGATTGTTCAGTTCCATGTACGTGACGCTATGACCGCGAGAGACGATCTGGAAATGCTACTGATTCCACAGGCCTTTGAAGATAAGCCTTCAGGTGTGCTGCTCTTTACTTGCAATGGTAGGGGTGAACGTTTTTTTGGTCAGCCCAATGTTGACGTCACTATCGTGGGAAAGGCGTTAGGTGGCGACATTCCTCTTGCTGGGTTTTTCTGTGGTGGTGAGATCGGCCCTATAGGTCATTCGAATTTCCTTCATGGATATACGGCTAGCATGGCGATATTTCGACCGGCGCAACTGGCTAACTGATTGGTTGCTCCCGAGGTGTAGAGGCGTTGGTTTTTGTCCGCGCAAGCTAGCCGTATGATTGGTGGACCGAATGGGATTCGAACCCACGACCTCCGCAATGCGAGTGCGGCGCTCTTCCGGCTGAGCTATCGGCCCTTTCTAGAGGACCTAGGCCGCAGGATCGATTCGTACCCGTTTTCGTCCTCGGAATCGATCAAATACTAGTTTTCCATCAGTAAGTGCGAACAGCGTGTGGTCACGTCCCGTGCCGACATTATCTCCGGGAACAAGACGTGTTCCTCGCTGGCGCACGATGATTTGACCGGTGCGAATGTGTTCGCCCGCGAACATTTTGACACCGAGCATTTTGGGATTGCTATCGCGGCCGTTGCGACTACTTCCAAGACCCTTTTTGTGTGCCATATCCCTTCTATCCTTCCGCAGAGCGCGTAGCTAACATTTACGAGTCGGTGCTTTTCGCCTTGCTTGAACCCTTGGCCTTGGCTTTTGCCTTGGCTTTTGATTTTGCTTTTGGTTTGGCTTTTGG
>DJHK01000010.1:0-10400 GCA_002433065.1 Chloroflexi bacterium UBA6622
AGCCCTTCCCGCATCGGCTCGAGCTTCTCCTGATACTCCTCCCAGATAACGTCGATTTCGGCGTTGTTGGTGACATCCCGCAGCATGATATGGGGAACCCGTTCGCAGACGAATCCTTGGCGGATGTCGCCGTAAGTCGGAGCTTCTGGCGGGATCGTGCGCGTGATCTCGGCTTCCTTCTCCCTGCCGTCCGGGGAATCGGTCAGAAGGTAGTACGAGTATCGCGCACCCATGATGCGAGCGCGGGCAAGTGCGAGAGCAACGCGAGATGTGTCGATCGTGATCCACCGGCGACCCCACTGCTCTGCAACGTAAGCCGCAGTACCGGACCCGCAAGTCGGATCGAGTATCAGATCACCGGGGTCCGTGGCCATGAGGATGCAACGCTCAATGATCTTGTTCGAGGTCTGAACTACATATGTAGGAGAAGTCGCACCGTGCGTGTCGTCCCACATATTGTGAAGGGTCTGGACAGCGAAGTCGTCGAAATATCGCAAATAGTTTGGGAGTTTGGCAGGTGCGAGAATGCGATTTGCCCTAATCAGTCGTGCCATCCCAACGGGGTTGGTCTTCCAGCTGTATTTCTGACGAGGGAACGTTTGCCCCTCAAAGTTCACATCGTAAAAGCACGTCGGTGTGTATCCGGACGACATAAGATTGTCAGCGAAGAATGGCCGGTCCCCCTGTGCGATTCCAGCAGGATCTTTTCGCTCCGACGAGGTCATTTTCCGCTTCTCAAGTTGAGGCGTCATGATCCATGTATAACCCGTCCCCGACCCGAATGGCTTAGGCTGGTACAGGTTGCGAAGCTTTGCGAGATCAATGTCCTTCGCAAACCACAGTATGTAGTCTGAGATTGACGGAAGACCTGTTGAACCCAGTGGCAACATCTTCTTAAATGCAATTTGAGCGACGAAGTTCTGGTTCCCAAAAATCTCGTCCATCACTGACCGGAGGCGGTGGACATTATCAGCCCCGATTTGCACGAAGATGGACCCCGAGTCCGTGAGGAGATCGCGGGCAACGGTGAGTCGATCTCGCAAGAAGGTGAGGTAGCTGTGGATGCCGTCGCGCCAGGTATCACGAAAAGCTCTCACCTGCTCCGGTTCCCGGGTGATGTGGTCCACTTTTCCGTCCATCACAGTGCGACTGGTCGTAGACCATTGGAAGTTGGAATTGAATCCGATGCCGTAGGGGGGGTCCAAGTAGATGCACTGAACCTTGCCGCACAGGCCTTCACGCTCTGCGAGTGATGCCATCACCTGCAGGCTATCGCCGAGGATCATGCGGTTCGTCCAGTTAGCGTCGTGCTGGTAAAACTCGGTCTTCGCCCCTTCAGTCGGCAACCCATTGAAATCGTCAAACAAGTCGAGCTGGACGTCTTCGGGTTCCTTTGATTCCTCAGTGCGCCGAATCAAGTCATCGATGAGGGCCTTCGGATGGATCTTTTCCTGAATGAATAAGGGTGGAGCCTGCACAACCAGATCGGACAGATCCTGTGCATCCTTGCCCTTCCACACGAGCTGCGGATCAAGATCGCGATTCCGACGCTCGTACGCCACCTGCAGCGGACTGCGATCGTCATCGTCGATGATCGGCTCGAACTCAGCGGTTGGAATGTTGCGACGCGTTGCCTCACGATGCTCGAGGTTCGTAACTTCTTTCGGGGTCCGCGTCTTTCGTCGTGCAGCCATCGGATGTATGCCCTTTCTGCTAGGTCGCCACGGCGGCAGCGGCGTCGGATATGGATGCCTTGAGCATGGTGTCAAACGCTGAATCGATGGCGTCGTCCATGTCCGATTCGAATTCGTAGGGATCCGTCAATTCAGCGAACGCCCAGCGGCCGTAACTCCCCAGGTTGTTGACACCGGGCACCCAGTACGTCTCCATCGTCTGCTTCTTGGCTTTCGCATCTTCGAGACGGCGACCCTTAATTTCCACCACGAGGTGAAGTGGATCATCCGGTCCACGCCCGTCATCCACGACCACGATGAAATCGGGCACGTATTGTCGGAGCTCAGACCCGCTGTGATAGGGAACCTCGAAGCCCATGTTGTGATTTTTTACGTAACGCAACACCTGTGGATGGGACTCGGCCACCCGGCAAAATTCGCTTTCCCACCGGCTATGGCAAATCGCCCAATTAATGTGGCAGTGCGCGGCGCTCGTCTTCCAGCGATCTTTGGCAGAACTGGTGAAGTTCACATGCGACGTTGAACCGGTCGGGTTGTACGGATCAGGCAGCACCTTGACCGGTTGCTCATCGACCAGCGTGACCACAATCCCACGCGTAATTCGTTCGCAGGCCTCGTCGCCAAGTGCCTGGTACATCAGTTGATGGGGATACGTGCCACCTTTACACACCAGGTGGCTATCCAACCATTGACGTGTGATGCGCTTCAGCTGCCCAAAGAGCTGGAATTTGGGCGTCTCCCCCCCGTCGCGCCATTTCGTCTCAATCAACCGCTTTGTCAGATGAAAGATCAGCGTCGACTGACGCATGTCTTTCAGGTGGGCCAGGGTGAGATTAACCCCCTCACCGATAAGCCCCTCATTACGGGTGACGGACGGACCCACGAGGTCGGGTGTGAGAACCAGCGTGGAGTCCTCATTGAACCGGGCGGTCAACCGTTCACTCGGTAACTCGACCCGGTAACCCGCCACTCGCGGAAATCGAATCTCCAGCGCGTCACGTTCCGGTCGGACAGCCCGCACCTGCACGGTCACCCGCGGCGATCTGGGTGTGACGACCTGTGGTCGGGCTGTGAAATCAAACGGAATACCAAGGACATCCGCGTATTCGACGTTGAACAGGTCGTCGTCGTTGAGATCGTAGGACTGCCGGCGAAGAGCGCGACCAATGACCTGCTCACATAACAGCTGCGTGCCAAAGGCCCGCACACCTAGCACATGCGTCACGGTGTTCGCATCCCAGCCTTCAGTCAGCATGGCGACAGACACCACACAACGAACCGATCCGCCCAAACTGCCGGGTTTCCCGACCGTATTCATGACTTCGCGTAACAAGTCGGCATCCGAGAACGAAGTGCTCTGCACCTGATCGCCCGTTCGCTGCACCAGATCCCGACGAAACCGGTCAATCTCCTCCGAAGCCACCTTTCGGAAATTCGCGTCCAGCTCCCCCGACTCCAGTTGTTGGCTGTCGATGAGAACAGTTCGAGGCTGAGGTCGAGCATTTAGATTCTCGTCGTAGTTTTGGAATCGAGGAAGCTTCCCTTGCACGATCCCTATGGTGCCGTCCTCATTCGTCCGTTCAAATCCTGCGATGTAGTCGTAGACGAGCTTCGATGTAGCAGTGTTGTTACAGACAACAATGAAACACGGTGGGGCATCCATGCCCGCCTGTTCCCACTGCTGGGCGGTTTGGTCATAGTGACCGTAAAGCGCATCGAGTGCGGTCTGGAGTTCAATCGGGATACTGAGCGGGTCAAGATCACCGGCCTTGCCACGGCCCTTTTTCGGCATGCTGGTTCGGATGTTCTCCCAAAGATTGCGGAACCTCGGCATTTCGTCATCAGTAATGTTGTCGGACACAGGCACCCGGGGAAGTTTGACGATCCCGCACTCGATCGCATCCATGAGGGAAAAGTCGCTCATCGTCCAGGGGAATAACGTCCCTTCAACATAGCCCGAACCCTTCAGGAAGAAGGGCGTTGCCGAGAGATCGACAATTCGACGCAGACCAATGGTGCGATCTACGGCCTCAAGCCCGTTGATCCAGAGGCGGGCTGCTTCCTTGTTCTTGTCCGCTTCCTTGCGATCATCTCCCTTCATATCTTCTTCTTCTGAATCACCGGGTTTTTCCCGATAGCAGTGGTGAGCCTCGTCATTGAGCACCAGCAGGTTTTTCACGTCCATGAGTTCGGGCATGACCCGTTGCATCATCTGCCCTTCGGTTTCGACAGACTGGATCTCAGGTCCACGCCCCTGCAGTAGCGCCCGGCTTCCCTTTGAGATCTCGAGCGTCTCGCGCAGCTTGAAGGCGTGGTAGTTGGTAACAACAATCCGAGCTTTCCCCAGATCACCGAGCATCGCCCGGGGCACAAGCTCCCGGCTCTCGTAATAGGCGTCAGGATCGTTCGGTTGGAGTACTCGCAGGCGATCACGGATGGTGATGCCAGGCGTGACAACCAGAAACCCGCTCGTAAAGCGCTTGCTGTTAGGACGCCGAACAGCGTTGATGGTCTGCCACGCAATGATCATCGCCATGATCGTGGTCTTTCCCGACCCGGTCGCCAATTTCAATGCCAGACGGGGAAGTCCTGGATTCGCTCCCTCGTTAGCGGCCTCGAGATGGTCAAGGAATCGCCGCCCGTCATTGCCGGTTTTCGGCGCGACTTCGGTTAGCCAGATCAGCGTTTCCATGGCCTCCACCTGGCAAAAGAACGGACGGAAGCTACTGAACGCGTGGTGGCGCCAATGCTGGAGTAATTGGGCGGTCTCGGGCGTCACTCGCCAGTCAGCCGGGTTCTTGAGCTGCCGCCAGAACATGACCTGCTCACGTAGTTGATTAATACGGTCGGTCGTGGGGGAGTACACCTGCTCGGCCGTGGTGAGGCCCGTCCCCTCGTCCAACACCATTTCAGCTTGTGCCTGGTTTCCTCCTGTCTGCCTAGGCTTAGGTACGGGTGTGACATATGAGGCTAGACGGCGCCGGGGTTCGACATCTCCAGTTGGCAAGCCATTCCCATCAAGCTTCCAGTGCTTCTCCGGATGGTCATACGGAGAGTTCAGAATCGGTTGACTATAAAATTCAGTCATAATCTGAGTCGTTAGTGAATCTTTATCGGACACAGAGTGTGTCGATATTGACTCTATGTGTCGATTGACTCCGGCATCTCTCGGGTATCCAGCATCAAATGTGCCGCGTAACACAATACCCGACCTACTGGTGTGGGACTAAGGGCCGGGCTCCAGCTTGCTGAGCCAGACCCGTGCCGAGCCCGAACCGAGGCTGGGCACCGCGGGTCGCACGATGGCGTCCCAGCGTGACCCATACGACTGCACGACATCCTCGATCGTGACCGTGATCCAGAGCGTGGATGATCCACGACGCCGGGGCCATCGCAACCGCCGCTGCTGCCCGATAAGCGCAGCCGCTTCCTGCGTGGTGAAGGAATCCGCGGGCGTCAAAGGGGTACTCCGAGCAGACCGCAGAGCCGAGAGGGTTCCCGGTCGCGTTCTCCGCCAGTAAAAACGTGACGGTCAGGCATGGGTTGGCCCGGTTGGCCCACTTGGCCCGGTCCCTGTGATGAGTGGGATTGGGATTGCCAGCACACGCTCACGTCTTCCGCAGAACATCCGACGCACGGTCAGATGGCTGCCACTCTCAGATGCAGCTAGGAAACCGTGCTCCTTCAGACGCTTGCGGAGTGTTCGCGGAGTCACCATCAGCGGGTCACCGCCCCCACTCGCGATCTGCTGAACCACCTGAAACGATATGTCCGGGAGGAGATAGATCCGGTCAGCTTCAACAAAACCGACACGGACGCCGCGTGGGTGGAACTCGGAATTCTGATACCGCCAGCCCCATGCTGAGGCCCCGGCTGGACACTCCCCATCTGGCGTGGACAGGTGCGCGTACCCACCCATCAGGGCCTCCCCAAACAATTCAATGAAGCGGTTCGCTGGGTCACTCGTGACCAGATGTGCCCCCTGGCGGCCCGCCGCCTCTCGAATCGCGGCCACGGCCTGATCCTCAATCTCATCAGCCGTCGCCGTGTCAACGGCGCCTGTCTCACGTGCAAAGCGCACGAAATAGGTCATGGCCACTTCAAGACTCGCCACGATCTCCGGTGTGCGTTGGTGCGACCGATCCGCGTAGATCGCTTCGCGCCTGCTGGCGATAGCCTCACGGAGTCCACGCTTCACCTCGGCGTACTGGGGTGCGAGCCAGTGGACAAAGGCGGCCATGCACCGCGCGAGGACACCTTCCCGAGCCGACATCTGAACCTGACTGAGTCGATCCCAGACAACATCCCCGGGAGCCAACTCAAGCACCAGCATGCGAGCCCGGACACTCTGACCCCGTGGGACGTCCTCACCCGTACTGAGAACAACGCCACGAGGCCAACGTGCGGCCCGAAGACTGGTGTCAGCCCGCATCCGGGCGCGGCCAGCCTGGTTGCCCTGCGCACGAAACACACGTTCCGCGGCGCTGTGCTGGCGCTGCATGTCATATACCGTTCCGGACGGGGCGAAATCATCAATGACCAGGACAACATCTTTGGCCGAGAAGGTCAGGGCTTCCAGCGCATTCGACGTACTTGTCCAGCTCGCCGGAAGGTGCCGGGCGTCCATATCCATGCCGTAGAACTGCTGCATGCACGCCACGACCTCAGTCTTGCCAGCCCCGGTGGGACCCACCACATGAACGGAGAAGTCAGCCGGGCCCAAGGCCGCACGGAACACCGCAGCCAGGAGGGGGAAAATGATGTGAGCGGGAGCAAGCCCCACGATAGATCGAACAGCGTCCACCGCTGCACGGAGATCCGTGCCGTTGGGCGGAGCGGGTAAGTTGAATGTGTGTAACCCCTCAGGCAGACGCACGTCTATTCCATGGACCGGTCCATCCGGGCCAATCGGGCCACTGGCGCTCAGAAACACCCACTGATCGTCGATCTGGCACCAGCCGGTATGGGTGTAGACATGCTCCCGCTCCAGATGTGGGGACAGTTTCTGGATTGCGGTGCGTGCACGATCTCTCGTGCCAAACCCAGGTTCGAGGATCGCGTCCACTCCGAATTCCTCGATCGGCCACGTCATCGCGGTAAAGCGCGCCGTGGGGAGTTCCGCCCTCACACTCCGGCCGTTGAGCTCACCCTCGATTCGGACCAGATGCCTCGGTTCGACGCCGTCATCTTCGGTGATATCCGCAACCATCTGGGCCGTGAAGTTGGCCAGCGGAACAGGCACTGGCCCATCCATGCCCGGCTTGTTCCAGACAAGACCACTGGACGTCGCCTCATACTCGGCCTCGCCAACGCCCGCCAGGGGTTGAACCTCACAGGTTTCGAGCGCCCGAAGATCCTCAACCGTATGCCCGACCGCCAGGAAGTCGTCGACCCCGACCTTTGCTCCATGCGGGCCCGCGGGCAGATAGACGAACGACACCCGGGCGTCCCGTGATCGAAGGATCGCAGCTAAACGACTGAGGGCCCCGTGGACCTGCGGGTTCCGCATCACATCAGAGTCGAAGACCACCACGACATCGCGTCCATTAAGAGCGATGGATTCCCAATCGGGAAGCATCACCTTGCCTCCAGCCGCGTTTGTACCCCGAAAATTCCAGACACCAATCAACGCCACGGCTACACACCCGCGGGAGACAAGCGCGTCGCCCTTCTTCACCCCTTCCGTCACCAGCAGCGGAATCGTCGGATCACCGAGCATTGAACGGACGGCCGGGTGACAGTCGAGCACCATGCGCGACCTATAGGGTGTTTCGTACTTGATACTTTTCCCCTTCACGATGCGCGGCCGATCCGGACGGGCCTGATAGAGCCCGATCTCGCCATGGACCGTATGTACCGGAATCAGCAGCGCCGGCACGCGGCTCTGATTGCGACTGAATCCGAGTTCGGTGAGACGGGCACGCACGGTCTCGGTTCGATAACCCCGCGCCCGCACGACCTCCACCGAAATGCCCGATTCTTCAACCAGTGATCGACGATGCGCCGTGCTCAGCTCAGGAGGATCGTCCGGGTCGTCAGTCCATGGCATGACGATCAGCCTCGACAGCACCAACAAGCAATTGTTCCAGGGCCGTTCGGGGGACCCGAATCGACCGACCAATCCGGATATGGGGAATCTCTCCCCGCGCAATAGCCTCATACGCCGAGTTGAGCCCGATGCCGAGAGCTTCAGCTGCCTCCCGAACCGTCATCACATGCCGGGATCCTAGCGAGCCCGTCCATTCGTCTTCCATGTCCCCTGCCCCTATCTGTTACGCTTACCATACTGATAATCACGTCATGCATGACACTATTTCTATAGTGTTAGCGTCACATTAGGGATTAATCGTGCAGGTACCGGTAGAGCAGGCCCCCTCCCACCGAGAGGGCCTACGAGCCCACCGGGCCGGCGATCCCTGGCCGTTGCCTGTAGCCGCCCGATACGACCTGCACCACACTCCTCGGGATGCGCTGACCTGGCCGCGTGATGTCCCGGTGGCGCGTATGTACTTCGCAATCCTGCATAGCCAGTTGCCGTTTGAGATCGCCAAATTGCGCAAGAACGAGCCAGAGGCCGTCCGGGATTTCGTGACCACGTGGGGCCTGCTGGGGTACGAGCGGATCAAATTCAAGGATCAGGGGCGATCGTTTACCGTTCCCGGTCGACCTGAAGAGAAGGAAAAACTCCTACAGGTCAAACAGGACATGGAAGCGGCCCGTGGTGGTATTACAGCTGAGAGATTTGGCTATGAGCCGCTAGCGTGGGTATGGGCACACGCGCACGGAATCCGCTGGATTCTGTCGGTCTATAAGGATTTACAGGCGAGGAATGCGGACGCGGTTACCAGTGCCGTGATGGACCTTCCCCAAGCACCAACGACCAGCAGCCGGCACCTCGAATGTGCCATCGCCTGGGATGGCCCACTCCAGTACAAGATTTCCTTGCCAATCAACCTCCAGGACCTTGAACGAATGATCCGCATCATCATTAACCATAATCTTCGGGGTGTATCCCGCATGGTGGCCGATCGACCACCCGACAGCCCACGCTTCATCCTGTTCGATTTTTGTGCGCTAGTGCAGTACGCCTATTGGCATCTCGCCGACGTCTTCGATGGGGGTATCGGAACTGCCCGGTGCCAAAGCTGTGGCTATTGGTTCGCCCAAAGCGACCAACGCCAGCGGTTCTGCCCCCCGCCACCGGGCCAACGAAGCAGCCGATGCGGGACCCGTGCCCGGATGGCTCGCCTACGTGCAAGGCAGGATCAAGTCCCCGAGGCCACCCCATGAGAGGGCATATTCGTCGGCGTGGAAAGCGCTCGTGGGCGATTGTGATCGATCTGGGACGTGACCCGGCCACTGGCAAGCGTCGCCAGCGATGGGTCAGCGTCAAAGGCACAAAGAAAGACGCTGAAACCAAGCAGGCCGAGCTGCTCCACAGACTCACGACCAGTACCTTGATCGAGCCATCACGGCTAACCGTAGAACGTTACCTCGGGCGCTGGCTGGAAGATCACGTCGAACCGAATCTCAGTCCGAAGTCAGGCAACCGCTACGCTGGCATCGTGCACAACCACCTGGTTCCCACGCTCGGCCACGTACTACTGGTAGAACTTCAACCACGGCATGTGCTCAATGCCTACAAAACGTGGCGAGACAGCGGCCGACGCGACGGGCAAGGGGGGCTCAGCCCGCGAACTATTGCCCAACATCATCGAGTTCTCGGGAAAGCGATGCGTCACGCCGTCCAGTGGCGCTTGCTGGCCATCAACCCTATGGATGGCGTGCCCGCTCCACGATTCGACAAACGTCCGGTGACGGTGCTGAACCGTCACCAGCTGCGTGACGTGCTCAACAAGGCGAATCACTCGTATCTCGGCCCGCTCGTCCACGCTGCGTCACTCACTGGACTCCGGATGGGCGAGTTACTTGGTCTGCCGTGGGGCGCCGTTGACCTCGAACGCAGGACACTCCAGGTGAAGCAAACATGTCAATGGCTTTCAGGCAGAGGCTTCGTTTTTAAGGAACCAAAGACGGCAAAAAGTCGCCGCTCCGTGACGTTGCCCCAATCCATGGTCGACATGCTGGGCAAGCAGCGGGCGCGTCAGGCAGAACTGAGGCTGAAGCTCGGACCCGGGTATGACAATGAATACGGCCTCGTGTTCACAACCAAATCCGGACGGCCGCTCAGTCCAAGGAATCTAAGCCGAGACTTCCGACGCCTCGTGCACTCACTAGACATCCCCTACGTCACATGGCACGGGCTACGGCACACCCATGCAACCCTGTTGCTCGAAGAGAACGTGCATCCCAAGGTCGTGAGTGAGCGCCTTGGTCATAGTTCGATCATGGTGACACTCGATACCTACAGCCACGTCCTGCCTGGACTGCAGGAAGCCGCAGCAGATCGTCTGGACGCGATGCTGGCCAATGATTCGGCCTACATCGCGTAATCAGGCCACGTGAGACGATTTTGGACCCGGATGTTTGCAGAATGTTTGCAACACCCCATCCTGCACCGCAGGTGGCTACCGTTCCACTGACTCTTCAAACCTGTCAAAGAAGGTAGGCCGGGTGGGTTTCGAACCCACGACCTTCGGATTAAAAGTCCGCTGCTCTGCCTACTGAGCTACCAGCCCAAGAAATCTTACTCGGCACCGGCCGCTTTCCGCCTCTTTTCCTCCGGACTGACATACTGTGAGGCAC
>DJHK01000010.1:10795-75020 GCA_002433065.1 Chloroflexi bacterium UBA6622
TCAAACCGGGGCATTGGCCGAGGTATCGCACGTGGTTTCGCACGCGAAGGTGCTCGGCTGGCACTAGCCGCCCGGGATGCCGCTTTGCTCAAAGAAGCAGCCGAAGAATTTCAGGCGTTTGGTGGCGATGTGGTGACCTTTCCGACTGACGTCACAGTCGAGGCGGAAGCAGACGCGCTGATCGACCAAACCGTTGCACATTTCGGCCGCTTGGACGTACTCGTCAACAACGCAGGCATCGCCCGACACACGCCTGTCATCGATATGGAATTGAGTGACTGGCAGGCAACACTCGACACAAACCTCACCGGGCCATTCCTGTGCGCGCGAGCAGCCCTTCGAGTAATGAGCGGAGCACGGCATGGAAGAATTATCAATGTCGCAAGCATCTCATCTCAGCGCGTGCGGCCGAATTCAGCATCCTACAGCGCCTCGAAATTTGGCCTCTGGGGTCTAACACAGGTACTTGCCTTGGAAGGTCGACCCTACGGCGTGTCTTGTAGCTGTCTGAATCCGGGCAACACGATGGTCGATCGACGCGTTGAAACAAACGACGCCCCCGATGAGCCAATGATGACCGTAGACGAACTAGCGACTGCCGCTATCACCATGGCCGCGCTTCCCAACCACGTCAATATGCTTGAGGCTACGGTTCTCCCGGTTGACCAACTCTTTATTGGTCGCGGTTAGAAAGGACAGAACGGGCTGGGTAATCGACCTTCGGTTTAGGCGTTTAATCCAGCAGCACGCGCCAAGTCAGCTGCACGGTCAGTCCGCTCCCACGGCACATCTTCAAGATCATCACGACCAAAGTGTCCGTAGGCGGCGACTTGCTGGTAAATGGGCCGTCGAAGCTCCAGATCCCGAATAATCACGCCAGGCCGAAGATCAAACGTTGAGTTGACCGCCGACTCGATCTTTTCATCAGACACCACCCCAGTACCAAAAGTCTCAATGTTGACGGACACCGGATCAGCCTTACCAATCACATAGGCAAGCTGAATTTCAAAGCGCCTCGCAAGCCCCGCCGCCACGACATTCTTTGCCACCCAACGCGCCGCATAATTGGCTGAACGATCAACCTTAGTTGGATCCTTCCCTGAAAATGCCCCACCGCCATGACGGGCCATCCCACCATAAGTATCGACGATGATTTTCCGTCCGGTCAGGCCCGCATCCCCCATTGGTCCACCAATAACAAATCGACCGGTGGCATTGATGATGAATCGTGTATCCCCATCAATCCACTCCGCGGGCAGGGATTGTCGAACCACTAACTCTTCAATATCCCGCTCGATGACATCGTTGCTAACTTCCGGATCATGTTGAGCCGCCACCACTACTGCATCAATTCGAGCTGGCTTTCCGTGGCGGTACTCAACAGTGACCTGGGTTTTACCATCCGGTCGTAACCATTCGAGCGTCCCGTCTTTGCGGACCGCCGCTAGCTGCCGACCAGCTCGATGTGCAAGAGCGATCGGTGCTGGCATGAGCTCTTCTGTCTCATCACACGCGAACCCATACATCATGCCCTGGTCACCAGCACCTACCGCCTCGACATCCTCATAATCCCCAGACAACTCCCGCACCTCAAGAGCTTCGTCAACCCCCATCTTGATATCTGCGGACTGTTCCTTGAGAGACACGATGGTTCCGCAGGTCTCAAAATCAAATCCATAGTCAGCCTTGGTGTAACCAATCGACTGCACAGTACGCCGAACCACCTGCGGTACGTCTACAGATCCCGCCGTCGAGCTGATCTCGCCCATAACCGCAACAAGACCGGTTGTCGTTGCAACCTCACATGCAACCCGAGCCTGTGGATCCGCACGCAAAAACTCATCGAGGATGGCATCCGACACCTGATCACAGAGCTTGTCCGGATGTCCCTCGGTTACCGATTCAGAAGTAAAGAGCAGACTCGGCGCCCGCATGAAGGTACTGGTCAAATTAGTCTCCTGTAACTACGATCTGCTTGAGATACAACTGGGGACACCCTATGTCCCTTCATGCCAACCCTCTAAATAAGCCTGTTGCTCATCGGTCAGACTATCGATTCCAACACCCATGGCCTGAAGTTTCAATCCCGCCACATCACGATCGATATCACCTGACACATCGTAGACAGCTGGAGGCATGGAAGAAGCGTTTTTCGCCAAATGCTCAAGGGCAAGAGCCTGATTAGCAAAACTCATATCCATGACGCTGGCAGGATGTCCCTCACCAGCGGCAAGATTAACGAGACGCCCCTGCGCCAGTACAAAAATCCTGCGACCATCAGAAAGATCGTACGCATCAACAAACGGCCTGGCCTTGTCAACACCGGTCGCCATTGATTCAAGTTCGGCAAGGTTAATCTCAATATCGAAGTGGCCTGAATTCGCCAAGATGGCTCCATCTTTCATGACTTCGATGTGATGTCGATCGATAACGTGCTTATCGCCCGTGACGGTTATGAACATGTCTCCAATAGCTGCCGCCTCAAGCATAGGCATCACCCGATAACCATCCATCACGGCCTCAAGCGCTCGTACTGGATCAACTTCTGTGACGACAACCTGTGCTCCCATTCCATCGGCCCGACTTGCAAGGCCCCGACCACACCAGCCATAGCCACCAACCACAACTGTTCGACCGGCCAACAAAATGTTGGTCGCTCGTACAATGCCGTCGAGCGTCGACTGTCCGGTTCCATATCGGTTATCAAACATATGCTTGGTCATCGCTTCATTTACAGCAACGATTGGATACTTGAGCACACCTTCCGCAGCCATAGCCTTTAGCCGAATCACACCAGTTGTTGTCTCTTCAGTCCCACCCAACACCCCATCAATAACATCGGTTCGCTTCGAATGAAGCATCGACACCAAATCTGCACCATCATCAGTTGTCAGATGAGGCTTGGCGTCCAACACCGATTCAATATGACTGTAGTAGACATCTGAATCCTCACCATTAATCGCGAAGGTGGCCGCTCCATATTCCTGAACAAGCGCCGCAGCTACATCGTCCTGTGTGCTCAGAGGATTGGACGCGCACAGCAAAACCTCCGCACCTCCAGCCTGCAGGGTGCGCATAAGATTTGCGGTCTCCGCTGTAACGTGGAGACAAGCACTAATACGAATCCCGTCAAGCGGACGCTCACGGGAAAATCGATCTCTAATCGTCGCAAGAACCGGCATCGACAGATCAGCCCATTCAATACGCTTAACACCAAAACCAGCCAGCGACGAATCAGCAATATCGGACTGGTGAGAACCTGTGACCATGAATAACTCCAGATCAACAACTAGACAATTATCAGTTAAAAAGCAACAAATTCACTAAATTCAGCGTACCGAGTATTAACTTCGTCCCTCGTCAGATCAGCAAGACGACTAACTCCGAACGCTTCAACTGTAAACGAAGCTACGACGCTGCCATAGACCACGGCCCGACGCAATGCTAAAGCGTCACTGGTACCAGCCTCTGCAAGACTTCCAAGAAACGCACCCGCAAATGCGTCGCCGGCCCCCGTGGGATCAATCACCTCCCCAAGCGGGTAGCCAGGCGCAAAAAACCAGCCCTCTTGATCTGCCAACAAGGCCCCATACTCGCCTCTCTTGACCACTACGCTGGATGGTCCCATAGAAAGAATATTGTGTGCAGCCCTAGGAATATTTGAATCACGACCGAACAACCGTATTTCCTCATCGTTTAAAACAACACATGTACATCGCTGGACAACAGTTGCTAACCGATCCCAGTCACTCTGAATCCAGAAATCCATTGAGTCCGCCAGCACAAATCGAGGATCCTCTACCTGTTCGAGCACCCTGAGTTGAATTGCTGGGTCCGTATTGCCCAGAAACACAAATGACCCGACCGTAACGTGTTCGGGCACTGTCGGATCAAAGTCTCGCAGAACATTCAGATCCACGAAGGTTGTCTCCCTAATGTTCATGTTCGATTCGTAGCGGCCACCCCAGCGGAAGGTCTTGCCTTCAGCGCGCTCGAGACCGCTGAGATTTATCGAATGATCCCGCAAGAGCGCCTCGTGATCCGACGGAAAATCAGTCCCGACCACACTTGAGAGCGTCGATCGCGCAAAGAGCCGAGAAGCAAGACTTGCATAGGTCGCGGAACCTCCAAGAACGCCCACAGCGTGATCTTGAGGCGTTGCAATATCGTCAATGCCAACAGTTCCAATTACAACGACATGCCCGTCTGAAGTGTTCACCGTTCTAACCATCTCATCTGTCCACACCTATCCAATCACCTAAGGTCGAATGACCCGTGAGCGTCCTGCATCCGTCGGCAAGAGTACCGGGACATTACTTGCCGCTTGATTGTCCGAGATACTTGCCAACAAGCAACTGATATCTGTCAACAAGCGCCCGATCCACAGCATCTGGCGCAGTGACGATTGCTGTTTCAAGAGCCGTTGCACACTCGCATTCGGAATCACAGGCAGCAATATTGGGGACTGCTTCTCGGACCGTGTCCTGCGAAAGCACCGTATTACGAGCCAGATTCTGGATTACGAGTTCGGCCGAAACATCTTGCTCACTTTCATGCCAAACATCGTAATCGGTCACCATGGCAAGGACGGCGTAACAAATCTCGGCTTCACGAGCCAACCGGGCTTCCGGAATTGCTGTCATACCAATAATGTCCATGCCCCAGGATCGGTATAGTTCCGATTCCCCCTGGGAAGAAAACTGCGGGCCTTCGATACACAGGTACGAACCGCCACGATGGACCGTGCCACCAGCTGCTTCGGCTGCATCAGCAGCAATCGCTGACAGCTTTTGGGAAAACGGCTTCCCCATGCCCACATGGACCACCAAGCCCGGATCGTCAAAAAAAGTCAGCTTACGGTGACGAGTATGATCCACGAGCTGGTCGGGCACGACCACATCCAGCGGATGAATGTGCTCCCTCATACTGCCAACCGCGCTCACTGACAGAATCCAACGGACCCCCAGAGTCTTAAGCGCCCAAATGTTGGCCCGCGAGTTGACGGCCACTGGCGGAATGCGATGCCCACGACCATGACGCGGCAGAAAAGCAACAGGCACACCATCTAACGTGCCGACACGAATCTCGTCGCTCGGAGCACCAAACGGCGTCTCAACAGCCTCGTCGCGAGCATTTTCAAGACCTGGCATATCGTAAAAACCGCTTCCGCCAATCACTGCAATGCTTGGCATATTCAGTATCTTCCCTTCTAGCCCGTGGGGGCCTTGCTCATCTCATCAACACGGCATAACTCAGCAAACGGCGGACGATACACGCCACAATCAGTCACGATAGCTGTGATCAAGTCATGGGGTGTCACATCAAACGCCGGATTCATCACGGGCGTGTCGGCAGGCGCCCATCGCCAATCACTGTATCCCCGAACCTCCTCTGGCGCCCGTTCCTCGATGGGAATAGCCGCACCCGTCGGGACGTCGCAATCAATCGTGGAGCGTGGTGCTGCAACATAGAACGGTAACCCGTGGCTTCGAGCAGCAACGGCATGAGCATATGTACCGATCTTATTCGCTACGTCACCGTTTGCCGCAATACGGTCAGCTCCAACGATCACTGCCGTAATCTCGCCACGCCGCATGAGATCAGCTGACATGCTGTCCGTGATCAGCGTGAACGGGATATTGGCTTGAGCCAATTCCCAACTAGTAAGACGTCCACCCTGAAGAAGTGGTCGTGTTTCGCTGACAATGACGTCAATGCCATGCCGCTCATGAGCCACCTGGATGACACCAAGCGCCGTCCCAACGCTAGCAGCCGTGGCTAATCGTCCGGTATTGCAGTGATGAAGGACCCGATCACCGCTGCGAAACAAATCGACACCGGCACGAGCTAAAGCTTGATGGCGTTGTTCATTATCAGCCGCAATCGCCAACGCACTTTCGACCAATGAATGGCGCATCGCGTCAACTCCGGCCCCGCTCTTAGATAACGCCGTTTCTCGCATACGCTGCGCAGCCCAAGGAAGATTCACCGCGGTAGGCCGTGTCGCAACTACCACATCGATAACTAAACCCAATTGCTGGAGGAAATCCTCCTCCGTTGAGGCCTCGATGTTTCTTGCCCCAAGCGCAATGGCATACGCCGCGGTTACGCCTAACGCTGGTGCACCACGAATCGCCAAGCCTCGAATCGCATCACAAACATCGACGACGTCCCTACAGCGAAGAACCTCGACCACATCTGGAAGTCGGCGTTGATCAAGAATGTGAACGGCACCATCGCACCATTCAATTACCGGCGGAATGGACATGACTACTCGGTTTCACCCATAGGTTATGCCGAGTATATCGGTGCTCTAACCATCCATAGCTTCTTATCGCTGTCTTTGGTCAAGCATCTTGAAGAGGACCCAAACCTGCTCAACCGGTTACGATTTAATGGCTGTCGATAGCTGCAGACCATATGACCGACGCTTGTTGCCAGCCGTCACGAGAGCCCAGTCGAGAGTCACCGAGTTCCGTGACTGCTCCGAATAGACGAACCGGAAAACCACAACCCGAGCAGCGACGGGCATTCGAACGTCCCGGAACCGTCCGTATCCGATCAACAGAGTTTCAGATGGGAACGGAAGACGCGGCTGGTTTTCCGGCTGACGGCGAGGGCCCAGTGCGTGACGTTCGCGTCGACGGGTTTCGAATTGATGCGACTGCTGTGACAAACCGTGAGTTCGCCGAATTTGTGGAGGCCACCAACTACCGGACGGATGCAGAGACATACGGATGGAGCTACGTCTTTCACCTGTTTCTTTCTCGAGAGACGCTGCACCGAACGCCCCAACGTCCGGACCAGACTCCTTGGTGGGCACCTGTCACTGGGGCTTCCTGGGAAACTCCGGAGGGACCTAACTCCGGTATCGATGAGCGGCTCGAGCATCCCGTCGTACATATCTCATGGCATGACGCGTCAGCCTATTGCACCTGGGCAGGCACTCGCCTACCAACAGAGGCTGAGTGGGAGCTGGCAGCACGTGGTGGGCTCGAGCAACAACGGTTTCCCTGGGGCAACAAGCTCACCCCAAAGGGTGAACATCGATGCAACATCTGGCAGGGCCAGTTTCCGGACGTGAACACCGGTGCAGACGGGTGGGTGAGTACAGCACCCACCAATGCTTACAAGCCCAATGGGTTTGGGCTATACAACGTCTCCGGCAACGTCTGGGAATGGTGCAACGACTGGTTTAGCCCCACACATCACATTACCGCTGCCCCCAACAACCCGATAGGGCCAGAGCATGGCCAGCGCCGGGTACTACGCGGGGGTTCTTACCTATGCCATCGCTCGTACTGCAACCGTTATCGGGTTGCAGCCCGGAGCTCGAATACGCCTGATAGTTCCTCTGGCAATCTTGGCTTCCGGTGTGTGGACGGTAGCCCACGAACCGCAACTTCCTAACCATGACCGCCGATGCCAGATCGCCCTTGTCACCGACCGTCCGGACCTCATCAAGCCTAGACCTGTCCGCGACACCACGCGTCACAGTACGACCCGTCCCGCATGGCCTGGTCACCATCAATGCAGGGTTCTGGTCAAACCGGTTTAGAGCCGTCGCTCAACACGGCCTCTCGACACAACTCACCCACTGCCAATCCACCGGACGTCTTGAGAATTTCTCCAGAAGCGCCACCGGCCAACCATTTGAGTTTGAGGGCTATAGGTTCAACGACTCGGACGTGTACAAATGGCTTGAAGCCGCCTCTTACGCGCTGGCCCAACATGCCGACGACGCGCTTGAACAAGCCGTCAACGCGGTTGTCGAGCTAGTCGCCGCAGCTCAACAAGCCGACGGATACCTCAACACCTATGTTTCCTCAGGGAGCACCGAACGCTACGCCAATCTCACCGACGACCACGAGCTGTATTGCATGGGCCACCTTATCCAAGCAGGCATCGCCCACCGACGATCTCTCGGATCTGAGCGGCTGTTCAACGTGGCCCTACGAGCTGCCAATCACATCTGCGCGGAGTTTGGACCACACGATCGAACGGAACCAGACGGACATCCAGAAATCGAATTGGCTCTGGTGGAACTCACACGCGAAACGGGTGACCAGCGTTATGCCGAGCAGGCTCTGTTCTTTCTTGACCAGCGTGGCACCACTCCTCCTCAGCTTAGTGGGGAGTCGGTGATCCAAGATCACGCTCCAGTACGCAGCCAGCATGAGGTGGTCGGACATGCTGTACGCCAGGTATATCTCGCCGCAGCCATGGTTGATGTCGCGATGGAAACCGACGACACGTCGCTACTCGCAGCCTCGGCCAAGCTCTGGGAAAGCACATATGAGCGCAAAGCGTATGTGACAGGTGGGCTAGGCGCTCGCTACCAAGGCGAATCATTCGGAGCGGATTTTGAACTCCCGAACACTCGAGCATATGCCGAAACCTGTGCCGCCGTCGCTGGCGTGATGTGGAACGCGCGGCTCCTAGCCGCAACGGGCAAAGTCCGACATGCAGATTGGTTAGAAAGAACACTCTACAACGGCGCTCTCGTTGGAATTTCGATCGATGGCACCAAGTATTTTTATTCGAATCCTTTGGGGGTCGATAGCACCCCCCAGCCCGGAGACGATCGAGGCGCAAACAGCAGCGTGTTGCAACAAACACAAACTGGCCACGCCAGGCAATCCTGGTACCCGTGTGCCTGCTGTCCGCCCAATATTGCCCGACTAATCACGAGCATAGCCGGGTATGCCTACGGCCAGTCTGACAACACCGTGTGGATTCACCAATATCTCGCCAGCCAAGTCACCATGCCGGTCTCAGAAAGCGGCGCCATTACGTTGGATGTACAGACCCGCTACCCATGGGACGGCACCGTCGACGTGGTCGTGACGTCAGCACCGTCCCACGAAATCGAGCTTCGGCTCCGGATCCCTGAATGGGCATGCAACGCACGCCTGCACGTTAACGATAAACCCGTCAGCGTCACTCCGGGCTCCTACGCCGGCATACGACGAACCTGGAACCCGGGAACGCGTCTACAACTTACTCTTCCAATGAACGTGCGCTTAGTCGAAGCCCATCCCCGGGTCCAAGAAAACCGTGGACGCGTCGCTCTCGTCCGTGGGCCGCTCGTGTTCTGCCTGGAAAGCGAAGATCATCCCAACATCGATCTTGATGCTATCGGCATTGCTTCCAACACCTCATTTGCGTCAACTTTCGATGAAGATCTGCTCGGCGGGTTGATAAAACTCGAGGCAACAGGCGTGCTGCTCGCTCCCAAAACTAACCATGCCCTCTATCAAACCGCCAGCCCCCAATCCCACCGTGGTCCCGTCCGACTGACCGCGATTCCATATTTCGCATGGGCTAACCGAACGCCACGGGCGATGCGCGTCTGGTTACCACTGGTCACCCAATAACCGTCATCGACTTGAGGCTCAGCTAGCGACTCAACTGCCTTCAGGTCGGAAACATGCCTACCGTATTGATATCACGACTCAAGCATCGTGATGGTTGGAGGTGAAACAACTCCGGCATGCTGCATGCGTTCTTTTTGCTCCGGGGAGGAAAAGAACGCCAAAAATACTTCCTTAGATGGCGCATCACCAATCACCCAAACTGTGTTTGGGGCATCGATCTGGAAGTAACACTCGGCCGAAATCCCGACCTCAAGCCGAGCCCCTTCGCGTTCGTTAAAAGCCTTCTTGAAATTTTCCGTGTCAGCAACATCAAACGAAATAATGACTTTGAGGCTCATGAATTATCCTTTCGATGATTTCGATCAGGCCGAAGACATAACGGATCCGTCCAGAGAATTTCGACTAGCTTCCCAGCGCGACGGGAGACAACGTCATTCTAGCCAATTCGGAATTCCATCGGAGCCCCTGTAAAATTGATCTGAGGTCCCACTTGCTGAATGAAATCCGCGCCGCCATTTTCTGAAATCCGACGCTTCCTGATCGGCCTTGGCCGCTATATCGTTGGTACGGGGATCATAGATAGATCTCAACGCCGTTTCAAAACGCATCTTATGTCTGCCTTAGACTTGGGGTGTACCTGAGAAGCCTTCTTCAAATTTGGCTGGGGGGATTATTAACGGATCGCCGGTGAGTACATCCCCAACAGGATTCGTGTCAAAGCAGGCATGCAGGCTCGTGCATTTCACGAGACAATTAATGCGATGAACATTGCGCACGTTCGAACGCACACGTTGAAAAACCCTGACGTCGCTGCGCCCAGTGGACCCGGTGCAACACAAGAATCGGTCGCCCTTGTGGTTGTCGAAATTGAAACAACCGACGGACTGATTGGCCTCGGTACTGTCGGCGGTTTCCCGACCGGTGCCGCCGAGATTATCGAGCAGCAATTTGCTCCAATGCTCATCGGGATCGAGGCTTCTGATATCGAAACGATTTGGGATCGGTTATATGCCTCGCTTGATCGACAAGGTCAACAGGGCACCGGGGTGATGGCGCTTAGCGGGGTGGATATTGCCCTGTGGGACCTGCTGGGAAAGTCATTAGGACAGCCGGTCGTGAGCCTTATTGGCGGCGGACAGACCGCACGCATACCCGTATATCTAAGCAGCCTGTCACTGCAGCGTCGACCGAATGCTGCAGCCCTCCTTAATGAGATCTCCGTAGCCCGACAGTCCGGGTTCGTCGGGTTTAAGTATTTCTTCAGCCACGACCTTAAGGAAGGATCGACAGGCCGCAGGCAAGAACTCGATTTACTTCGAGAGATTCGCGATGTGATCGGGGACGACGCGCGATTGATGGTCGACGCCCACTTCAACTGGGATCTTCCGTACGCCCAACGGATGCTTGAACCCTTGGCACAACTCGATGTGGCCTGGCTCGAAAACCCGCTACCAATAGAGGACCTCGCTGGCTACGAAACACTCGCACGAACAGGGCTCGTAGCGCTTGCCGCGGGCGAATCCGAGCGCACCCGATTTCCCTTTACCCGGCTCATAAACGCAGGGGTGTTCTACTTGCAACCGGATATCAACCGGGTTGGTGGATTTACGGAAGCCCTCCGTATTTGCGGCCTAGCAGCGAGCCACCACCGGATCGTCGCCCCCCATCAAGGTTGGATGCACTCATGGCACCTGATCGCCGGGCGCTCGTGCTGCAAGATCGGCGAATACTTTCCGCGCCGCAACCCCTTGCCCGGAAATGCCGTGATCTGGGATGTCCTTGATGGCGAACCCGAAGCCGACAACGGACTGATAACGATCCCCCAACAAGCAGGCTTTGGCTGGCAACTCAACCATTCCCGTCTAACAACCCGCCTTGCGGGTTAACTTAGCCAGCTCGAAATTCCACCGGCGCCCGCGTGAAATTAATCTGAGGTCCCACTTTACGAATGAGATCCTCCCCACCATTTTCAGCAATCAAACGCGCCTGATCCGCCTTAGCTGCTGCGTCAGTGACACCCGGATCGCAGATGGCCTGCAAGGCCCGTTCAAAGAACTGAACCGTGCCGACATAACCGGGATCCTCCGCTAAGTTAATCAACTCGGTGGGATCGGACGAGAGATCAAAAAGCTGCGGAAGATATCCCACATGATCGACAAACTTGAACTGCCGATCACGCAACATATAACTCGCTGACGACGATCCCATGGCGTGGTACTCAGAAAACACGAGGCGTTCATCTGGTTCGTGACCCGCCGCGATCGACCACAACTCAGAGCCAGGAAGATCATCGTCCTCGGCACATGCCCCGACTCCTGTCGCAGTGGTGATCGAGGGGAAAAGATCTACGAGCGAGACCGGACAGTCGGACACGCCAGCCGAAGGCACGTCTGGCCCTGACACAATCATCGGCACCGCCGAGGCGCTGTCATACATGACGCTTTTGCCCCAGAGGCCATAGTCTCCAAGGGTCTCGCCATGATCGCTGGTATAAACAACGCGGGTGGAGTCCGAAAGTCCGGACGCCTCAAGCGCTTCGAGCACCTGGCCAATCTGCTCGTCTAGAAACGAGCACATAGCGTAATACGCCCGGCGAGCCACTCGGACCGCTTCCTCTGAACGCATCTCGCTTACCGTCTGCACACGTAAACGCCGGAAATCATTCACGGCCGCATGCTGGGGCCATTCATCAGGCATCCCTGCAATAGGCATATCGATGTCCTCAAGGCGATATCGATCGATATGCCGCGAGGGCGCAATCAGAGGGAAATGCGGTGTCGTAAAGGATACGAAGAGGCACCACGGAGTCGTTCGGCCACCAGTTTCTTCATGTAACCACCGAACCGCCTCGCGTGCGATCGCTGTGTCATATCGCAAGTATTCGGAATCACCAGGCCCCGCCTCGTCGATGTGTTCCAGTTGGAAGCGGGTAGGTGCCATGTCGTGCCTGAGGCAACCGAAAAGGTCACCCTTTCCATCCATAACATGCATAGGTATCCGTTGATCGGGGAATCCGACATCATCGGACGAATCGCGATAGTGCAATTTACCGATGGTCGTCACCGGAATCCCGCTGTTGGTTAGACAATGCCCCCAACTCCGAGAAGAAGAGCCTGTATATGGGGCAGCGTTGTCCCACGCACCGATCTGATGCACGTATCGACCTGTAGCGAAACTTGCCCGCGATGGCACACAGATGGGCGAATTACAGTAAGCCGCGCTGAACCTGACCCCGCGCTCAGCTAGGGCATCGAGGTGAGGCGTCTGGACAATCGAATGGCCGGACGAACCAAGCATTCGCGCGTTGTGCTCGTCTGACATAAGCACCAACATATTCGTGGGGTCCACTTCTACTCCTCACACGTGGCAGGTCCGATACGGTGTTCCGGTGCGTACTCGTCCCGCAGACCAACAGATGCCCTGGATTCCCAAAGGGATTTTGCGCCCAGTATTCTCAACCCGATTACGCAGATTCGGCCTGAACCCGAGCCTTCAATGTCCACCGATGCGACTCAATAGTTTCTCGAGCCGTGATCAACTGAGGAGCTTCGCCAGAAATACCATGTGCAAAATCTCCAACCAACTCGGCCATCGCATCCGGTTGCCCCACCATCTCTTCCCGAACGTTCGTTCGAGTCTCCACCGTACCGGCGGAGTTGATCGTCAGCCGACGTTCAGCTGCATCAACAATCTCAATACTCCCTTCAGTACCTTCGACAATTAGACGGCGATCCCCATGACTTGGGTCATCATCAGGCGTCAACCAGGAAGCACGACAGACCGCGACTGCACCATCAGCCATCCGCAGATAAACCGACGCGTAATCGGCAAAATCGAGATCAGAAAATCTGGACGACCCTTCGTCCGCAACGACTGCTACTGGTTCAGTGCCATGGATCCACCTTGCAACGTCGATATCGTGTATCGCCAGATCCAGCAAAACGCCCCCGTACTTTCCGCGGTTAAACATCCACTCCGGCCGGCGCGCGACACCCAGCTTGTGCGGCCCCTGAGCATACGATCCGATCACCTGCCCGATCTCTCCCCTATCGATAGCTGCCTTCGCCGCTACAAAGTGAGGCGTGAATCGAAGCGTCAGCGCACATGACAGCGTCGCCTTGCTCGACCGCGCCGCCGCTTCAACCTGATCCAGTTGATCCAAAGACACCACCATGGGTTTATCCGCCAGCACATGTACACCGGCCTCCAGCGCGTCAGCGATCACCTCGACTCGTTCATTATTGATGGATGCCACCGCCACCGCGTCGACCGCATCAGCATCAAGCATCTCGCGGTGGCTGGTAAATGCCGGGATCTGAAGCTCGGTTTGTACCTGATGCCTCGTTTCCTCATCAGGCTCTGCAACCCCGACGAGTTCAAATCGTTCATCAGCACGAATGGCATGAGCAATTTCGAGCACATGCCAGTGCCTCGCTCCAAACACCGCAAACCGGATCGGGGTCATTTTGATTTCGCAATCAGGAACTAGTGAGATTATCCACAGGGTACCGTTATCCCAGAATCCAGCCGACCTACCCAGGTACAGCGTGATACGTGCCTGCCATCGAGAAATATGAACCGAGCCCTAGAAACCCACGAATACTAGGCCCACCATACTCAGCACGCAGATCGCCGCTCCCAAGCAGCCCAGACGCGAACGTCGCACCGGAATCAGACCAGCTTCGAAATGGCCAGGATATTGCTCTGCCAAATCCGAGGATGACGCAATCGGCACCAGCTGTTCGTCGCCACCCGAATCCAATACGTAATACGCCACATGCGGCCGACGACCACCGTCAGTGATCGGACTGGATGTATCGAAAGCCCCTAGCGACCATCGAAGAAGCACAATCTTCTCGTCAAGCGTGGATCGACACACTAAAGCGATACGGCAAGAGTCAAACTGAGCGCGTAGAAACCGAGCTTCCGAATCAGTAAAGACCCCAGTCAACTCGACATCGCCAGCTTTCATTACACCTCGTCCGCCGCCACAAAAATATCTGGAACGAGGACACGTAGCTCGGGCATCGCAATCACCCCTTCACGAATCACGATCGGCGGCTTCTGGCTAAGATTAATGATCGTTGACGCTATGGCTGCGCCGACCGCAGTGTCCAATACGTAATCCACCGCATTACCGAGCATGTCTGCTGCCTCGCGGGCAGTCGCTGCCGGCGCCTGACCGGCAAGATTGGCACTGGTTCCAGTGATTGGAGCCTCCACTACATCAATGATGCGCCGAACAATCTCACTGTCAGGTGCCCGTATACCGACCGTCGACCCGGGACCTAGAAGGCGTCGATCTACAGACCCTACTCCCGGAAGCACCAGCGTCAGTCCCCCAGGCCAGAACGCATCCGCTAATCGTCTCGCTTCATCCGTGAAAGCTGTGATTTCAGCGGCCTGAACCGCGTGCTTCACCAACACCGGAACACCACGACCAGCTTCCCGACCTTTGATGGCAAGCACTCGACCTACAGCTTGTTGACAGCGAATATCTGCAACCAATCCGTACAAAGTATCGGTCGCGACAACTGCCACGCCCCCATCCGCAACAACTCGGGCGCATTCGGTTAGGTCCGTTCCAAACTCCATGGGCTACGCCGTACCAGCGTCTATTCCACCATCGAGCAGGCGATCAATCGCCTGGGCTACCCCATCATCTTCGTAGGTACCAGTGACCCAATCCGCTGCCGCAACCACCCGAGGGTCACCGTCGCTCATGGCAACGCCAATTCCAGCAGCCTTAACGATGTCGAGATCATTGAGGTTGTCACCGATAGCCATAGTCGCTTCTATCGGCATACCGGCGGACCCGGCAACCGCACGAAGCGCCCGGCCCTTATTGACGTCACGCCCGATAACCTCAGCAAACCGTGGATGAGAACGAGTGACCCGAACATCGTCATCAAGGTGCGCCTCAAGCGAATCAATCGTTTTGAGCACCTGATCTTCATCTGTGACAAAGACAAGTTTCGTTGTGCCCTCTGCGACAGCCGCCGTCAGATCATCCACAAAATTTATGGGAACCTTTGAGGATGCCGCATAAAAACGGCCTTCTGGAGTGTCTGCCTCCATATACAGGCTGTCATCGAGATAGGCATTTACATGCAAACCAATGCCACGAGCAAAAGCTATAGCAGCCACAGCCGAACCGTACGGGACCACATCGTGAACCGATATTTCATCGGTTAATGGATGCCGCACCATTGCACCCTGGTAACAGATGATGGGGAGAGTAACGCCAAGATCCTCAGCAAACCGGCGCGCCGATCGATACATCCGGCCAGTCGCGATAGTTATTTGAATCCCCGCGTCCTGCGCATCACGAATCGACGCCCGAACTCGCGGCGTTACTCCGTTAGGCCCTTTGACCAGAGTGCCATCCAAATCCAAGGCAATCATCCCAATACCGGAAGCGTCACTCATCCACAAACTCCTATCAACACGTCTCTATTCGGTATGCCGCACCGCGCACAGCCGAAAACAGGAAGCCGTACAGATCGACAAATTAGCTCAGGCTGCTTCGTAGGCCCGTATACTCTCGTTCTATGCGTTGCAGCGTTGCTTCGCTTGCGCGCCAGCTGGTTGTGCAAGCCACCATCAATCACATTGTGGCTTACCACAAGGAGCTCTGAGTGCGCTCGCGCCGTTGGCTGACTTTGGGGATTGGCGTCAAGCGTTATCTCCTACTGATATTTCTTGGCACCGTCATTCTGGCGCTCGCACTGGCCATGTTCCTAGCCTTTGTGTATCGCACGATCGATGTGCCGGGACCCGCTGGAACTATCGTCTATTTCATCACCCTGCAATTTCTTGATCATCCCGTACGTGAAATCACAGTCGGCGTATTGGGCTTGCTTGCCGTAATTGTCGGTGCCACGCTTCTCGGTCGAACCGTTCTTTCAGTCATGGTAGATCCTGACGACGATCTCGCCGAAGCTTTGTATCAAAATAGACGGCTTCAGAGTGGTCCTCGTGTAGTAGCCATAGGCGGAGGAACCGGACTCGGTGTGCTGCTACGAGGCCTAAAAAAACATACCAATAACATTACGGCGGTAGTGACTGTTGCAGACGACGGGGGAAGCTCAGGCAAGCTCCGTGAGGACTTCAACTTGCTGCCACCCGGGGACGTGCGACAGTGCCTGACAGCCCTTGCTGACTCAGAGTCGCTCATGCACGACATCATGGAATACCGATTCACACGGGGCCAGGGCCTCCAAGGACATAGCCTTGGAAATCTATTGATCGCAGCTATGGCCGACCTCAACGACGGAAACTTCGAACGTGGAGTCAACGCGATCAGCGAAGTGCTGCGCGTGCGGGGCCGAATTCTTCCGTCGACCCTTTCACAGGTAAAGCTGGCCGCGGAAATGACCGACGGGTCTATCGTACGCGGCGAATCCCGCATCCGCTCTGCTGGTAAGCCCATTGAACGCGTATTCATTGAACCGCGACATGCATCAGCTAACGGCGAAGCCATTAAGGAAATTCTTTCCGCAGACATCATCATCCTGGGTCCAGGAAGTGTATTTACCAGCGTCATTCCAAACCTGCTGGTACCAGATGTGGCAACAGCTGTTAGGGCATCTGGAGCGCTAAAAATATATGTGTGCAACGTCGCTACTGAGCCTGGCGAAACAGACGGCTACGATCCGTCAGACCATGTACGTTCTGTCACCCAGCATGTCGGATCTGGCCTGTTTCAGTACACCCTTGCAAACAGCAACACGCGGGTTGGATTACAGACGTCGGGCGGAGCCCGGATGGTCGAGTTTGATCCATCTGTCCAACTGGAATTGCTAGATGCAGGCGTTCAGCCGGTAATGGCTGATGTTGTGGACTCCAAAGACTCGCGCCACCACGATCCCGACATGCTGGCCTCGGCCATCATGAACATGCACGACCAAGTTTCGAAGGGGGAACCACCCATTCCCATCGCGATTGGTGCATCCCGCTAATCCTAGACGACATTGGGAAACGCGTGATCGCGCGCCAAGGTTGCCTGTATAACCGCATGACGAGCAGATTAGGACCCTTCCAAACCCTTAGCTTGTCCGACCAACCATATAAAGCTCGACCTCTTCAAGGTTTTGCCGACCCCATTCGCTAATCGGTAGTTGCGCCACAGTTGCCGAAGCCTTTTGCAGATACGTTCTCATGTATTCCTCCGAAAATGCATAGGATCCAGCCCGGTCAAGAATCGCACTCACCGCAACCGGATCGGGGGCCTCAGCCTCGTTAGAATAGAGAGCAGACAATCGACCACGGTCCCGACCAGTCGCCTTCTCAAACGCATGAATAATGGGAAGCGTTTTCTTCCGTTTTCGAATATCCGCACCAACCGGTTTTCCAGTCAAAGCGGGATCCCCCCAAATTCCCAGCATGTCATCGCGGATCTGAAAAGCTGTACCAAGCAAGGACCCGTATGTGTCACAAACCATACGCACCTCAGGTGCATTCCCAGAAAAAATAGCCGCTATCTCGAACGCAACAGAAATCAGAGCAGCCGACTTTCGCTCAATCATGCCGACATACTGATCAACCGTGACTGATGGCCTCGATTCAAAATCGAGATCAAGATGCTGCCCCTCTGTCACCAGACGACAGCCTCGCGCCATAACTTCGGCAGCATCCCGACATAGTTCAGCATCCTCACCGTCTAGATTACTGCCGAGTACATGCAACATTGCCAACACATGTAAGAGGTCACCGGCGTCGATAGCTTGGGCCTGCCCCCATATCGACCAGACGGTCGGTCGATGTCGGCGCATCTCATCACCATCCATAACGTCATCATGGATAAGGCTGAAATTGTGAAGGAGTTCGAGCCCAGCCGCCGACGGGGCAGCTCGATCAATGGTGCCACCCAATGCCTCACACATCAGCAAACACAACGTAGGACGAATGGCTTTTCCACGATCCGCGTTTACTTCCTCGCCTGTCGCGTCCACCCAACCCAACTGGTAGTGAATCATCGTATACAGGGACAAATCAGGTCCACGGGTTGCCCGCAACAATTCCTGATCGATTTGTTCCCGATATCGAGAAAAAATAGCCGGCACCGATGTCTTAGGCACCACCTGCGCGTCGGAACGTTCCGTTACGTTCGCACCATGAGGCGTCCAGCGTCCACATGGACGTTGACAGTGAAATCAGTAAGTTCACACGCTGCATCAATGATTCCGGAAACGCTAAGACCGTGCTCCGAACGCAGGCTATCCGCAGGACCCTGACCTAAAAACTGATCAGGCAACGCAATTCGACGAACCTGCACGTCACGCAGATCATTATCAGCGAGCAGCTCTACGACCGCACTGCCAAACCCTCCCATGCGGTTGTGATCTTCAATCGTGACGATCCGATGTGTTCGAGCCGCCAACTCACAGATCATTTCACTGTCCAACGGTTTCACATACCGTGCGTTCAAAACTGCAGCCTGCACCCCAAGCGCTGACAGTTCCTCGGCCGCTCGCATCGCCGGCACTGTGCCCCAACCAATCCCCAAAAGTGCCACGTCAGATCCATCACGAAGCAGTTCGCCGCGACCGATCGGCAGTCGAGATAACGGCTCATCGGTAGCAACACCTACACCTAGACCACGAGAGTACCGAATTGCAAAGGGTGCCTCCGCTGCTAGCCCTGTGTACAACATGTGCTGAAGCTCGGCCTCATCCTTTGGCGCGGCTACAACCATGTTCGGTATCGCTCGCAAGTACGCCAGATCCAATACTCCGTGATGCGTGCGGCCGTCGTCACCTACCACCCCAGCACGATCAACACCAAGTACAACCGGGAGCCGCTGAATCGCCACGTCATGCACAATTTGATCGAACGCGCGCTGCAGGAACGTGCTGTAAATACATACGACCGGCCGCATGCCCTGGGTAGCAAATCCAGCTGCCAACGCAACTCCATGACCCTCAGCAATACCTACATCAAAAACCCGACCAGGGAGCTCTCGCTCCATCTCTGCCAAGGCCGTGCCTTCCATCATGGCCGCACTGACCGCAACAATCCGATCATCGTCCCGTGCGAGTTTCGTCAATGTCCGGGCCATAATCTTGCTGTAACTGGTGGCATTCGCTGCACCGACAGCTTTAGCAGTACCTGGCTGATGCCATGTGACGGGATCAGACTCAGCAGCTTGAAACCCTTTTCCCTTATGCGTAAACACGTGAACAAGTACGGGGCGACGGCGTTCGATCGCACGTTGAAACGCCCCCTCAAGCATCGACCGATCATGGCCGTCAACAGGTCCTTCATACTCAAAACCAAAAGCCGCACAAAACTCTGAAGGGCCGGCAAACGGTTCTGTAGTATCAATCGCGGCTTGCGTGTCTGTGAATCGCTCCAGCACCTTAGGGTCACTCGGTACCCACGAAGGTCGTCCGCTACGCAAGTTTCGGCCGAGCGCTCCAACGTTCGGAGAAATCGACATGCCGTTGTCATTCAGAACCACAACATACGGCAAGCCTAAGTCGCCAGCTTGATTCATCGCTTCAAACACCACACCGGAAGTAAATGAGCCATCGCCAATTACCGTAACGGTTGATGACTCTAGGCCACGTAAGCGGTTGGCCAACGCAATACCCACTCCGGCAGATACCCCGGTCCCGGCGTGGCCGGCACCCATAACGTCATGAGGGCTTTCTTCCCGAGCCGCAAATCCCGACAGTCCATCCGGCTGGCGCAAACTTGCAAAGGTCCCTGCCCGGCCAGTCACAAGTTTGTGCGCGTACGACTGATTACTGGTATCCCAGACAATCTTATCTTTCGGGCTATCGAGAACCCGGTGCAAGGCAAGAGTTATCTCGACAACTCCAAGATTGCTAGCCATGTGGCCACCGTTGGCATTGACCGTATCTATGATGAGCTGACGAATCTCGTCAGCAAGTGCGTCAAGTTCAGTCGCGGTCAACTCGCGAAGATCAGCAGGTGTGTTTATCCGGTCAAGCACACAGCTCACCGCCAACCCTCCCTACAACATCGTTTTGGACACCTACTATCCACTGATGGTGCCGTGTTATCTACATTTCGCGCAATATTTACCAGTTGTCCGACAAACATAGACCCAAGGAAACACATCAAACGATCTCGGCCTCCCACGCCAAGCTGAAACTCAATAACTTAGCCGTCACATCAACTGTCAAACAGCAATGAATCCACTTCCGAATACCCCAGAGACACAAGTTTGCAAACGCGGTCTTGTTCTATTGCGTAACATCAGAGCATACGTGTACCGCCGGAGGCCGATTAGTCCGGTCGATATGAGTGCAGAGCTGACAACCCAAACTAGTGGCTGTGCATGCGTCAAACCGATGCGAGCTGTCAACGGTGCCTGACAGACGACAGCTATCCAGCTGACAGGGGACATAGCACATGCGAATTGCAATTAACGGTTTCGGACGAATAGGCCGCCTTGCTCTTAGAGCCATGCTTGACCGGCACCCGACAATAAAAGTTGTAGGCATCAATGATCTTGCTGATCAGCCCGCGGCACTACATCTCCTGCGATATGACAGCAATTACGGACCGTTAAACCATGCTGTCGAAGCAACCGATAACGGCCTAACCATAAACGGGGATGAGATCCAGTACATGTCATCTCGAGAATGGGACACTTTGCCCTGGGGTGATCTTGGCGTCGATGTTGTGATCGAAGCTACGGGCGCCGGAACCTCTCGAGATCGAGCGGAGGCTCATCTCACCGCCGGTGCTGAACGAGTATTAATTTCAGCGCCTGCCACGGATGTCGATCTCACCGTTGTCCTTGGTGTAAACACGAACGAGTTTGATGCCTCACAACACCGGATTGTGAGTAACGCCTCCTGTACGACTAATGGGCTGGCTCCACCGCTGGAGGTAATCCATCGAGAATTCGGAATCGAAAAAGGTCTAATGACAACAGTTCACGCATACACCTCCTCCCAGGCCCTTGTCGATGATTCTCGCCCGGACCTCCGTGAGTCCCGAGCCAGCGCACTAAGTATCGTGCCTGCAAGCACAGGAGCTGCTCGAGCAATTAGTCACGTCATTCCAGATCTAGCAGGCAAGATGCACGGAGCAGCCTACCGAGTCCCGGTCCCTACCGTATCCATTGTTGAGTTCGTTGCAGTACTTGCGCAGGCGACCAATGCAGAAGCCATTAACAATGCTCTCCGAACTTCCGCAGATGGACGGATGAAGGGCATCCTCGGCGTATCCGAGGAGCCCCTGGTATCCATGGATCTTCGTGGCGACACACGATCATCGATCATCGATAGCGCCTCGACGATGGTTATCGGGGACAACCTGACAAAAGTTGCTGCCTGGTATGACAACGAATGGGCCTACGCGTGTCGGATCGGTGACGTTACAGCCCTCATAGGATCCAACGTCGACCCGTCCACACAGATCTGACACTCGTTCCCAATGAAGCGAGACATCGATTCCCTCGATGTTCACGACCGTCGGGTCTTCCTCCGCGTCGACGCCAACGTGCCGCTCAGTGGTTCCGAAATCCGTGACGACACGAGACTCCGAGCAATCATTCCGACGATCACAAAACTCAGGTCGCGCGGCGCCCGGGTGATCTTAGCGTCACACCTTGGTCGACCAGCCGGCAGGCATGATCCAGCCTTCTCGTTAGCTCCGATCGCGAAACGACTCAGTACCTTGATCGATTTCGAGATACCCCTTGCGCCCGACAGTGTGGGGCGACCTACGGCCAACGCTGTGGCGGATCTAAAGTCCGGCGAAGTCCTTCTGCTCGAAAACCTCAGATTTCACATAGCGGAAGAGCAGAACGACCCCGAACACGGAGCGGAACTCGCCGACCTGGCTGACCAATACATCAATGATGCGTTCGGGTCCGCTCATCGCGCACACGCAAGTACCGTCGGCATACCGCAAAGGCTGCCTTCAGCAGCTGGCCCTTTACTGGCCAAAGAGATCACAGCTCTAGAACGTCTCACCAAGGAGCCAGAACGGCCATTCGTCGCCATAGTTGGAGGCGCGAAAACCTCCGACAAGATCGCTGTGCTCAAACAACTCGCCGCGGTAACCGATGTCCTCATCCTGGGTGGTGGCCTAGCAAACACATTTCTCGCAAACAATGGTGAAACGCTCGGCCAATCACTAGTCGAAGCAAACCAAGCCTCTACAACCAACGCGGTATATGCGGTGGCAGCACAATCCGGCTGCCGCATCCTGCTGCCGTCAGATGCAGTGGTCGCGAGAGCACCGGATCCTCATGAAACATCGTCCGTCGTTGGCGTGAACAATATCCCTTCTACCTCGATGGTGCTCGACATCGGACCAGAGGCTTCAGAACAGTTTTCCACCACGATCAAATCAGCGCGCACAGTCATTTGGAACGGACCAGTCGGCGTCTACGAACACCCAGCGTTCGCAAACGGAAGTTTGCGCATAGCCCAAGCCCTCGCCGACTCATCAGCCTTCACAGTGGTTGCCGGCGGTGACGCTTTGGCCGTCATAAACAGCACCGGCGATGCAGATCGGATCAGCCACCTCTGTACAGGAGGCGGTGCCGCACTTGAGTTTATTGAGGGCCGTAGCCTTCCAGGCATCGACATCCTGCCCGACGCCTGATCTTCAATCAGCATTATCGGGTGAAGAAAGCCACACCCGTACATCGCCGACACGCCGCGTAATCTGCTGAGAATCGAGATATTCCAGAAAGCTGAGAGCAAACTTTCTGCTGGTGACTAGCTCATCTCGAACGGCTGCAACCGTCACCCGCGTACCGTTACCAAAAAGCGGTCGAACCGTATCGACCCAGGATGTGAAAGCTGTCTCGGACATTGCCAGGTCATCGGCCAAAATAATCAACCTGCGTTCAGCGACCAGCACATCAACAACATGCTGCCCAGCCCCACTTTTTCGACGAGCCTCGGAGAGCGAAGGCGGCGAAGCAATACTCGCATCAAGAGTCGCAAGTAATCGCTGTGCGACCACTTCATCCTTAGTATCGAGTTGGAATTGATGCTGGGCGTCGGTCACCAGAGATCCATCCAACCGGAGGTGGCCCTCGTTTGCTTGCGCTAACACCAACTCCACCACTACAGCATCAGGAAGATTCAGTAATCGAGCCAAATTTCCAATTGCTAGCCCTCCACCGGTTGGATTCTTCTCGTGATACTGCCCGACATGCTCAACAAGCGTTTTAACACGCGCTGTGACAACCGTCGTTGCGACCACAAATGCCCCCAACACTTGAAGATCATTGGATTTCTCCAACGACTTGATGACACGCTCGAACTCGTTATCCGAAAGTTGAGTTCGACGCGCCAGCTCATTGAGCCCGAGCACCTCAGTACCCAGCAACTGTTGAACCAACTGGCTTGGACTCGCTGCTGCCACGTGCTCCAGCTTTTCTAATACTTCCGCGTTTCCTCTAGGAAGGTGGCGAGCCTGCGCGTTGTAGATCATCCCCCCGCCAATCGTCATAGGAGGTGAAAGGCGGCGTATGACGTAGCGATCCCCTCGCATTACGGCAATTGGCCGAGAAAGTCGCCACTGCACCCAACCTTCCGAGCCCGGTGATATTGGATCTCGTTCGAGCAACCGAAGGCTAGCCGTCAACTCGCAAGTACCCACATGCAAACCGATTCGTTCCCCAGGCCTCAACGCCCGGGGTGCTGCGGCTAACATGTTCAGCCGTGCGTCTATCCGCTGGGTCTCCGAAAGTGTCCCCCGTTCCGCCAAAACGCTGCCACGAGCGATCTCCACATGGCTTACGCCTCCGAGATTCACCGCAACCCGACGGCCCGGGGCGACCTTCTCGTTCGTCTGACGATGGGACTGGAGCGTACGCACGCGGACCGAACGACCACCCGGGTAAACATCAAGTTGATCACCCGTGGCCAATTCGCCTCCAGACAACGTACCGGTGACCACCGTACCGAAACCGGGCATCGTAAACACTCGATCTATTGGCAGCCGAGCACACCCGTTTTCCTGCCTGGGCGCACAACCATCAAGCACCAGGTCAAGAGCGCGCCTTAAGTCATCAAGACCTGTGTTTTTTACAGCTGATACCCGAACCACCGGCACGTCTGCTAACAAGCTGTCACTAAGAAATTGTTGAATGTCAGCCTCCACGAGTTGGAGCCATTCTTCGTCGACAGCGTCAACCTTGGTTAACGCCACAACGCCAGTATTGATAGCCAGCAACTCGATAATGTCCAAGTGTTCACGGGTTTGTGGCATGACGCCCTCGTCGGCTGCAATCACAAGGATGACAGCGTCGATGCCGCCAATCCCCGCCAGCATGTTGTGAACAAACCGTTCGTGACCCGGAACGTCCACTACCGAAACTTCACGTCCACTTGGCAGCGAAAACCAGGCAAAGCCCAGGTCGATCGTGAGACCTCGTTTTTGCTCCTCGATTAGCCGATCCGGATTGATTGCAGTGAGCGCCTCGACCAGCGTTGATTTTCCGTGATCCACATGGCCAGCAGTACCGACCGTCGCCGACCCAGCAGACGTTGACCTCGCCGTCGTCATATCATTTCGAAGTCATTCGCGTCAGGTGACGCTTAAATCCCCAACCATCTCTATTCTTCTCATGCGAACCGCTGACCATGCCGCTGCCGGGTTTATCGCAGCTTCGCTTCTGCCCTTTACTCGCCAAGAGTCTGTGGAATTCGTCGCGGGCTCGGTGTTTATAGACTTGGACCACTATCCGGGAGCCATAAAGAAATATGGCATTCGTAACCCCATCGACGGGTGTGTCTTTGCTCTTACTGGCAACCTGCCCGGCCTGGCGGCCGATGATCCGCGTCGACCCATTGAAGTTGACCGACCTCTTCACCGAATCGAGACCGCTATCGGGCTTGGACTCGTAGCCCTATTGATCAGACGAGCGAGGCCGGCCGCGCTGGGGGTACTACTACATTTTGCGCTGGATGTTCTAGACATCGTGACAGATCGAAGAACCGCTTGAGGTAACCCGGAACATTAGCCGCTAACTACCATGAGAACGACAACCGTACCTAGTCCAAGTAAGTACGCTAATACAGCAGTCAAGATGTTTACAGCAGTCCGACGCCAACTGCTGCGGCGCTCCAATTCAGCGAGTGACACAGACATTTGATCCATAAGATCACGTGTAGTCGCCATCTGCTCACGAAGTTCATCAATGGCCAAGGCGTTGACCCGATCTAAATCCGACCCAGACACCTTCGTTGCAGCTTCCTCAACACTGGCCAGACGACCTGGTAGTTGTTCCAACACATTGGCCAAAACACGCTGGGTCACCTGCTGCAACACTACACGGCTTAGAAATTGAGTAGCCATATCACCTCCCCCTTTATACAGCGCGTCAGCTCAACCGACCGGTGGACTGAATTCATCATCAATTCTGTATATAACAGTGTCACCATCACGATAAATCGATCGAACACCCATAGATCTCATACGCTCAAATTTCTCGATCGCATCCGGCTCATAGAGGGCCCGTTCCAGTTCACCAACATAAAGCAACCGCACATTAAGCATGGACAGTAATGTCCTAGCACGCCATGGGTCCAGTGTGGCAAACAGTTCGCACGTATCGTCAAATCTAGCCTCGACCTGGTGCACATTGCCCCAATGCTGTTGCTTCGCATGCCAGTCCCAAGCCACCAAAGTTGGCAGCCCCGTATGTGCAGAAATGCGTCCTCCCCAGCGATAGATGGTCGTTGGAGTTTCGGCTAGCGTTGGCGAGCCATTCACATTTGTTCGAATCCATTCAATCGCTCGATGGTCCGCGTCTAGCGAAATAGGAACACCTGGTGAGGACGCCTGCTCACCACCGACCTCACAAGCTTCATGTCCCTG
The DNA here is from genome assembly GCA_002433065.1 of Chloroflexi bacterium UBA6622. Classification (GTDB taxonomy): domain Bacteria; phylum Chloroflexota; class UBA11872; order UBA11872; family UBA11872; genus UBA11872. Next base: position 36,997 of record DJHK01000010.1, read on the forward strand.
ATCAATAATAAAACCACCCCTGAGATACGCTTCCCCATCGAGAGTTCGATCCGTTTGTTGTATCCGCAAGCCCACCTTGTGAGGCGTCGAAAGCACGGGATACAGGACTGCAGCCACGACCAACAGCCCTACCCCGCCAACCCACAACCTGCGAGCCCAAATCAACGGCCTGGCACCCCCCGCGGTGAAACACCGAACTAGCGATGGCAGAGCAAACGCCGCGCCCACCCCCAACAGGGTCCACGCCTGCAAATACAATTTGAACACCGTGTTGAGACGCCCGATATCGTCGCGTACTGCTACAAACTCTGGAATCGACGTAAGTAGCACGCCGGCCAGAAATAGTGCGACGGGCGCCAAGTCCAGTGGCGACTCACGAACTCGCCACGCGGCAACACCACCCATCATCACCAAACCCACCATAAGAATTCTGGCCGACCAGCCATCACCCAAGGCAACAAGGCTAAACAGAATCATTACGACCGAAATAGTCAACAACACCCTTTCGACAACAGGCATCAGAGGCGTCGTACGTTCAACCCGCCGACCAAAAAGTATGTTCATCACATGCGTTACGAGTACCGCGATCGGAAGCCCAAAGATCAACAACCAATTGGAGGCAGACGTTGTCTCAGGTGTTGGAACCACACCTCCGTAATAGCCAACATAGGTCTCATGAAATGGCCAAAAGATCATCCGAGAGCCCACAAATACCAAGATAGTCGCGGCCACGATCCCCAAAACCATTTCTCGAGAGGACCGAGTGGACCGACTTCGCCATAGCGCATAAGCAAAACCGCTAACGGTAATCAGGGCATACGCCGGAAAGTCCCAAGGATTAGTCACCCGGTGTATCGCTAAAACCAGCACAACCGGAGCAAGCGCGATGATCCAAGACGTCCGACCTACAAGCCAACCACTCCGCGAGCGCTCACCCAGGGCCACAAGCCCAACAACACCCACCAGCACCACGCCCGTGTTGGCGTAATTCATCAGGTGAGGATGGAGATCGCCATACAAAAAGGTGAACCATGGAAACTCGTTTACCGTCCCGGCAATAACACGTGTCGGGGCCCAAAAATCAAAGTCCTGCGCGAGCCGACCACCCAATACAACTCCAGGAATTTCCATTGCAGCTACACCAGAAATCCCAGCTTCCCGCTGAGCCAGCGAGACGACCTGTAACAAAATCTGTAGGTTTCCTGCTAGGAGCACAAGACCAACCGCCACCACACCAACCAACGCAGCCTCACGCCAGGGCCTCTTTGCATGAATCCAAAAAGATAACGCCGCGGCGAAAACCGCGATCGCGGCAGCCGAAAATGCTGACGAAATCGCCAGGTTGTAAGCCACCGAAGGAAGAACACCGAGCGTTTTCACTAGCGCGGCCGTGGGCACGTGACCAAAGTAGTAGTAGTTCAACTTGCTCCCGGCGTACCACGGGTCATGCGGCGGAAACTGAACACTTCGGATAACAGCATTCAAATGCGCGTAGTCCATTGGTTTTTCGCCTCCGAAGACCGGATGCCAAAGATCTGGATTGCTCGCACGGATGAGCAGCATCAAGCCAAAAGCAGCGACGGCCAAAAACTCAATCGCGACAAGCAACCGCACGGACGTGGAAATGGAATGCCAGAACTTGGGACCTCTAAACCACAACACAATGACCGAGACAACCGCTGCCAAACTTGTTCCCAGCACGATCGCCGGCACATCGAATCGAGCAACACCCAGACTTGATAACCACCACGCCGGGATCACTACACCAGCAGGCCCAAGAACCCGGGCCACCGTATAACCGCGATCAGGCAAGTGGTGCAACGCTAACCAAAGAAGCGGCCAGATGAGAACGCCCATAGCCCACGTAGCAAGGAACCAAACCACGATGCTCTGGGTCGTACCGAGTGGCCGTTCAAGCAACTGTCCCGGCCATCCCGATCTCAACTCGACGGAACTCTGCTCTGTTTCAGTTAGGGTGGTCTGTCGGGTTGTGGCGTCTCGAGGCAATACCTGAACCGCTCCCCGCACATCCATAGAAGCCAGTCGGTCACTGATCATGCCTAAAGCACCGATCTTTTCGTGGCGCTCGTAAATCACAACAGTGGGATGGTCGTAGACACTAAACGCTTCTTCCGCCGCCCGATCATCAAAACTGAAAGGTCCCAACGAAGGGAACGAGTCGAACCTGGCTAGTTCATCAAAACCAAGAGACCCATCAGATAATGCCGCGTAATACTCGGCGGTTAGCGGGTAGCGTTGGGGAAGCCGTGGAATTGGCCTTGATCCCCGACGACTTGAAAGAATCACATAATCACTATTCGTCAATACTTCAGCAAAGTGACGCCTTTTAGCGTCGGTATCACGATCGAAGACTCTCAACTCTCGGATTACATATTGGTCTCGACCACGACCAGACACGTTCAGTGGTAGCGCATCATCCCAATGCTCCACCGCAATTGAGGCACCGGGAGGCACATGGTCATAGACAAACCGAGAGGCTGCGACCCTTGAATGCTCACGCTCGTAGATTTGAACAAAGGCCAGTGCCCAAAGCGCTGCACCGCCGATCACCACAAAAGTTAGAGCCTGCCACCACCGCTGCGTGTAACGTCGATACCCGTTCCCAGAGAATCGTTGCCACCGCCACAGGCTCGCGAGAGCCCATGCTGTAACAAGTGCCAACGCCGGGTATATCGGATGGAAATACCGCATGGTCTTGAGAACTAAGGCCCCAAAAATCACAACATTGATTGCAGCCCAAATCAGGGGAATAGCCAACTCATGATTGCCGGTTCTCCACCAACGGCCTACAGCAAGCGCCACGCTTCCAAAAGCTACGAACCCGTAAATAGGCCCGAGACCCCAACGCAACATTTGCTCGAGGGGGTATATCCATACACCGGTCGCCGCCCACTGAATACCGGGTGGCCAGTCCACCGCTCCGGTTTGAATCCCCTGTTGCTGCGCAAGCGCGCTGAGAAAATCAGGTGAAACTCTCCAGTCAAGAACAGATCCCGTCGCGAATGCGTACGGTTGGAAAATCCGAAATGCGAAAGATGAGAACAGCACATAGACGATTAGATGGACCACCCACAGCGTTCGCGAAGTCCTTCCACCCCAAAAAACGCCGTCTCTAACACCAGCGTGAATCCACCAAGCAGCGAACAGCACCAGTAAGAGCCCGGCACTTAGCTTGCTGGCCAGGGCAAGCCCCGTTGCAATGCCCGCAAGACCCAGATCACGTGGAAGGCGTAAATCCGCATATCGACATATGAACCATATAGTCAGAGTCGAAAAAAACGTGGCAAATGTATCGACGGCAAAGAAGTGCGCAATCTGGATTGAATGCACCGAAAAAGCCATCAGGGCGGCCGCAATTAGCCCGGGCCAGACTCCTAAATAACGCCGACCGATCAGGAAGACCAAGAGAACAGTTCCTATGTCGAATGTCGCCGACATCACCCGCCCCACTAGGTACGTGTGGTGGTATCCATCTTTTCCCAGCAACACCGCGATCTGCTCAACAACAAATATGGGGAACGTCCCGTAGACGAAGAAATCAATCCCATGATTAAACGGGTTCAATGGCGACAGGGTTGGATCAAAGTAGGTGACCAGATCAGAAGCAGGTCTAATGTTGGTCAAAAGGATGCTGAGAAATCTCTCGTCCGGATGTAGGTGATGGCCCTGATCCCAATCAAACCCAGTCAACCTAAGGCCAGCAGCCACAGCTACTATCAGTGCAAGAAGCGTTCCTGTCAGGACGTGCCGCACAAGAAAATCCCTACGAAACCCGGTCGACGCGTCTTCCGAGCTATGCCCAGAAACCAGCACTCTGTACAAATGCGACACCCTGCTCAAGGCAGTCGCTTCCACTGCCCCACCTAGCTACCTCCACGCAGGGAAACATCGCCGTTTCGAATTTTGCGTATCGCACCATCAACCGTTTGCAACAACAACGAGCCATCCCGGTCAAAGCCTGCTACACGTCCCCGGTCAATCTCCGTTCCGCTCACCTCAACCTCATGACCCAGCACAGTTGAACGGGCAACCCAATCGTTAAACAATTCAGTCTTAAGGCTTGCTCTGGCGTCAACTGCACTGAGAATCTCGTCAACCACAAACGCCAACAACTCAGTTCTATCGATAGCTTGGTCAGCGTATTCGGTGATCGCAGACGTTGGCTGACCATCAACAATTCCTGGGGCTGTCCCGACATTAATACCGACACCAATCACCGCGTGTGGTTGCTGGACCGATATCAATATGCCTCCTACCTTCGCGTTACCAAGCATTAAGTCATTTGGCCACTTAATAAGTAATGCAACGCCAACACATTGCTCAATGGCTCGAGCCACGCCAACCGAGGCTGCGATTGTTAGAAGCCCAGCAAGGTCACCATCAGTATTCACGTTCCGAACAACGAGTGAAAACATCAGGTTTCCAGGCGCTGCTAACCACGAACGACCCAAACGTCCACGCCCAGATAACTGACGTTCCGCAACAAATATGGATCCGTGCTGGGCACCATCCTTCAGCTGCTCTAAAGCATCATCTTGAGTGGACCCTGTAACGGCGGCCACATGTACCGGCGCATACCGCCGTCGAGCTTGCAAGCTCGACCGCAGACTGTCCTCGTTTAAAGACGACCAGCAGCTGGAACTCATTAGTTGGCATTACAGCATGATTTAGTGTGACAAGTCTCGCTAAACAAGAATGTTCGCAAAAGGCTGTAACAACTAATCAGGGGTCAAAATATAGATTTGTCCTACAAACGACTTTTTCCAACGCGGCGTAACAGGTATGCTTCCCGCGGTGGGTACGCCGCCCCTATGTAACGGTTATAAAAGGAGCAACTCGTGGCTTATAGCGTGGTGAGCAAGAAGTCGGGAACTAACTACTATCTCCACACACGTGAGGTAACGCTCCGGGGCGGTCGCCAGCAGCGTATTTATTACTTCGCCAAGAAAGAAGGCGATGGTGCACTCGACGCTTTGCCAGATGGATACGTTGTATCCGAAAACCCGCGAACGGGACTTCCTCTCCTAAAGAAGGGGTAGAGCTCCAACAGGTCGGCCTGCTTCGAAGCGTGAAGCTGGCGCACATCATTAATTTGTCTTGCGGTGATCGCTGTAGGTTACTGCTATGGCGTAACAAGCGTCATGTGAGCTTGGTTCTGTAGACGCGCGCGGTTTCCTGGCACAAGCTCCGAGGCTGTTTAGCTACGCTGGCAACGGCCAGCACCGCGTATAGTTGCAGCTTTTGTGTATGACCGTTGAGGTTAATCACCACCAAGACGGTGCCGCCTTAACCCCCATGCCACCACTCTACACCGGGCCCCTATCCCATTCGCAAACATCTAGTGTCGTTCGATGACACAGGCCTTTCTTGACGAACTCTCGAGAACCGTCGGATACGACAGGCTTATCACAGATCCAGGTCAGCTCATGGCATATGGGTATGACGCGACCATGGGTTACCGGGGTGATCCCAGAGTTGTATTACTAGCTAGCACGGAAACAGACGTAAGCCAGGCCCTGACAATCGCACTGGCTCACGGGGTTCCATGTGTACCTCGTGGAGGTGCAACAAGTCTCTCTGCCGCAGTAATCCCACCCTCGGGATCCCTCGTTATCGACACAAACCAAATGCAACGTATTAAGCACTTCGATATCGATCGTCGTCGTGCGACGGTTGAACCCGGCGTGGTCACACGTGACTTTCGTGCTTATGCAGCCCGTCGGGGCCTACTGTACCCACCAGACCCATCCTCAGAAGCAACTGCAACAATCGGGGGCAATGTTGCAACGAACGCCGGCGGACCTTTTGCTTACAAATATGGGGTGACCCGGGACGCGATTACAGAGCTCCGCGTGGTCACACCCGCCACAGGAATCATCGAACTCTCGCGCGGACGTGACGACGTCGTGATTGACATCATCATCGGATCCGAGGGCACCTTGGGCGTCGTCACAGAAATCGGGCTCCAGCTCAAAGCTATGCCGGCAATCCATGCCATGCGCGCCGCTGCCTTTCCTAACGGACCAGAAGCGCTGCGAACCGTCGAAGCAATCATTAATCAAGGGGTGGTTCCGGCGAAACTAGAGTTTCTTGATGACGTCACCATCGAATCCTTAGAACGTGCCCACCCATGGGGATTCCCACGTCAGGCCGGTGGTCTGCTCCTAGCAGAATTAGATGGCGACGAGTCAGAAGTAGCCGCCGCGACTACCCAAATTGATGCCATCCTTCAGACGTTTGGCGGCGACGTCGCCACCGTGCGCCCTGATCAAGCGGAGCGATGGTGGGACGCCCGGCGGGGGATTACAGCGTCCTTGGCCCTAATTCGTCCAGCCAAAATCGGGGAGGACATATGCGTACCACGATCGCAATTAGCCTCCACCTTCGAAAAGATCAAGGCAGCAGCCAGCGCGGCAGACGTGATCGTCGCGATATTCGGCCATGCAGCCGACGGGACGCTTCATCCAAACCTTCTTTATGACCCTGCGGATGAAGATGAAGCAGAACGAGCCACTAATCTTCTAGCAAACGTCGCGGAAGCCGGCCTCGCGGCCGGTGGAATCCTGTCTGGAGAGCACGGCCTAGGACGAGTGAAACGACCCTTCGTAAAACGTGCGTATGACCCGCACACGCTCGAGACTATGCGCCGAATAAAGAAAGCCTTCGATCCCGATGGCGTTATGAATCCTGGGGTAATGTGGCCCGATTAACCTCCCAATCGATCAGCGTTCTTTTTCTCCTGATGCGTCTCTCTTCGTCGATCCGCAAGGACACGCTTCACTTGTTCCCAAACTAATCAGAGCCAGAGTGTGTCGCATGAAGCTGTTGAGAATTGATCAGGTAGCACCCTCTATATCAAGCAAAATCTTGCCGCACTCACCACTCATAATGGTCGACATGGCGTCTTCAAAAGCGTTGAGTGAAAAGGTATGGGTCAACATCGGGTCAAGCGTTTCCCCGTGTTGCAGAAGGAACGTTTCGGTGCGGTACCAGGTATCCCAGATTAAGCGACCGGTCACCCCGTAAATATCCATTCCCCGGAATAGAACATGGTCGGCAACGCTAATTTCAACGGGAGTTGGGGGAATGCCAAGGAGTACTACCTTCCCACCATTAGCTGAAAGACGCAGTGCTTGCTGAACTGCCCGAGGATGGCCGGACATTTCAAGAGTTCTGGTGGGGCGTGACCCTAGCGCCGTGATTAACTCCTCATCACATGATTCTGAACTGGCGTCGACGGTGGCGTGAGCTCCCATAGCTAGAGCGAGATTGCGGCGATACTCAGAAATGTCGCTGGCAACAATTGGATTGGCTCCGATCGATCGTGCCACCGCGATCGCCATTAAACCCATAGGCCCACAGCCATAAACAGCAAGGGGTTGGCCCGAAACGTCATATCGCATCGTGGCATGAACAGCGTTGCCTAACGGTTCGAAGAGCGCCGCACGAGAAAGGGGGATTCCATCCGGAACTTTCCATGCTAGACGGCTTGGGACAGTCACAAAACTAGCGAAACCACCATTCATATCAATACCCAGAATCCGGAGGTTTTCACAAACATGCGCGTTGCCAGTCCGACATGCGCGACATGTGCCATCGAAGACATGGCTTTCGACCGCTACGAGATCTCCTTCGGAAACATTCGCTACACTGGGTCCAAAAGACACGACTTCACCGACAATTTCATGACCCAGAGTGACTGGTGTAGGGAAATTAAGTTCCGCCCATGCATCCCACTCATATAGATGACGATCAGAACCGCAAATACCTGCTTTCTTCACTCGCACCAATATTTCATCTGGTCCAGGCGTGGGTGGATCTATCTCGACGACCTCGACCCCACGCTGAGGTTCCGCTTTTCGTACCGCCAACATCAAATAACTCCTGAATCGATAATATTTCCGATCTTTCCGTTTTTCTGTCTATGCATGACTGGCAACAAAGACCCCTAACTCAACTAAGGCTCCGGCAACGTACTTGAGGCCGCAGCCCTGTGGGCTGCGGCCTCATCGTACGAATCTTTTCTCTATCGAAAGCTAAGCCGTCTGCGGCTCACCTTCATCGACCGGATACGCTTCTTCGCCATGCTCGGGCACGTCGAGGCCGGAAATTTCTTCCTCCTCCGTCGCTCGCAAACCAATCGTTGCCTTGAGTACCCGGAACAGGATTAAACCCATCCCAAGCCCCCACACAACTGCAACCGCTGCCGCAATTACCTGCGCCAAGAGCTGAGAAGCATTCCCCGCGATTAGACCACTCACCCCGTAGGTGCCATCCGCAAAAATACCGACAGCTAATAGACCCCACACACCCGCAACCCCATGAACCGACGACGCCCCAACGGGATCATCAATCTTGAGTTTGGTGTCGATGATGGACACGCCTAACAACATAACGAGGGCACCAATCGCGCCGACGACAACAGCCGCCCATGGGGCGATAAACGCACAGGGCGCGGTCACAGCAACCAGACCAGCCAAAGCACCATTGCACGAGTCTGCCGCACTAATTCGTCCGGTCTGTAACAGGCGCACATAGGCCGCCGTAACCGCACCGGTAGCGCCAGCCAAGAACGTGTTAGTGATGATGACGGCAATACGCAGGTTGTTACCGTTCACGGTACTTCCAGCATTAAATCCGAACCAACCGAAGAACAGAATGAAGGTGCCGATAACCACGTACAACATGTTGTGGCCTTTTATCTTGCGCACCTCACCATTCGGTCCGTACTTGCCAAGCCGCGCACCAACTGTTGCAGCCCCGGCCAAAGCCAGCATCCCACCGATCGTGTGTACAACACCAGACCCCGCAAAATCGACCGCCGCTGCACCAATCCAACTCTCAAGCTGTTCGCCGCCGAGCCAGCCATCGCCCCACATCCAGTGTCCATAGATCGGATATACGATGGCGGTCACAAGAAAGCTGTATGCCAAATAGGCGGTCACGCGAGTACGTTCGGCCATCGCGCCTGCGACAATCGTCGCGGTTGTGGCTGCAAACACCATTTGGAAGAACCAAAACATCGCAGTCGATACGTCGTAGGCCGCGGTTGTCAGAAAGAATCCTGAGTAACCAATGATCGCGTTGCCCTCAGCAAGCCCAGGAAACATATCCGACCCCCCGAACATGAAGGCAAATCCGAAGGCCCAAAACGACAATCCGCCCGCAGCAAAGTCGAGGATGTTCTTAGTCAAATAGTTAACAGTGTTCTTGGCCCGAATCAGGCCGGCACCCAGAAAAGCAAATCCTGCCTGCATAAAAAAGACCAGGGCTCCGGCCATCAGGGTCCAAACGAATGTAACCCCCGCTGAGGGATCAGCAGCAATCGTGGCTTCGCCTGAGGGATCAGCCTGAGCGAAAACAACACCGCGCACAATTAGGGCGACGGCTAAGGCCAATATCGTGGCCGTGGAGATGCGAAGAAGGGTCACCCACCGAGGTGACCCGCGAGTCCAAACAAGTGACATGGTGGCGTTCTCCTATAGTCAATCCAGAGTGAAGTATTGATCTTCATCTCCGGGCGTCGTCGCTCGGAGGCCGCTCACTGCCACGATTATCTTTTTTGGGTGCTCCACCGGACCTGCCGTGGCAACTCATGGTTCGGGGTGCCCTGCGAGAATTCCACATCGATTCCCGCGTTACTGGTTTACATGTCTGGATCCGCGATTAGACAAAAGCCGAATGCCTTAGCGTAGCGCGTTCTCCCATCAACCGTGAAATTGCTACATCACAAGATCTTCACCACCATCCGTACCTATGACATTCCCAGAGATCCATCCAGCATCCGCCACCGTCAACGATGCAATCGCACGAGCAACGTCTTCTGTTGTCGTCAACCGTCCAGCCGGGTTCATCTGCTTCGCTTGCCCCAGCATCTCTTCATGGCCGGGGATTTTTCGGAGTGCCGGAGTGTCGGTGACACCAGCCCGAATCGCATTAGCGCTAACACCGTATGGGGCAAGTTCCACTGCCAGTTGACGAATATGTTGCTCTAGCGCGGCTTTTGCAGCACCGACCGGGCCATAGCTCGGCCAGATCGTCGTTGTGCCCGCACTCGTCATAGCGTAAATCCGGGAGCCGCTTCCCAGAAAGGCCCGAGACATCAGATCCTGCGCCCAATACACGAGCGAATGCGCCATAAGATCCAAGGTCATATCCATTTGTTTTGGCGTCACGCCCTGTCCATTTTCAGCTCCCACATATGGAACCGTCGTCCCAAACGCAATGGAATGCATCAGGACTCGAATCGGAGGGGCATCACCGGTGATCTCATCACCGACCGCGTCCAAAACAGCCGTTCGAGCATCCGCATCACCAGCATTGACATTAAAGAAACGCGCACGACGACCGCTCGCCTCAATATCCTCCCGCACTGCATCCGCCATTGGTTGCGTATTGCGTCGATCCAAGTGAACCCCAATAACATCCATTCCACAGACAGCGAGATAGCGGGCCGTTGCCGCACCAAAACCACTTGAGGCGCCTAGTACCAGCGCCCAGCCCTCTAACTGTGGCCGTGAGTCACCCATAGTGTCTCCATTACTTGTCCTACAAGAGCATCCTAGCGTGGAACACTAGTTGACGCGGACATGCCAGCGCTGGAAATTTAGACCATGCAGACTTCACGCGTGGGAATTATTGGTTGCGGAAGCCTTGGTCGGGCCTTTTGCACCACTGTTGCAGGCATGAAAAATGCCGATCTAGCTCTCTGCGTAGATCGCGATATCAACACGGCCACGATTTGTGCTCATGATTTTGCCACCACGGCAGATACCTCGTGGGAAAGCCATTCCCTTGATGCACTTGTTGTTACATCTCCTATCGAATCCCATGCCGAAGCAGCATTGGAGGCCATACGAGTTGGCATCCCTACCCTTCTTGATCCGCCAATCGCGTTGGGAGTAGCCGAAGCTCGGCGCCTAGTGCGACTAGCCCACGAATCCAAGGCCACCCTGCACATGGCATTTCCCTTGCGTTACACCCCTTTAGTTGCCCTAGTGCATCGCATCATGCCCGCTCCGGTTTTCGGACACATATACGTCGCAAGTTCAGGGAACGGGTTGGATCTAGAGCGCGGTGACTCCGTCATACCCAATAGAGCCTTATGGCAAGCTCCCCACCACGCACTCGACTTGGCCACCTACTTATTTAACGATTCGCCTGCCGAAATCATTGCAGACGGCGGGGCATCGAAAAACAGCCTTCTTGATCATCCGAATTCACTGACGGCTGATCTCCTGTTTGACGACGGTCGCCATTTTGCTCTTACCGCGACAACCACCACACCTAACAACGAACTAGGGAACGTCACGTTGGACATCACCGACGGCCACACACGCATATCCCTCTGGTCAGACTGGACCAGAGGGGAAATCCGTTTTCTTAACGGCCATCAACAAACCCTCACTTCGCCTGACGGAATTACATTCCGACACGATGGTGATGCAATCATTGCGTCTAACGACCCAAACACCCAGCCTTTAGAACACATGGTCGAAGCGTTAGTCGGAACCAAATCTGAAAATCATCTGAGTGATCCAGCAGATATCGATGCCGGCCTCCGGACGACTTTGCTCACTCAAGCGATCCTGAGCGCGACGACTTCGGGCCAACGGCACGTTCTGTAAAACGGGCCTTATGGAACCAGTACCGTTGACCGGTCCGTCCGCCCCATCAGGACACAAGAAACCTGATTTGGAAGACAGGCAGAGAATCGGTCTTTACGGCGGCACCTTCGACCCTATTCACTTTGGCCACCTTGCCGTCGCTCGGGATGTCCAGGCCCAGTTTGGACTGGACCAAGTGCTTTTTATTCCGGCTGCCCAATCTCCGTTTCGGAATCCACCGATCGCTAGCAGCAAACATCGACTTGCGATGGTTCAACTTGCCGTGGCGGACACAGAAATCTTTCGCGCATCAGCGATCGACATTCAGCGATCTGGGCCATCGTTCATGATCGACACCGTTGAAACAATTTCAGCTCAACACCCCAAATGGGACCTTTTCATACTCATCGGTGCAGACGCGTTCCGTGAACTACCAGCCTGGCGAAGATCAGGAGATCTCCTAAAATCCGCAACTTTTATTGTTGTGCCACGATCGTCATTTAGCACCACGATTCCTGACGAACTGTCCGACCAACACTCGAGCCCCCCTGCAAACATTCATGTTCACCACATGCCACCAATCGACATATCGGCATCAAGCATTCGTGAACAAATAGCCCAAGATCTGCCTATCGATTCTCTGGTACCAGCAACAGTCGATCGATACATTAATTCACATCGGCTGTACCAAGAGAGTGAGAGCAGCTAGCCACATCCGATATGATCTGTTGACACCCACAATAGAGTTTTGAAAATCTGAAGCCAATTGAACTCGCCCGGCATATTGTTGACGAGGTAACCGCACGAGGCACGTCGGACACCATCATGCTCGACATTCGAGGGCTTACTGTGATCGCCGACTACTTTGTCCTAACCACCGTTTCGAGCTCCACGCAGATGCGAGCCGTCCGTGACAGCTTGGATCGGGAAGTTGCACAGTTCGTTGGTCGAAATCCTAGAATAGAAGGCGAAAGAACCGACGCATGGGTCTTAGCCGATTTTGGTGATGTGGTCGTACACGTGTTTTCTGAGGAAGGACGTTCTCATTTTCGAATCGAAGAGTTCTGGAATGAAGCCCCAGTCGTGCTTCATATCCAGTAGCAACCATCATGCTCCCTAGCAGATCCTTTCTAGCAGGACTACTGCTTGCGCTACCGATCGGATTCACGACCGGAATGCTCCTAGGTTTTCTTGTAACACCAGACCACATAACTAAAGTGCGCCAGCTGGTTTCCAAACGAGCACTGGGGCACGATCCCCAAGTCGACTTCGAAGCACTGCAGCAATAATCAGCTGATCCATGCCTCAAGGGTTGCAATAGTCACACCTTCGCCACCGTCAGTAGATCTCGCCATCTCAAACGCATGTACTTCTGTATGCTCGGTCAACACCTCGGCAACGACCGCCCGCAAGACGCCAGTACCCTTTCCATGAATCAACCTAACGTGCGGCGTACCGCTCCGCAGCGCATCGTCAAGACCCCGTTCTATCGCCTCGCGTGCCTCATCCGCCCGCATTCCGTGAATGTCCACATCAACAGACGTTGCAATTACGCTCGGACAGTACGTCCGGCGAGGCACCTCGTTACTGGCGGGCAACCTCCGCACAATTTGGGAGCACCTAATTTTGGTCCGGAGACTCCCTATCGCTACGACCACAATGTCATCCATCACCCCAATGACACGAGCCCGCACTGAGTAACCGGAGATCTCAAGCTCGTCACCGACCACAACCTTCATGGCATCAACCATGTTTTGCCCGGTTCAGCTCCTGAGACGAAATGGAGGATATTTGTCAACGAGGCAGATCAACCAGGCACTGATCCTCGTGTTGTACCGCACCACACCCACCTGAAAATTGAACAGCGCACGTGGATATTTTCCTGTGATCACCACCATCAATAAGCCAACAAAGACCGCCAGCAGCGCTACCAGCCCTACCACGTACAGAACAAAATAATGAGGAATTATGAGCACTAACTTTGGAACGATAGTTAGCGCCAGCACGGCTTGCAGACGGGAACTCCGTTCGGGATACAGCACTTCAACGTCCACGGGGTATGTTTCATCAATCGGATAGGTATCCGTAGACCGCGTCTCCTCCTGCATAGCCATACGCTCCTCACAGCATGTCTAGGGTCAAAGCCACAAGGGCAAGTCTAGGCGTTGCTATTGAGGAAATCGCTAATTCCGTCGACTATCCAGCTTGTTTTGCAACCGACGCAACGCTTGTCCCATTCGAACATCAAGCAACTCGCGTTCCAAGATCAACATTTCCCTGAGAGTCGGCGCCTCTAACAACCGCTGCGCCATTTGGAGATCGGACGGAACCCCGGCCGCTACAAGATATGCCAACTGAAAAACATCCTCCGGGAGATCAAACGACGGCATATATCCCGACTGAACTTCAATCATAAGCGTGACCAAGCGATCAAAACGGGCGCGGACATCCTCAGCAGCAGCCTGAGTTTCATCAGACTGGTCCTCCTGAAGCGGCGCGAATTCCACCTCTGCCACAACCCGCGGCTCACGCGAAATAATCGAATCAATATGAAATCGTGATTCTCCCACCACCACAATGTCCAATTGTCCACCAGGCTGTTGGTCGATCTTTGTGACACGAGCCGTTGTGCCGGTACCACAGGGCGTAGCCGCCTCACCAACTTCTTCTCCATCAGCGATTAGCACCACGCCGAAGACTCGGTCGCTCTTGACACACTCGGCGATCATCTCCAGGTATCTCGGTTCGAAAATATGGAGTGGCAACCGCATTGCAGGAAACAGCACGGTGTTCAGCGGAAACAGATCAAGTTGCATTTGCAAAGTCTAGTCTGCCTTTTCCCCTCAAGAGACAGGAAAGTTGCATGTGAGGGTGACCGTAATCTAGCCTTAGACACAGTTCTATAGCTGCACAAATCCACGATTCCACGATGCCCCCAGTAGCCATCCAAACATGGAACTTGACCAAACGGTATGGCGCTGTGCAAGCGTTAACAGATCTAAACCTACAAATTCCCCAAGGACAAATTTTTGGGTTTCTTGGACCGAATGGCGCAGGAAAGACTACGACCATAAGGTTGTTGTTTGGATTAATGCGACCCACAGAAGGTAGGGCCGAGGTCCTCGGACACAATGTCCATCGCGAGGGTCCCACAGCCCGCCAGTTCATGAGTCTTTTGCCTAGTGATAACAGCCTCTACCCATTCATGAAGGTGGAGCAGTACCTAGAGGCGTTTGGTCGAATCACCCAGGCATCACAGCAACGACGGGCCGACCTCCTTGAACGACTTGAACTTGACCCATCGCGCAAGATTGGTGATCTCTCAATGGGAAATCAACAAAAGGTCGCCATTGTTCGGGCGCTGCAGAACGACGTCCCGATCTATGTCGTTGATGAACCTACTCGCGGCCTGGACCCATTGATCCAGCAGGAATTCGGTCGGGTTATCGTGGAATTACGGAATGACGGACGCACCGTGGTGTTCTCGACCCATGTGCTATCCGAGGCTGAGGCCCTGTGCGACCGGGTTGGCATTCTGCGGAACGGCCGCCTCGTGCAGGTTGACTCAGTAGCCGAACTGACCGAAGCGCGAGTACGACACCTGACAGTGACGTTTGCCCAAGCCCCGCCTGCCAACCTTGCAATACCAGGCGCGACTGATCTGCATCTCCAAGACAACCAGGCGGAATTTACTGTTCGCGGCTCGATCGACCAGATTCTCAAAACCCTCGCTCGTTACACAGTTGTCAATTTATCCATCAGTGAACCAAGCCTTGAAGAAATTTTCCTGCGGCATTACGGCAGTGAGGATCGCGAATGAGCGGTCCAATCCTACGCATGACGCTCCGAACCCGCCGTCTGGCTATCTTTTGGTTCTCAGTCGGAACCTTCGGCTACGGTCTCATGATCATGGGCTTGTGGCCGTTCATGGAAACGATTGATTGGACCGCCATGGTTGAAGCTCTCCCCGAGGGTATGGCTGGCGAACGAGTTGTGGCAGATCTGTCACCAACGGAAAAATCGTTCTACCAGTATCTGAGTACCGAGTGGTCCTCATGGCTCCAGCTTGTTGCCGCTTATTTCGGCATTTGGATCGGTGCCAGCATGGTGGCCCGTGACTTCGGCAATGGAGCTCTCGACGTTTTGCTCAGCCCGCCCATTAGTCGAACCACGTTTATCCTGACCCGTATGTCTGCACTCCTACTAGGTGCCAGTCTGCTCTGTAGCGCTTCGTTGGTGGGAGCTGCGATCGGCGTACTGTTATGGGTGCCAGATGTCGATGTGCGTCTAGCTGACCTCGCGCTCATGCATGTTCAACTGTTGCTATTTACGCTAGCCACCAGTGGAATTGGGCTGGTCCTGGCCACGCTGATACTTCAACCGGGCCGAACCTATGGGGTCGGTGCATTGTTGCTGGTCCTTATGTTTTTGCTCACCATCGTGGCGGCCGTTGCGAGCGGCGGTGAGTGGATTGAAAACTTCACGTTGTTTAGTTACTGGAACCCAATCGATCAACTCGTGCACGGCACGTTCGTTTGGAAGGACATCATCGTCCTTAGCAGCGTCACACTCGCGACCAGCACTGCGGCAATATTGATCTTCCGTCGCCGCGACCTGGTTGTCTGAACTACCGTGCCCCGCCCCCAGGGATCGACGACGCTCCGGATCGGCGAACAAGCTCCGCAGGTCACACTCCCTCTCGCGACCGATTTGTCGACCACGGCGACATTCCCAGTCGAGGGTCGCTGGCATCTCCTTGTGTTCCTTCGCCACCACTGGTGACTAAGTTGCCAGGACCAACTGGCGCGGCTCGCGGGCGAGTTGGACGAATGGGATCATCGAAATGTACAGATTTCAGCCATCTACGGTCAGGATGGGGATTCAGTCAGTCGCCTGGCCGAAGACCGTGCCTTGCCCTTCCCAATTTATGTAGATGCCGAGCGAGCTGCGATACGCCGCTACGGGGTGTATGTCCGAATCAATTTCGAGTCCTGGAACATGGCACGGCCCAGCCTATTCCTGATTAACTCGAATCGTGAGATCCGGTACATCTATGTCGGCTCAAACCAAATGGACTGGCCAGACAGCCCACAAATTCTCACGCTTATTGATCACGAGCAATCGTCCGATTGACCTAATCGTCCATTTCACAGACTATCCGTGAACCAGACGGTTTCGAATCGATTTATGCTCATTAAGAGTTTCCGTCAAGCAGCAGCTGAGCTAGCCGTTTTCTCCGCGTTTATCACACGAATTACGATCCGATCTTCCGAAGTGAAGGGGGCCAAGCTGGAACTCTTATGGCCCGCGTACCAGGCCCTGCGGGCGTTTTGAGAAAACAAGGTTCGTCACGCGTGTCGCGCCTCGCGCATGCACTCATGTTGAGCAAGCAAACAACCTCCCAGACTGCGGACGAACTCGTCAGAGCTAATTTAGTCACGCGAGGAGTGAGGATCCCGAAGACCACCGACGCTGGAATAGCCCGACTTCGAGTGTACGAAGGTCATTTTGATGAGTATCTGGAAGGCCTACTCGAAGCTCTTGAGGAATCGGAAACGCCCATGTCACATCAGCATTA
Source organism: Chloroflexi bacterium UBA6622 (assembly GCA_002433065.1). Taxonomy (GTDB): domain Bacteria; phylum Chloroflexota; class UBA11872; order UBA11872; family UBA11872; genus UBA11872. The sequence goes on from DJHK01000010.1 coordinate 54,202, forward strand.
CGACAACTAAACGCCGAGACCAGCACCAAACGTGACGCTGGTCATTTCAGACCTGCACGACAACAATCTCATGGATAGCACAACAATTCTCGCTCGCATTCTTCGTTACGCCGCCCCTCACTGGCGGCTTGGATTGACCACCCTTATGGTCACATTCATAGGAATAGGCGCCGATCTTGTAGTGCCAGCGCTTCTGCGGGAAGTGATTGACAGCGGGATCGGGAGCAGAGATCAAAACGTCCTCCTCACCATGGCGATACTTGTAGTTGCGTTTACGGCGCTGAAAGGCCTTTCACAATTCGGTCGCCAATTCATGGCTGAGGTGCTCAGCCAGCGCGTCGTCTTCACACTACGCAACCAACTCTACGATCACATCCAGAGCCTTTCGTTCCAATTTCACGACAACACGCGCACCGGCGAACTGATGTCCCGAACCACGAGCGACGTCGAGCGGGTACGTCGCTTTGCAGCCATGGGTATTTTCCAGATGACTCAGATCGTAATCCTGACCGTCGGTATCGCCATCGTCCTTCTCGGTAGAACCCGGACAACGGGTTGCCCTTGTAGGTCCAACAGGAGCGGGCAAAACAACCACGATTAACTTACTCGCTCGCTTCTACGATGCGTCGAAAGGGGAAATACGCATTGATAATCACGCCATCTCCTCGGTGACTCAACAATCGCTGCGAAACCAGCTTGGCATTGTTCCGCAAGACAGTTACCTGTTTTCTGGAAGCATCTACAGCAACATAGCGTTTAGTCGTCCGGACGCAACCCATGCTGCGGTGGTTGAGGCTGCGCAAGCTGTTGGAGCTGACCACTTTATCAACGAGCTTCCTCACGGTTATGCGACAGACGTTCGAGAACGCGGTTCCAGATTGTCAGTTGGCCAACGACAACTCATCGGCTTTGCACGGGCACTGCTCGCAGACCCGAGGATTCTGATTCTAGACGAAGCCACCTCAAGTGTTGATGCCCGAACGGAACAGACGATTCAGAAGGCCCTGGCCCATCTACTCCAAGGACGCACATCCTTCGTCATCGCACATCGCCTGGCGACTGTTCGGCAGGCAGATCTAATTCTCGTGTTCGAGAACGGCCAAATCGCCGAGCGAGGCTCACACGATGAACTCCTCGACTGCCGAGGGCTGTATTACAAGCTCTACACAACCGGGTTTCCCGGAACAGATGCCGTGGAGACCGGTCCATCCCAAACCTCCGCCCCGCCACGACGAATGTGGGGCGGCTAACGCAACATGTAGCTGCCAACTAAAAGAACAGGTAACGCAACCAGCTGTAGACATACCGAGCAGCGTGTCGGCGTAACGAGATATGAGACCGCTCACGCCGACTAGCGTATTCGTGGGTTGGAACCTCCACAATACGGTAGCCCTTTCGTAAGAACTTAATGACCATCTCCTGTTCCGTCGTTGTAATGTTTTCCTGAAGCGTGATGGATCGTGCGGCCGCAAGATCAAAAGCACGAAAGCCGCTTTGGGAATCCGTAAGACGTACACCAAACCTATAGTTGATCCCAAGCGTGATGATGTCCTGGCCCACCATCCGAATGAACTTGTCCAGATCACCGTGCAACTCGTCGCTGCCACCTCGCATTCGTGACCCATTGCCATATTCCGCATCGCCAGCAGCCACAGGCTCCACCAACCGTGGAATGTCTTCAGGATCAAAAGACAGATCAGCATCAATCGTCACCAAAATGTCACCGGTGGCTCGAGCAACAGCCTCGCGCACGGCACATCCTTTCCCGAAACCTTCATCGAGATAGACAGCAACACCCATCGCTTCAGCTATTTCCCGAGTCCTATCACTCGAATGCCCATCCACAACAAAGAGTTCATCACCATGCGGCTTCGATCTCGTGATTACCTCTTCAATCGTCGCTTCCTCATCCTTTGCCGGAATACAAACCGAAACCCGACGTCCATTAACCGTCATAACAACCCCTAGCCGTGGACAGGTCAAAATAGCGGACCACAAAAGTGGACCGGTCGTTAAGCATCATCACGCAGCCCTCACAATCGCGGCAAACTGGCCAGCATCGAGGCTTGCTCCACCGACAAGTGCCCCATCAATACCATCACGACCAAGCAACTCCTCACAATTATCCGGTGTCACGCTTCCGCCATACTGAATGCGAACGCGCGTTGCCGCGTCCTGACCATGGACTATGCCGACAGTGTCACGGATCCACCCGACAGCTTCTTGAGCCTGCTCAGGACTAGCAGTACGCCCCGTACCAATCGCCCAAACCGGTTCGTACGCAATTACGCTTTCGGCTGTCTGATCCGGCGTCAGTATCTCGATCGCACTTTCCACCTGCGTACGAATTACGACATGGGCCCGGTCATCATCTCGCTGCTCCAGCGACTCGCCAACCGCAATAATAGGAATCAGGCCAGCCGAATGGATTGTCTCTACCTTACGCTGCACGTTCTCATTTGTTTCGCCAAAACTCCGTCTTCGCTCGGAATGCCCGACAATAACGTAGCTCGCAAATTCTTGAACCATCGAAACTGATATTTCTCCTGTAAACGCACCGTCTAACTCCCAGTGAATATGTTGGGCACCAACCAATACCGATGACTGACGCACAGCCGTGGCTACCGAGACAATCCCCACCGACGGCGGACACAGCACAACATCTACATTCTCAGGAAGATCGTGAGCAATCACCTGTTGCGCAAGCGCCGCCCCATCGGACGGGCCTGTATTCATTTTCCAGTTGCCAGCAACGATCGGTCTTCTAATAGTTTGGTTGACCATTACATTCAAATCAGAGAGACCGCTGCCAAGTGTAAGAGGTGACGCATATCGAACGAATATAGATCGACTGAACTAGCCATGGGTTTCCGACATCGTAGCTGGTGGAGCTACCTCCCTGAACAGTCGCAACGCGATAAGCAGCGCGGCTACATTTGCCAACGCTGCGAAAAGCAACGGAATGGTGGGATGCAAATCAAGTAAGACACCAGCGAGCAACGTGCCTAACAGAAGACCAAAGCTCCATAACGCGTGGATAAAACCAACCACCCGACCACGCTCATTTTCTATCGTTCGATCACGGACGGTCCCAAGAACCAAGACCGACATTGTCCATCCTCCAACAACACCCAGAATCCCTGCCGGTACCAGAAAGGTCGGGTGCTCCCACGCTATGGCTGCCACCAGCGACACTATCACCTGAACGCCAAGTACGGTGAAAATCGGACGCGCGCGTCCTACTCGATCTGACCAGCGACCTATGGTGAACTGGCCTATAGCCGATAAGGCCATGCCGGCGCTGCCATACAGCGCCGTAGCCAGTACGCTGCCAGTTGCCCGAAAAATAAGCAGGGGAAGCGCGAGGCTCCACACGCCCCAAAAGGCCGTTGGGAAGAATCTAAGACCACCCATTAGGAATATCTCACGCCGGACTAGAATTTCCCTTAACGACCGCTCCCTGTCACCAGTGGACTGACGTCGGGTCGGCCGGACATCATGTAAGAAACAGACAGTAAGAACAGCCGGAACGATGTTTATAACAAGCCCACCAACCGCATAAGCTCCAAAGCCATAGGCCTCGATTACGGGACCTGCGACAGCAGCACTTACAGCTGTCCCGATCGTGCCTCCGAGAAAAAATGCCGCCGTTGCTACACCTACTGATTGCTGGCTACTTGCGTTGAGCAGGTAGCTTTGCCCAGCGGTTGACCGCATGCCGTGAGCCAAACCGAGAATAACCGCCAAGAGCACCAACAACCACGGCACACCCGTGACGAATTGCAGAAATCCTGCTGAAAACCCAACGATTCCAATCACCAGAACCAAGCGATGCCCGAGGCGATCCGCCATTGCACCGGCCACAACCGAGATAATTCCGCCAAGGGCAGTCTCGACAGAAAGTAAAGCGCCAGTAAACGCCGGAGATAGGCCTAAGTCCCGCTCGATATAGACCGGAAACAACGATCTGGCAGCCCCAACTGCAAGATTATTCATGAACAAGATCGTGACGATGAGGCCCAGGCGCCTGACCTGCGTATGACGCACCACGCGATTGGCAAACCCCACAATCACAACACGTCGTCAACAAATATCGCGCCCAGTGGCTCAGCCCAACAACAGCAGGTCAATTGGTGTCCGGAGCAGACGAACTTTCTGGCTTACCACACCGACCACAAGCCCAATATTCCTCTTTAAGTAAGCCGAACCACTTTTTATAAACGTTCAAGTTCCACGTCGTCTCCTGGCGACAGCGCGCACAATCACGTCGCTCGCTGGCCTTTACCGAGACTTTAAAATCATCATCTTCCGGCATGACTCAACCCCTGTACGACCTCTGGCGAACATTGGCACTACCGCTCTTGGCTGTCAATGCGCGTGGGCTTCAGCTCAAGCGATTCGCACCATGTTGTTCGACAAGATTGCACGCCTGCAGGTAATGCTCGATTGACTCTCCACAGTCTGCCCAGTACCCCTCCAAAACGTCATGCGTCATCTCGCCACGCGCGAGGTATGCATTATTCAGGTCAGTGACCTCCAGCTCCCCACGAGCTGAACGATCCAGTCCATCGATCATTCGAAACGCCTCGGCGTCATAGAAATAGATTCCAATGACAGCCAGGTTCGAGGGAGGGGCCTCCGGCTTCTCAACGAATCGAACAATCTCGTCGCCTGCGAGTTCCGCCACACCATAAGCACTAGGGTTCTCGACCTCCGTCAGTAACACCTTGGCACCACCCTCTTGTGCCTCAAATTTCCGAACCGCTTCAACGATGTTGCCGCCGATGATGTTGTCACCAAGGATTACCACCATTCGCTCATCACCGACAAATGGACGAGCTAAGTTAATCGCTTCGGCAATTCCACCTGCACCATCTTGGTATGCATAGCTGAGATGTGTCACACCAAGAGCTTCACCGTTTCCAAGCAACCGCAAAAAATCGCCAGCGCTAGATCCACTTGTCACAATTAATATCTCGGTGATTCCTGCGTTGACCAGAGCCTCAATCGGGTAGTAAATCATCGGCTTGTCGTAGACAGGAAGAAGCTGCTTATTGATCACGCGGGTAATTGGATCCAATCGAGAACCGGTACCTCCCGCCAAAATCACACCCTTCATTCGGACACCTCATACCTTTCCTCGTCAGGCCGTTTATCCAAAATGTCTTTTACGAATCGTCTTGGATCAAAAGCTGAAAAGTCTTCGACCCTCTCTCCAGTTCCAGCAAACTTGATCGGCACCCCTGCTTCCCGAGCAACCGCAAAGGCCGAGCCGCCCTTGGCAGAGCTATCAAGCTTGGTCAGCACAATGCCGGTCACTCCTGCCGTTGTCAGAAAACCCTGTGCCTGTTGCAAACCATTCTGGCCAGCCATTGCATCAATAACTAGGAGCACCTCATGGGGTGCTCCCTCGACTTGACGCCCAGCGACCCGACGCATTTTAGAGAGTTCGTTCATAAGGTTCACATTTGTGTGCTGCCGACCCGCAGAATCCACGATTACGTAGTCCACCTCACGGGCCTTGGCCGCATCTAATGCGTCATAGACAACAGCTCCCGGATCACTTCCAGCCTTATGGGCAACAACAGATACGCCCACATTTTTGCCCCATATCTTTAGTTGGTCGATAGCACCTGCCCTGAAAGTGTCCCCAGCCGCCAACAACACCTCGTGGCCAAGACCACGAAGCATATAGGCCAACTTAGCTATCGATGTGGTCTTACCCACGCCATTGACACCCACGACAAATATCACTTGTGGTGGATGACCGCTGGCAAACTCCGCATCATCGTTGGTGATCGTATCGCCCAAATGCTCAATCATGACTTTGTGGGCCCGGGTTACGTCTACGGAACCATCCGTATTGACGGTTTCCCGAAGTTCTTCTATCAACTCCATTGATAGTCGAGGCCCAAGATCGGCCGTAATCAGGATCTCTTCTAAAGCGTCCCAATCAGCTGCAGACAGCGCCGACCGCCGAAACCATCGGCGAACCGCACCAAAAGTTCGTCGAGTCGGAATAGTCTCCACAATGTCGTCTGCCTGCACCGGCCGAGATCTCCGCAATCGACTAAGTAACATTTAGACATTCTTTCTGCATGTTTCTAAATAGGGACCGGTCCAGAACCCCTCGGCATGGGAATCTGTTCAGGATCTCGAGATGGGCCGAACAAGCCAAGTTCGGCTGCAGAGACATACCCGACCTGCCCAAAAGTCGAAAGGATTCTTATAGTGGCAAACCGAAACGTAACCGGCGTTTCAACGTCGAACACAACCTTAGGATCCGGTGCTGAAACCTTGAACCTGCCAATCTCTACCATCGCCTCAGGATTAATACGTGGATCATCCAGTGAGGCCAAGACCTGAAGTTCCTTAATATAACTAGCCGTAGGCTCGTCAGGATGATTCCAAATAATCACCTTCTGCAACGGTGATCGATAGCGCACCTTAAACGTAAGGACGATTGGGAACGCATGGTCAGCCGACCGCCACGCCTTGAATTGTGGATCGAACAAACCGTCTTGCAGTCGGTCAGATCCATGCTCGCCGATAGCTGTTGAGGTGATCCCCAGCAACTCTCCCCCGTTAACAAGCTCCAACAAATCAAACCCCTCACCATCCAAATCCGACTGCTGCTGCAATCCCACCTGAATTCGACGGATGACCGCTGGATCAATCCCCTCTTCCTGTGTATTCCGGAGCGCCATTACCGCTGGAATCACACCAATCGCAAACAGCAAGCTAAAGACGAGTAATGTGGTCAGCCCACGACTCGAACTTAACCGCCGTCGGATGTTTTCTGGAGTCAGTCGAGCCGAATTGGATATTTCAGCAGCCCGGGTTTCGCGATCAGCCTGCACCTTCGCCTCATGGGAAGCATCCCAGCGGAGGCGCTCTGCACTAACCCGCGCCTGACGTTCAGCCCAGTCTTCCCTGGAAGACCCCCGACTATTCCCGGTGTTCCGTGGCGACATATCAGGCTTCATACTGCATATCCTGCCAAGGAAATCTCAGGTTATATGTGTGTATCACAGCAATACAGGCTATCTTGGGGAACAGGCGCACACTATATGGCGAGAACATGGCTCACGGAGCACGCATCTCCATTGAATATTGCTCTCAATGAAACTACCTCCCTCGCGCGGTCCGCGCGACAGAGGAAATTCTTAATGAGTTTGGTCACCAAGTAAGTCAATGTGTGCTTGTCCCAAGCGCGGGCGGTGTATTTGAAGTACATGTTGACGACACGTTGGTGTTCTCTAAGAAAGCACTCGAACGCCATGCCGAGCCCGGAGAGGTGCGAAAGCTCGTAGCCGACATCCTTTAGACAGCCGACGGGGTATTCGCCAAGGATGCCAGATTTAAGCTTTCGAGCCTTCGTGGCCATAAGCCGCGTCCAAAAACTCAGCTACATGCATAACCTGTAGATCCATTCCGCGGCGTTGTGCGCCGGTTTGAATGTGTAAAAGACATCCTGGATTCGCAGATACCACAACGGTCGCACCGGTAGCTTGAAGAGCGTCAAGTCGCTCTTCAAGAATCGCTAGCGAAATTTCGGTGTCAGTGACGCTATATAGACCGGCTGCACCACAGCAAATCGTCGGATTCTCCATTTCGACCAGTTCTGTACCAGGAACCATGCGCAGCAAATCACGGGGCTGTCGCGATATACCCTGCGCATGTACTAGATGGCAGGCATCCTGATACACGACCCGCTCCGCTATCGCTCCGGTCGGGGTTCGCATTCCAATCTCGTGCAAATACTCAGAAAAGTCCTTAACCCGTACTGAGAACGCTTCGGCACGAGCCGCATATTCAGGATCGTCAGCCAAAAGTTCACCGTACTCCTTCAATGTTGACCCGCACCCGGCAGAGTTAATGATGATGGCGTCATCCTCATGAATCTCGAAGGCCTCGACATTGCGGCGGGCCAATTCTCTGGCAGCCTCGCGATCGCCTCCGTGCACATGCAGAGCACCACAGCAGCCCTGCTGTTCAGGAATACGAACCTCGCATCCATTCTGAGCCAACACTCGCAAAGACGCACGATGAGCATCTGCAAACGCAACTCCCATAATGCAACCCGTAATAAATGAAACGTGGTGCCTGACCTCGCCGTCGGCAGGAAAAAACGAAAGATCAGACGCCTGCAGGAACCTATTAGAAACCCTCGGTGACAAAGCCTCGACCTTGGCTAATGGGGGTGCAATCCGTTGCAGGACGCCAAGCCGACGCACCACCGTCTGTAAGCCCGAGCGCTGATACAGCTTTAGGGCCTGCGCCGCCAGCCGGAGGAGCTTGAGACGCCGGAAGACCGTTCTTAAAACCTGCTGCGCGATTCTGCGCCGAGTGGGCATCAAATCCGCCTGAACAGCTTGACCGCGCACAGCCTCAATCAAGGCCCCATATTTAACGCCAGACGGGCAGGCCGTCTCACATCCACGACAATCCAAACACTGGAAGGTATGTTTCAAGAATGCCGGACTATCGAGTGAGAGGCGTTCTTCCTGAACAGCGTTGACGAGTTGAATGCGGCCACGAGGGGAATCCATCTCGACGCGAAGCACCCGATATGTCGGACATTCGTTCAGACAGAGCCCGCAGTGCACGCAAGAAGCCACAATGGAGGCATCCGGCACATCAATCGAGGAAAACCCGCGAACGGCAATTCCTTGGTCAATTGTCATGGAGTCACGTACCGTCCACGATTAATAATGCCTCCCGGATCAAATGACCTTCGTAACGCAGTCATCGCTTTCAGCGCTGATGAATCCGGCGGAACGCCCCACACACCCACAGCCCTTTTAACCTCCCCAGTCGAAGACTCAATGATCAGTGAGCCTCCTAATTTCTGGATTCTGGTCCGCAAACGCATTACGAATTCCCTTACCAAAGACACCGACTGTGACGTCACAGACACTCGCACAACACCGTGCAATGCCCGGGCGCTCGATACCGTGCCAAGCCCAAGATCATCACCTAATTCTTTGACCGAGCCCAGCATCGAAGCAACTTGCGTTGAGAGGCCACTCATCAAGCATATTGTTGCAATAGGATCAGTTAGAGGAAGTCTGGCCAATATATCGGCATCACGCCAGAAACGTTTCTGCGCTGCATCATGAAGCTCAATTGGCTCACCGTCAGCCTCAATATCGATAACTCCTCTAACCATCGAAAGTTTCTCTTTAACACCATCTTCCGTTCCAGGAATCCGGATTGCCAGCACCCCCCAAGAACCTTCCAAGTGCATGTCTTGGAGCAGCTCCTGTTGCACCAGGTCAAGCGCGCTACAGGTGAACGGAAGATCGGCGAGCAGATCTACCAACCGGACTGCACTGGCAGGATCAGGTACCGGTATCGCCAACGTAGTTTCGACCGCCGGTATCGGGAACGTCTTGAGATTCACACGAGTAATAACGCCGAGCGTACCAAGAGCACCGATGTGTGCCTTAGAAAGGTCATACCCGGTTACGTTCTTGACTACCATGCCACCGGACTTCGTTACTGAACCATCAACACCTGCCACTTCGATGCCAATAATGTGATCACGGGCAGTTCCTAATCCAGCCCGACGTGGGCCCGATCGATTCGTAGCCACAACTCCACCCACAGTGGAGGATGCATCGACCAAAGGATCTAGAGCCAGCATCTGTCCAGACTCAGCGAGCATTCGCTGTACATCCAGAAAACGTGTTCCGGTAGCAACAGCTAGCGTCAGATCATCCGGACGATATTCGATCACCTGGTCCAGTTCATGCAGTTCAAGGACTACATCCACACGCTCAGGCGGCGTCCCGAGATGCAAATGACTGCCACCACCACGTGGAACTACCACCGCGCCAAGACGGGCACATATAGTTAACACGGTAGCCACAACATCCGCACTTTTTGCACTTACACAGAGGGCAGGCACCACGCCATCGATAGCATCCTCATCCGCATTGGCAAGCCGAACTACCTCTGGGGACAACTCAGAAACCAACACGTGCCTAAGTTCAGCCTGAGATTGAGGGGGTTCAACTAGCGGGAGAGATGCCATGATGCGTAGTATCTGAGTCTCTCATGAGGCTCACAAGACGAGAACTTGAGCGATGATCGTTGCACGCACCATAGATCAGGTTCGAGACGCCCGTCTCAACCTGAAAGAACCGGTGGGGCTGGTGCCGACGATGGGAGCACTGCACCGGGGCCATCTCGCCTTGTTGAAGACGGCGCGCCGTTCTGATCAATCAGTCATAGCGACACTTTTTGTGAATCGATCACAGTTCGGAAATCCGGAAGACTTTTCGGCCTACCCGCGGGATGAAGAAGCCGATCTGGCCGCGTTCGAGGCCGCAGGCGTGGATCTTGTCTTCATGCCAACTGAAGCCGAGTTATATCCCAAGGGAATCACCGCCACGGTCCATCCTGGTCGAATAGCCCATGAACTGGAAGGAACTCGGAGGCCCGGACACTTTGCCGGCGTAGCCACGGTCGTAGCAAAGATTTTTGGCCTTACCCAACCCCATCGGGCCTATTTCGGCCAGAAGGACTGGCAACAGACTAGGGTCATTGCAGAGATGGTGGCAAACCTGAACATTCCTCTGACCCTGACAGTCATCGGGACAGTGAGAGATAGCGACGGGATTGCCCTCAGTAGCCGAAATGTTCGGCTGACCTCAAGAGAACGTGGAGCCGCCACTTCCCTTTATCGTGGGCTCACGTCAGCGCGAGAGGCCTGGGATGCGGGAACCCATGCACCGACTTCGCTCGCGGAAATCGTCAGCAATGTCATATCCCAAGAACCTCTCGCGACCACAGCCTATGTCGAGGTTCGTCACGCACTGACGCTTACGCCTTTATCAAAAACAATCCCCCCGTTTGTTATTGCCGGAGCTATTGAGATTGGTGGGATTGGTTTAATCGACAACATCGTGGTCGGGAACGGCTTGACCTTGGCCGAAGAGCTAAACGGTTGACATGACGTGGGATGACGGCACGATGTGGCCACCCCGCACAATATCTGCCGCTATAAGCATGAGGGAATAGATCTATGGCCTATCACCTTACTTCGCTAACAATTCCATATGCCCGAGACGGCCATTCCCGTACTCGCGCATATGAAGGAATCGCCCGGGCTGGCTTTAGCCACGTCGGCTTGTACGACGGTCACGAAGAAGGCCCCGTGTGGCCAATTGGCATCACCGCAAGCCAGGCACGATTCGCTGTACAGCCCGCCCTCGACGCCGGTCTGGCCATTGACCACAAGTCGCATGGACAGGTCACCGACAACCCGGATTTGTTTGTACGGACTATTGGACTTGCGAGCGAAGCCGGTGTCCCAAGCCTAGTGTGCTGGGGACCTTATGAGTATGAGTCCGGAACATTTCCAGCTGTGCCTAAGAAGCCCGACGTATGGCAGTCCGAGGTTAATGGTTTCTTCACCGCATTCGAGGCTGGAGTTCGTGAAGCCGAGGCCGCCGGGGTTTTGCTCCTACCCAAGCCCCATACCGGTGTAGGCAAACACGGCGCAGCCCTACGAGAACTTCACGACAGGTTCGATTCGTCAGCCGTCGGGGTGTGTTACGACACAGGCAATGTTCACTATTACGAAGGACTAGATCCGATCACGGATGTCGTGCCAGTCGCCGGCCTATGTCAGCAAATCATCATTAAAGATCACGTGGGCCCACAGGGAAACCCCGTCTTCCGAACACCTGGCGACGGTGATATAGATCATCAGGCCGTGCTCGCAGTACTCGCCGAAGCAGGATTCAGCGGCTCACTGGTGAACGAGCGACTTGATATTTCAGGGCTCGAGAGCATTGATGCCGAACTCGTCCGTGCCCATCGCCATATAAGCGCCGTGGCCGACGCAACTCTAGCCTCACACTCCAATGGCTAAAGAGATCGGTTTCGGCGTCATTGGGTATGGCCTGATGGGAACCGCCCATATCTCGGGATTGCAACAGCTTCAGCACGCACGAGTTGCAGCAATTGCTGGGCCCAACCAGTCGCGCGTCCAAAGCGCCGCGTCCAAACACAATATTCCCAAGGCCTACACCGACGAACACGAATTAATTGCTGATCCGAACGTCGAAGCTGTAATCATTGCGTCACCGGACAATCATCACCATCCGCAGGCGATGGCCACGATCGCCGCCAGTAAACACGTCTTCGTTGAGAAACCCATCGCCCTTAATGCAATGCAGGCCCGTGAGATGCACACGGCTGCAAAAACCGCAGGTGTGCAAACTGGTGTGGGGTTCACGCTTCGATGGAACCCCTTAATGGAAAAGCTCCATACCATGGTCAAAGACGGCGAACTGGGCGCAATCGTGAGCATCCACGCCCAAAGATTCAATAAGCGCCTGTTAGGTCCCCAACCAATCATGGAGTGGCGATACAACCAGTCACGGAGCGGCAGCGGCGTATTGGCAGACCTTGGAAGTCATATGATCGATCTAGCCCAGTACATCGCTGGACCGATTACATCCGTAAGCGCAGATCTCGCGACAACGACCACACATGCCCTCGACGCTGAAACTCAGGAAAAGATCCCACTTCTCCTCGATGATGACGCAGCGCTCATCGTTAAATTCGCAAGTGGGGCCCACGGGACCATTTCGTCAAGTCGTGTATGCAGTGTGGATACACACCTACCTCTCGGACATACACACTTCATGATCAATGGAACCAAAGCAGCACTCGTGACCGATGGCATTCTCCACGCCACAATTCATAGGCTTGGTCACCCACCTCAACCCGTTAACTCTGGCTTACCACTCGATGACGCCGACCATGCCGGAATCCTCGCGTTCTTCGGTGAGCGAATGATGCGAGGATTCCTGAGATCCATACGCGAGAACAGGGAAGTACACCCAACGCTCACGGATGGACTTAAAACCCAAGAAGTCGTTGACGCCGCCATTGAAGCCGCGAAAACACGACGTTGGATCAATGTCCCTCAACTCACCGATTAACGCAGAGGCCGTTCGTTCCCTGCGCGATGACATCCCAGCGCTTCGTCACTTTCACTGCCTAAACTCTGGGGGTGTCTCGTCAATGCCGCAGAGCACGTTTGCTCGCCTCCTGGCACTGCAAGAAAAAGAATTTGTCTACACCGGCGCCCATCCCGACATACGTGCCGACTATGAAGAGCAATGTCACAGCCTGCGACGTGAACTGGCAGGATTGCTTGGTGCCCAAACCAAAGAAGTTGCACTGATCCGCGCGGTTTCCGAAGTCGTATCGTTTGTCGCAAGCGCGCTTACCCTCAACCCCAGAGACCAGGTGATTCTCTCCTCGGAGGAGCACAAAAGTGGTTACCTGCCCTGGCTTGCCTTGCGGGACCGCCTGGGCATCGAGGTCGTGGCCATTGAAGCTACTGGGAACGATGAACAATTCATCAATGACATCCATCAAGTCATCACGTCGAACACTCGGGCTATCTGTATCAGCCACGTCACCAGCGAACGAGGAATTGTCCTCCCCATAGATAAGGTTTCCGAAATCGGGAGGGAGCAGGAAATCGTTACCATCGTGGACGCCGCGCAATCCTTCGGAGCCCGAGAGATTAATGTCCGTGCTCTCGGCTGCGACGTCATCGCATTTCCAGCGTTTAAATGGGGGCTCGGACCATATGGGATTGGTGCAATGTACGTACGTCAGGCTATGCAAGATCGACTCCCACCCCCTGGCAGCGGGTCTGGAGCTGCCGAACATTTTGACTTCCCGCCTGGCCTCATCCGTTTGCATCCGTCCGCCGAGCGCTACCAGTACGGGGCGCGCCCCTACGCTCTATTTGCCGGATGGCGAATCTCCGTTGCGAGGGTCGCAAACCTCGGTCTAGCCAATATCCAAAAAAGAAATGCGAGCCTGGTGGCTGAAGCCCGTAACGCCCTTCAGGACATCGACTCAGTGCTTTTAACACCCGATCAAGGCCAAAAAAAATCCGGGATTATCAGTGTTGGTTTCTCTGAAATCTCAGGAACCACAGCTGCCGAACACTGCCTGCGCCGACATCAAATTTTGTGTCGACGCCCTCACAATGACACAGCTGTCCGCTTCTGCTTCCACGCATTTAACGACGCTGGGGACATTGATGCCATGGCCACGGCGATTCATGAGTTGGTCTGAGAACAAAATTTTCGTCGATTTAGTATCGGCCAGTACGATTCATCATATTCAAGACAACGCCGCCCGGGCGTGCATTATCCAAGCCCATGGGACCGGCGTGTGGCCGCATCAATGGCAGCGCGCATCGCTCGAGGAAAATCAAATGGCTCAAGCGCTTCAAGAGCTGCAGCGGTGGTTCCGCCGGGAGATGTAACTGCAGCACGTAATTCTGCAGGTAATCGACCTGACTGCTCCCACAGAGCTACAGATCCGGCAATAGTCTGACGCACGAGCACTTCAGAGGTTGGGCGATCGAGGCCAGCCTCGACACCGGCATCAATCCACGCTTCAGCAAGAAGATACAAGTAAGCCGGTCCACTACCGTGAACGGCTGTGGCAACGTCTAAGAGAGACTCTTGTTCAATCTCAAGTTCGGATCCGAGAACGGCCAACACCAGCTTGGTTGCCTTTCGATCATCACTAGAAATTCCATCGTCTGCAATCCAAACAGACATACCCTGGCCGACCTGCGCTGCAATGTTTGGCATAACACGGACGACACGATCCGTACCAAGCGCTTCCCGCAGACGAGCCCTGGACACACCCGCCATGATCGAAATCACAAGAACCTCAGGTTGCAAGACTGGCCGGATAGATCGACTCAGTTCCTCAAAGTTCTGCGGCTTAATCGCAAGAATCACAACTTTCCCGCTATCAACGCAGGTGCTCGGTTCAGAGGAGGTGGTCACACCAAACTGTGTACCCAATACCCTGCGCCGCTCTTCCTCAATTTCGGCCACAACAACGTCACCCGGAGAAAGCATCCCAGAATCGAGTAATCCACTCACAATTGCTGTACCCATGGCACCACCACCGACAACTATCGTCTTAGCACTCATCGCCCGGCCTACCCTTCTCAGCCCTGTAGGATTTCCCCACACATTCGAGCGCCCGACCCGTATGATCAGATCCAGCATTATGTCTCTTTAGAACAACAATGAGCCGTGAACTCCGCGCGACGTTTGCATCAGTCTTCGCGTTATTTTTTCTGACCATCATAGTCATCGTGGGATCGATCGATATGCGATCCCCTATACCCATCCTTGTTGAAGCACTGTTAGTCGGAGGTACCGTGAAATTGGCTTTACGATCCCGCTCGGCCAAACATCGCGCCAGTGCCGCCCAACAATCCGGGGCCGGAGAGCCAAACAGAGCACATTCAGCAAAGGAAACTTCCAACACCTGATTTTAAGCACACCGTTGGGACAAAAGACACTCTAGCAATCTGCAGCCCTTCGTACCGGCCACATCGATCGACGCGTCTCATATCACTTCCCCCATACGCGAAACATCGTAACCGCCCATCGCGTTAACCTGTCCGGCAAATTCCCGATCATGAAGAATATCGACCACGGCCCCGACAGCGGGAACTTCTAAGTATTCGACAGGGATCACAAGGTCGTATTGCTCCATCCCAACGGGCACAAAGTCCAGATTAAGAGCCCTGGCTGCAGCTCGAACTCCAAGCGCTACATCAGCCCCACCACTTTGCACCTGAGCAGCAACCGCAAGATGTGTGTATTGTTCCCGGTCGTAGCCTTCAATGTCCCCAACATCAATCCCCTGTACATGTAATCGGTGATCAAGAAGTGCTCGCGTCCCCGAGCCCCGCTGCCTATTAATAAACGAAACTCCTTCACGAGTAATATCTCCGATTTCCCATAGTTCCTGCGGATTTCCACGAGGCACAATCAAGCCTTGCTCACGCATCGCAAAGTGCACCAACTGCACATCCCGTCCAGGAAGCACCCGCGCCACATCCACCTGGTTATAGGTCCCCGACGCATCATCGAGGAGGTGGCAGCCTGCCATATGTGCCTCGCCACGCCGCAGCGCCAAAAGCCCCCCATAACTGCCCGCATTTGTTGAGGCGAAGCGAAGCGGAGCAGCTCGGCGTGAAACCTCACTTGCCAACACATCTAATGCCGGGTCATGACTGCCGATAGCCACCGCTGTGTCACGGGGAGCTCCAGCCGTGTTAAACATGTGGACCTCGACCTCTTCACCAGCGGCGACACCTTCCGAGAACCTTGGAATCCTTACTAAGCCGTCGGCTCGCACAAGTGACATGATTACGCCGGCCGCTCGCTCAAGTGGGGCGGCAATAACTCGATCCCCAACACGACCGACCCGAACTCTGATGAACTCATCATCACCGGCAACCGAAACAGTTTTTCGAGCCATCACGGCCGAGAGCACCCGGGACTCTGTCGTGGGTAGACAAAGACACTCTTCCACTAATGGACGTACAAACAGTTCAAAAGTTAGTGCCGCCGAGACGGGATAACCGGGAATTCCAATCGCCGGCTTTCCGCCGACTACGCCAAGAACCACCGGATGTCCTGGTCGAATAGCAACACCGTGGACAAACACTTCACCAAGCTCAGCAATAACCCGCGCACTGAAATCCTCACGGCCGGCGGATGAGCCCGCGTTAATCACGACAACATCAGCGCTAGCGACCGCTGCAGAGACAGCCGTACGTATAGCCGTAATGTCATCCGGAACTATTTCTGAACAGACTACCTCCGCGCCCCATGACTCCGCTAAAGAGCTCAGAACCAACCCATTAAACTCGATGAGCTCACCTGGGCCAGGATAGGAACCAATAGGGACCAACTCGCTGCCGGTAGGGATGACTGTTACCCGGGGTTGAGCCAAGACCTCCACGTCTGCATGCCCAGCTGCGGCAATCGCACCAAGGTCTCGCGGTTCCAGTTTTCGATATTGAGGTACCACTAACTCCGTCGCCACAATGTCTTCGCCCATAGGCCGCACGTGTTGCCACGGTGCAACAGCCGCCAGGATTTCTATGGCTCCGTCGCCCAGATCGTGAACGTCTTCCACCATAACCACCGCATCCGTTCCAGCAGGCATAGGATCACCGGTATCAATCCAGATAGCCTCGGCCTGGAGCTTCAAGACCCGAGGGGAGGTTTCCGTTGCTCCAACAGTGGCCTCAGCAATCACTGCCGCCCCATCCATCGCCGCCGATGCAAAACCAGGGCTCGAATTCAATGCCCACACAGGTCCCGCTGTTACACGGTCCCGCGCCCGGGCCAGCGGTATTCGTTCAACCCGATGGGCCGGCCACCCAGGAAGCTGGGCTAGGGCTTCACGGAACAGGCTTCGCGCAGTATCAAGAGGAACATCTTGGAGATATATCTCCCGCGGCAGCTCCCTAGAGGAGTTCGACATCAACCAAGTCTCCTTCTGGTTTCCCGCCAGCATCCATTGGAATTGTTGCCAAGCCAGATGCCCTCACCAACGTATAAATGAGATTGGATTTTCCGAAAATCGGCTCTGCCCACAACTCCTCATCATGTTCGTGGAGTATTACGGGTACATAGTCCATTCTGCCGCTCTGCGAGGCTACGTTGCGCCGCAATCTGGCCCGTATACGCGGACGTGTGTCTTCTTCCGAAAAACCTAATAGATTGCAGATGGTGGGACGAACCAGTAGCCCATATACAACTATTGCCGAGACCGGATTGCCCGGAAGCCCAAACACGGGCTTTCCATTACAGACCGCCACGATGGTGGGTTTGCCTGGCTTCACGGTAAGCCCATGTGCAAGCACCCCAGGCATACCCAAATCGCCAATCACATCAGCGGTGAGATCGCGGGTGCTCACCGAGCTGCCCGCCGTAATCACCAACATATCGCAGGTAGAAAGAGCCTTACTGGCCATCCTCATCAGGGCCGATCGATCGTCCGGAGCAATCCCGTAGGATTTAGGTAGGGCACCAATTTCCTTCATAAATCCCGAAAGAACGCTGGTGTTCACATCCCGAACCTGACCGGGAGCCGGTTTTGAAGTCCGATCTACGATTTCATCGCCCGTGGCCAAGAGCCCGATTATTGGGCGTTGCATCACTACTACCTCATGAATGCCTAGTGCTGCCAACACGCCAATGTCCTGCGGTCGGACGCGCTTACCAGCGGAAAGAATTAGGTCGCCCACTGCTAAATCTTCGCCTGCCTGAATAACATTCTCACCAGGGGCGACCGGCCGTGTGACTTCAATTGCTTGCTCATCAATCGTTTGCGTGTGTTCAACCATAACTACAGCGTCAGCGCCCGGTGGGATCATTCCACCAGTGTGAATGCGTTGCGCAGTCCCACTAGTTACAGGCTTTACAGCCGATCGACCCATCTGGACCTCCCCCTGCACCAACAAGTAAGAGGGAAGGCCATCTGAAGCGCCATAAGTATCGGCACCGCTAACTGCAAACCCATCCATTGCTGAACGGGAGAAGCTCGGACTTTGTTCAGACGCATATATGGGAACTGCGACAATTCGGGACAACGAGTCCTCTAACGGGACACGCTCCTGACCAACATTTGGTTGGAATGCCTCAAATATCCTTAAGAGCGCATCCATTGGTGTCACGACGCGGAAAAGTTCAGCGCTCATTTGGCCTCACAAGTACTCCTACCGTATTGTCCAGTCTGAGGACAACACCGGTCTATACCAGACCATGCGTATACTTGTACGCCAAGCGAACTTCCTTCTTGAGAAAACCCTTTGTCCTTATCTTCAAGCCCGAACCGCGAGTCAACAATCCTGGAACTAGGAGACGTCGAAGTCGAAGTCTCCGTCTGGGAAAGCACCTCCGGATGGAATGCGAACTCAGTGATCGACGGACGTGATTACCGTGTCATGGGAGCCGCCGATCGCGATGATGCGCTTGAACGGCTGGAAAAAAGCATCATGACGAATACCGAGGCAACATACGCACTGGGGATCAAGAACCGTAGATATTGGTCGCCGAATCCCTTCTGGAAGGGAAGCTGACCCGACAACTCAAACGGTTAGCCCGCTACAACCACCAGGATCACGCAACCATCGAATATCTGAGATCTTGGACGAAATCGTGTCCGCAGTTCCAGTGCTGCGCTACAATTGCTAGCCGCCGTATGGTGCGCTAAGTCGCACGGCTGGCACATCCCGCAAATTTCCTGATTGACCGCTGGCGCGAGCGACCGCCGCGAAGGAGTCTGGCCGGCATGCCCAAGAATCTACTCTTTAATGAATCCGCCCGCAAAGCACTACTGAATGGTGTCGATGAGGTGGCTGACGCTGTACGTGTCACGTTGGGCCCCAAAGGTCGAAACGTAGGTCTCGGTCGAAAATTCGGAGCACCCGTTATAACCAACGACGGTGTCACCGTAGCCCGTGATATCGACCTGGGTGACGCCTTCGAAAACATGGGTGCCCAACTCGTAAAGGAAGCCGCTACCAAAACAAATGATGTAGCAGGAGACGGAACGACCACCGCCACGGTACTCGCCCAACAGATGATCCATGATGGTGTACGGGCGGTGGCTGCTGAAATGAATCCAATGATCATCAAGCGTGGCATGGAAAAGGCAATTGCCACCGCCGAAGAGGCGCTCGCCAAGCAAGGGCGAAAGATTCGTGAACCCCAACAGATGGAATGGGTCGCGACGATTTCCTCAGGTGACGAATCTATTGGAAAACAGATTGCTACAGCTCTTGAGCGCGTTGGCAAGGACGGTGCTGTGTCCGTTGAAGAGGGTCGGACTAATGCTCTCGAACTTGAACTGGTTGATGGCGTTCAACTCGACCGCGGATATATCTCGCCATATCTTGTA
Organism: Chloroflexi bacterium UBA6622; assembly: GCA_002433065.1. Taxonomy (GTDB): domain Bacteria; phylum Chloroflexota; class UBA11872; order UBA11872; family UBA11872; genus UBA11872. The sequence continues at coordinate 73,978 of DJHK01000010.1, forward strand.
ACCGATGAGGTTTCAATGTCCTGTGAATTGAATGATGCTTTTGTCTTCGTGACCGATGACAAGCTATCCAGTGCGCAGGACATGCTTCCACTGCTCGAAAAGGTTGTTCAGTCCGGCAAAAAAGATCTCTTGATCATTGCTGAAGACATTGAAGGCGACATGCTCGCCACAATGATCGTCAACAAAGTTCGTGGAGCGCTCAATGCCTGTGCAATTAAGGCACCCGCCTACGGCGACCGCCGCAAGGCAATTCTGGATGACATCGCGATTTTAACGGCTGCCACAGTCGTATCAAAAGACCTTGGGCAGGATCTGAAAGAAATCGGCCTTGACGTGCTGGGTACAGCAAGACGCATCGTGGTTAAAAAGGATGAAACCACCATTGTGGAAGGCGCTGGATCCCGACGTGACATCACCAAGCGAATTGCAACCATTAAAGCGCAAGTTGAAACTACGGATTCAGACTACGACCGTGAGAAGCTTGACGAGCGAGCTGCCAAGCTGGCCGGTGGGGTCGCTGTTGTTCGCGTCGGCGCACCGACAGAGGTGGAGCTGAAAGAAAAGAAGCACAGGGTCGAAGATGCACTTTCAGCAACTCAGGCTGCGGTAGCTGATGGGATCGTTGCAGGGGCTGGAACCTCATTTATTCGGACGATTCCTGCGATCGACACGCTCATTGAAACCCTCCACGGTGAAGAGGCCATGGGAGCGAAGATCGTACGAAACGCGCTTACTGCGCCCCTTCGTCAACTCGCTTCGAATGCCGGAGAAATTGGTGATGTCGTGGTTGAGCGGGTACTTACCGCCTCCGGAAACAATGGCTACAACGGCTATACCGGTGAGATCGAAGATCTGACCAAGGCAGGTGTGGTCGATCCGGTCACCGTGGCTCGAGCAGCTTTGCAGAACGCTGGGAGTGTCGCGATGATGATGTTATCCACGGACGCCCTTATTGCTGATGCGCCCGAGAAAAAGGCGGCCGTCGCTATGCCACCACCGGATGGCGGCATGGGCGGCATGGGCGGCATGCCCGGCATGGGCGG
>DJHK01000015.1:0-84030 GCA_002433065.1 Chloroflexi bacterium UBA6622
GCATGACATTCGCCACCGCACTGCGACCGCGCCCAACCACCACACTGGAGGATCATCGAAATGAGTACTGAACGTTTACGCGCCGTGGTAGTTGGCGGCCACATCGGCCGCTCACATGCCCATGGCTACATCGAGAGCGACCGCACGGATCTCGTTGCCGTCTGCGATCTCGATCCCATGACGCTGGACGCCTTTGGCGATGAGTTCGATGTCGAACAACGCTATAGCGATTACGAAACGATGCTTCGTGAGGAACGCCCCGATATTGTGAGCATCGGGACTCCCCAACAAGCCCATGCGGCGATGACCACGCTCGCCGCCACACGGTATCAGCCGCGAGCCATCATCTGTGAAAAGCCCATGGCCAGCAGCACTGGCGAGGGGTACGCCATGCTAGCCGCCTGCCGCGCCAACAATGTCAAACTCGCCATTGGCCATCAGGGTCGGTTTCTCAGCCTGCACGAACGAGTTCGGGAACTACTCGCCGAAGGCGCTATCGGACGTGTCCTGACCGTGCACGCAGGTCCACAGAAGCCGGATGCCGGCTTGATGAACATTGGGACCCACAACCTGAACTACCTGCACTATATGCTCGGAGATCCCATACCGCAGTGGGTGCTCGCCAATGTGCAACGAACCACCGACCGCTATGAACGAAGTTGGCCCGCCGAAGATTTGGCTGGTGCCATTATCGAATTCGAGGGTGGCATACGGTTGTGCCTGGAAAGTGATCTCCCACCGGCCGGCATGGAACGCAACGTACGTACATTCGTCGGCACAGAAGGCATGATCCTGCTAGATGGCAGCTTCGCCGGCAATCATGACATCAAGCTGCTGCGTTCTGGGGCCTCGGGCTGGGAAACCGTTGCCTATGGCGATTCCACTGATTTTGCGCAGGCTCGAGCACGAGAACTCGACGCATTGGCCGCATGGGCTAGCGGCGATGCCGATGAACATCGGGAAGATGCCAGTCTGGCAATCCACACGCTCGAAATCCTCATGGGGATCTACGAATCAGCCCGCACCCATACCCTCGTTCACCTGCCAATCGCGACGCAGTGCTCACCGCTGCAGCAAATGTTGACCGATGGAGATTTATCCGTAGAACACCCGGGCCGGTATGACATCCGGCACATCGCAGCCACCCCCGAGTAAGGAGACAACCAATGGCGACCTATCGTGCCGGCATTATCGGACTGAACCTTGGCCAATCTCATGCTCGTGGATTCGAGCAGGCGGAAGGCATCGAGGTTGCGGCCGTTTGTGATATTGACAAAAACCGGTTGGAAGAAGTTGGAGACCAGTATGACGTACCTGGTCGATACACCGACGCGGAAACCATGCTGCAGGAAGCGGCGCTAGATGTTGTGAGCGTGGCGACACCAGCTTCCCTTCATCCAGCCATGACGCTGCTAGCTGCTCGTTATCCGGTCAAGGCCATCATTTCCGAAAAGCCCCTCGCGAATTCGATGGGCGAGGCTGAATCCATGGTCAATGCATGCAACCGCGCCGGCATCAAACTTCTTTGCGGCTATCAAGGTCGGCATTTCGGCGCATTTGAAACCGCACGTAATCTCATCGCCGATGGAGCCATTGGAAATCCCATCGTCGTAAAAGTCGGCGTTGAAGAAGGCGGATTAGCCAACCAGGGCTCTCACCTCATCGACCGCGCGCTCTATGTGCTTGGGGATCCTGATCCGATTTGGGCACTTGGCCAGGTCCAACGTGAAACGGATCGGTATGAGCGGGGCTATGTCTGTGAAGACCTGTGCTTTGGTATCGCGGCGGTCAACGGTGGCGCTCGAATCGTGTATGACAACGATATTGGACCCCATGGCGACCTCACCAACCGTAGCTTTGTGATTGCCGGTGACGATGGAACTATCACCCTGGAGCCTGACACCGGTCTGTCTTATGGCCTACGCCTCATCTCGGCCAACCGTGACGACTGTGTCATCCCCCCAGAGACGGACCCTCTGGACCACATGGTGGCGCAAGCCAACGAACTAGTAGCCTGGCTCGATGGCAGAGTTGATGGACACCGTCAGGATGGGAACCACGCCATAAAGTCACAAGCCATCATGATGGCAATTTATGAAAGTGCACGAACGCATACCGCAGTAGACATACCGATGCAGACGAAGCTGGCACCGCTGGAAGCAGCGATCCGCGACGGATCTCTCGTGGTCAGATATCCGGGTGCCTATGACATCCGACGGCCGTTCGTATACCCGAAAGACGACGTGGGGTAGCCAGCACCCCGGCTACGCGCATTCCTCGTCGAAATCGGATTCGCCGCAGATATTCATCAGCGTGTGGTGCACGGCCCGGTCGTGGTCGTAATTGAAACGAGGTTCCTGCTCGCCCCGAATACACCCAACAAACTCCTTGATGTCATCGAGGAAAGGCACGTGCAACCCTGAGCCATGCACATGCCAACCAGCCTCCCCAGCCTCCACACCACCTGTATGGATCGCAACAGCCGCAGACCGGTCACCGACAGTGCCCCATGGAGAAACAATTGCCTGGGCGTCGGATCCATATACTTCAAAACTACGAGGCCGCCGTTGTTCTGTTTCAAGATGACTGACTTCGATCGTGGCAATAGCCGATGGATACTCCAGAACCACGGTCGCGTTATCTACATACCCTGACTCGCGAAATCGCTCCGTTCGAAGAAATGGGTGCACGTGGTCCGGCACACCAAGAACAGCCATCGTGAGGTCAAGGGCATGGCAGCCAAGATTGTAAAAAATTCCGCCCTTAAAATAGGCACCGCCACCAACGTACGTGTCGGAACTCGGATTGTAGGCACCGCACATGTGAGCCCGGACTCGGAACACCTCGCCGAACTCACCGGCCGCGACCATATCGAACACCCGAAGAAAATGCGGCATTAAGCGATTGTTAAAGCCCATTTGAAAGAGCAAGCCCCCCTGCTCGGCAAGCTCGGTTAGCTCATCCACATGGGCATGTGTCCAGCCGCACGCCTTCTCCATCAACACGTGCTTTCCAGCCTGTAATGCCCGACGGGCATACGACGGGTTTTGCCGCTCGGCTCCACCAATCACGACGCCCTGAACCGAGGCATCCTCAAGGATTTTTTGAATATCCTCCACATACGGGACACCTGTGGCATTCGGTTGCTGTTCGTTTGCCGCACGCACAGATTCATTCGGCTCATAAACGCCTGCAAGATCAATCGCGTCAAGATCACGCAACCATCGAAGCTTCCCCGGGACATGTCCGTGTTGGGCACCAAGTACACCAAGCCGGACCGCGTCACTATTCATTACAAACCCTTCCATCTTTTTGAGAAACCCTCCTCATCGAGTGTTAGTACACCCGCGTGGCCGGTATCGTTACGACTCCTTGCGTGCCCCTCGAGGTACCACCATTAACGGCATGTGCACGTCAGTTGGATACGCGAGGCGAAGAAAATAATGACCAAGACCGGATGCTCCAAGCATAAAGTCAGGGCTGTAATTGCCCGGCTCATCACCCAACCATCGAACCGAGTTGTTTACCTCATGCTGATACACCATTGCCGCATCACCAAAATCCGCCGCGTGCGCGAGCCACGAGTCATCGCCGGTAACCCGAGCCAACTCGAGCAATAGCTCTCCGTTCCCGGACAGACCATGACATTGACTCGGATTTTCACGAATGTCAGCCGCGACCCGGGTCGCCTCGCCACATCGACACGCCAAATCCAGCAACACGCTGCTATCGAAAATTTCTGCAGCCCGTATCGCAAACAAGCCGATGCCGGGCGGACCATGACACCACTGCACACGCGGATCATGCGAATCATCTGGCCACCGCCCCCAGCCGACACCATAAGGGGTTTCAATAGCCACTGATTCGATCCACGCCGCTGTACCCGTCACCGCGTCAGCCAACGCATCCTCGTGAGTCACAGACCACAACTCAGCTAGCGCGTAGGCCACGCCAGAGGCCCCATGACCAAAACCTGAGCCAAAAAATGTGCCACCTGGCGTAGCAGAGCCAGCCTGTCGATCCCATGCCCAACGCACTCCACTCGCATCTCGTGTCGCACATCGCAAAATGTCATCCCCAAGAGCTCTCGCGGTCGCCAATATGCCCTCGTCGTTCGTAGCGTGATAGGCCCGAAGCAAGAACACAAGACTTCCGGATGATCCGGACAACATATGCGTGTCAGGGTAGGCCACGCGGCCAAGCGCCCGAGCACGGGCCATCGCACAACGGAGCCAGCGATCCCGACCGGTCACTTCGAACAGGTGTAAAAACATTTGGCCATGACCGGCAAGCCCGGAGTACAGACTCGGATTAGCCGTTGCATCGGTCAAGTCGGGTGTGGACTCACGGTCGACCCACATAGCGGCCGCTTCGGCAACTTCACGAGCCTTCGTTTCCTGGGTTATGCGGAAAAGATCCGAAAAGAGAAAGATGACGCCGGTCATACCGCCAAACACAGCAGTCGAATACTGTGAGTCGCCCGCATAATTCAGCGTTTCCCAGCGTGTGCCCCCGACAGTTGGCTCCGCCATCGCGGCCAGACTGTCGGCCACGCTCTGTGCAGCCGTTAAGAATCGGTTGTGTGCATTCATCACGATCAATCAGGAACCTAGTCTGCCTACAGTACTCCATGCACTGTTCCAAAAACCCGCGACAGCGTACGATTTGAAGCGTACGCTCATACGAGTCCACCCAAGCCCTTCGAGCCCGATATGCCGGAAGCGACTGACCCAAGCCAAGAATTTCCGCAGCGCCACGCAGGACTTGCCAATCTGCTGGTTGAATTCAACCAGATGAAATCCTTTATGGATGATCCGTTGATCATTGTTGAAGGTGATGGTGTACGCGTTCGTGATCACACCGGACAGTGGTACATCGACGGGTTATCAGCCGTTGCCGCCGTGCAGCTTGGTCACCGAAATCAGGCAATCATCGCGGCGATGACAGAACAACTCAATAAGATAGCCCTCGCGCTTCCTCTCTATGCAGCCTCAGAGCCGGCCATTGATCTGGCCAGACGGCTCGTCGAAATCACACCCGGACCGCTCACACACGTCAAATATGCAAGTGGTGGTTCCGAAGCCAATGAAGCCGCCTTCAAAGTAGCTCGTCAATATCACTCACAGACGGGACACCCCGGAAAGTACAAGATTATCTCCCGGTACCGTAGCTACCACGGGGCCACGATGGGGGCACTGGCCGCCAGCGGAGGTGCTGCTCGAAAGCTCCCGTACGAGCCATTTCCCACAGGATTCCTCAAGGTCCATCCACCAGACTGCTACCGATGTCCATTCGGACTCAGTTATCCCGAATGTGATGTCCGATGTGCCGAAATCGTGGACGACGTCATTCAGGCCGAAGGTCCAGAGTCCGTCGCAGCCTTTATTGCCGAACCCGTGAGCATGTCGACAGACGGATTCATCGCCCCGCCACCAGAGTATTTCAAAATCTTGCGGGATATCTGTGACCGCCACAATGTTTTACTGATCTTCGACGAAATCATCACTGGGTTTGGTCGACTCGGCGAGCTTTTTGGCGCTGACGTCTACAACACGGCGCCTGACATGATGACCCTCGGCAAGGGGCTCAGTGGCGGATACGCCCCGTTGGCCGCACTCATGATGACCACGCCGATTGCCGAAGCGTTTTGGGGAGATCCAACCGATGCCGTCCACTTTAATGGCGGCCATACCTATGCAGGGAATCCCGTCGCCTGCGCCGCTGGCCTGGAAGCAATATCGCAAATAGTTGAGGGCAGAGCCCTCGCGAACGGACAGACTCAAGGAACCCGACTTCGAACTGGATTGGAGGAGTTGGCTGACCGATATGATCAGATCGGACGGGTGGATGGACACGGTCTCCTGCAGGGAATCGAATTCGTACGAGACAAATCAGCCCGCACCCAATTTCCGCCGGCCCGCCTCTTGTGCCGAAAGGTTGGACAGACCGCCAAAGCGAACGGGTTGATCGGACGCATGGGCGACCATGAGTTTGTTCTGGCACCTCCCCTTACATCGACTTCAGATGAAATCGATGAAATGGTTGCGATCCTGGACACGTCCATCGCGGAATCACTTGAGACGTTTGACGGCTAAGGATGGATCGCCCCGCATTTGATGATCGGGTCGCCGGCTATGCGATATCCCAGACTCATCGCGACGGCCCCACCCTTCAGCCGACTGTCGAGTTCACAACTGCCCACGAAAACAACCGAGTACTCGACGTCAGCACAGGCACCGGATTCACTGCACACGCGCTGCTCCGCACCGGGGCCCAAGTCGTAGCTACCGATATCTCACATGGCATGCTTCGCCACACCCTGACTTCACCCTCATCTGGCCTCACTGGAGCACTGAGCGACACCCATCGCCTAGCCTTCGCCAATAACGTATTTGACGCAGTGTCCTGCCGGCACGCATTTCATCACTACATCGACGGTCCTGCGGCAATGCATGAAATGGCCAGGGTTGTCCGACCAGGCGGCCGGGTCGTCATAGCCGACACAATCGCGCCAGAGGACGATACCGCGGCACGAGCGATGCATGAAATCGAGAAGATCCGCGACCCCTCACACGTCGTAAATCGACCAGTGGCAGATCTGCTAGAGCTGTTCGAATCTGCAGGATTGGATCCTGTACAAACCAAGCTCGCAGAAACCGAGCTTCTCTTTGATCCGTGGTGTGACCGAACTGATGTCGATAAAAAAACACGAGATGGCCTATGGGAAAAATTCACCCGGGACAAAGCCACAAAGCTCATGTTTAGCGTCCACGAGTCCGACCAACACCGAACGTTTTCCTGGCCGAACGCAATAATTGCTGGAGTCCGAGCCTTATAGCATCAGCTAGGATCAGAACCAAGGACTCGAACAACGGGATTGCACCATGACACAGGCTCCGCTCAGGGTTGGAATGGTCGGATGCGGCGGAATTTCCAGCATGTACACCGACATCTATGCCGGGCTCCACCAACTCGCTCACGTCGTCGCGGTTGCCGACCTATCCCCGGAGCTTGCCACCAATCGAGCCAAAGCACTGATCAACGCCTATGCAGCTGAGGCCGCAATTGAACGCGCACGAACTGCAAGCGCGTGCAATCGCGAAGAACGTGTCGCGGCGCAAACCCGTGCTGAATCAGCAGAAATCGCCAGTACCGTCACCATTAAAGAATTTAGCCACCACCGGGATCTACTTGCCCATATGGATGTTGATGCCATCGTGGTACTCACAGCGCCATCGGTCCGCAAAGAACCAACCATTGATGGGGCGGCCGCGGGCTGCCACGTGTTTATCCAAGGACCAATGGCACAGAGTGTTGCTGAAGCCGACGAGATGATCGACGCCGTAACAGCATCAGGCATCAACTTCCACTCGCAGGTTGGTTCACGTTATAGCAGGGGTATGCTGCATGCCCAGCGGGCCGTATCAAGCGGCCTGATGGGTCAAATAGCGCTGGCCCGTGTAGACCTTAACCTTTTTCGACCACAACAATATTTCCGACCAGGACACTGGCACGGAACCTGGGAAGGTGAAGGTGGCACAGCCATATTTCATCACGGTCGATACATCATCGATCCCTTCCTGTTTGTTGTCGGATCACCGATCGTGCAGGTCGCTTCCTACGCTGGCGCCATGCTGCGTGATATTGAAACCGACGATCTCACGCTGTCGCTTGTTGAATTCGCCAATGGATCCCGTGGGGTTATTCAAGCATCATTACTCCACCATGAGAATCCCATGGCGCCCACGTACCGCATAGAACTCATTGGAAGCGAAGCCTCCCTGGTGCTGCATCAGGAATACGTAAAACCTGGGACCGGGCGCAGCCAGTCATCCGACCCAGGCTCGAGTTCCAGCGCACTCAGTTCACGCAACCGTGGGTGGGAAGCTCGAGTTGGGTTTGGCTCCGACCACGATCCGTCCTTAGTCGACCGCCTGGAAGCCCTCGCAGGGGCTATTCCTGACGCCCCAATCAACGCCAGCGAGATCCATCAGAGCCGCCTTTGGCTGCAATCAATCATCACCGGGAAGCCAATGCCTGTACCCATCGAGGTGCCAAGAAACCATGTGGAACTAGTGCGAGCCTCCTATAAATCACAGGAAGCCGGAGGGGTTCCGGTAGCACTTCCTCTAGCCAGTGATGATCCGTTTTACACATTTCAAGGTCGGCTTACACACGGCAAGAGGATTCCAACCTAAGTGCAGAAGCTAGTAGGCGCCCTTGCCACGAACCACCACCCACAGCGTCCGAACCAGAATTGTGAGATCAAGCATCGGGGAATAGTTTTGGATGTAATACAGGTCATACTCGACGTTTTGATGCATGGGTAATTCGCTGCGTCCATTAACTTGCCACCACCCGGTCATACCAGGGAGCACGGCAAGACGCTGGCGCTGCCATGATTCGTAGCGATCAACCACCCACGGTAACTCTGGCCGGGGTCCGACAAGACTCATCTCACCCTTAAGCACATTCCAAAGCTGCGGTAACTCATCCAAACTTGTCCTTCGAAGAAACCGGCCCACACGCGTAACGCGAGGATCACCCTGCGGTTTGTAGACCTCGCTGGGCTCAGCACCCTGCTGCAAGGCAGCTTCCTGCCGACTTTCTGCGTTCGACACCATAGTTCGTAGTTTATACATGGTGAACATTCGGCCGTTCTCTCCGACTCGACGCTGCGAAAAAATAATCGGACGACCGCTCTCGAGACCCACCGCAATTGCAAGCGCTAGCAAGACGGGAATCATCAGGATGAGAGCCACACTCCCGATGAGGAAATCAAAAACACGCTTAATAAAACGATCAAATCCGATAATTACCGGGGCACGGACGCTGATGAGCGGCATCCCCCACACATCCTCAGCACTCGCCCGTCCTGACATGAGATGAAAAACGTCTGGTACTAGACGAACACGAACTGGCATAGCATCCAGCTCAAACACTATTTCCTGCATTCTCTCGTACGCATGCATCGGAAGTGCAATCAGCACCTCGTCAATTGCATGATGTTCAATCAAACTAACGAGATCCCCTGATGCACCGATTACAGGGAAACCTTCCACCATATCTTCTCGTTTGGCCGGATCATCATCAGCAAAACCAATCACCTCAAAACCGGACCACGGACGATCGCGAATCATCTGGGCGACATGTTTACCAACCGGACCCGCACCAACAATCAAGACACGACTAGAACCTCGACTGGATATCCGGGCACTTCGAAATACTCGATTAAGTAACCATCGGAAATTAATGATCAGCAGAACATCTATGACGACGAAATAAAGAAAAAGTAGGCGTGATAAAAATTCGACCTTGACGACAAAAAATGCGGCAAAAAGAGCCACCATGGCAACGAGTACCGCCGGCACGAGCACTCGAATCTCGTCAGCAATACGTAGAAGGCGCTGATGGTCATACAAATGAGCAAAACGAAGAAAAAAGGCCCAGATAATGGCCACAATCACGTATTCGCGGACCGTCAACCACGGCAACGTTTCTGCGTCACCAGCCCCAAACGGAAGTAAATGCCTGGCTAGATCCGCCAGGAAAAGCGCCAGCATCGTCAGGCCAACATCTGCGATAGCTAGAAACTGCCCAAAAATCCGAGTCCGGTTCCTCATGGGCTACCCTAGAACCAGTTCTCGGTAGACCTGTTCAGTCGCACGAGCCATAGCATCGCGATTGTGATGCACAACGATTGCCTTACGAGCATTCCGAGAAAGAGTGCGAGCCTCGCCAAGGTCTGTCAACAATCGGGCCACAGCCGAAGCCGCTGCACTCACATCACCCTGGTCAACCAGAATCCCGGTGACCCCATCCTCAATCAGATCCTCCGTACCAACGGCACGAGCGGCCACCACAGGCACGCCCGCTGTCATGGCTTCCATCACGGAATATGGTGCGCCTTCCCAACGGGCCAAATGCACATATACGTCAGCCGCGGTCAAAAGTTCCCGCGCGTCACTTAAGTAGCCTGGACGAATCGTAGCCGCCTCAACACCAAGCGTCCGTAGGCGGGCCTCGACAGCATCTTTAAGCTCGCCCTCATTCATCCAGACAAAGCGCGTTTCCGGGTGTAATCGATGAACAAGAGCAAAGGTCTCGGCTACGTCAAACGGTGCTTTTTGCGCAGTAAATCGTGCCGTAGTTACAACAACACCTGCATCCTCGGGCAAACCGAGACGATCCCGGGCTTCCGCACGAGACACCGGATCAAACGAATCAAAGGTGTTGGGGATGTATCGAAGCTTCCTGAGAGATATGACGCCAGCAGCGACAGTTCGCTCGCCTTTCGACAACACAATAACCCGAGACGTGATCCATCCGAGAACGCGCTCCTGCCAACGGAGTACCGAACGAACTACCAATCTGGAAAAATTTAAGAAGTAAAAACCGTGCGGCGTATGAACCGTCCGGGTACCAGAGCAGGCAAACGCAGCAAGCCGTCCAACAAGACCAGCCTTCGTACTATGGGTATGTACAACCTGATGACGTCTGCGCCTGATCAGGCGAGCGAGAGCCAGCGTGGTGCGAAGGTCGGCTATCGGACGTATAGATCGCACCATAGGTATTTCATGAACAACGACCCCCAAAGCGGTCATGTCTGAAAAAAACGACGTGTCCCCATGAGGATCGGATCGAACTCGAGGACTTGCGATCTCAATCTGAATCGCGTCCTTATCGATCGACTCCACAAGATCCAGTAGATGCCGTTTCGTGCCTCCGATAGTAGCTTCCATGACGTGCAGAACACGGATGGGCCGAGACGACATCAGAGCGCTTAGCGCAGCACCGTCTGACACATCCAGTCGTACTCAGCCTTGACACCTTCATGAATCGTCGTTGTCGGATCAAACCCGAGGACAGTCCGGGCTTTGGACGTATCAGCCTGACTATGCAATTGGTCAGCAGGATGTCGATCCGCATAAACACGGTCAGCAGATTTACCAACGACACCTTCCATCTCAGCAACAAGCTCATTTACAGAGGCAGTTGGCCCACTACCAATATTAAAGATTTCCCCAATGGGTAATGCGTCCAACACATGCACCTGAGCATCGACCGCATCATGCACATACGTTAATTCCCGGGTCTGTTCACCATCCCCATAAATCGTGAGTGGTTGCCCCGTCGCGATCGCCTTAAGGCCAATATGCACCAACATGTCAGGCCGTTGGCGGGGTCCAAACAGGGTGTAGTACCGAAGAATAACCGTGGGAAGATTAAACAGGCGGTGATAGGCAGTAAGCACCTGCTCATCCAATGACTTACTCATGGCATAAAAGGATCGGGGTTCAAGTGAGTGCGTCTCCGGCGTAGGAAGCCGAGGATTAAACCCGTAAATTGACGACGTAGAAGCAAAGCTAAATAGCTTCACCTGGGCTTGTAAGGCCGCGTCAGCCAAACGTTGGGTCGAACGGCTATTGTCACGCATATAGTGCTCAAAGTTCGTCGGCGTCCACCCCTCGCGAACACCAGCACGTGCCGCTAAGTGAAAAATGTAATCAGCACCGTTCAGTATGGAGTCGAGATCCAATTCCATGAGGTGGCCTTCAACCATCGTGAACCGATTTGACCCAGCGAGCTCATCCGCATTTCCACGTTTTTGGTTCACGTCATATGTGTCCGTAAACCCATCGATGCCAACGACGTGATGACCTCGCGCAAGCAGCGCTTCACACAAATGAGAGGCGATGAAACCGGCAGCCCCGGTGACGACAGAAATAGGGGCAGTGGTCGACATATCCCGTGAACCCTCGTGAAAACTTATAGAAAACACTTACTGACGAAAGTATATAGGCGACGCTCCGACTGGTCAGACAGATTGGTGGGGCAACAGTTCGTTATATATAGCTTCAGTAGCATCATGCATACCAACAAGGTCGAACGTGCTACGCGCATACTCGCCGGCTACTGCCCCCATGCGAGTTCGATGGACCGGGTCTGACAACAGCGCACCTATTTCCTTCCCCATCTGCATATCATCACCCGGCCCCACAAGTAGGCCGGTGGTATTTGCCACCACGATCTCGGGAACACCTCCAACGGACGTGGCCACCACCGGTCGACACGCCATGGCGGCTTCCATGAGCACCAGGCCCAGGCCTTCCCAGTCTGAGGACAACACCACAAGATCACTGGCCGCCATCAGCTCAGGAATGTCATCACGAACCCCTAACCAACGAACAGCATGATCAACACCAAGCTCGACCGCCGTACGCTGAAGGTGACTGCGGTAGCTTGCACCGCCGAGCTGCGTATCACCTGCACAAAGCAGCACTGCCTGTGGAAAATCCTGTAGAACGTTCGCAAATGCTCGGAGCAGCACGTCATGGCGCTTCTGAGGATCCAAGCGCGCAGGACACAGGAGAATCGGAACGTCGAGAGCAATACCCAGCTGTCCTCGAGCTCTAACTTGTGAGGCACCATCAAATGGCGTCGGGTCGAGCCCGTAACGAATAATCCGTACGTCCTCCTTGGACACACCGAGCCTATGGACCACCCAGTTAGCTACGGCCTCTGAGATCGCAATTGTTCTTCTGGTTGATAGAGTCGTCAGTCGATATAGGGTGCGGGAAGGCATTGACGCAAGTCGTGCTTCAATGTTGTGCTTGCTCGATACGACAGCCGAAACTCCAGCCACCCGCGAAGCTAACGCACCATATACGTCAGCCCGAAGCAAGTGTGTATGCACGATCGAATAGCCACCCTGACGTATCAACGTGATTAGTCGAGGAAGGTGAACAAGTCCGGTTTGACCAGCCATCGGCAGATAGAAAACCCGATCAGCAACACGTGCAACCTCGGATCGCAGATCATGATCACGGAAGTAGACCACATCAATATCGACTGACCTGGAAAGGCCCGGAAGAAGCGCTAGCAAGTGGCGCTGCGCACCACCCACGGCCAGTGAGGTAATGATGTGAAGAACTCTAGGACGAATGTTCACGAACGACCTGACAGAACCGCCTCATAACGAGCAAGTGTTCGTTCGATCTGCTGGTCTATTGAGAAGGTGTTGGTTGCGGTCCGACGACCGGCTTCACCCATGCACGAGGCATAAGAAAGATCTCCAGTCACAAGATCCAGACGGTCCGCAAGAGCCGCAATATCAGTCGGATCAACGACATAACCGGTACATCCATCGTCTACAAGTTCCGGTCCAGCCCCCAGACTAGACGCAATCACCGGCCGACCAGCCGCCATCGATTCAATCAAGGTCAAGTTGAACGGATCAGGATATGTTGACGGAGCCAGAGTGACGGTCGCTGCCGCATAGGCATCTCGCATCTCGTCAACATCAAGCCAGCCAGGTAGCAACAATCGGTCGCCCACGCCCAAGCTTTCCGCCATATCCCTGAGACGAGGTGCATATCGTGGGTTTTCCCCGGCAATCATCAGTCGGATATCCGAATTCCTAGAACGGGCGAGGGCCTGGAGAGCCGCCTCGGCACCCTTCTCACGGGAAACCCTTGCTGCAAGGAAAGCTAAGGGAGCATCACCAAGATCATGAGCCGATCGAAAAACAGTCCCATTGCCACGCCCCCACCAATCGAGATCGACACCGTTATGCACAACCTCGGAATCCCCATAACCATTGGCCCGAAGTGCCACTTGCAACGTTTCGCTTATCGCAAAAAGATGATCGACATTGGTCGTCATGTGTTTGCGAATAACTTCGTTCCGAGCCGGGTTCCAACGGAAGCGCTGACACTTGGCGCAGTTAAACCAACGTTGACGAAAATCGACCGATCCGTTCGTACATATGAACTTGATACAACAAAACAGCAGGTAATCATGTGCCGTATACAGAACAGGTGCACCAGTCCTCGCCGCAATACCTAGCGTCGCAAACGAAAGGTGCTGATGCACATTGTGAGCGTGAACAACATCTGGACTGAATTCCTGCAACGCGGATCTGACACCCCCCGCAACCATTGGATTGAACATCGCGACAGTATTCCGAAACCGTTCCGGATACCAGGAACGTAGCCGGTGAACCGTAACGCCTTCCTGAACTCCAACACGTGCAACATCCGACGTTGTTGCGATTACCTGAACGTCATGACCGGCAGCCACAAAACTTGTCGCTAAACGCTCAACGACAACACCAGCACCACCCCGATTTTCGGGCGGATAGGTATCAGCCAAAAAGGCGATGCGCATAAGAACTTTGCCTAAAGAACCCTGGTCATTTTAGTCGCTATATGCCGAAAGACAGCGTGCAGCCACACCATCCCATGTAAATTGCCTGACGACGTGATCCCGAGCCAACGCTCCCTCACGAAGAGCCTGGTCAACAGAAGCTGTCAGTGGTTGAAGTGCTCGGCGAATGTCTCCAGCATCTCCTGGTCTGACAATCGCTCCGGCATCCGTGGGCATAATCTCAGGCATGCCAGCAACGTTTGAAACAACCGCTGCGGTCCCACATGCCATAGCCTCGATAGGAGCAAGGCCAACAAGCTCTGGCAAGGCCTGATGGCGCCCACGATAGTCCTCGTAAACCGAAGGCATGACAAAAGCGCACGCAGAGGCCAGAGCTTGTATTACCCGTTGGTCAGAAGCTTGCGTATGAAACGTTACCGGACGAGAAGCAGCCTCTGTCTCGAGAAATCTCAGGTAATCAGCGTCATAGGGTCGCCCATAAATTTCAAGCGAGGCCCCCGACGGAAGCCCACGGATCGCAAATTCAATCCCCTTATGAGGAAGCAATCGACCCACATACACCACACGCCCCTCAACTTTTTCAGAACCCGGCACATATTTCGTGTGATCAACACCAGCGAAAACAACCTCGGTTCGCTTGCCCAGTTTTGGGAGAGTCTGACCCGCAAAGGCGCTCTGCGCCAACTGCGCATCCACCCAACGCCCAATCCGAAGCCTTCGAATCCAATTGACACCGCCACCGCCGTGATCGGTCACATATATCTTCTTGCGCAATATCCGTCCTGCAAGGGTCGCCATCGCCGTCAACCCGCTGCGTGCTTGGTGGCAATGGACAACGTCAGCCCACACCAGTGGCGTCATGAAGCCCGGGCCCACCGCATCACCCTTTCGTCCACGTAAACGACGCCATGTGCGACGCACTTCAATATCAAATCCGTCCACACACTCCAAGCTTTCTCGTGGCCCAAAAGAGACCAGGCGGGTCGGGGTCTTTCGCGACATCGCCCGGGCCAACTCGAGTGGGTATCGCTCTCCCCCACCACGCACGGACGCATCGCCGAACCACGTTGGTGACAAGTGAAGTACGCGTAAACTCATCACAATCGACGCTGAGCCACGATCAAGTAGCCCCCGGGGTCATCCACCGGGCGTTTGAATGAGCGCCAAAGCAAGCCCGACCACAGGGCAATCCACAGAGCGTCCGGAATGAGCCCCCGTCGTCGCAGACCACGGATCCAATCCAGAACCCGCCGGCCCCGAAATCGACGCACCATCAACGTGTCCAAACTCAGCCATACCCGCTGGGTTGCTGCTGGCAAATGCCCACGGACCATGACCACATCGAGCCCAACGTTGTCCAAACATTCCGTCCATTCATCAATAGATCTGTAGTGATAATGACCAAGACGGCGATTCACCATTTCAAGGGTTTCATTGCCGTGCTCACGCATAATTCTTGAAGCAAATGCAGGGGCAGGAACCGTAAACACGAAACGCCCCCCGGGACGAAGAACCCGGGCAACCTCACGAATTGCGCCTAGATCGTCAGGAATATGCTCAAGGACACTATGGCTGTAGACAGCTCCATACACATCCGACGTCACCGGAGCCTGGACCCCGCTACCCTGCATCACATAACGGTAGGTATCCGAAGTGCTTGCTACCCGAGCTTCCGCAGCAACTAATTCGAGCCCATCGATCGGCCAATGCGAACGAAGCACAGATCGAGCAACTTCTCCGTTACCACAGCCAAAATCCAGCACAGGACTCGGAAAATCCAAGTCACGGAGCATGATGAACTCAGTTGCTCGCCATAGGCCAATGGCGGGTTGGTGAAGATGAGCACGCAACGCCATTCTGAGAATTTCAAGATCGCTATGAGCGACCAGAGCCGTAGGGAAATTCTTATTGCTTCCCAAGAGCCGCCTCGACCAGTTGCCGCATACGTACTTCATACGTGTGGTCACTTTCGACACGACGCCGTCCGGCCACAGCAATGTCATGTCGAGCTTGCGAGTCACCAAGATATCGATTAATCAACGTAAGCAGGTCGTCGGTGCCCTTATACACCGCCAGTTCTGTTCCAATATCAAATAAATCCGCCATGCAAGATTTATAGTCAGTAAGTTGAAATGCCCCAGCTAAAGGAATCTCGAAGGTTCGCATATTGGGAGCTTCTCGCATTTGGGCGTGGTGAACATTCAAAGCAATCTTGGCTCCCCGATACGCCCGGGCAACCGCAGGCGCTGGCAAGAGCGTGAGACCACGATGCACCGACCCCACCTTGTAGCTCGACTCAAGCTTCTCCCAACCACGACCCCATACCGCAAGCGATACATCAGCCTGCGCAATCGCCTCAACAATATCGACACGATACCTATCCTCGGGCAGATGACCCATGTTGTGACGGGCATCGCCAACAAAAATGATATCGACGGTATCGCTACCAACATCATCACCGACCCACATCGACGGATCTGCCGCATGAGGCAAAAATTGAGCGGTTACGTTGCGGGCCTCAAGATCTTGAGCATAACTTGGATCGGCCAGAAAAAATCGATCATATAGATGCGCCGCGGCCACAATATTGGGAAACCAAGTTGGATCATCACCGCTCCAGTGCACCATGGGGCCATCGGTCATTTGACCAATCCGCTCGATCGTCTCAGGAAGCAACACTTCGCCCTTGAGCACTACCGTCAGTTCCGGACGATGTTGAGCAGCCGCCTTGAGAACGTCCAGATTGTCGCGCCGCAACATACCAAGCACGCGTTCCATATGAAATCGATCTGAACCAACGATCCGTCGCCGCAACCTAGCCCAGGGTCCAGCCGGTCGACCAAGACCGGCACTATAGCGATGCATCACCACGTCATGGCCAATACCGGCAAGTCCCCCAGCACAGTACTCAACCCATTGACCGGTATCCCAAGCAGGTCCGATTAGAAGGACACGCATGCGCGCTCGATTGCTCCCCATACATTGTGGGCTGCGGCCTTCCAGGTGAAGGCTTCAGCCCGTTTTAGTCCACGACTAATCATGTCTGATCGAAGCTGCTGATCACCAGAAAGTCTAGCGATGGCACTGGAAATAGCATCGGGGTCCTCGGGGTTCACAAGAAAACCAGCCTCACCTACCACCTCAGCCAAACCAGCATCGTCTGCGGCGATAACAGGCACACCCGACGCCATGGCCTCCAACGCCGGCATGCCAAACCCTTCGTCACGAGCAACACTGATAAAAGCAGTGGCCCCGGCGATGAGCAGTGGAAGATCACCTTCAGCAACCCGACCAATCCACCGAACCACAGCAGGGTCAGCCTGCTCAATGGCGTCAATGGACGACTCGGACTTCCACCCACCAGCCCCCGCAATGACAAGCTGCATTCCTACCCCCTGAGACTGACTTCTGGTCACGGCCTCAACGAGGGTAGGGATGTTCTTCCGAGGCTGGATCGTTCCAACAAAAATCACATAATCACTCTCGATGTGGTGTCTACGACGACACACCGCTATCTCTTGGGCATCGTAATTTGGATGAAACCGTTTGGAATCGACGCCGTGGTGAGCCGTCAATATCTTGGTTGGTGAGATACCGTACCTCCGAGCAACATCCCGAGCCACGACGTCAGAAACAGCAACCACAATTGTTGCGGCGTGCACGTTAACGGCGGTCCACCGATCAAGTTCGGCAATCAACGCGCCATCAAAGTTTTCTTGTGCATCCGGATGAATAAAAGCCAGATCGTGAACGATGACGACCCGTGCACCAATCCCAAACGAAGGCGGAGGCTCATGAGCACTCTGGACGTAAACGTCCCATCTACGTAGCAAACCCTGGATTGCTACTCGAAGCCGATACCACGGATCAGCTTCCAGGATTCCCCTGAGCACCCTGTTGCCTGCCGGAAACGGCCGAAGTACTCGAGCTCCATGGAGAAGATTTTCGGAACCCGCCAATCTAAGTGGAGCATCACATAAGTACTCCACCATATGGTCACCGGGGATCTTTGCCATCTCCCGAACCAGTGCCCGCATACTCTCGCCATGACCATCCGGAATACCCAAATTGGCATTGCGTATATTCACAGCCACACGCATATCAGCTTGACGCTCCCATACCATCTCGTCGTCGAAGCGCCCCAAGCTCTACCTGCAGTGCCCTGCGATCAATGACATACAGCACGCCGGCATAAACCGCAGCAACAACTAGACATCCCTGCACCAGCAATACCGCATCAGTAAGCAGTGGCAGTAATACAAATCTTCCAAAAACACCGGCCAGGACAGCAGCAACAAACGGCCGAACCATACGCCGAACCACACGCAACTCAAACTCCCGTCTTCCAATTGGGATAAGCACCATCGTGGCCGCAGCCTGAGAAGCAGCGAGTGCAATCGGAACAGACAGAAACCCGACGCCTGCCGTCATAAGACCCACTGCCAACACCCACGCCCCGATTGCCCAGACCACGGCCACCGTAAGCACCACTCTCGTTTTTCCAATCGCAATAAGAATAGGCGTGATAAGACCATTAATTGGCACAAGCACCGAGTTAAGGACAAGAATGTAGAGAGCCGGAACCGCTGGTAACCACTGATCCCCGTAGATTAGGGTCGCGACTTCAGGACCAAACGCTATAAGCGCTGCGAATGCTGGCAACGTAACAATCGCATTCCACTTAAGCGTTAACTCTGCTCCCCGACGCACCTGTTCTGGATTATCTTGAATACGAGAAAATGCCGGGAGGCTGACACGAGCAACTAGTTGTGTCATGACAAGGGGCTGGGAAGAAACACGGTTCGCCCAGCTCAATAATCCGGTCGCCGACGCGCCAAAGGCCCGTGGCGCAAACAAGGGAACTAGCGAATCCTTGATCGTTAGCGCAATCCGGGATCCCTGAAACTTGGCGCCGAAATTCACGTGGGAACGAAGCACCTTAAGGCGCATCGTCGGTATCGGCCACCAGGGTCGCGCCACAACAACAGCGAGCGTTGAAATAATGCTGGCACCGACATGGGCAATCACGAGACTCCAGACCCCAGCCGCACCAATCGCGAAACCTATTCCCAGGCTGAAGTAGCAAAAACTTCCCAAAATATCAGCGGTCGCCAAACGGCCAAACTGCAGATGCCGTTCGAGTAACGCGGCTGGCACTACTCGAAACGCTGACAAAAATATTGACAATGCGAATACCCGAGTCATCCAAGGATCGATTGCAGCGTTCAAAATGCTATCGACAACAAGGGGGCCGCCTAGAAACAACAACAGCCCACCGATAATCACTAGCCCAAGTTGTCCTGTGAACACCGCGCGCAAATCCTGACTATTGGGTTCGGTTCCACGTTGAATAAGGCTTGGCTGTAAACCAAGATCGGCAAACTGTTTGACCAACCCTGCTAGAAATGCAATAGGCACAATAACGCCGAAGTCAGCAGGGGTAAGTAAGCGAAAGAGGGCAATGTTGCCTGCAAAAGCAACAAGTTTCATGCCACCCTCACGAAGGCCAAGGCTGACAACCCCACGTACCGCTTGTTGCCCCAAATCTCCGGATGGTCTACTCATCAAGCCGATATCCAAGCGACCCGGCATATATATCGAGAAGTTGATCAACGGACCTCCGCCACGTCATCGCGGCTACCCGACGACGTGCCCCCGCAGCTAGGACTTCCCATCGCGCATCGTCAGTCAGCAGCCCCCGAACCGCCCGCAGAAGTTCTCTCACATTGTCAGGTGCGACAAGAAGGCCATTCATATCGTGTACGACTGGTTCTTCCGCGCCGGAATCACGAGTACTTACCACAGGCGTTCCACAAGCATTCGCTTCAAGCAATACCAAGCCGAAACCTTCAAAGTCGCTTTTCCACGACCGATACGGCATTACGACCAAACGGGCACGGTGGTACCACGCGGCAAGTTCTTCTTGACTAACCACCCCCGTGAAGGTGACTCGGCCCTGAAGATCCGGTGCATTAATCCGTGTCTGCAACTGTTGAACATACGGTGACGAAGAGTTGTAGGGCCCGACAATCACATATCGATCAGCGATACCTTCAGACCTAAGCGTCGCAAAAGCCTCCAACATTAAGTCGTATCCTTTGCGTGGCTTCGGTTCTCCAACAGACACGATTAACCCTGGCTCGCGAACGCGCGGCGTAGATTGGAAAAAATCCTCAGCTCTTACCGCAAGTGGCACCACAGAAGCCTGCGGTACTCCGATGTCCGCCTCAATACGAGCTTTCGTGTATTGACTGATAGCCGGTAGACCTCGAGCTCGCCGTAATGCCCAGCCAAGGGCTGTCCCTTCAATCCGCGGACGACCTGACGGAAGCGCATATGTCCCAACCAGTGAAACAAAATACGGACGCTGACCAGCAGCCACAGCCACAACCGGAGCAAATGGCTCGATCATGCAATGAATCACATCTACTCCCCGAAGCGCTCGTACAAGAGGAACCAGCGTCCGAAAGAAAACTCGGACCGGATGGCGACTCCCATACTGGAACGAAGGAATGCTCAAGTGATCGGGGTAAGAGTGAAGTTTAGGAATAGCAAGCCGATCCCGTGGGCTCACCAGTCGAACATCTACCCCTGAGGCAATTAGCTCATCAGCAATTTCACCAGCGTACCGACCCCACCCGGTAGTGGGATCGAGCACATCACTGACCAGGGCCAACTTCATGTTCTATCAACCCGCCAACCCACCACGAACAAAACCAGCAATACACCAACTCCGAACATCGACAAGACAATCGCCTGGGGAAATCCTGGAGGCATGTATGACATAACGATGGTGTGCACTCCGCTGTTATTGATAGGAACCCCACGCATCATCGTATTGACAGTAACCATTTCTACAGGCTGACCATCAATAGTCGCTTCCCATCCTGGGTACATCGCCTCGTTAACAACTAAAAGTCCAGACCCATCCGTTACCACCCGAAGCTTCAGGTCTTGTTGTGAACGGCTGATCTGATACTCCAGTAAGTCTGCTTCAGAAGCACCACCCTGAACCCCGGGATCACGGTCGACCATAGCAACAGTTGGACTACGCGCAATCGCATCCAAAATGTCGAGAGGTGCTGCAGCCACATCAATGGTCTTCCAGACTCGCGCGAGCCACACACGTGGAAACCAATCACGTAATTCGTAGACGTACAAAGATTGTTTAACCGGCGACCAGTTCGGCAGATCGATCAACCCGGATTGCCGTTCTACCAGTTGAGGATGCTCAAGCTTCACTCCAGACAGCACATACCGAACGTTTCCAACGGCCAAAGCTGCCAACCTGTGCCCGAAAATGTTGGCTCGCTCGTCGCCATTAATTTCTGGATCAACAGCAAAACCATTAACGGTAGTCCGTTCGCTACCAACATACGCAAGGTAGTCAGCTACAGGGCGTGACATAAGGTTTTCATATCCGTCTATCGACGCCCATGCTCGAGTCAACGGCAAATTCGGGGTCAACGTCTCGTTTAGAAAAACGTATTCGAGTAAATCACGCTGTGACCGGCCAATATCTGTACCGGCAGCTGTCGACAACTCAAACTTCTGAGCCAATCCCCGATATGAGAAAACCCGCCACTGGTCAGTTGACTGCCCGGGTATAACAGCGGCGGCCCGTGGGTCTCGGGAATACCAATCAGTGTCGGTAGCAGGAATCATATGGCCCGGGGCCACCAACACATCGATCACGAGAATGCCCACAAGCATCATCTGTGCACGCTGCGCTTGGATGTGACGGCGCATAAAACCCCACAAAACAGCTGCCGTCAGAAGCGCCGCAAACAAAGTCCAGCGAGGTGTCCAAAACTCAAGGCTAAATGCGTTCGCCATCCGCTCGTAAAGCTGATCGAAGGTCCGGTAATAACGCTCGGCGGAAAGAAATCTACCCTCGGAGCCCACAATAGCCCTATCGATATAGTCGTATCCATACGGAACTATTACGAACGCTAATCCGCTCAAAACAATAGTCGCTATCACAGTGCCTGCACCAACAAGCCCAGCAGCCCACAGCCAAATCTTCGTTACCCATTTGGCGGGAACACTCCCTCGAAGATCAACCAACCGAATCTGGTCAATACCAATCGCCGCAAGATATGCCAAGCCAAAGCTCGCCACGATCCCAAACCTAGCTGGTTGCCGAAAAAACCCAAAAAGCGGCAGCTTGTGCAGCAAGGGGAACCCGAGGCTGAATGAGCCCATGGCGAAGATCCAGCTCAGGACGACCAGCCCGGTCAAGAACCACACCAACCGATGGCGATTTCTCGAACAAAGAGCCAAAAGGGCCAGAGCCGGTGTTGCAAAACCCAAATACAACAGTTCTTCGGCGTTGAGCCGATCCCCCAACACCTTTGGAATCTCAAAAGACGGGAAAAGGTACCCGAGAATCAGGCTCCATGGCGGAATCGATCCCTGAGCCGCGATCTCAAAATCAAGCCCGGACGCACGCACAGAAAGTGCGGTGGTACTCACCGTAGGTACCAAACGAACCGCACTGACAAGCAACCCGGCACCCACCGCCACGGTGATCCATAAGATCGACGCTACAGCAGCACTAAATGTTCCATCACGCCATGCGCACAACAATCGATACGAGACAAAGATCATCCAAGTAAATCCAAATAACAACGCTATTTGCGGATGGCCAGCAAGCCCCATGACTGCCGCACACAACCCAAGCAGCGCCAGATACCGTTTATGCCCACGAGTAACTAACTCAATCGCGGCAATGCCAGCGGGAAGAGCGAAGTAAATGTCGGCATAGTTGAGGAATCGAGAAGTCGCAAACACAAAAGCGCCGTACGTAAACAGAAATGCGGCGAGATAAGCAGCCAGCCGACTCAATCCCCAAACCCGCCCAAGCCAATAAGCCGCCACCGCCGCAAACACTAATCCCAGCGCCAATTCCAATGTGTATGCACGAAGAGGATCCAGAACGCTCAGCAGCAGCCACGTCAACGGATAGAACCAGCCAAACTCCGAAAACGCGATCGGAAATCCCGATAACATCCCATCCGTCCAAAGCGGAATATGCCCATCCCGGATACCATTCGCCAGAATCGTATAGCGGGGCTGGTAACTCAGAAGTAGATCAAGATCCAGCCACGCAGATCCGCTGAATAAAAGCTCTCGATAAAGCAGCAAGAGGGGCCATAGCAAACCAACCCCAACTAAAACGCGACGGCTGGCTGAAGATCTGGAGGGTGCTGCTTGAACAACACGATCCATGACCGGTCCAAATCTCATGCGGCCAATTGATCCGGGCTCAAAAACATCACGATCCTTTCGGCCCGCTTTGCCCAAGTCATATGTTCAACTTCCGCGCGCGCAACTTGCGCCAACCCACGGGCGAGCACATGATCATTTAACAGGCGGTTCACAGCATCAGCCAGCGCTTCAGGATCATCAGGGGTAACAAGAAGCGCATTTTCACCATCCCGCAAGATCTCGCGAAGCGAAGGTAAATCGCTAGCCACGATCGACCGTTGCGCCGCCATATACTCAAACAGTTTGAGAGGAGAGGTGTAACTGCGAGAAATTTCTTCACGGGCGCTGAATGGGATCACCGCAACATCAGCCGCAAGAAGATATTTACGAGCAAGCGAAGGTGAGAGATGGCCTGTTACGTGAATATTGTTATGGCCAGACGCAGCCGAACGAATGCGGTCAAGATCTGGCGATACACCACCAACGATATACCAGTGCACACTCTCATCCATTTGGTCAGCAGCCTCCACCAGGACATCCACCCCCTTCCAGGGATACAGATGCCCGATATAGCAGGCTATAGGCGCAGCTTCGGGCAACTCCAAATCTTGGCGTGCTTCTAACTGACCATCTTGTTCAAACGCTGCAACATCAACCCCATCGGCAGCTACTAGAACTCGGGAGGGATCAAATCCAGCATCCAAATACCACTGCCGGAGCCCTTCGGTGATCGTCACTACGCCGTCCATGCGACGTACAGCCCACCAGTGCAATGCCGACGAAAACTTGGATCGAGGTACCGTGTGGGCCTCAAACGCAAACTTGGCCTCATGCCTCGTAAATATTCTGAGCACCGTAAGCGGCAAGAGATCGCGACTAATAACGATGTCCCCTCGCCATCGCTCAGCCATAAATGCAGCAGAAATAGTAAAGGTCCAAAGCTGCAAGAAGTGAGCCACCAATCGTATTGGCGCCACATTCAAGAAGGGCCAATCGAGAGTCACTCGTTTAATCGCATCAATAGTCGGAAGTCCGACTAACCTGAAACTTCTGGCCACGTTGGCATAGTCGAACGGATCACCGACCCTTCGCATAGCAACCGTGTTCGCTCTCCGGGCATAGGCAAGCGTGACCTGCGCACCTCCACTAGCAAACGCCGCCGCCATATGCATGATCTGCATCGGATGAGCCCGCTCACTCGGAATACGAGCATTGGCGATCATCACAATTCGCAAGGGATGACTCATGAATTAAATCCGATATACAAGAGAAATCCTTGCTCCAGATTCGATCTGACCAAAGCGAATTCGACTCGATCGACGCGTCCATCGCACCTGAGCCTTAACTTTCAGCGCTTTGACCTTGACCGGTAATCGATACTGCACATCATGAAGTCGACCTGAAGCCTCGAGTTCATCGCGAACCAGCACGGATGTCTCATCGACAAGATATGTCCGACGAATCTCAACATTCGAACAGACGGTTCCGTCCCTATCAGCAATCCCAGACTTAATGACCAAAGAATCACCGTCAACATGGACAGTGCTTTTCGTCGCGTGGCTCGACGAACTACGACGATGTGCTCGAAACATCGGTAGAGAGAAGTGTCGCCAAATCAATCCTGCGGCATGTCGCCATCGACCGGCCCGGGCATGCGATCGAGCAATGTGCAACACGAACCGATTTTCACGGCCGAGACCACGAACTGAACCATGACCAATCGATGGCCTGGACCGTCGGACCGACCAGGATGCTTCTGGTTCATCGGGTTCCGACTCAAACTGGATCCTATTTCGCCAATCGTCATCCTTGTTACCAACATAAACCAGGCCCCCACCGCCAACACGACCGCCCACAAGACGGTCAGCAGGGCACTTGTCAGTTCGAACAATTGCACACGCCGTTCGTGAACCGATCCGGGCGACACCAGCATCGGCCGCATGTGTCGGGCCAGAGGGATCAAGATCCGTGGCATCCACCTTTCGTTCATCGAGCTGCGCTGCAGCATACGCACGAGCAATCCAGGCCAAATCAGCCGTATGAAACACCCGACAGACAAAACCAGCGGACCCCGAAGTAGCTTCCAGAAATCCTGATGGGGTTACAGCCGAAACACTCTGAGCCGCCACTCGACAAGCCAGTGGAATCATCGACTTTCGTCCATCGGTCGCGAGCACATAAGCATCGTACGCAGATGAGCCAGCTTCAGTGTCAGCGTCCCAAAACCACCGTTTCCCTTCCAATCCCAGTGGCTTAAGACCGTCGGGGCGAAGCACCGTACACAAAAAATCAGCACCAGCCCGTAAAGCATCCTCAAATTCAGCCTCAGCACCGAAGAGACGGAGTGCATAACGAGAAAACCCTACGCATCGACTGTGGTAATACACGGTTAGATCGGAAATACCCACACCTTCACCAAGAGTTTCGGCGTCTTGGACATACCGAAACGAGCCATCGGGTCGCATCTCGGCTAAAGAACGATCAATCGCCTGTTTAACTGGTAGGCGCCAAACGGTCTCATCCAAAGCCACGGATGCCGCTGCCAAACCCATCGCTCCCCACAAGCGCTGATTAGTGACCGGCTTCGCGACAACGTTATGGACCAAATACGTCTCACAGCACAGTCGAATCGCCTCCTCGATGGCCTGACGTTCCAAAAGATCCAAGATATCTCCCGCATGCATTAGCAACGTAGCTAACGCATCAACACATTCACCGGCATCAATAATATTCGTGGAGTTATTCCGAGAGTCATGGAGGCCAGGGAAAAACACCCAGGCGCCATCCGCCTCCGGATCTGGAGCTAGACGAGCCAGTACCACTCGAGCCGTCTGACGAGCCCTCGCAAGGTAGTGATCGTCACCCGTGTGCCGATGAAGAGCACAGTCGATGACGATGGATCTGGAAGATTTACCCGTGTGATCAACGCCGTGCTCCGGACAGCGCATATATCCGTAGTCATTACGCATCCGATTGAACAGGTCCGAAGCTGCCGATAACGCCTCCGCCGCATCCGGTGTCAGTGCCGAAACAGCAGGCGCACCGCTCGGCATAACCTAAATGCGCTCGCCGATCACGCGTGCTGGAACACCGCCTACGATGCTGTAGGGAGCGATATCTTCCGCTACCACTGCCCGGACTGCTACAACAGCGCCGTCGCCAATCGTTACGCCAGGAAGCACAACAACCTCGCTATAGATCATTACGTCGTCACCGATGACGACAGGACTCTCCTCGATGGGCGCTTGCAAGATCGGGACATCACGACGACTGGTGTCATGACGGTGTGAATAAATCGTGGATTCGCGTCCAATATGCGAGTTTTTACCAATCGTGATTCCACCAGTACAGTCCAGCCGAACTCCAGATAAAACTTCCGTTCCAGAACCTATTTCAAGTGCCGCATCATCCCGATAATCCGACTCGCAGCCAACCCGTACGTCACGCTTGATATGAACCCCAGCACCCATAGTGATTTTCAGACCACTGGGGTAGTAAAAACAACTATCGATCTTGGCATCCGCCCCAACCTCAACACCGGCGGCACGACGAAGAAGCGCTGCCCTTAAGGTCCAAACCATCTGCTGATAACGTCGGAACACCCGAAAGTCCGGAAAGTGACCAACAAACCGTGCGAGCTGACGTGCAGGATCAGTCCTCATAACTCAGACTGAATTTCCGCCACCGAAGGAAAGTCAGGACGGTCTCCACGCCTGAGTGAATCAAACACCGCCACCAATTTTCCGACCAGCCCGTCGGCCCCATGCCCTTCAACCACTGACGTACGTAAACGACTTATAGTCGGATCGCGAAGATTTGGATGTAGTCCAAGAATTCCATCGACCCCACGAGCTAGTTCTGCAGGCGTATCACCTACCAAGAAATTGTTCGCCAGTTTGCCCATAACATGCCGATACGAGCTGTTGTTGGTTATCACCGGAATCCCACACGCCATTGCCTCGAGCCCAGTCTTATCTAATGAAGGTTGCATCCGCCAGTTCACAAAAACGCTAAGAGACCGATAAAACTGAGCCATGCTATCTCCTCGAACTGGCCCAACAAACTCGACTGCGTGATCAACCGCGAGTTCAGTGGCCAAAAGCCGTAAATCCTTAACATATTGGTGATCGGCTGAGTAAAAAGGTTCCCCTGCAATCCTTAACGAGGCATTCGGGTAACCGTTATTGCGCAACGTAGCGAGCGCCCTGATGCCAGTGTCAAAACCCTTTAAAGGGGTAAGTCGACCAGCCATGCCAAGCACCGCTCCGGTCCCAGCCAATGACAGACCGGACGGAGCAAACCGTTGAGTATCGATCCCATGCCCAAGTAAGAATGCCCGATCGCTTGGGATCGGATAACTCTCCACGGAGGCCGTCACTGCCGCATTTACAATCCGATTGGCCCAAATAAGCGCTGACGACTTGCCATGGCTCGTGTACCAAAGGACTAGGGGCGCTCCGGCAAGGCGAGCAACTGGACCAATCGCCACTGCATACGCAGGAACCATATGAGCGAACACTGCATTTACCCGGCCACTTGCCAACAAGGACACGCACGTCGCACCAAATTGGTAAACCCGGCGACCACGGGATCGACTGGATTCACAGCCAAGACTATGGACGTACACGTTAGGGGGTAGCTCCATATCTACGACTCGACCAGCAAGCACATGAACAGATTCCACTCGCTTGGCTAACTCACCCGTCCAGTTATGCGCGACGGCCAAATTTACACTTGAAGAATTTAGCTCTTGTGTGACGAATAAGATCCGAAGACCCTGTCCAGTTCCATTAGTCATTTACTGACATCCGTGCCAGTTTCCGATACGCAGCTGCATACGCCTCCAAAACTACCGACTTTTCAAACTGCACTGTCGATGCAGCCGCTGCAACCCCTACAGCACTCAGACCATCTGAATTCCCCAACGCCTCACACACGAGCGATGCTCCGGCTTCAGGATCCCACGGTAGTAACCAGCCATTCTCTCCATGGTCGATAGTTTCAGGCATGACCCCGACCGGCGTCGCAAACACCGCTGTCCCACAGGACATAGCTTCAAGACAAACGCGGGGCCCACCTTCGCTCAAAGATGGACAAACCAGGGCATTCACACCTCTATAGATCTCGGCAAGTTGATTGGTGGTTTCGAGCCAGCCCATGAATGTGACTTTCTTGAGAACCCCGACGCGTGCCAACTCAACCTCGAACGATCCACGTTCAGGCCCTTCACCAACAACAACAAACCTAGCCGAGGGCCATCTGGCTGCTACCGCTTCAAACACTTGAGCCACATACCGCAAATTTTTGTTGGCCACCAACCGGCCCACAAACCCCAAAGCGTATTCCTTGCTTCTGGTAGCAGGATGGAAAACTGATCGATCGATGTATGCCGACGAGAGCACAAGTATTCGACTCGTAGGAATGCCCCAACGGCGCAATATGGTTGGAACCTCCGAGCGATTTACAACACGAATAGCAACTGCACCGCGCGCTACACGGGTTAAGTACACGCGATAGATGATTTGCTCAAAAGGTTCCCACCACTGGGCTCGTCGAGGATGCCCAGGCACATGGTGGATTTCACTAACGTACGGCGTTCCATACTTCCGCGACAGGAACGAAGCCGCACGTCCGTTTGAAAATATGCCGTAATCGTGGCTAACGATCAGATCGTGACCGTGCGCATGCATAAGTTCCGCACCGCGTTTACGTAACCACCACGTCTGTCGCAACCGAGACACTGGCGACGATTCAACAGAAACTCCATTGTGGGGATTCATCCTCGAGTTACTACCAACATTCGGGGTTAGGACATCTATCCGATCAAATTCAGTCGATAATCCTTCCAGAGTTGTTGCAAAAGGACCCGACCGACCAATCGCAACATCACGATCACCGCTGAGCATAAGTAACTTCACGCTGTTGGATACCCGGTACGTCGAGTCAACTTGAGCAAAATTTGCATGGTTTCATCGACCAATCGATCCCAAACAAAATGCTCGAGATTCGTAGAAGCTGCCCCGCTTAACCGCTCACCAAACGCAGGGTTATTCAACACCCGATTTACCGCAGCAACAAATGATTCTGAGTCCCCAAATGGCACTAGGAGCGCATTTTTTTCATTCGTGAGAATCTCTCGGTTTCCACCAATATCCGTGGTCACGATCGGCGTCCCTATAGTCCGAGTCTCAATGAGCGTGTGAGACAAACCCTCATACTCTGTATTCAGCACGAACACATCAGCCGCTCGAAGATACCTAGGCACGTCTTCATGAGCTACACGACCCACAAAACGAACTCGGTCAGTAACACCGAGATCTCGTGCACACTGTTCAAGAAATTTTTGCTCCGGTCCATCACCCACAACCACCAGGGTTGCACCCTTCGCAAATGCTGGAACCATAGCAACGAGATCATCCACACGTTTCCACGCATAGAGACGTGCAACCGTACAGACCACAGGTCCATTCAAGCCCAACTCTCGTTTAGCCTCGTCGCGTGTGTGCTCAATCAAAGGAGTTTCGGTTAACGCATTCTGAACAACTCGAATCTTTGATTCACTGATGCCCCAACCTTTTACGAGCTGCCCTACATATGAACTCGGAACAATCACCGTGGTCGCCAATCGACTATAGGCTCGCTGCAGAGCCCGAAACGCCCGCACCCTAAGCGGATGACGAGCCTCTTGAAAGGCTTCAATCCCATCCCGTGTAAGTTCACGACGAATCGATGACTCCCAAGCCCAATCACCAACGACCTTAAGCACACGGGGACGTCCGGCCAACAATGCAGCGAGAGTGGAAGGAAGCTCAATCCCGTTGATATACACCACGTCGGACCTACGAGCTGCACGCCACGTGTACCAAAACACAAGCAAGTAGCGCCAGATCACTGGAGTGGCCCACGACACCCGCTTTATAGGAAAAGGAGTTTGAACAAGTCCCTCGGGATCATCGGGACACACTACAGCCCGAACCTCATGCCCACGGTCGTAAAGAGTTCGGGCCAGGTGATAAATGTGCGTAGCAGGTCCGCCAACCGTCGGCGGAAATATGTTCGAGACAAATGTGACACGCATTAGCTGGACGCTAGCATCGAGCCCGCAGAGTCACAACGTTAGCAGCTCAGGCTCAAGAAATTTCGATACCGAGCTCAGCAAACACAGCCCGTTGCAGGCTACTCGGTCGAAGATGCCTTAGAGACATCATGAGAGCCATTCTGAAGGACCGGTAACGAACTCTCCCCCGTAACCACCCCACGAGCACTAGAAAACAGACTCCATGCAGCGCCATCATCCTGCCAAACAGCATCGCATCCGCGACACAACTTGTAGTCCTCTAAGTTCCCGGCCACATGAGCCTGTCGAATCGCCTGGTATTCCTTACTGTTCCATATGTCCAGAATCGATTGGGTCGACAAATCCCCCATAATCTGATCCTCAGCGAAGTCAGCGCAGCATGACGGAACCTTGCCATTCCAATATATGGCCATCGACTTCCACAACCAATTGCACGGAAAGAAATTAGGCCCATGCGGCCGCGCCGTGTAGAAATCCGACGTCTCCATCTGTCCAGCCCACCCATGAGCCCAAAACGTATCCCACTCGTCTACGGGTAACCCGGTAAACCGATCAAGAAAGTGTTGGGGAATAGTAGGTAGCGCCCCCTTGGCATAACCCGAATTCCAGAGTTGAATCACCTGCATCACCATGTAGGGACGTTTACCAGATCTAGTTTTCATCGCCCGTAATAATTGCAATACCCGCTCTAGAGTGTGATCAAACTTGGCACCCTTGCGCATTTCCTCGTACTCGTCAGGCTCACCAGAATCAAAACTGACAGTGAGCTTGCTCGGTCGAGCATCCAATAAAAGATCGATTTTCTCATCACGTAGTAGCGTGGCGTTTGTGTTTATATGCGCGGCTATGCCAGCTTCCTCGCACACCCGGATCATCTCGTAGATGTCTTTGTGCATCATCGATTCACCGCGGAAGAACAAATTAGCCTCCGTTGTGAAATCCTTGGCCTCATTAATGATCTTTCGAAAAAGGTCCAGTTCCATAAAACCGTTGTGCTCATTCGCACCCACACTTTGGGGGCACATCGGACAACGAAGATTGCAAAAGCTCGTGGGTTCAATGTGGAGCTTGAGAGGCCCATAAGGAACTTCCGTGGACCCTTTCATCCAGTGATAAATAAATCGACCAAGAGACGGACGCAGGATCGCACGGTGACGACGATACTTGAGGAGCAAGTCTTTAGCTTGGCCGACTCTATTCACGAAGCGGTATCAACCGTCTCGCCGTTCGGCGGAATTGCCTCATCCCACAGCATGTTAGGGATTCCATCCTCAACTTTGTAACCGTAGCCACAGACCGTGCATACCAGCATCTTTCCACTTACGCGCAGCACACCGTCATCACGACTATGCTCATCGTTCACACAACGAAGCATCGCTAAGAAATCATCAGGGATGATTGACGAAGCCTGGGAATTGTCAGGATTGGCCATATATCAATATTACGTCAAATTGCTTATCTTGGACGCTAGAGCATGAAGTGAAGCGTGTCAAAAACAATCAGCAGAGACGCAAAGCTCATAACGGCTCCAACTTGCATTACTCGCGCCGTCCGTGAACGTATAAACATTTTCTTGGTTAAGCCAATCCACGCACCGAGCGCAAGAAATTGTAGCCCTAAGAGGATTATGGCTACCCAGATCAACACTACCGGATAAGCGAGAAAACTTTCGGTTAGTCCCATCGACCAAAAATCAAGTCCAAGACCATTTTCTGGACGACGAGGGATCGCATCGACACCAAATCGAGACCACGGTGTACGGCTTAAAGCATCGGCCAAAAAATCGGTTCGGTCGGGTGCAAGAAGATTCACAGCGTCGGCTCGCAACAACCACGCATGACCAAGTAGGGGTGAAAACTGGTAAGAGTAGAGAACAGCCGCATAATCGCCCTCAGGTTGGATGGACGACCACGGCTGGTAGTCCGCACCACCATAAATCGCACCGTTCAGAGGCACTGCGCCAGCCACTTGCTGTTGGAATACGTCTAGATAGCCCGTGAAATCCTTTGACACCCCCATAAGTTGTGGGACGACACTAATTGCTACCGTCAGAGCGAGCACAACCTTTAACAACCGCCTACGCGAACAACTAAACATGTGCTCAATGAGTGGTGCACCCAAAACAACAAGGAAAGGTAGCGTGGGGACTAGATACCGAGGCCCCCAAGCATTACCGCCGTACCACACTTGCTTCCGGCTATATAGCAGCACATACACAATCGGAATAGCAATAAAAAAGGCTGATCGCCAGCCATGACGACGGATAAACCACGGTATAACTGGAACAGTTAAAAGAAGGATTGGGTTGTACCACAACACACCCTTCCCCCAACTCGTGAGTAATCCCCCCAAACCAAGACCGAAAGGTAGCTCTAGCCACCCGCGCTGTAGACCACCGAGCAACTCCCGCTCGTAGAGCAATCGGAAATCAAAAACCAACCCCGCAACAAGAAGTACCGCAGGAACAATCAACAGGAAGGGAGCCAGCAAAATCATTTGCAACTGCAGCGAAGACCTAAAGCCAGCAAACCACCCATGTTTCCTACCTTCTCGTAAGAGAATCGCCAACAAAAAGACGGGGATTGCAATAACAGAGACATATTTGGTTAGTACCGCTGCAAATATGGCTGAACCCGCCAAGAACACATACCGGCGGCGATTGGTGAAATCAAAAACAAGAATCAGCCACACAGTAGTCAGCAGTAATGTCGTGACTAGAGGCTCAGCAAAATCATATTTGGCGTAAGGCCATGCCATAGTGCCCAAACCATAAATAATGGCTATAACAATCGACACCTGTTCCGAATACCCCAAACGTCTAACTATTCGAAAAACCAAAACCGCTGCGAAAGCCGTGATTAGCGCATTGGCTACAGGCACCCATAACCGACGAAAAAACTCCTGATTCTGTCGCTCGGACCAGACACGACCGACCCCAGGCCCATCTATCCACCGACCTCCAACCATCCGAAGAGCTAAGCCATCGACGTAAAAGTTTCCGGTCGATCGTAAATATGCAACCTCAGCGCTCACGAGATCCAAAGGCGGATCGAACTCCCATGTCGCCGCGTAATAGTAGGCCCGGGAATTACCGATATGCCTAGCAACTGGTTTTGGTTGTTCATGCTGAATTACTGCACGAACATCGCCTCGATCGTATGCCCACTCTGCTGTCTCAACTCCGACACGAATAGGGTAAGTCGTAACTTCCCCCGAAGATTGAACTAGCGAGACCCGAGCGATTTCAGTTCCCTGAGCAAACTCTGCGCTGAGCCCACTATGTGAAACGAGGGTCATTCGATCGTAGGTACCCGACTTAATAGAAAGATCCAACCTTTCTTTAACGCCGTGACCATCCGTCCCACCAATTGGATGAAAATTGACAAGCAACACATCGTGTTCTGCAAGAGGAATACGATCCCGTTGCGGTGCCGAAAGAGCGATAGGCTCGGCCAGTGCCACGAAAGGCAGTAAGACTGTAGGAAGACCTACACCCCACCTGGCAAAGTTCTTGTTTTGATCCCTCAGGTACGCATGGCCAGGATCAACCATCGCACTCTTGGCCATCTCAAAGGCAAACGTCCCGTCAGCGCTATAGCCAGCCCCATTACGCCCCATGCCTAGCGTCATTGCATAAATTGAGAACATGAACAAAAAAATCAGTAGTGCAGGCCGACAGTTCACCCCACCAATAAGTGAACGCATCCTATTCATCGGATAGGAGATTTGGCTCGATCAGTTATCAAAGAGGCCCGCCACGAGCTCAAGAAGACGCATACGGAACGCTTCAGCACTAAACTTCCTACTCGATATTCGAGCCCGGGCAGCCATCGAACTGCACAGCTCCGGGTCACGAATTAATTGCCACGTACGCTCACGCAGATTCTCTGCTTTAGACCAAACAAAGCCATCGTGACTATCAGTCACTAGTTCTGGTAGTCCCCCTTGGTCTAACACAACAGGTACTGTTGAACTCGCCATGGCCTCAACAACTGAAATCCCAAAATGCTCAAATCGGACTGGATTTCGATCCGCTCGCTCCCCATATCCCGCGGCATGCCAGTAAATACGAGCATCACCGTACATCTGGCGAAGCTTATCGAAGGGCACATCTACCGCAAATTCAATGGGATACCCCTCAGCCCGCCGCCTCAACTCTTCTGTGTATGCGACGTCAATCGCTCGTCCACTTTGATGTCCGGCAAGACAAAATTTCCAACCATCTAGGCCTTCGCGACACATACGCTTGAACTGATCAATCATTAGTCCATGCTTTTTCTCATGCGTACCTCGAAAAAATCTTCCCACCGTCAGTATTGTGTGTGTCTTGGCGCGTGCCTGCGCCCAACTGATGTCGACCGGTGGATACAGGATCGGCCCGCTTATCCCCCAGTACACTTCCATCCAATGCCGACTGTATTTCGAAATCGGACAAATAACGTCATATGTATCAAGATGATCAAGGGAATAAAACGTGGGCAGGCCTTCAAGCCGGAGTCCAAGCTCACGAAACGCCTTTCGAAACATGATTTCGTATAGGTAGTGGCGCAAATGTCGAACCCTTACGTCGGTGACGGCTAGGCCTACCTCCCTGTTGTCAGCACCCTCAAACCGATCGATTGGATTAAACGTCGGCGATTCAAGAACTAACTCGACGGTGTTCCCATGCATACGACTCGGATCGATATCGATCTGCCAAGTTTCAAAAGATCCAGGATTGGGAGGAAAGCTACGTTCAGCAATAACCTCACCGTCAACGAGACATCGGACCGGAAGCTCCACATCCTCTCGAAAGTTTCCTCCAACGATCTCGATGGAGGCGCGTCGAGTCGACGACGGAACTCGAACCCTGATATTCGCTTGCCCGGTAGCGTAGCGAAACCAACCGGAACCAAGTTCCTGAACGTCGTAAAACCCATCCAACCATTCGGGAAGCAGGAGTTCGCGCATAAGGAATCGACCGATAGTCTGTCGAATCATTGCTCCTCGACTTCGATCGATAGGGGAAGGAAATAGAACCAGCATCATGCTGTGATCAGCTTCTGAAGGCTGGTTCGTCATAAAAGATGAGTTGATAAATAGATCAAACTCACGCGTAAACGCCGAGAACCGATTCGGTGGTAGAGCAGGAATGACTCGAACCGTCACGTTACTCAGATCAATGTTTAAGGCATCGGAAAGTTCTTCCCGGGAAACAGGTCGATGAGTCACCAGTTCAGTTTCGAACCGCTCTGAGAGAACCTTTGCGGCCATAGCAGAATGTCTTTCCCCACCACCTTTTTGATGGAGCCAACGGTTGTACACCGCCGCTTTCACTGCGACTCCAAAAAAGGATTGAGCTCCCGCCCGTCTAACGGAGCATGACGACCTTCATTCACCCGCAGTTGAAACGTTTTGGGAGCAGCCGTTACAACTTGTAACAGGGCCCGTGCACGGGCCAGAGAAAGAGCTATAGACGCCCCGTCTAGCTGCAAAATGCCAACTTGTGCATCATTCCAAGCGTACTTTGTGGCTGCAGCCATATGACGCAAAGTCCAAAGAAACGGTGCATTCTTAGTAAGCATGCGTAGTTTTCCGAACTCAACATTTCGGGTAAAACCTGGCGACCATTCTTTGCTAAACGCGGCATGTTCGTGACGCACAACCGAGGAGGGCTCGTAACAAAAGACCCATCCGCGTCTACGAGCCCTCCATGCAAGATCCGCGTCCTCGTAGTACATGAAAATCCCATCGTCTAGATAATCCAGCCCGTCCAACATGTCCCGGCGATACAGAACCGCTGCACCTTTTGGGGCGAAAATTTCACACCGGTCGTGGAATGCCGGGCTATCCCAAGCCGACCACGGAACTCCTTCGAGAACACGAGTGCCTCGATCACGCATCGAACCATCAGGTAAAGGCACAATCCCGGCACTCTCGATCACCGGCCGCGCCATCGTCGAAACAACAGCGCTCTTGAAAGGAATCTCATTTGTTGTCCGCCCTGGATTCAACTCCACGTGTCCAACCTCACAATTTCCAACAAGAACTTTTACAGGCACCCCGTGACGACCATCACCGCCAGCCAATTCCAACTTCATAAGAGTGGAACCTTCAACCACCGGCAGTGAGAAATCGACACAACTCATTGACCAACGAAATGCACGTCCACCGTCATCCCGCTCCACACCATAAGCACCATTCGTAACGTCGGCCTGACCGACATCTGATCGAAGACCATATATCCGAATTCCAAGTCTTCGAGCATCCGAACCAGAAGGAACAAACTCGGGAACCTCAAGACGGATCGGCAACCTGTCGTGAAGGTGAAGAATTTTTGGTGCAACACCTCCGACTGATGAATCTTCAGTTAACCGGTCGACAAGCGGCTTTAGCCAGTTAGGGTCAACAATGGTGTCCGGATTTAACAGGCCGACATACGGCTCATTCGCCACCCGTAATGCCTGATTGTTGCCTCGAGAGAATCCGACATTTTCACCATTCTTAATGACATCAACTGACGGGAATTCCTGACGTACTCGGTCAACAGAATCATCTGTCGAAGCGTTGTCTACGACTGATATCCGAAGATCTGGATACTTGGTTTCGGTAAGACTTTTCAAACAGCCTTCAATTCGACCCTCGCCGTTATAGTTCAGCACAACAACCCGAACAGGGGGAAGTTTTTTAGTCATTCCACCCGAATAGAGCGCACAGCAAGCCCCAGCGGCCTAGTGTCAGTATCAAGACCGATGTCGGCTGGCACTAGCGGATCTTCGACTTCTATGACAAGTTCATGCGTCTCAGGACTTATCACAGGGTCTAGTGGAATAACGATGTCTTCAAAATCCATCCCGTGTACAGGAACTGTGGCGATATGACGACCGTTTACAGTCACCGATGCCCGTGTGGTTCCTCGTCCATGCAACGGACGACACGCGGATAAAACCAATGCCCCTTGGCCAACGTCCTGCCTGACGTAGGCAACAGCGCGTGGCGCAGTCCAACGAATGTGTGGAGGCCAGTCTTCAGCCGGAAACCAGCCTTCACCGAGCCATTCATCATCCCGAGAACCCATGATCAACTCTTCCGGTGGCAGAGTCCAAAAAGGGCCAGCAGCCTCGGTCATCATGTCGGGTTGTAATATTGGCTCGCCGGCGACCTGAAGTTCGTCTTCGTGAGCAGCCGTCGACACGCGCCATCTGGCAGGAATAACAGTCACACCACGTAATCCAACAGCTGCTTTACCCACGAAAAAAGTCATAGCATTGGGCCAAATGTGAAATGGGCGCATCCTGTCAGCCAATGGCCACACCCCAAGTGAAACCTTATAGCTTCCAGGGCCAAGCGGCAGAGGGCCAAGCTCACACTCGACTCGAGTTCTACCGGGTTGGAGTTCGGTCGGACCAATTGTTGTCGCTGTCGAAGTTTCGTGAATCAGCAGCCCATCGCTTCGTCGAACAGCAAAGCCAACAACGACGTCCTCAAAATAACCGCTGGAATCCAACTCGAGCTCAAGCCTGAAAATATTTCCCGGTAGATAAGCGTAGCGTTCAGAACCCGTGTCCACATCACGAGCAAGCGCCGCTCGAATCTGGACTTCACCGGTACCGAGTTCGGTCAATTCATTGCTTGCAATCTGACTCTCGGCGTGGCCAGAACCGCGCATATGCGCGAGATAATCTTGAATGACCTCACGTGGATTCCCCTGAGCACGGACCTTGCCACTATCAACCCACACGACACGGTCACAAAATCGTCGAACTTGAATGGGATCGTGAGAAACAAACACGATTGTTTTTCCGCGCTGCTTGATCTCGGCGAGAGCGTCATAACACTTCGCGGTAAAGCTCGCATCGCCAACAGCAAGAACTTCGTCAATTAAGAGGATGTCTGGATCCAAACTGATAGCAATTGCGAATCCCAATCGCATGAACATTCCCGACGAATAGTGCCGAACAGGTGTGTCAATAAAGCGCTCAAGTTCAGCAAACTCAACGATCTGCTTATAGCGCCGTCGCATTTCTGCCCGCCCAATCCCAAGAAACGAGCCATTAAGGAAAATATTCTCCCGCCCTGTCAGATCGGGATGCATCCCAGCACCTAGCTCAAGAAGGCCAAAAACCTTTCCGTCCAACCTAATTTCCCCTGAGGTCGGAGAAATAGTTCCGGCCAACAGCTTGAGGATTGTGGTCTTTCCTGACCCGTTCGGCCCAATGATCCCAACCGTTTCACCCTCTTTCACCGTTAAGTCCACGCCATCGAGGGCCCAGAACTCTTCGTGCTGAATCTGGCGCCGACCGAGTAGCGCTAACGCCATGCCCTGCCATGTACGAGTCGATTCATGCCGAATCGAAAATCTCTTACGCACTTCTTCTAGAACTATTACGTTCGACACTTAGAGTTCTTCCGCAAATCGATTGGATAAGCGCCGGAAGATTGACCAGCCCAAACCGAGTAAAACAACCGCACCGACTACAGTGATCCAAGTATGGCGAATTGGCAGAAAGCCCCACATAAAGGCGTATCGGTAGTCGGTAACCAATGTCGCCATTGGGTTAAGAACAAATACCCAGCGATGTACATCTAGGCCTAGAACTGTGTTGTTCGGAACGATTGACATGGCATAAAAGATCGGAGTCAGGAAGAACCACGCCAAAAGACCGACTTCTACGATGTGCTCTGTGTCGCGAAAATAAACATTGATCGCAGCAAGAAGCAACCCAAGTCCCAAAACAAACACGAGATGTAACAGCATGATGGCCGGCAAAAACAACATAGCGCCAGTTATACCTACCCCAAACGGAATAGCAACCAACCAAAAAACACCGTAAGCCAGAAGGAAGTTCACAAAGCTCGCAAGGATTGCGCTCAAAGGTAGAAGCTCACGCGGGAAATAGACTTTTTTAATTAACTGTGCATTGGACGTAATACTTCGCATAGCAGAGGTGAGTGCCTGTTGGGTAAAGAGCCATGGCACTAGCGCAGCTAGCAGGAAAAATGGATATCGCTCAATAGGATCCGTCTTCGCCAGCACCTGAAAAACAAGCGTAAAGACCGCCATCATCAGCAGTGGATTAAGCAATGACCAGCCGAATCCAAGCACAGAACCTCGATAGCGAACCTTGAGGTCTCGAACCACCAAGTTTCGTAACAGATCACTGTAACTACTCAGTTCGCGAACGGACCCCAAAAATCTTCGGGCAGCATCGGCACGCCCTTTAACAGCATTAGCAGCCATGTATAGCCCAAGCTAGGGACCTAGAGATATTAGCGCAGCCAATAGGAAATCCGACGTATTGACCTCGCGTGGTACGCTAATCACACTACGGTCCCGATGAGAGTCGGGAGCCCCTTGGAGCTCCGTTCGCGCATGGAAATCACGTGGGTCGGAGGCAGTTGCTTTCGAATCCGCGGTCGGGAAGGCTCGATAGTCACCGATCCTCACACGTCTAAAGAAACCAAGAAGTCGGCTTTCCCAAAAGCGGACCTAGTTGTGGTGACTGATCATACGATGGCCGAAAATGCCGAAAATTGTGTGCGTCCCAATCACCGTGAATCTCCACCGTTCGTCGCCTTTGGACCCGGCGAATACGATGTGCGCGGCCTGTATCTTCACGGTGTTTCCAACCAAGACGCTTCTACCGATGCCTCCACGATATTCGCGATGGACATCGACAGAATGACCCTAGCCTTCTTCTCACGACCGTCGTTAACCTTTGAAAACGAGCTTCTTGATGAATTAGGCACAATTCAGATATTAATCGTCAACGCTGACACAGGGATCGAGCAATTGACGCCTCTTATCAGCAGAATAGAACCAAACATCGTGCTTCCCTTTGGCAACAGCACCACTCAAACATGGATGGAAGTTGCCCAACAACTAACTGAAGACCATCTGACGTCCGAAGCCTCCCTTAACGTCACTGCATCAACA
This sequence comes from Chloroflexi bacterium UBA6622, assembly GCA_002433065.1. GTDB lineage: Bacteria > Chloroflexota > UBA11872 > UBA11872 > UBA11872 > UBA11872. Next base: position 40,374 of record DJHK01000015.1, read on the forward strand.
CTCCCTGAACCAATAACTACATGCGTTTTGACGGAACGTGCCGCATGACCTCAAATCCATATCAATGAGTGGCACTCAATGAGTAAGAATCAGGATCGAAAGTTTATTTTTGTTACCGGTGGTGTTCTGAGCGGCGTTGGCAAAGGTGTAAGCGTGGCTAGCATCGGCCGTCTCCTAAAGAGCCGATCGGTCAGCGTTTCGGTAATGAAGCTTGATCCTTATATAAACGTAGACCCTGGAACGATGAGTCCTCTGCAACATGGCGAAGTATTTGTCACCATCGACGGCGCCGAAACAGATCTTGATCTTGGGCACTATGAACGATTTATCGACGAGAACCTAAGCGTCGCAAGCAATCTCACTACTGGCCGGGTCTATGATCAGGTGATTAGTCGAGAACGTCGTGGCGACTTCTTAGGTGGAACCATCCAGGTTATTCCGCACGTCACTGACGAAATCAAGTCCCGTATAAAAAGTGTGGGCGAAATCCATGATGCAGACATCGTTATAGTCGAGGTCGGCGGAACTGTTGGCGATATTGAAAACATTCCCTTTTTAGAAGCGCTTCGCCAAATGCGTAGGGAAGTTGGCGACAGTAACGTCCTTTACGTACATGTAACTCTGGTACCTCGAATCGGGCCCACAGGTGAATTAAAAACTAAGCCGACCCAACACAGCGTTGCGCAACTTCGAACTATCGGTATTCAGCCTGATGTACTTATCTGTCGATCAGACAAGCCCCTGTCTCCAGACCTACAAGAAAAGATCGCGCTCTTCGCCGACGTTGACGCTCGTGCGGTTATATCGAATCACGATGTCAAAACAATTTACGAAGTCCCGTTAGTCCTCGAAGAGGCAGGCCTCGGGAAATTCATTGCCACACGATTAAACCTCGACCATACAGATCCCGACCTAGAAGAATGGCGCGTGATGGTCACCGCCTTACGAAAACCACTTCCAGAGCCTGAGATAGCAATTGTCGGAAAATACGTGGAACTACCAGACTCGTACCTCAGCGTCATGGAATCGATCAGCCTCGCTGGCATAGAGACGGAGGTCAACCCGCAAATACGCTGGGTAAATGCCGAGGATCTTGAAGACCGAGATCCCCATGACCTTTTGCAGGGAGTCGCCGGAATCGTTGTCCCTGGAGGATTTGGACCTCGAGGTATTGAAGGTAAGATTCAGGCCGCGCACTACGCGCGCACGAATAATGTTCCCTATCTTGGCTTATGTTTAGGAATGCAAATTGCCGTTATTGAATTCGCCCGCAAGGCTCTGAACACTGATGACTGCAACAGCACCGAGTTCGACCCAGACACCAAGCATCCCGTGATTCATCCCATGCCAGAGTATTACGACGTTGCTAATTTGGGAGGATCCATGCGGCTAGGCTTGTGGCCATGCGAGCTTACTGAAGGAACAATCGCACGTAACGCCTATGGAACGTCATCCATACAAGAGCGACATCGACACCGAATGGAATTTAACAACAAATACCGAGATCTCCTTCGAGCGCAAGGTATGACATTCAGCGGTCTATCTCCAGACGGCAATCTTGTGGAACTGGTTGAACTTGAAGGACATCCCTGGTTCGTGGCCTCACAATTTCATCCCGAATTCGCTTCGCGGCCTAATCGACCCCATCCATTATTTCTAGGACTCCTAGAGGCTGCTATACGCCACACTGAAGGCCGACAGTCTGTTGCCTCAACTACCACCGGTGAGGTCGCCGGCTAACCGACCTGGATTCGATCCCCGTGACTTCAACCCCCATACCCACAACTGTTCAAAATTTGAATCGCATATGAGCACCGTAGCCATACTAGGCGCCCAGTGGGGTGATGAAGGCAAAGGCAAAGTCGTTGATCGATTTGCTCAGCAAGCTGAAATGGTCATCCGGTTTCAAGGAGGAAACAACGCAGGTCATACTGTCATTAACGATCGCGGTACGTTCGCACTACACCTCATCCCTTCAGGAATATTTAATCCGTCCGTAGACAACATTCTCGGGCCAGGTACGGTAATAAACCCCCCTTCCCTCATCGAAGAAATTACAGAACTTCAAAGTTCGTCTGATCTTTCATTTGATCGGTTCTGGATCGCCGAACGTGCACATGTAGTCATGCCCTACCACATTGCGCTCGATGCAGCGGAAGAAGCCCAGCGAGGTGAGTTGGCCCAGGGCACAACTCTTAGAGGCATTGGGCCTGCATACGCCGATAAATCAGCGCGTTCCGGAATCCGTATTGGCGATCTTCTGGATGCGAATCATTTACAAACATGGCTACCCGCTGTGCTTGAGCCCAAGAATCGTCTGCTAGAGCATGGATACGGCGTTAAACCATACGATCCCCAGGCCTTAATTGACCAAGCACTAGCTTGGGGGGAACAACTTGCACCTCACATTGTTGACACACTGCCCATCGTAGATAGGGCTCTCTCGAATGGCCTCCGAATACTCCTCGAAGGACAACTCGGCGTAATGCGAGATCTTGACTGGGGTCACTATCCTTATGTGACTTCTTCTAGCCCATCCGCAGCAGGAGCGTGTGCTGGCGCCGGTATAGCTCCTCGATCGCTAGATCAAGTCTGGGGCGTCGCAAAAGCATTCACATCTTCAGTTGGAGAAGGCCCTTTCCCCACCGAGATACACGACGAAACCGCGGATCATCTTCGAGAAACCGGCGGTGGCGAATATGGCGCCTCGACAGGACGGCCACGTCGATGTGGATGGTTTGACGCGGTCGCCGTCAGAACAGCAGCCTGCCTGAGTGGAATTGATCGTCTGGCATTAACAAAGATCGACTGCCTTGATGCATTGAGTGTCATTAAGGTTGCCGTCGCATACACGGTGGACGGCTCACGTGTTGAATTAGCACCTGACACACGCCAACTCGAAAAAGCCGAGCCAATTTACGAGGAATTCCCCGGATGGAAGACATCCACAGCAGGCACTACAAGATTCGAAGATCTTCCACCCAACGCTCAGAGTTATATCCAGGCAATAAGTGAAATTACCGGTGTGTCAATTGGCCTACTGGGAACTGGCCAACATCGTAACGATGCAATCGTTCTTGAACACCCTTTTTCCGCACCTTAGCTTGCAATCCTCAGGTCACGAACTACAGCGCATTGACCAGAACATCTACGACACACTGTGAATACCCTCCGCTACCTTATTTTCTTAGCCAAAACCAAAAAGCTATCGCGCCAGTAACCAACAGAACATAAAGCGTCCGGTACTCTACATCGGAGAAATCGCAACGACCGGAACAAACAATATGACGCCTGTTTCATTAGGAACTCAAGCGCCAGATTTTGAACTTAAGTCAACCAATGGCGAAACGTTCATCCTGAGCTCAGAACGCGGAAAATCCAACCTGGTCATTTTTTTTCTTAATGCGACCATAGGAGGTACAGATACCCAGGTCGCTGAATCGTTTCGAGACGCTTCGGAGCTGTTTCGTGGGGCACGAACCACAATCGTAGGAATATGCTCTGCACCACTCAACGAGCTACAAGCATTAAAAGAAAAGCTATCCCTTCCGTACGAACTCCTGAGCGACAACGAAACTATTGGCCTCATGTACGGAGCGCATATACGACAAGGATTTGGCCCTTTTTCGCGTCAAAAGTTTTCTCGAAGCACTTTTCTCCTTGATCGAACAGGAGTAATTCGAAGAATCTTCCGGGATGTGGACATGAAAGATCACATTAATGAAGTACTGGCATCACTAGATACTGACCTGTAAATATCGTTAGACCCACCGGTTTCTCACATATCCCAATAACCTTATATAATCACCCGGCCTTTAATCCGACCCGGCGAGGCGGAAAGGCATAGCGCTGAGATAAATTCATCCCCTCTCGGCGGACTAAGGGCCTTCGGGCCTTTTTTTTTTGCCCTAGAGATTCGTGGGAGGCTGTGTGAAGTCGAACACCGACGGCGAACGGTTGGTGATGTCGGCTGACGATTTACGTCGTGCCCTTACACGTATTGCTCACGAAATTGTCGAGAGAAACCGTGGCCCTTCAAATCTAGTCTTTGTAGGCGTTCCTCGACCCGGTCCAGTTCTTGCAAAACGACTGGCTCAAGTCGTTGCCGAATTCGAGGAAGATCCAATTCCAACTGGATCAATAGACATTTCTCTCCACCGGGATGATCTCAAGCAACGGAGCACTACCCCGGCAATTTACCCTACCGAAATTCCAGAGGACGTTACTGGTCGCGACGTAGTACTCGTTGATGACGTCCTCTACACCGGAAGATCGGCACGGGCAGCCCTAGACGCGCTCACAGACTTTGGCCGACCAAAATCAATCCAACTTGCCGTTGTGGTTGATCGTGGCCACCGCGAGCTACCAATTAGAGCCGATTATGTCGGCAAGAACGTCCCCACAGCATCAGCAGAGAGCGTTCACGTGCACCTTGTTGAATTGGACGGTGAAGACTGTGTCCGAGTCATCAACGACGGCGAGAAATAGGACAGCCATGCCGCTGCACCGTAGACATCTAATCGATATAGCCGATTTTTCTCGGGATGAGTTTGATTCCGTATTGGAAACAGCCGTATCTATGCGACAAGTGCTGGAACGTCCAATCAGTCGCGTTCCAACCCTACGTGGAAAATCTATAGTTAACGTGTTCTTCGAAGCCAGCACACGGACCCGTGTATCCTTTGAACTCGCCGGAAAATCGCTTAGTGCGGATGTCGTAAACGTCGCCTCTTCCGGAAGCAGCATTGAAAAAGGCGAATCGCTCATTGACACATTTCATACGATTCAGGCGCTTGGAGCCGATCTTGTCGTACTGCGGCACCCAAAAGCCGGTGCGCCTGATCTAGCCGCCCGGAACCTTTCGTGTAGTGTCGTAAATGCTGGTGATGGCCTAAGGGGACATCCCAGCCAAGCACTGCTTGACCTATTCACGGTTCAACAACATACAGGAGACATCGAGGGCTTAAAAATCGTGATTGTGGGCGATGTGCTCCATAGCCGAGTGGCGCGTTCCGGCATATGGGCATTTGCACGAATGGGTGCTCATGTATACCTAAGTGGTCCGCCTACGCTCCTTCCACCGCACTTCAATAAGCTCGTTAATGGCGACGACGGCATAGTCCGAATAGAGCACGACCTCGACCGAGCCATTGACGGTGCTGACGTCGTCATGGCCTTACGGATCCAAAAAGAACGTATGCACTTAGGCATGCTGCCTGATCTTCGTGAATATGCCCGCCGGTGGGGAATTACATCAACGCGCCTTTCACGTGCTGATCGACGAGCACTGTTAATGCATCCAGGTCCTATGAACCAAGGAATTGAAATATCTCCTGATGTGGCGTACGGAGAACACTCAGTTATAACTGAACAAGTAACAAACGGCGTGGCGGTGCGCATGGCGATTCTCTACCTATTACTTGCCGGGACTCCCGCATGACCGGATATACGGCTCTCCCTTTACGATTGATCTTGCCGGGCCTATACCAATGGACCGTAGCTTGGCCTCGTTACCCGTTGGAGTCCTATCTGATCGAAACCGATGATGGCTGTATAGCAATTGATCCCCAAGACGCACATCCAAACATGTTCGAAAACAGTCGCAGTAATGTCCGACATGTCATCCTCACGAACCATTACCACGAACGAGCAGCAGCGATATGGAAACATCGATATGGAGCCACTGTATGGGTGCCAAAAGCTGATATGGACGACCTTGAAACCATTACTGCCGACGAGGCTTACTCCAAAAGCTCCATATTGCCTGGTGGGATACAGGCGGTTCATCTTGGTGGAATCACCGAGGGTGAACATGCATTGCTGTGGCCAGAAAACCGCGGAGTACTTTTTGTAGGCGACGCTCTAGGCACTACAAGCTACTGGACCCACGGCGAAGGTGAACTCGGTGCCCATCCGAAATTTCGCCCGCCCACTCGGCTCGCAAAATTACTGCAGCTTGATTTCACCAGTCTGGTGGTAGGACATGGTGAACCCATCCTAGATCAAGCAAAAAACGCTCTGGCTAAGTACCTGGAATTGATGGCCCATGGCGCCTAGACAACCCCTCGTCATTAGAGGAGGACATCTCATCGACCCTTCTCAAAAACTAGACCGTATTGGCGACCTAATGATCGAGGACGGGAAAATTTCAGCAATAGATCCCCCCGCAGGTCAACTTCCACTCGGGGAACCGACCGTTCTGGACGCCTCTGGACTTGTCGTTACCCCGGGGTTCGTTGACATCCATGCACACCTCAGAGTTCCGGGGTTCGAATATAAAGAAACCCTTGCTTCAGGAACTCGAGCAGCTGCGGCCGGAGGATTCACCACTGTTTGTGCCATGCCTAACACTAACCCTGTTATCGATTCGCGCAGCGTCCTTGAAGCAGTTCTAGAACAGGCAACAGAACAAGCCGTCGTTAATGTCTACGTTCACGGAGCAATAAGCATTGGACAAGAAGGTGTGCAACTCGCTGAACTAGGTGACTTAAGTGACGCTGGTGCAATCGGGTTTACTGATGACGGCATACCGCTTGCAAACTCCAAGCTCATGCGCCACGCGCTGGAGTACGCAACCCAGCTTGGCCGCCCGGTAAGCAACCACGCTGAAGATCCGGCCCTTATTGCGGGTGCAGCCATGCACGAAGGAATAATTTCCTCCCGACTAGGTCTTCCCGCTGCACCCCGACAAGCTGAAGAAATCATGCTGTCCCGAGACTTGTTACTTGCCGAGCTGACAGCAGGCCGCTATCACTGTATCCATGTGAGCTCAGGCGGGTCAGTCGATCTTATAAAACGCGCAAAAGACCGAGGCGTAAATGTTACTGCCGAGGTAACACCCCACCACCTTACGCTTACCGACGCGTTGATTGCCGGAAGAACCGAGCCAGTAAGTGCCACTTTGCCGCCCTACGACACAAACACCAAAGTTGCGCCTCCATTACGAGAGCAAGCGGACTGTGAAGCTTTAATCAAAGCGTTAGCAGACGGCACGATTGACTGTATTGCAACCGACCACGCTCCTCACGCCTTACACGATAAAGATGTGGAATTCGCAGATGCTGCCGTCGGATTTACAGCACTCGAAACAGCCCTAGCGTCTGTCCTGAGCTTAGTTCACACGAACCAGCTTAAGCTCGCGACAGCAATTGAACTTCTGACCGTAGGGCCGGCGCAATGCTACGGATTGCCAGCAGGCACACTAAAACTAGGAAGCCCGGCTGATGTCACAATCTTCGACCCTGACGAAGAATTCATCGTCGACCCAACAAGCTTTCACTCACGTGGAAAGAACACACCGCTTGCCGGACTCCCCATGCACGGTGTCGTGCATCACACGTTTGTAAACGGTGCCCATGTCTATGATCGCTCATCTCCTGAATCTGGAACTCTGAGTGCCTGACCGTCCAGCCATTCTTGCGCTTGAAACCGGTGATGTGTTCTATGGCTTTGCTTTCGGCGCTGATATCACAGGTACAGGAGAAGTCGTGTTTAATACAAGCATGACTGGCTATCAGGAGATAGCAACCGACGCATCCTATCGAGGCCAACTTGTCGTCATGACCTATCCGCTAATAGATAATTACGGTATTAACGAAGACGACGTTGAATCTCGGAGGCCATGGATATCCGGCATGGCGGTTCGAGAACTTGCAGCTACCCGCAACAACTGGCGAATGGCATCGGATCTGAGCACCTATCTTTGCGAGCATGAAATTCCTGGAATCGAAGGCATCGATACAAGAGCACTGACACGTATTCTTCGGACCCGAGGACCGCAACGCGGCGTGCTAATTCAAGCACCTGCAAATATTGGTAATGACTCTGATCGTTTTTCTTGGATTAAGGGACGGTCTACTGCTGCAGCGGAATGGGCTGAAAGCCAGATCCAAAAGGCTCAGAATCTTCCTCCATATTCCAAACATGACTATGTGAACGACGTAACCACTCAAAATCCGTATGTAGCTGATGAAAGCCCATGGGAACCATGGCCTAACGCCAAAGTTCGAGATAACAAGCCGAGAATCACGCTACTGGACGTAGGTGTGAAAACAAATATTGTCCGTTCACTAACACATCGTGGCTGTCTGGTCACAGTGCTTCCATATGGATCCAGCATCGCAGACGTGGAGAGTACAAATCCCGATGGCGTTGTTGTCTGTAACGGACCGGGAGACCCTGAGCAAGCCGGTGAAGCCGTAGAAACGGTCCGAGGTCTAATAGGTCGTCTACCGATAATGGGTATCTGCCTCGGCCACCAAGTTCTCGGTCTAGCAATCGGCGCGACCACGAGTCGCCTCCCCTTCGGTCACCGGGGCGCCAATCAACCTGTAAAAGAACTACTGTCGGGTCGCGCCTACATCACCTCCCAAAACCATGGGTATCAGGTCGACGCCTCATCGATACCTCAGGAAAGCGGATTCCGGGTAAGCCACATCAATCTTAATGACGGATCGGTTGAAGGCCTGGCCCACGAATCACTCCCGGTGTTTTCGGTCCAATTCCATCCCGAAGCCAGCCCTGGACCCCAAGATAACCAATACTTATTTGAGAGGTTTTTGGACCTCATCGAAAAGGGCCCCACCGCATGAATTCTCCTCAAAGCACTCTTGGAACCAGCAAATCCGATGGCTGATCTTTCGTCAGTCCTCATCATTGGCTCCGGTCCTATTGTGATCGGCCAAGCCGCGGAATTCGACTATGCCGGCACACAGGCCTGCAAAGCGATGCGGGAAGAAGGTGTTCGATCAATTCTGGTGAATTCGAATCCCGCAACAATTATGACTGACGAGGATGTGGCAGACCGGGTATATATAGAGCCCCTTACCATTCCGGTTCTGGAGCGTGTAATCGATCGTGAACGACCAGATGGGTTGCTCGCCTCAATGGGTGGACAAACCGCTCTTAACCTCGCGGTAGAACTCGACAAAGCTGGGATCCTCGAGAAATACGACCTACAACTACTTGGGACGCCTGTTACGGCCATACAGGATGCCGAGGATCGCGAACGATTTCGGAGCCTAATGCACGATATTGGTGAACCGGTCCCAGAAAGCCGGATCGTCACGTCATTACCCGAAGCCTGGGATTTCGCACGATCATGCGGATTTCCGCTCATCATCCGCCCCGCCTACACACTTGGAGGAAGCGGAGGCGGCGTTGCTCGCCATGAAGATGAGTTTGAGGCAGTGGTGACTCAGGGACTACAAACCAGTCCAATCCGCCAAGTGCTCGTAGAACGTTCCCTAATCGGGTGGAAAGAAGTCGAGTACGAGGTCATGCGTGATGGTGGGGACAACTGCATAACGATCTGTAACATGGAAAATTTCGACCCCATGGGAGTCCACACTGGAGATTCGATTGTTTTCGCTCCTTCTCAAACGCTGAGCGACAAGGAGTACCAAATGCTCCGAAGCGCTTCGCTAAAGATAATTCGAGCCCTAGGCGTGGAAGGTGGATGCAACGTCCAATTAGCCCTAGACCCAAACTCCTTCGATTACTTTGTAATTGAGGTGAATCCACGAGTTAGTAGATCGTCAGCGCTCGCCTCAAAAGCTACCGGATACCCAATCGCCAGAATTGCAGCCCGGATCGCGCTGGGTTGGAAGCTTGACGACCTTCGCAATCCGATTACGCAGAGCACATCCGCAGCATTCGAACCTTCCCTTGATTACGTAGTCACCAAGATCCCGCGATGGCCTTTTGACAAGTTCAGCCATGCCGACCGTCGCCTCGGAACTCAAATGAAAGCCACCGGCGAAGTAATGGCTATTGAACGAACAATTGAAGCATCGCTAAACAAAGCGGTTAGAGGTATGGAGAATGGTGGTCGGACCCTTCTGTGGGAGGACTCTCGATGGACCGACGATGAATCGGCCATCTGGTGGCGCATTGAACACGCCCATGACGAGCGACTGTGGGCGATCATGGCTGCTCTTCGGCGCGGTGCTACAGCATCTGAGATCTCACGGAGATCGGGGATTGATCGATTTTTCATCGAAAAGATGGTTAATTTACTCACGACCGAACGTCGATTGCTAGGCAACCCCCTTTCCCCAGATCTAGTGTGGCACGCCAAACGACAAGGCTTTTCAGACCACATGATCGCCTCGTTGAGCGATACGCTTCCAGAAAAAGTACGTGAGTTACGGGAATCCACCGATATTCGGCCCACATACAAAATGGTCGATACCTGTGCCGCAGAATTCGACGCAGCCACTCCATATTTTTGGAGCACATACGAAACTGAAAACGAAGCAGTTCCGTCCGGAAACCCATCCGCTGTAGTAGTAGGAAGCGGTCCAATTCGAATCGGCCAAGGTATTGAGTTCGATTATTGCTCAGTACATTCAGCATGGGCATTAGGTGAAGCCGGGTTCGACAGCGTAATGATCAACTCCAACCCAGAAACCGTCAGCACCGACTTCGACACCTCAACACGACTGTATTTCGAAGCACTTGACGAAGAAAGCGTTACGGAAGTCCTGCAAAACGAAAAGGCCTCCGGTAATAACGCGCCTCCAATAGTCGCCCAATTCGGTGGTCAAACCGCGATAAACCTTGCTGGCCCCCTTTACACAGCCGGATTTGAAATCGCGGGTAGCGGCGTTGCGAGCATCGATGAAGCCGAGAATCGAGATAAATTTGATCGGTTCCTAGAAAAACTGGGCATACTGCGTCCCCCGGGAGCTGCTGTGACCCGAATGTCCGATGCCATCGACATAGCCGAACGGCTCGGGTACCCAGTGGTTGCCCGTCCCTCATACGTGCTCGGTGGTCGTGCCATGCAAGTTGTTGATGACCGCGCCGATCTCGAACGTTATATAGCCGAAGTTGTTCAGCCTTCTCCGGAACACCCAGTTTTAATCGACAAATATCTTGAAGGCCTTGAGGTTGAGGTAGATGCGATCTGCGACGGTACTTCCACGCTGGTACCTGGGATCATGGAACACATTGAGCGAGCAGGTGTTCATTCTGGCGACAGTTTTGCTGTCTACCCTCCGATAAGTGTTGATGCAGAGCAGCAAGCTTCGCTTTTAGACGCTACCCAAAGAATTTGCGCTGGGCTCAACGCACGAGGTCTCGTCAATATTCAGTATGTGCTGCACGACGACAAAGTCTATGTAATTGAAGTCAATCCTCGAGCCAGCCGAACCGTACCTTTCTTGAGCAAGGCGACCGGTATACCTATGGTCAAGCTCGCAACCATGACAATGTTTGGATCCACTCTGAAAGAACTTGGCTATGAGTCCGGATTAGCCGAAAATCGACCCCTGGTAGCCGTAAAAGCACCCGTGTTTTCAATGTCAAAGCTTTCGGGCGTTGACACGTATCTCGGGCCTGAAATGAAATCCACGGGTGAGGTCATGGGGTTGGGGGATTCATTCCCCACCGCTCTGAGAAAAGCGATGATCTCAGCTGGGATTGACGTCCCTGAGCAAGGTGATGTGCTGGTATCCATTGCTGACCGAGACAAGACTGAAGCCGCTCCCATAATTTCAAGATTATCGGAGCTTGGGTTTGGATTAGTGGCCACGGAAGGAACGGCATCGTTCATCGAATCTTCTCTTGACCTCTCTGTGCAAAGAGTCAGCAAGATCAGAGCTGGCAGTCCTAATGTTGAAGAATTCATTCGTGAAGGACGTGTGGTCCTAGTTATTAATACTTTGACCGGACGCCGCGAAGCCCTTCAAGATGGTCACTACATGCGACGGGCTGCAGCCGAAACCCAAACACCTTGCTTAACCTCTCTGGATACAGCCCGAGCACTAGTAGATTCGCTCCCCGACAGAGAACATCCGTACCAAGTACAAACTATAGATGAGTATCGGGGAGACTAAGGTTGCGCAAGCGGCTTGAAGTTGCGCATGTGATTCGAAATGTTCAAATCACAAAGCGTCTCTGGTGGTGTGAATATATAGCTCCCGAAATTGCGTCTTCCGCCTTACCCGGACAATTTGCCCACGTTTTATGCAGTGAGCCTGACCAACTCGATCCACTACTTCGACGCCCACTGAGTTTTTCAAGAATTGATCCATCTAAAGGCCATGTAGCCTTTCTCCTCGACACTGTCGGACGAGGCACAACATGGCTGGTGCAACAACCCGCCGGCGGAGAGATTGACATGCTAGGTCCACTTGGCGCCCCTTTCGAATTCCAGTCTTCCAAATCAAACGTACTGATGGTCGGTGGTGGGATAGGCCTAGCCCCTCTAATTGCCCTGGCTGACACTGCCCCACAACACGGCATCAACGTACGCCTGCTTGTTGGAGGACGAGATGCTGAACAGATCACGCCTGACGAATGGCTACACCCAGACGTAACGTACCTAATCTCCACCGATGACGGCACCGCTGGCCACCACGGATTCGTCACAGACCTTGTGCCGGCACACTACAACTGGAGTGACCAAATCTGTGTTTGTGGACCAACTCCCATGATGCAAGCAATGGCACAACTTTCACCTCAACTTGCCAAGAAGCATGGGAACGTCCCGATCCACACGTCTCTCGAGGCTCGAATGGGATGTGCGATGGGTGTCTGTTATTCGTGTGTCGTCAAAACAACCGAAGGGGTCAAGCGTGTCTGTCACGACGGTCCGGTATTCGACCAAAACCACCTGACGTGGGAATGGGATCACGAAGCTCCCGGGCACGATCAACAGAGTTGATCAACCGTAAAACCTATACGCACGCACAAGGTGTCTCAGGCATCTCGCCATAGCTTTCCCCTCGCCTTAACACGATCCAATCGTGAAACATCGAAACTCGGAAACTCGAACCCGTCCGGCTGTGGGGGCCCGTGAATCCCAAGCTTGGCTTGAATTTCCGGCCTCGTGTAATACGCGTTGTACGTCTGACGAACTAGCTCAGCAAATGCCTCCGGGGCTGACTTCTCCACAAACCTCAGAATTTCGATCTGTTCTTCAGAAGTAAGCTGTATAAACGATGCATCGCCTGTCGATTTCTCAATGGCGTCCAAGGCCCGCAACACAAGCTCATATAGCTCCTCATGTTCCCGAAGAAACTCGTGGACGATCGAGGCACAGCCAACCGACCCCGCAGCAGGCATGTCGTTTTCAGCAGGAATCAATTGACTCTGAACCTTCGTAAGTAGCGCAAGCTGCTCGGCGTTAAACAAACGTTCACTCATGCATATAAATCCTGAAAGTTTTGACTCACCCAGTCCGCGCACCGGAGTGCAATCGCCTGAATCGTGCTCGTTGGATTTACGGCTCCGGAGGTCGTAAACACGCTGCCGTCGATGACAAACAGGTTACGGCACTCGTGCGAGCAGCCCCATTGATTGACGACAGAACGCTCGGGATCATTGCCCATCCGACATGTACCCATTAAATGCCATCCACTATCCTGCACTAGCGGATCAACCAAAACCTCAACTGCCCCAGCCGCCTCACATAATTCTTGGGCCCGTGCGATTGCAAACGGCATCATCTTTTTGCTGTTTGCTCCTAACCGGTAACGCACAAGGGGGGCAGGTGTTCCATCCGCATCGGTAAGCTGCGGATCAATCGTGACCCGGTTTATTTCCTCCGGAAGATCTTCGCCCATCACCGTAATAGTGATTGCATGACGATAAATTTTTCCGAGTGCACGATGATGGCCCGCTCCCCATGCCACTGGAACTCCAGATAAGCCTCCATTCGCAGTAGTCAACGGACCAACACTCCGACTGAGCTGCAATTCGAACCCTCGAACGAATCCTCGAGACAGGTCTGTTTCGTAAAACTCCTGGCAATTCATGAGACCACCAAGAGGGCCTCGCTGCGCATCCAACGGTTCATCAAACACGCCCGTCACAAACCCTACCGGGTGGAACATAAGATGAGTTCCGACCAACCCGGAATGGTTAGCCAAACCTTTTGGAAACTGTGACGACACTGAATTGAGCAACAACCTCGGGGTTCCGATCCCATTGGCCGCCACAATAACGACTCGAGCCGTATGCTCGCGCCGGACACCGGCCTCATCCCGGAAAACCACGCCTCGGGCACTACCATTTTCATCAACAGTGACCTCCTCGACCCGAGCATGCGTAATCAGATCAACACCATTTCCCATAGCCATCGGCCAATACGTAACGTGAGCGCTCGACATCGATGCTGTGGGACAACCAATGTCACATGGGCCACAACCATTGCACGCAGATCGGTCATGGCCAAACACCTCACTGATAAGGGCGTTGTCAGACGGCCACCAATGCCAGCCCAATTTATCCAGACCCCGAAAATACGCTTCGCAAGCAACATCAAATCCCAAGGGAGGTGTCTGACGTACACCTCGAGGCGGATTCCCTGGATCCCCAGCAAGTCCAGATACACCAATCATCGAGTCATTTAGTTCATAGAACGGCTCAAGATCCCAATAGGTCAGCGGCCAGTCATCAGCTATGCCATCCAGGGTTCGCACACGGAAATCAGACGGCCGCATACGCGGAAAGTGTCCTGACCAATGCACAGTGCTACCACCCACGGCATTCATCATTAGAGGTCGAATCGGGGTACCCGAGACATTAATCGGGTAGTCCTCTGGCCATCGACGCACATTAGGATCCTTGTGAAATTCTGACTGACGAGCCAATTCGTAGTCAGACTGTCCGTGCGAATATTCAGACTTCTCGATCCACCGCCCCTGTTCCAGACAGGTCACCTTCAACCCATTTCTGGACAAAGACCAAGCGGCCGCCGCCCCCGCAGCACCCGAACCCACAATTAGGACGTCTGACTTAGTCACCCGTGCTGCTCATGTATAACCGCCTTCCACGTTCCCTTGCAGCACGTGTAAGCCAATATGGATTCCGACACGTGGACCTCGGATTAGTTCCATCGGTATACCTCAGGATCAACACTGGCCGGCACTACCCGATCCAACTCGGGCCATATTTCCTCAGGAATTTCGTGAGCCGCCAAGACCAACGTTTGCTCTATTCGACCTGCTCGACTTGCACCTACGATCGTCGACGTAATACGAGGATCTCGCAACGAGAATTGAAGCGCTGCGGCAGCTAAAGGAACCTGATACCGGTCACAAATCTGCTCCAGTTCGTAGGCCCGATTCACGATATCTTCGTCTGCGTCCTGGTACGCATATCGTGGATAGGCCTTCGGCCCACGGGAAAGGATTCCACTACCGTAAGGGGCCGCATTAAGCACCGCTACATTTCGAAGAGCCGCGATCTCTAGCAACGGTTCCGCGGAGCGATTGAGCAGGGTATAGCGATTGTGCGTAACCACTACCTCAAAACATCCCGTCTCAACATACTGTATTTCCTGATCAATAGGTCCACCAGCCACACCCAGATGCTCAATTAATCCCTCTTCCTTCATCGACTGCAAAACTTCCACAGGTCCACCCGGTGCCATAATCGACTCATAGGTTGAGTGTTCTGCATCATGAAGATGCACGAGCTGAAGACGTTCGAGACCTAAAAGATCAAGACTTCGTTCCACGGATTTACGCATCTGCGCCCCGCTGAAATCCCCAGTTTTCAGATCACGATCAGCCTTCGTCCCGATAACCCAACCCTCTGGAATTCCCCCAATTTCCCGTAAAACATTGCCAATCCGCCGTTCACTTTCTCCATCCCCATACGACGCTGCTGTATCGAGGAAATTTATGGGCCCCGTAAACACCTCCCGCAGCATGCCAACAGCCTCATCTTCTGCTACCTCATAGGCAAAAACTTCCGGCATATCTCCAAGAGCAGCTGTGCCCGCAGACAAGGGTGTAACTTGCAGGCCAGTCGTCCCCAGCACTCGAAGCGAAAAATAGTCGTTTGATTTGCTTATGACAGAGCCCTCTTGGTAACAGCGAATGGGAGCGAGAGAGAAATTATGTCTCGGCTGGGAGCACGGCATTGAACAACTTCCATTGCAAGCAAGACCGTTCGATAGCCTTGCAAAGCAATCCGTCCTTCACCTACATCGAACAACGGTGGCAACCGATCAAGAGCCCCATGTGAAATCTGCTTGATCCGCCGTTGGACCCAGCCGCACAAGTGACCCCATACGGAGCACCAGTCTTCTGGCTCAACCACGAATACCCCGTGACTCAACACGCGCCGCAGCCTCAGCATGCGACTCGACAAAACCAAGTGCAAGCTCCCGTGCACGCTCGAGGTCATGGGGCTCAAGTGCCCCGTCAAGCACAAGATCCAGTAGATATTGCTTAATTGGCTTGATCCAAATTCCCGGCTCTCGATCAAACAATTTCATCAAGGCATGTCCATCAAGCGGGGAATCAAGAGCCGCAACATCCTGTTCAGCTTGTAATTGCTCGCACCGCGCCTGCAATTCCGCCACTCTTGCCAGACCAGCTTCAACCCGTCTTGGACGATAGCTGGTGATATCTGCTCGCGATAACGCAAGAAGGGACTGCAGTTCTTCGCCAGCTTCGCGAATGAAACGGCGAACAGCGCCATCGGTCCAATCTGTCTCGTACGAATTGGCACGCATATGGAAGCGAACAATATGAATTACGCTGTCCATCAATCGTCCGTCAACCTTGAGCCGACGCAGTATCTGAGCCGCAATCCGAGCCCCCCGTTCCTCATGTCCAAAGAACCGTACTCGGCCACGACGAATAGTCTTCGTTTCGGGTTTGCCTATATCGTGAAACAGTGCGGCCCAACGAAGTTGGGCTGCGGCGGGAACGCCTGCCACTACCCGCATCGTGTGGCCGAAAACATCCTTGTGCTGTCGTTTTTCTTCCTGCTCGGTTTGTTGTAACGGGATAAGTTCAGGTATCACTAAATTCAGAATTCCGAGTTCAAGCATCATGACAAGACCACGATCAGGCCGGCGGGCCAGCAGAATCAACTCCAGTTCAGCCGCAATACGCTCAACACTGATTTTTGAAAGTTCACGGGCATTACGACGTGCGGCCGCCGCGGTGTCCGCCTCCACTTGAAAATCGAGTTGGACTGCAAATCTCACGCAACGAAGCACTCGCAAGGGATCCTCACGGAACCTTTCATCCGGTAGACCAACTGCCCTGATTTGACCAGCGACCACATCAGCTACCCCACCATGCGGATCAATAATTTGCCCAGACTGAACATCTTGGGCCATCGCATTTACCGTGAAATCCCGGCGACCAAGATCTGCTTCAAGCGACGTTCCAAACTGTACCTCCGGCTTCCTTGAACCAGGTTCGTAAATCTCCGACCTAAAGGTCGTAATCTCCAATTTCTGTTCTTCGAAAATGACGCCAATCGTCCCAAATCGCTCACCAACCGAATAGATGTCGGAAGCACCAGCACGTCGAGCAAGTACCTTGATACGGTCAGGATGGGCGTCAGTCGTAAGATCAATATCGTGCGGAGGACGTCCCATCAGTCGGTCACGAACCGGACCTCCGACCAGGTATAAATCGAAACCGGCCTGTCTAAACACGCGTGCAAGACGTCCAGTAGGATTCATAAAAATGTCGCCTAACCTAGGCGGGACGAGACCAATACCAACTGATTCCCCGCAATTTCCCAGCCATCCCACCAACTGATCTTACACGTTCATTTAGTCGACTCAGAATTTCTCGTGGGCCGCCAAGCAGTCGACGAATCCCAACATCTACCACAAACATGACAAGAGCAATCACCAACAAGTGGGACCGATCGAATCGGTTCTCAGGACCGTGGAGCTTCGGCAACAACGCCACCTCACTCAAAGAGTTAAGTTGCACACCGCCCGTCAGCATCGCGACCCGACGCAGCACGTTAGGATCAGCGTTAACACGGCGAGTATCACTAGCTTCAGAAACCACTACACCGCCCACAGCACCAGTCCGATCAGCAGACGTCATTGTGTCAACCCGAATCTCGTAAACCCCAGACTCCATATCACGAAGTTCAGCCCGGTACCGACCGGGAGCGGTCTGTACGGCATTGACCTTTCGATCTTTTCCACCAGAACCAATTATGGATATTTGCACGTCACGCCCATCGACAAACTGAAGATTTATGTCAAACCAATCAACCGTGATCTGTGTCAATCCGTCGGCATAACTTGCTTCAACATACGGCACCCCTCCACGAATCCCTCCAGGCGGCGGAGCCGCCCAATCTGTCGCCTGACCAAGAAACGTTGACATCTCCCACTTGCGCCAATCGCTCGCCCAATGCGCACCGTCATCGGACGTCCATGCCACAGCACGACCACGACCAAAATGCCATTGCGCAAGGATTGGATCGTTTCGATCGGAAACCAACACTAATTCCGCTTCAGGTTTCGGACGCGTCCGAACAAACCCGGCCAACTCAGGAAAAACCTGACCGGAAAGTTCGCCGGAAAACATCGGACTTGCAGCACGAAGCCTCGGCTGAAATTTGTACTCGGCAATTGCATACTGGCCAGCAGTTCGCGCTTCTGCTGTTAACACCCTCGGGATCGCCTCAGGATCAGGCACAAAGTAATAGCGCCCACCACCAATCCTGGCGATCTTCCTGAGAAGTTTCTGATCAGAATCCTCCCCAATCGCGATTGTGGAAACAGTCATATCCCGTCGACGCATCGATCGGGTCAGACTCTCGAAATCGCCATGGTGAGCGCGTCCATCGGTCAAGAGAACTACATGCTTGATCGATGCATCAACCTGATCCAGCCGGGCTCGTGTAAAAAACATTGCACGATAGAGGTCTGTCGACGTACCCATCTTGATGCCGCGAATACGATCGATGACAGCAGCAACCTGATCCGCCGAAGTAAGTTCACGCGGCGGGACCACCCACTGCGAATCCAGATCGAAAGCCAGCACGCCAAGAACATCTCCTTCGTCTAACAACTCCGCCGCATCAACGGCGGCCTCAACTGCTAGATCAAACTTGGCATTCCCCTCACTTGTCCCCACAGCCATACTGGTCGACTTGTCAATCACCAGTATCAAGGCTAGACGAGGTTCGGGTCTATCTTCGGCAGGGTCGGACCACACCGGCAAAACATCATCAAATGCAGTCCCAGAATATCCACCTACGGCATAACTATGCGGCCCACCCATAACAATTAGTCCGTGGCCGGCTGCCACATAGCTCCTTAAAGCATCGATAGATCTCGGACCGAGGGATTCAGCAGACACATCTACAAGAATCACCACATCATGCGCCGTCAAATTATCGTCATCCAGGTTTTCTGGCTGGACCCATCGGGCTTGTCTCCCATCGGCCAATAGCGTCGCAGCTACATCGTCATCGCTCCCTACAACAAGCACACTGACTGGATCCAGCACATGAACGAATGTCTCAGCAACGTTATTGGATAAACGACTATCGCCATCCTCTAACAGCTCTCCACGGAGCCGATGAAATCCTGGGGCAAGATCTAATACGCCTACTCGATATGCATGTGTGCCAGCAGCTATCGAAATTGAAGTGTCACTGACCAGCTGGCTCCCGTCCCAAATCCGAAGACGTGCCGAAGTCTTTCGTGGAGATTCAACCCATACTCCAATCTCAGGCCTCGCACCAACTCGAACTTTTTCAGGGACTTCCAGCAGGAGTAGGGACACATCGCTGTTCCGCACAACATCGACCGGAAAAACGGATATCGGCACACCATTCGCAGCAGACATATACGCCGACGCTTCCAGAGCCGAACTATCACCAGTTCCGTCAGATATAAGCACCAATTGGCCGCCAGCCTCCGGGTCTAGCAAACCCAGACCTGTGGCTATGGCCGAGGCGTAGTCAGTACCACGACCATCTACGCGGTCGGATAGACCAGGAGCGGCTTGAAGCCTCTGGGGCACCGAAACCACCTTTGCTTCAGCACCGAACTGAATTACACCCACACGTCCTTGGTGATCTGTACCCGAGAGATATTCATCAATAATCTCACCGGATTTGATCCACTCTGAAGTCAACATACTGTCCGACGTATCCACCAGAAAAACTGTGGCCGGCCGACTATCACTCCCAATCCAAAACCCGGCCATTGCCAAAACCAGAGCTGTTAGCACGACTCCACGAACACCCGTTGCCAAGACCAGCCGTAACTTGGCATGCCCACTTACGCTGGTCCGGGCCCACCACACCACAATCGGCAGCACGCCAAGAAGTATGAGCACCCATGGATTGTCAATCCCCATGCCTTAACGAACTCCGCGAATCCTGTTAAACAACCACCACTCACCGACCAGCACCAAGAATGCGGCTCCGACAAACCAAGGAGCTAGGTCAACTATTTCTTGAGCGACGGTTTTGCTTGTTTCGACGGGATCCATCAACAGTGGCACGTTCGAAACCATGGCAGCATCACGCCTAACCTGCGGCGAAAACTCGATAGTTGCCTCGCCCATCAGCGATTCTTGAGAAAACTGCTGCACGCTATATGGACCAGGAACGGTGACATAAAGCATTGCAACACGATCATCAGTAAATTCGGCTTGTGACCCATCGGGGGCAACTACCACTACCCGATCCGCCTGCGGGTGTCTTACCAATTGAACTGGATCAGCGGAAACAAGCTTGGTTCCGTTCGGAAGCGGCCGAAATGGATCCGCCCAACGAAGAACATTGGCCCAAAACATGGGATACCAAAACGCCTGACTCACACCAGCGTCAACCAGGTCCAGACCTACAAATACCGTTCGACGACCATCAAGAATCCCGTGGCCCACTACTGCATGGCTAGCATCACCAATATCTGCGCTGGCCCAGTCTGGAACCGTGTAGACAATATTGTTTAGCAGTTGAATATCTCGGGCATCAATCGCTCGCATAATTGGGCTCGTAGGACGAGGAATTGCAAGCAGTCCTTGTCCACCCTTCCGCTTCAATGCCAGCACCGGAACATCAGGCGGCCGAACCAATACCACTGAAGCAGGAGGAAATTCAGCCGGAACAAAACCCTCAAACACGTAAAGGTCGGCAACCCCAGGATCCTCACGAAATGCGTCGATCCCTGAAGCCACAACACTAACGCCGGGGAACGATTGCAACACACGCACGATGGGGTCTGGATCCTCTCCAACCACCATGACGCTCATCAACATCTCATCATGAAGCGTCGCAAACACGTCATCGTCAGCATCAAACACGTCGCTTGGTGAGATCACCGAGGCTATATACGTGTCGACAACTGGCAAATCGTCTACGAACACAGTGGTCCTTGCTCTCGGTCCAATCCGCACGTTTCTAACAACGGGAGCCTTTGATCCGGGCGAAACTCTCAGGCTCACATCAACCGGTTGACTTCCATCGTTACGAACGATGACCAACGCTTGAACACCAGCGTCTATATTTAGTCCTCTTCGAACCTCCAGTCCGTCAAGACCTACATTTGAGACGGAAGATCCAACACCCACTAGACGAACCCCCGCGTACCCAGACGTTGGATCGCCAGACGCACTGTCTGTAAAGAGGTATATCTGACCTCCGCGATCCGGATCGGCTATAGATCGCGCAACGTCAATGGCGAGGTCCACCTGACCAACCGAACTTTCTGGACTCACTCCCTCAAGTGACCGGTCGATCACCACTCGGTCAGTTTGGTTTACCACAAGCACCCGTGGAATTCGACCAGCTGCAATCACCGTAATGCGGGCCGACTCGTCGAGCGATTGAAGAAGACGTCGTGCCGCCGTACGAACTTTATCCATGCGAGAACTACCATCAGCTTCAATCGCCATTGAAGGCGATGTGTCCATGACCAGAGCTACCGGCGACCCAAGTTCTACAGTGCCGAGCTGTTCCGGGCGAGCCAGGGCCAACGCCACGAGCACAATCGTCAATAATTGAAATAGCAACACTGCACGACGTCGAAACCATGCCAGCCACCCATCAGCCTCACGTTGGCTGATCGTTCGACGCCAGACAAGCAACGAAGCAACAACGATTCGTTGACGTCGGGGCCTCAGAAGATAAAAAGCCAGAACGAGTCCGGCCAAGGCTACCCATCCAAACGAAGCCGCCGATCCCCAGTTCATAAAAGAACTCCGTGCTGCCGCAGGCGACGCAGCACGATGTCTTCCACCGACCACTCGGACATGATGGGAACATATCGAACCCTACGGCTATGGCAAAAAACCCGAAGTTCCTCGATCCATCGACTAACCGCTCGACGATAGGCGCGGAGAAGTTCCTCATGACCAAAAATCTCGATCTCCCCGCCACTTTCTGCGTCCACCAACTGAACCTCGTCAGTAAGAAATGGATCCACAAAGTTTTCGTCAAGGACATGGAGTACTGTCAGTTCGTGCCCAGCTTTCGCCAGTCGAGTAACTGATTCCGTAGCGCTGGGAGTAAGCAGATCCGAAACAAGAATCGAAACGCCCTGAGGAAGGTCGCGAGAGTTGTAGGCAGCCACGGCTCGGGCAAGATCAGTTTCGCCAGATGGGCGTAGCCGAGCCACAAAATCAAAAAATCTTCCGACATGAGAATGCCCATGCCCAGCTGGAAAATCAGTATCTAAGCCGATGTCGAGACTAGCTGCGGAGAGCACATCACGACCGGTGAGAACACGCCAACCAAGAGCAGCAACAACCGCCCGCGCAGTTTCAAATTTTGACGGACGGCCAGACGCCATTGAAGCACTCGAGTCCAATAACAAATGTACAACAAGAGCTTCTTCGGATTCTCGAACCTTAACGAAAAGCTCATCAGTTCTCGCATACAAATTCCAATCGATGTACCGATAGTCATCCCCTGAGCTATACGCACGATGATCAACCACCTCAAGCGAACTGCCGCTGCTTGGACTCCGGCGGGATCCAGTGTGTGTGTAGCCATGGGATCGCCGGGAAACAATCGAAAGTTGGGCCAATCTGGCTCGAAGAACGGCATCGGGCACAAACTCCGAACGATCCACAAGATCAGCTATGCCGGTCTCCTGCTCGTGATGTCGTCATAAGAATTTCGTCAAGAATGTTTTCAGAGGAAATGCCCTCCGCTTCCGCCTCAAAATTGGGGAGGATCCGATGGCGCATTGCAGGTTTCGCGGCTGCACGCACATCCTCGAACGCAGCGTTGTACCGTCCGTCAAGCAAAGCATAAACCTTGGCAGCCAGCACCATGGCCTGAGCAGCACGCGGGGAACATCCATATCGCACGTAACGCCGAGTCATTCCGGGGGCAGAAGGTTTATCGGGATGGGTGGCCTCTACAAGATCGACCACGTAACGCTCAACATGCGGAGCCACAGCAATTCGTCGAACAAACTCACTCATAGCAACCAAATCATCCGCCGTCGCAATGCGGGCAACGGAGGGACTCGTTGCCCCGGTAGTCTGACCAAGAATCTTGACCATCTCGTCGGTTGAAGGAAACTCAACAAGTAACTTGAACATAAACCGGTCGATCTGTGCCTCTGGTAACGGGTATGTCCCTTCCATCTCGATCGGGTTTTGGGTGGCTACAACAAAAAAGGGTGGCTCAAGTCTGTGCACTTCCCGAGCAACCGAAACCTGATGCTCCTGCATCGCCTCCAATAAAGCTGATTGCGTTTTCGGCGTGGCTCGATTTATCTCATCGGCCAAGATCAGGTTCGAAAAAATAGGTCCGGGCTCAAACCGAAATGCGGGTCTCCCTTGGTCGCCATCAATCAACACATTAGTCCCTGTGATATCAGCTGGCATCAAATCCGGGGTGAATTGAATACGACTGAATTGCAGATCAAGCACGCGTGCCAACGTTCGAACCAATTCGGTCTTTCCGAGACCAGGCACCCCTTCGATCAGAACATTACGACCCGAAATGAGACATACCACTGTGTCTCGAATTACTTCGCGTTGGCCAATAATCACATTGCTGACTTGCTCAACAACCGCCTCCGCAAGCTCCTGGAATCTTTGAGCTTGATGTTCAGTAGTTATCACCTGAGCCTCATGTAGACGAGAAATATCTATAGATCGTCGGCAGGAAATCGATAGGCGTAACACGACTAAAGTCCCGACGCCCTACTGCCACTCCACCATCGACAGCATAAGACTCTTGTTGACGAATGTCGCTCGTCCCCACGTCGTTTAACCGATACGATTTCGACTCTATCCCCTTAGGAGATGGATCTATTCTGACAACCTCCAATCGGCCGTCCACACTTAATCGCTCTTTCGAAGACAATGCCTCGATATCCCCTTCAACCAGCGTTCCCCCTGAATCCGAAGAACTCGAGCCCTTCCCAGCCACGGAACCTACCAATGATCCAGATACCTTGGACGTACCGATAGCCGCAGCCAACTGACGCTCTAAATCTCGAACCTTCCCGTCAATCTGGTTGTTTGTTTCGACGGCGACACCCATCGCCTTGAGTTTGGAGGCCAGGTCACCCATGGCAGATCGAGCGTCACCGACACGACCCCGTTCAAACGCGTCGGCCACGCTCTCTAAACGGGCAGAAAAATCCGAATCATGGGTTTTGGCTTTTTGAGCAGCCTGACGGAACCCCTCAGCAAGATTTTCCTGCGAAGCTCTGGTCAGCCCGGACGCTTGACTTGCCAAATCTTGGATTGCTTCTACTGCCGGACGAAAATCACCACTTGCAAGCGCCCTCCCAACGTGCCGACCTTCTGACGTGAGCCTTAGACTTTCGGAGGTCGCCTGAAATGCCGCACCCGCCTCAACTGCCCGAGGATCACGCTGTTGCCGTAGCTCAGAGATCGCATACCGAAGCTGTTCAATTCGTGGGTCAACAGGTGGGCGGCGTTCATTCTGTGCCTGTCCCACAGAGCCCATAGGACCAGGCACCACCAAATCCGTTCCGACGTGCAGAGCAAACTTGCTCGGAACCAACCCCAAAACCACCACAAGCAGCCATCCGCCCAATGCACCGGCCGCTATGACTAGAAATATTTTTTCGCGGTCTTGAAACGCATACGGAAACAAATTGGATGCATCGACCGCTTCAAGCACTCGAATTGCATCGTTTTGCTGAAGCTTCCGGATTTCTGGATCCTCATGAAGATCGGGTGCAACAGCCGTTGACAAACGTTCTTTTAAATGAAGATAACGATCGTACGCCAGCGCCACTTCCCACACCGGAGGCACCACCAATAAGCGCGCGGTCAAAGTCAAACCACCAAATGTGATGATTAGTACGGTCACAAGGATTGACAGCGCTGTGGGGATAAACGCCGCAGCAAAAACACCAAGCCCAACGCTCAGCGCGGAAATTAACAAGATCACACGGGGTGCCGTCTGGAAGGTTCGATAGCGCTGCCACCGCTTAGCAAGTCGTAGCAGTCGCTGTTCGACAGGACCAACTGAATATTCAGAGCGTCGATACATTAGAGGAGCATGCACAGAACATCGATGCATGACCGATCGGAAATACAGCCTCATCTACAGCTCCACGAACCAGATATAAGCAAGTTCTTTGATTTCAACTGCCTCATCCCCAGGCACAAATCATCGTCCTAAAACCTGCACCTGGTGGACAGCACGTCGGATGCCCTTCCCAAATATAGATAACGGCTACCCGGACCTACGTGCAAGCTTCCATGATTGAGCCGAAGACAGAAGATCACGAGCAACCCTGCGACCAGCCATCGTAGATGCGCCACTCATCGCCGAGATTTCATCGACCACGTCTGAACCTTCAAGTCGTAAAACCCGGCTACGTGATTCTCCATGACTCTCGCTTTTTTCAACCACAAAATGCACGTCGGCGAACGCCGCGACGGGAGCAAGGTGCGTAATGCATATGACCTGATGCGAAATGGCTAAAGCCGCCAGTTTCTGTCCAACAATATCCCCGGCACGTGACCCTACACCAACGTCGATTTCATCGAATACCAGAGTTTCGGTGTCATCCACATCTGCCAGCACAACCTTGAGACCTAACAGTATTCTGGAACGCTCACCTTCAGACGCAACTTCAGCAAGTTTTCGCATCGGCTGGCCAGGATTAACACTGAGCAGGAATTCGCCCAGATCAACACCGGACTCGTCAAACTGGACCGGAGGCGAATCTGAATCGACCACGACACCATCCGGATCAGGTTTTCGTTCCAGTCGTGTCTCAAATTCAGCAGACGGCATGTTGAGATCTTCTAATTGCTCGAGCACAACCGTAGCAAGGTCCTGAGCAGATTCTCGCCGCCGTTCCGACAAGTCCTCGGCCTGCCGAGCCAACTCACCTGCGAGTTGGTCTTCACGACCTTTCAACTCTTCAAGACGTGTATCGCTGTTACGGATCGTCAGCAATCGAGAACGTGCCTTCTCTCCATAAGCAACTATATCGTCTGTCGTGTCGCCGTATTTCTGCATCAGCAAGCCAATCATGTGTAATCGCTCGTCCACCTGCTGCAGCCGATCCGCATCCGCTTCAACTCTCTCGGCATAGGCGTGGAGTGCCAAGGCAAGATCACTTGAGAGTTCCTGAAGCGCCGAGGCCTGATCAGCAAATCCTCGAACACTCGCATCCATAGAGGAAATCTCCTCAGCGATTTCACTCACTACGCCGAACACATCCTCTGTCGTCGATGAATCATCCGCCTGCAATCTTGCAGCGGCAGTTCGGGCAAGAGACTGCAATCGTTCAGCATTACCAAGCAGGCTTCGCTCTTGACGTAAGGCTTCTCCCTCACCGGCCTGTAACTGAGCCGAATCAATCTCTTCTACTTCAAATGACAACCGCTCTATCTCACGAGTCATGTCATTTTTGTCGCGTTGCAGAGATCCGATCTCCCGTCGAACCACACGCAGTTCATTGGCAAGCCGGGCCACACAAGCCCTTCGATCAAGCAACTCAGCAAACTGGTCAAGGTATTCGAGTTGCCGGGGACGCTGAAACAAGGATTGATGATCGCTCTGCCCGTGCACATCAACCAGTATCGCCCCAAGTTCAGCAAGAGCACGGACAGGTACCGATCGCCCATTTACACGAGCAATTGAGCGACCTTCTCCAAGCACTTCCCTCGACACGATGAGAGATTCATCTGGCTCAACACCGTAGTTCTTCAATATAGAGTCCGTCTTTGTCGAATCCGTGGCTAGATCGAATACCGCTTCTATATAAGCTGCTGCAGCCCCAGGCCGGACATCCGATGGATCAGCTCGACGACCCAAAACAAGGCCAAGCGCATCTATAAGAATGGACTTTCCAGCACCGGTCTCACCTGTGAGCACATTTAGCCCAGATGCCAGTTCCAGTTGCACTTCGTCAACGAGCGCAAAGTCCCGGATCAAGAATCGGGACAGCATCAACGCCTACCCAGAATCTGGAATGGGACGTGGCATGTCACGCGGGACCCTCCAACGCAATTTTTCGGCGAGCGTTGCATAGAAATAATCACGTTCCCGGAATCTTGCGAACCGAGCCACATGCTCCGAGGCCTGACATACAATTTTGTCACCCGACGCCACAAGATGATCGGTCTGACCATCAATCGACAATGTGGCTTCATGGGTGGTGTACACGAACAATTCAACGCGCACGTCATGCCCAACCACAATCGCGTTACTCGGGGTAAGAAACGGAACAATAGGATTTATTACAAGATCACGAACCTCAGGATGTAACACGGGGCCGTTGGCCGCCTGTACATATCCCGTCGTCCCGGTAGGGGTTGCAACAATTACACCGTCCGCCATATACGTCGTGAGCACCACGCCGTTGATCCGAACTTCGATTTCAACGACCCGCGCAATACGCCCACGCCCAACCACCACATCCGCGGCAGCCAGACCTGCGGTTGACTCGACGCCGTTGGCATGATGAGTCCAATCAAGCAGCACCCGTTCCTCCAACCAAGAGCCACCATCCACTACCCGATCGAGCTGCGCATCAAATTCGTCAGGGTCGAACTCGGTGAGAAAACCAAGACGACCATAATTAACCCCGACACAGGCCGCGCCAAATGGCGCGGCCGCCCGTGCGGCTCGCAAAAGAGTGCCATCACCACCAAACGTGATAACTAGATCACTACCCTCAAGAGCCTGGGAGTGTTCAGTTACAGTCCACGACGAATCGCACCAAGCATCCACAGATCTACCCTCGAGCCTTTCCTGAACACGTCGCGCGTGAGCTTCAGATGCTTTAATCCGAGGCTGAAATAGCAGACCTATACGCATCAGGCACTCTCTCCTACGTTACAGAGACCATCATAATCGTTGTCACACGTCTCTCGGGGTCGGCCATGGGGCTCGTAGCAAAACAAAAGACTCCTGATTCCCATCTCCTCCAGCAACTTCACTAGCCACTGTAGCAACGACATTAAAGCCACTCTCATTGGACCACCGGAGAAAAGAATCAAGAACCGAATTTCGGACAACATGATCCTTGATGACTCCATCTCGAGGAACATCTTGGCCCGACAACTCGAATTGTGGCTTAAGTAATCCAATGATCTGAGTAGCCGAACTCGCACACGCCGCAAC
Organism: Chloroflexi bacterium UBA6622; assembly: GCA_002433065.1. Taxonomy (GTDB): domain Bacteria; phylum Chloroflexota; class UBA11872; order UBA11872; family UBA11872; genus UBA11872. Next base: position 68,697 of record DJHK01000015.1, read on the forward strand.
GGCACCAAGCACATCACAAAGTCGTATGAACGACACGTCGATAACCACTAGATCAGCTTCTGGATGCAATAACGACAGATCCCGAACGTCGGTCTGCTCACGCACCTGAACCCGATCGTCTTCCCGCAGCCTCAGATCCAGCTGGTCGCGCCCCACATCCACGGCGATAACACATGCAGCCCCTCGACGTAAGAGACAATCAGTGAAACCTCCCGTTGAAGCTCCAACGTCGAGCACTGTCTGCCCCCGGACATCGACGTGCCAATGATCCAGTGCCGACGCAAGCTTGCGACCCGCTCGGCTGACGTACGGAGGCACTACCCCCACAAACTCAAACGTAGCGTCCATCATCACTCGACATGCGGGTCTTTTTTCCATCACACCGTTCACCAGGATCTGCCCATCCAAAATCAGTTGGCGTGCAGCGCTACGACTCCTAGTAAGACCACGCTGTGCCACCGCCTGATCAAGACGCACTCCAGACAGATTCGAAGATGCTGGCACCTTAGTCGGTGAGCGTGCCTTTGGTGCTAGGCACGTGACCTGCACGACGCGGGTCGAGTTCGGTGGCCTGATCTAGTGCCCGAGCCAACGCCTTAAATACTGCCTCAGCCTTGTGGTGATCATCCTCACCAGCAAGCAAACGCACATGGATAGCAGCACCCATATGCCGGGCAAACGCCGCCACGATATGGGGAACAAGGCTTGTTTCTAGATCACCAATCCGGTCTTGCCGAAACTCGCCTTCAAAAGCAGAAAAATCACGGCCAGCAAGATCTATCGCCACGTGTGCAAGAGCTTCGTCCATAGGAACCGTGGCATCGCCCATACGGCGAATACCGGCCCGATCACCGAGCGCATCGCTAAACGCTCGACCTAAAACTATCCCCACATCTTCGGCAGTGTGATGCGAATCCACGTGGAGATCACCATTTGCAATAATCTCAATATCGAATAAGCCGTGCCGAGCAACCTGGTCCAACATGTGATCAAGAAAGCCCAGACCTGTTCCACCACTGAACTCACCCCGACCGTTAATTTCGACATTGACAGTTACTTCAGTCTCAGCGGTGGCCCGTCGAACACTGGCCTTTCGGTCAGACATAATGACTCACTAAATGTTTGCTACATCTCATTGTAGTCAGCTTTTGCCCCGACGATCTGCCGCACGCGCATGTCCCTCTAACCCCTCCGCACGAGCCATCCGCGCAGCAACCGGAGCAAGCGTCGAAGCCTGCTCTGCTGGCAAACGCACAATGGCCATGGATTTTAGAAACGAGCGAACTCCCAGAGGAGACATAAAACGGGCGGTCCCACCGGTCGGCATGATATGACTCGGCCCAGCAACATAATCCCCAAAAACCTCGGGAGATGTGTTGCCCACAAACACCCCACCTGCGTGAAGGATATTCGGGAGAAGCTCGTCAGGATCCGCGACTAGCAAACACAGGTGCTCAGGAGCATATTCGTTGGCCAAAACAATCGCCTCAGCAAGTGTGTCAATCACCCCTATCCCGCCGCGCTTCACAAAACTGTCGCATGCCACAGATCCACGAGGGAGTGTTGCAACCTGGGACGCGAATTCCTCGACTATACGAATGGCCAAACTTTTCTCAGGGGTTAAACATATTGGACTGGCCGGCCCTCCATGCTCGGCCTGTGCAACCAAATCGGCCGCAACATCGGCCGGGTCTGCCGATGCATCCGCCACAATAAGTGTTTCGGTTGGACCTGGGAGAAGAGCGATCCCCGAGGAACCGTAAAGTGCCTGCTTCGCCAGAAAAACCCACGCGTTTCCGGCACCGGCAATAACGTCGCATCGAGGAACAGTTTCTGTCCCAAGCGCCATAGCTGCAATCGCCTGAGCTCCACCTATCCCAAAAACTCGGTCAACATTAGCAATCCGGGCTGCCAGCGCTACTGCAGGTAAAACACCCTGAGGACCTATAGGGGTCGACACGACAATCTCAGCGACACCAGCCACACGCGCAGGAATTGCTGACATCAATAGTGTGGAAGCGAGAGGGGCAGCCAAGCCAGGCACATGGATGCCAGTCCGATCAACTGGCACCCAACGTTGACCTATCCCAAGCTCAGCGTTGTCGATCGCACTCGGCATCTCGGACTTGCTAAACGCACGAATACGCTCGGCCGCAAGATTGAAATCAGCGTCAAGCCCGGGGTCCGCACGGTCACACGCAGCCGCTAGCGTGTCCGTCGAAAGTTCGAACGATGGCAAGAGTTCATCCCCAAGGGCTTGAGCAATCCGCCGTACACCCGTATCACCCTGTACCCGAACCAGCTCAATTACCTTAGTCACAAACTCCTGAGGCGATAGGGATTCACCAAAGACCTTCGAGGCCAGTTCGACCGCCGAAGGATCCACGGTGACAAGATCAGAGGTTCGCTGCAACAGCGTGTCTCGAACCAAGGACTGGCCATAAAAAATTCGATCCCTCAGGGTTCTTACTCCTGAGTCCGCGTTCAGCACTTAAGCCACCTCATCACTGAAACTAGACGTCTTCTGGCGTCTCGGTTGCTCTTTTTCCTTGCTGTCAATCACGATTGTTACCGGCCCACAATTCACCAGAGCCACATCCATATTTGCCTGAAACTGGCCCGACCGCACCCGAATCCCGAATGCAACTAAGGCTCGCTTCAGACTCTCCACACGTAAAGCAGCGATATCAGGAGCCTCTGCTGAACCGAAACTGGGACGACGACCCCTACGGGTATCTGCTAGAAGCGTGAACTGTGAGACCAACAAAACTTCCCCGTCCGAATCCATGATCGATGCATTCAATCGGCCATCGTCATCATTAAACACACGAAGATGCGCGATCTTGTTTGCGATATATGAAACATCCTCATCGGTATCACCCCGAGCTACGCCTACCAACACAAGCATCCCTGCATCAATGCTAGACACGGTATGACCTTCAACATCAACACGAGCGCTCCGGACTCGCTGGATCACTACTCGCACAGGAACATTTCATACAGGAGATCCGGGACGTTTAACCCGAACCGCCCGCCTTCTTTTTAGATGACGACTTGTTGGATGTTTCGGATTTTTTTGTGGGCGTGGATTTCGACTGCTTTTGACCTACATCGTCTGACTTAACAGGTTTAGAATCTTCTGAGGACGATGGCGACTTACCATCGTCGGTGTATTTTTTCTTTTCTGATCCGGATCGACTATCGGTGACGTACCAACCACCACCCTTGAATATCACACCAGCAGGATGAAACACCTTTATCAGCTTGCCAGCACAATCCGGGCATTCAACTAATGGATCGTCATTAAAGTTCTGGAAAACCTCATGGTGGCGTTCACATTGCGAGCACTCGTACTCGTAGGTAGGCACGGGCGAAAATCTCCTAAAGCATTTGGTGAAACAGCACTCCTCGAGTAACGAGCGCCGTACGAGAGTATAAAACCACTGTAGACCAGTACGAACATCGAGACAGGTAAAAATCTTCGTTTATTTCACTTTCGGGATTTATCGCTTGCAAACTCGAGTTCAAGCTTTAGGTGATATTCAAAACAAAAATATCGTGTCCTCGGTGCTAGCATTCATGGAACGAACAGCCCGTCTCACGTAAGGTCACCATGCGCTGTCCAGAGTGCGAACACGAAAACACTGAAGGAGCATGGCTCTGTATCAATTGCGGTTCCAAGCTGCCTCGACCAGAAGATGACGCTCCAGAAATCAAAATGGCAGACCAGCCTCAAGCTCCTGATGCGCAACAAGAAGACCCAAGCCGATTTGCGCCGCAAATTAGTGAAAACCTCAGAAGACTTCGCGACCGCACCGAACGGGAACGAGAACAAAAACGTTCAACGCAACGTATAGGCACTCCGTCCGGGGTAATTCTAGGACTTCCGTTAACAGTGTGGGCACTCGTAGCCTTTATATTTGTGATCTTTGTATACGTGCTGTCCGCGCTTCAGTGAAGCACGACAGACCTGGATGTGATCAGACTGGGGTAATCCCGCGAAACCGAGTGGTTCGGCGCAACCCTGCACCTCTACCCACAGCCCCATGTCTTGGGTGTGGAAGACCTATTGTTTCCATCAGCGGAAGTCGGCTTGCGGTATGCCACTACTGCGGGTTTAAAGACCCGTGCTGCTGAAACGGATTGCATATGTGTCTATACGGGCTGCTTGCAGAATTGCCCGTACGGAACGCTCGTTCTGGTTACGCTCAAAACAAGAGGAATGACATCTGAGACCCGTCTAGAAAAACGCTTGCGAGCCGTCGTCTCACAATCAGGTCCGCTGCCATTTCATGAGTTTATGGAAATAGCACTCTACGATCCCCTGGATGGTTATTACACAAGACAAGCCCACCCGTACCAAGACTATTTCACCAGCGTAACGGTACATCCATCGCTGTTTGGGAAGATGCTGGCGGCTCATCTCCAAGACATGTGGCTTGCGTTGAGCAAGCCACGGCCATTCCGAGTGGTTGAACTTGGATCCTCAGACGGTCGCTTGGCAAAACAAATCCGAGCAGCCTCTTCCAAATACGAGTGGGGGCCACTGCTCGAATACACCGGGGTAGAGCGAGGCTCCACCGCCCGGGAGTCTGGTCCCCTGGACACTCTGCATCAAACAATCGATGAGATCCCACCAGCCGAGTCTCGAGCCGTACTCTCAAATGAATTCTTTGACGCACTTCCGGTTCGGAGAGCTCGACGAGTAACCAACGGGTGGATCGAAGAGTGCGTCAGCTACGAAGGACCTACAGCACACTTTGTTGACCAGCCTCCACCAAACGAAATCTTGATTTACGCAGATCAGTACGGAAACGATGTCCCTGTGGACGGACACCTTGAGATTCGACAGAACATCGATTGGGTGTATGCCGAGATCTCAAGAATCGGAGAACGGATAGTGATGACTACCATTGACTACGGAGGGCCCAGCGAAATGGTGCATGGCCAAAGATTAGCTGCAGGAACTATGTTGTCATACCAAGGCCATCACGCGTCTGACGACGTTCTCACCAACCCGGGCCAATCGGATCTCACCTCACACGTTAACTTCACCCAACTGGTTGACAGTGGCCACAACCACGGATTAGATCAACAACGAATGACTATGCAGGCCGACTTCCTTAGCGCCCTTGGCATTGGCGACCATCTGGTAAACATCCAAACGCAATCAGAATTAACTGTGGCTGAATATGCAGCGGAGCGTGAAGCGGTGTTTCAGCTAGTATCACCCTCCGACCTTGGGCGATTTCAAGTGCTAACCCAAGGCAAAAATGTCGACCTCGACACAATTCGAGGACTTGAACATGCTCCTGGTCAAGAAGGCACATGAAAGGACCGCTCAAATTATGACCACTCGCATTGAACAGGATCCCCTAGGCGAACTGGAGGTACCAAACCACGCCCTTTTTGGAGTCCAAACACAACGGGCAATTGAAAACTTCCCGATTAGCGGACTCCGCCCCCATCCTGCGTTTGTCTGGGCTACCGTGCTGATAAAAAAGGCAGCAGCAGTCACACATAAAATGACCGGTCGACTTGATGAAAACTTAGCCGACGCAATCGTAAGCGCAGCAGACGAAGTATTAGTTGGAGAGCACGCTGATCAGTTCGTCGTAGACGTCTTTCAAGCGGGTGCTGGAACCTCCCACAACATGAACGCTAATGAAGTCCTTGCAAACCGCGCCAACGAAATCCTGGGCCACGCCCGTGGAACCTACGACCCAATTCATCCTAATGACCACGTCAACATGGCGCAGTCAACCAACGATCTAATCCCCACAGCCATAGCTCTAGCAGCCTTACGACTACTACCAGACCTCGATACGTCTCTGGACACTCTTGGCACAAGCCTTGAAACCAAGGCAGCCGAATGGGACCACATTGTCAAATCTGGACGTACTCACCTACAAGACGCCACACCTATACGCCTTGGCCAGGAGTTTGGGGGATACGCTGCAGCAATTCGTCGAAACTCGACTGCTATCCAGACAGCAGCTATTCCTGTCGGAGAACTTAGCATTGGCGGTACCGCGGTAGGAACCGGGCTAAACGCAGAGCCGGGCTACCGAACGCATATCATCGATGTGCTAGCTGACCTTACGGGCTTCCAGATTCAGGCTCCGGAAGACTACTTTTACTCGATGCAAAGCATGGGTCGATTTTCGCAGTTATCGAGTGCGCTACGAACCCTTGCTATTGATCTAAACAGGATTGCCAATGACTTTCGCTTACTAGGATCAGGCCCAAGAACAGGTCTATCGGAGCTTCGAATGCCCCCCGTACAGCCCGGTTCTTCAATCATGCCTGGAAAAGTGAATCCTGTTATGGCTGAATGTCTCAACATGATCAGCTTTCAGGTCTTCGGAAACGACGAAACCATCGCTTCGGCAGCCACGGCTGGCCAACTTGAACTAAATGTGATGATGCCGATCATCGCCCATAACCTCTGCCAATCAATTGAGATCCTCACTACTGGATCGAGCGCATTCGCCCAAAAGGGTGTGGATGGGCTCGAAATTGACGACGAAATGATTAAGTTTTGGCTAGAACGAAACACCATGCTAGCCACCGCGCTCGCACCGACAATCGGCTACGCCGCAGCTGCCGAAATAGCCAAAACTGCTGTAGCTACCGGTGAGACAGTACCAACCGTCGCTCGCCGCCTAACAGAATTGTCAGAAGATGAACTGGTTGAGGCTCTGGACCCTGCTCCCATGACCGAACCTGGTGTTCGCGCTGGTTCTGGAGGCGGCGGATGAAGCTCACACTCAGCTCTTTAGTCACAGCAACATATTTCGCCCTAGTCCTGGTTCGCTAATCCAAGACCGTGACCGGCATCCTAAATTAATTCGTACGCCGCACCTGTCGTATTAGCAACACCAGTACCACCAACCAGATCGGAGTAAACACAATTACGTTGGCCACGACCGGTCCCGCCGCCGGCACGTAATCATCCGGGTTATGAATGCTGGTGATATGCACCAGATGTTCCATAGTTTCCGCAACCGCAGCCGGGATCGAGAGAATGCTTACCAATCCAAACACTGCGAGCATCACACACAGATATCCCATCCGTAATTCACGCATCCGCCCGACCGAACCGAGGAGAAGTCGAGCCGCAAGATGAAACCCATAGATCACAGCACCGGTGATCGCTAATGCTAAGCCCTGCCACAAACCCACGCGGAAGTCGATATCGAGTCGTTGGTTTTCACGGTCAATACGTGATTGCAGCCCTCGTGCATCATCAAGGATCTGTGATCTTTCGGCTTGACTATCCGTATTTGAGAATCCCAAAGCTTCAGACTCAGCGAGGGATGGCTCCCTTATCACCTCTCGCCCATAACTGAATTCCGCACTGATGATCTTGCTCAAACCTGCATTGACCGCTTGAGAGCCTCCAATAGCCGTCACTAACATTCCAGCAAAAGCCGCAACGTACACATAGACCACAAGAAAACCAGCGAGCGAAAATCGAAGGGATCGCTGGGACCGGACCTGAGAAATCAAGTAACCCGCCGAGCCCAGCAGCCCAACGACGATGATCAGAGTAGTAACCACTCCAACTAATTCTGCGCCCATGTGTCACCCCACTCCTGTAGCAGCGATCGACGAAACCGAGGCCCCTAATGCTATGACAACCGACGTTCCAGACTTGCAATAGAACCGCAACCTATTGACACGGATCCCCCGAGGGTCGAACTAACACTGAAACCGTTTGGTTGCCAAACCATCGCACCTGTTCCTTCACCATGCCTACACGCACCTTATACGTACCCGGGTCTATGGGCGTTGGAATAGGACCTTCAAACAAATATCCACTTCCTGGTGGGATTTGAATCCATGGCGAATCCTGCTCGTCGTAAGAGACCGTAAGCCTTCCTTCCAACGCATCAAGATCATCCATCACAAACCGACCATCTGGAACCAGCCACCGGAAACCCAGACGATGTTGGGCATCCCACGCAATAGCCCCGGTATTGATGACTTCGGCCTGAATCACCACACGCTCCCCACTCCGCACACACGCGTTCGACGTGTACAACCGAACCTCAGCCTGCAGGTCAGGCGAAAGCAACTTCGAGCCAGACGCACGAACACGAATCGAAGTCCTGATCAACTCGAATCCATCAACTCGAACCACCACGTCATACATTCCTGGAGCTTCGGGCACACGAACTGATACTGGATGCAGAACCTGTGAGACGCTGCCAGCCGGAATAACCGGTGGGGGAAGAATGGATATGTCGGCACGAACGGCATCTTCACCACTACCCTGCAATCGCCAAGAAATCTCTGCACGCTGTACAACCGGTCGTCCGATAGGCCGCCAGGCAACCGATCCAGTATTCACGAGCACGAACGGAACAAGAATCCGTTCACTGGCGATCGCACTTTCGACAACCATTCGAGCATCAATCTGTTGCCATCCCGCACGAAAGCGCGGCGTTGTGCCTCCAATGTGCTGGACAACAAATCGATCTGTACTCGCATACCGTGGAGAGGCATCGACCCGTCCCAGCGCGTGGCCCCAACGGTCAATCTCCTCATCCGTCATATGACCACGATCCAAAATAAACGTTTGTACACCGAGAATCCGCAGCGCCTCAATGACCTCTTTGCGCGTTCCATCTGTTGAAAAATCAACTAGCCTGGCCAGATACTTTGATCCTTGGGGCTCAAACCCCGAGTAGCCGTTGATCAATGCAACACGCGAGCCTCTCACTGACCACCAGAGCCGCTGGACGTTGGGCTCGCTGCTGTTGAATTCGCTGCCAACAGGTACAAAAACGGACGGCGACTTCGGAACCACCTGCATTGCCCGTGTTAGGTTCAGACGTTCTGGAATAGACCCAATGATCGTCGGGGTCCGGGCAAACTCGCCCACAAGCAAGCTCATCCCTAACAAACCAATCACCGTGACTAACCATCGCCAGCGAACCACCCTGCGTTGCACCTGATCAATACCCATTGCCGCCAAAAAGGCCACGGCGACCATGACCCCAAGTGAAAGGAATGCAGGGTTTCGTATGACCGCAAATCCTGGAAGGTGCGCATGTGCCCACGCGTATGGCAATACAACACCGGTCCGCTCATAGTTCCACCACAGATCCGGCCCTAACGACCACACAAAGAGCACACACCCAAACAAACCAAGCGACGTGATCACAGACCGAAGACCCGGGGTTAGAACACCGAAAAATATGCCCAGCACAGCCATCACCACGGCGGAAATTCCCGGAACCCCAAGACTGGAAATACCGCGGTCTCTTCCCAGCGCCTCGTACCACCGCAACTCCTGATTCGCAATGCTCATATAGTCCTGGATCCGTGCCGATAGTCCGCTGGCTTCTGCTAACGAACGAACTTCTCGGTGATCAAGCCAGAATCCAAGATAGCCTGACAAAAGTGGAACAAACAGAGCCGCTGCAACACCTGCACCCACAAGCGATTTCGCAACGAGACGTCCATCACGCCATGGCACTTGTCCTGCAAAAACAGCTGCCACAATTAATGAGAGAAGACAGGTCAGGGCAATAAATCCAAGATACACACCAGTTGCAAACTGGATAAATACGAGAAACCACGCCAAAGAAAACTTCCACCACACGGGTTTCTTTATGAACCAAAACCAAGACGCTATTGCCAACGGCGTCCACCAAAATACGGCCAGATGCGCAAACTGCGTGTAGTGCATTTGCAAGGGATTGAATGCAAATACAAATCCAGCGATGAAAGCCGGCCACCACCGTCCTAACAAGAACCAACCCGCTCCAAACATAGCCATGGCATTCAGCACCGGCGTCAAGAGCACCAGCGCCGCGAAGCCTACGCTCGAACCAAAAAAAGTGGCCACCGGCATATACACAGGAAGCGCACCAAGCATCAGATGGGTAAAGAACATCGTCCCTTTGAAAGGGAAATACACAAGTCCGTCGAAAAGTCGTGTTGGGTCAGTCAGCAGCGCGACCCGCTCCCATTCAAGCGTGGCGAGAATCAACAAACTGTCTACGTTGCCGTAGAAAATCTTTTGTGGCTCTATAAGCACGGACAGCGGAAACACCGTTACGGTAGCGACCGCATATACGGCGAAAGCGAGCAAGATCGATCGCCTATGGGGCCGAGCAGCCAATATCACCGTCCGAGACCGGTCAACGGAACACCTCGAAAATCAACCTCGTTACTAACTCTCAGGCAATCGAAGAATTTGACCCACAGCTATCTGGTTAGGATTCGTAATCTCATTGACCTGGATCAATCGCGCAAGACTCACCTTGTAAGATCCAGCTATGCCAGAAAGAGTGTCGCCTGAACGAACATGATGCACTTGAGGCATTGTGACAGGCACAGGAACCGGGACAGAACGCTCACTACAATCACCGTCCGTTTTCGGATCTGAAAGATCAAGCACCTTAAACTTAACCTCGAAACGATCCGCCGGACGCTCTACCCAGAGCAACCCTGTCAGCCCACCAAGACTCCCATGTCCTGCGGCCAGCCAATGCGAAGCTGCCCGCTCAAGTGGCCTCGGCGCTACCGCACAACGAGCTGGATCAAAGATGTCACCATCTGCTCGCCTGACCCGATACAAAACTGATGAGCCCTGCGCGTAAAACGACCACACATTTCCTGACGAGTCGACGCTCAGTGCCGTCGCATGCGTATTAGTTTGATCAACTACCATCGGTGCCGTCCAACCGCCTACAGAACTCCAAGTGCGATATTTCATCACCTGTGCCCGGCTTTGCTGACCGACGCCACGTCCTGCGTACACCACGACCACTTGTTCGCCGTTCGCCTGAATACCGTAATCGTGAGTTCCTGCATACTCATCAAGGACAACATGCTTGAGCCTGTCGAGAGCAAACGAAGGTCCTGTAATCCCATGACACCGCTCACCAGCACAATACAGGATCACGATCTGGTCGCCAGCAAAAGCCAGCGAACCGCTAGCTCCTGCACCCGTATCCACGGCCTCCGCCTCGGTAGTAATTCGTAATGGCGAAGTCCATTCATCCAAAGAAACGGTTTTGGGATGGGTTAGCCAGATATGGCTTACCAGCACACCCGTTCCAGGCTGAGCATCGAAGCTACGGATAAGGATCCACGGCAGCCCGTCAGGCCCTGCCGCTAACGTCGCAAAGTAAGCCCCGAACGACTTGACCATATCCGCGACCAAAATAGGCTCACCCAAATTGATAGAGCCGTTATTGGGCTGACCAACACGTAGATAAACACGACGTTTGTCACTGTCGGAATACAGCACGTAGACCGTACCGTCGATATAGTGCATCGACATACCCGGACCCGTGTGGCCGTGGGTTACTTTCGCCCGATTCCCAAACGATGTTCCGTTCTTGGAATACGCGACCACCCCGCTGGCTCCGCCTGCGCCCGTTCCCCCGTCGTAATACAGCACGTACCACCCATCGGCGTAAAAAACATGGCGTTGAGGGTGATAGGCAATAGCGTAGGAGTGTTCACCGCGACCCACAAGGGCTCCATCAATTGACTTAGCGAGCGCTGGAACCACCGCATGGCCCAGCAATCGGCTGTCAACCGAACCTCCTGCGTAATGAGGGCCTGTTCGTCGGAAAGCCAACAACGACATCCATCCACTGTCAGGGTACAACCGATCACGCAGCATTTGTCCCAACGGGAGAATCGAGGACCGTCCTAATGCAGAATCGTATTCAAGAACGCCAGCCTGAAAGTACTGACGAACCCGTACGGACGTATCGTCTAACCGAACACTGCCAACTCGATCCCTACGGGCCTCCGTTTTCGGAAACCCCAAAGATTCAACCCCTCCAAGTCGCTGAAACATATCAAGAAAGCCAGTCCTCGTACCGTCAGTACCAAAGTTCGAGACCTTGTGTTGCCATGGCCCAACATCAATGCCTCGATAATCGTTGTGCGTCCCGGGTTCAACCCCCATGTCCAGTGACCCGGCCAACCCGCCCCCGAAAAATTCCCACACGAGCGTCCGTTGCATTCCCGTACCAACCCGGAACTCCATTACTCCATTCTTGAAGAATTGACGTAACACCCCGGGAAATTCTTCGAATGCTTCTGACATCGGAAGACCCCACCGCTCAAGTCCGCCAGTGCGATTGAAAAAGCCAAGAAACGAGGCATCAACTGAACCGCCAGAAGACACTGCCAGGCGCAGATCGGACACGTTGTGATCCGTCTCGCTAAAGTGCCTGCTCTGCTCAATTGAAGCCGAAAGATAGCGCCAAGATGGATCGTTGGCTGCGGCTGAGCCAGAGGTACCGATAAATAGTGCAACAACAATTGCCAGGATCAAGCACTTGGCAACCGAACGTGATGTCCAAGCTGCAGATTGCATCAACGCCTCAAACTCTATCGAGATGAAAGCTTCTCAGAACTCTTCAATCGGGTGAATTCAAGCTTCTTGTCCGCCTGCTCCTGCGTAATCGAACCATTGGCCACCATCGCCTGCAGCTTAGTTTCCATCTCTTCAGGAGTAGGTCTCCGACTCCTTTTATTATCACCGTCTCGCCGTTCCCGAAGCTTCTCAGCAGCCTGTTCCCGGGTTAGCCTGCCATCCTGCACCGCAGCGCGAAGCTTGGTCTCGATTGCTTCACCAGCCGGTTTCTTGCTCCGTTTGTCATGACCGTCTCGCCATGCCAGGAGCTTCTCAGCGGCCTGTTCCCGGGTCAACTCACCGTTGGCAACCGCCAGCCGTACCTTGCGCCTAACAACATCTTTTCCCCGGCCTCGTTTGCGACGGTCAATGGCTCGTGCAAAAACCACGGCTCCGCCCGTCCCGAAAGTAGCAAGCGAGCTAACACCTGCGACCAGAACGAACCTTCGTGAGAACCTCGATCGTTGCAATTTCTCCTCCTACCGGCGCGGAAACATCGCTAGAGCGTGAGCCTAGTTGGGACTCACCGCTACCGCTCGAATATGACCAAATTCCTTAGGCAATTTATCCCACGTTTCGCCGCCATTATTACTCAAATACAAATAGCCGTTCACCGTATGGGCGACAATCGTATCGGGTATCAGGGCATGAGAACCAAACCCGTACAGGACAGAGTTGGGTGTCACCGCGAGCTTAGGCACCACCCACGTTTTTCCTCCGTCACAACTACGACGAATCGCCCCTATGTCTCCAGGAATCGTGTTGCCCGTACCCACAAGCATGACATCAGGATTATCAGTTTTCATAAAAATAGTTCGGCAATAGGCCGACCCATCACCAGGCTTCCAATCTGGTTCGTGAAACTTGGGAAATTCGTGCAAGTCCCAACTGGCACCGTCATCCGTACTCGTCGAGAAACCATGCGGGGTGGTACAGAACGTCGTTGCAGGATCACCCGGCTTAATGGCCAATCCGTGGATATCGCCAGCCATACGCTGGGGACCAACCTCGGGCATCCGCGTCCACGAATCACCACCATCGGTGCTTCGGTAAACAGCATCGACTTCAGTTCCAGCCCAGACAGTCCGATGATCTCTCGGATCAACCAGCACAATCGTCGTTCGGGGTGTTCCGATTGGACCATCCATTCGAACATTCAACGGCAATTCCTCCCAGGTCCTACCATCATCTTTTGAACGAAAGATCCCAGGTCTCGCGCCAACAAATATCGTCTGGGTGTCAACCGGATCAACGGTCACCGACCATATTTCGACGTTTTGCAATGGCCATTGATCAGACGTCCGGTGCGACTGTGCCGGCCACTCAGTGTTCATTTGCGAATCCAGTAATTCCCACGACTGCCCACGATTCTCACTGCGGTACACGCCAGCATTAGTGCCAGCAAGAACACGGTCAGGATTGTCGGGATAGACGGTCACCGCACGAACATCACACTCTGACGGCGGCAAAGTGCCACGCATCCCCATATGTTGAAAGTTTGCGCCGCTATCCGAGCTCACAGACAAGCCGCCGCCAACCGTGCCCACGTACATTGTGAAATCTTGACTCATGGTCGCTGCTCCCGGCATGTAAAAAAGCCGCGTGTCTAGCTCGACGGGATTCTAATACGACATAGGTTCCGCTTCGAACACGATCGTCCCTACGTAAAGGCCCGAATGCTCGGCTTTGAACCGCCTGATATCTGAATGCCAACCCACGTCATCCAGCCCGCCCTAGCGGCCTTCGCGAAACCCACGAAAAAGGCGAGCGACGTCAGCGTCTTCACAAGATCCATCATGGGCCACGAAACGGGCCCCAATCGTATACGTCTGCCCAGGGTGAAGTGTCATGGGCTCATGCTGCCAAGGATTAATCCACATGGGCCCATAATCTCGTGTGTGCCATGGATGGCCATCCGATTCAGGAATAGGAAAGACCGAGACCCCGGCAACCGCATCACGCGTCACAGGGCCCGAATAATCCACCCATGCCGAAACCCGGCCAAACGTTTGTTCTTCGTTCTCACGACCTTCCGCATTAACAATTCGACCTCCATCAAGCACATCAATTTGGTCAGCCACACGAACAAGCAACCCGGCATCCTTCGCTTTCCTTAACTCGACGGGATAACCAGGTGCTTCGAGATTCGTCACGAGATCAATGATGTTTGCGTCTGAACCTGCCGTAACCGTAGTGCGACGACGTTCACACAAAAGGAGATAGTCCTCCGCATCGCGCCATTCGATCTCCTGATCGAAGCTAACACCGCGCTCGCCCACCTCGGTATTAGTCGACCGAACGAGAATCCTTGGTAAGGGACCAAGCAGAAAACTCTCTGTCCCCCAAAAATCTACGGCTTCAGATCCACGAGCTGTCCTTCCTCCAGCATAGGGCTGGTATTGCTCCCACCCATTGCGATCACTCGTCTCAAGTTCAGCATCATCTACCAACCTACTGACAAACTCATGGCCCACGCATATGCCTAAATGATGTAAATGATCAGCCGGGGCGATTTGCAACACATTGTGGCCTGCCGGCGTGAAAAAAGGATAAACGTACGGTCGGAATTTCCCCTCCTGCACAGCAGCCACATACTGGCCATCGGCATAAACCTTCATTTGCTTTTGCAGTTCGCGGATTTCGTAATTAGGCATATCCAACGATCCCTGACCGGACTTCAGACATCCTGTAGCTTAGCGCCCACCACCGCAGATCGTGATACAGAAAACTTCAGTGTGTGAAAGGCTCATTTCCCAAGTGCTTAGGCTGAAAACCGATAAACGTCAACCACCTTTTCAGGCTGGCCTTCATGCCAAAACATCCAAACCGGGAACTACCAGAAATTCGGCGAACACACCGGTATCCAACGGGAATGCAATAAATACCTAGCATGGAGCCCACATCCGGATTTGAACCGGAGACCTCGTTCTTACCAAGAAC
>DJHK01000015.1:84357-111720 GCA_002433065.1 Chloroflexi bacterium UBA6622
TTCTTACCAAGAACGCGCTCTACCGACTGAGCTATGTGGGCCAATGTCGGAAATAGGTTAATTAAAGAATCAGCTCCGACTAGGCGTCAATCACCTCTAGAATTTCAGCCACATGATCCTTAGGAACAACATCAGGCCATACGTGTTCTATCTTCCCATCAGGACCAATAAGATACGTAATGCGCTGCGTACCCATGAAAACACGACCGTACTGTTTTTTCTCCACCCATGCTCCATAGTCCTCAAGCATTCCGTGTTCGGTATCCGCGAGTAGCGGGAAGTTGAGATCGTACTTTTCCGAAAACTTCTCATGCGAAGCCACGCTGTCATCACTCACGCCGAAGATTTGAACGCCACGGGATGTAAGGTCAGAGAGATTGTCACGAAAACTACACGCCTCAATAGTGCATCCCGGAGTGTCATCGCGCGGATAGAAATACAGCACCACACGACTACCGCGACGCTCGCTCAGCTTGACCACCGAACCATCAGTGGCCGTCAGGCTGAAATCAGGAGCGACTTCTCCGGGAGAGAGCAAAGCCATAACAAGAACCTGCATGGAATAAAACCAGATACATTTTGCGCGGCTCGCTCCAACGATGCGAATTACAAATACTTAAGAGGACAATAATCTGAGCAACCACATCTGCGTGGCACTGCGAGTAAGCCCATGATTTGGCACCACAAACATACGCCTACTCAACTGGCCTGATATTGTCGTACAGCCCTTACTTGTGGAACTACCAATGACCACGCAGTTATCCGCTAATCCATTTGACCTATCCGGACGGGTAGCGCTTGTGACAGGTGCCGGACGCGGGATCGGACGAGCCATCGCAATAGCCCTTGCCGAGGCTGGCGCCGATATTGCCGTTGCCGCCCGATCAAGAGAACAACTTGACGAGGTCTGCGCAGAAGCCAAAAACCTAGGACGCGAAGCAATTAGTATTCCGGCAAACTTGGCTGATCTTGATGAACTCAGTGCTGTATTCGAACAAGTCCAGTCTGACTTTGGCAAGCTCGACATTCTCTTCAACAACGCTGGCACAGGATTTCGCAAGCCTCTCCTCGATGTGACACCAGACGACTGGGATCAGGTCGCTGATTTGAATCTCCGGAGCCTCTTCTTTGCCTGCCAACACGGCGTTCGGCTTATGTCGCCACAAGGCTATGGACGAATAATCAACACGGCTTCGCTCACATCGTTTCTTGGATTTAACACCGTCTCGGTTTATGGAGCTACGAAAGGCGGTGTTGCACAACTCACCAAAGCATTAGCCGTCGAGTTCGCGGAATCCGGAATTACCGTAAATGCCATTGCGCCTGGATATGTTTATACGGAGCTGACGCGACCACGTTTTGAGGACCCGGAAACCCGTTCGTGGCTTATGAGCCGCATCCCGCAGGGAAGACACGGCGAACCTGAGGATATGGCCGGAACCGCGGTCTTTCTCGCCTCAGCAGCCTCGGCATACGTTACCGGTGTCGTGATCCCAATTGACGGTGGGTGGCTCGCCGGGTGACAAACCGAACGACTTACCAGACAACTACAAGCGGATTTTCCGCGTCAGCACGAACAATGGTCTCGTATCATCGCCGTGTCTATGCGTGACATCTGCTAGAAACTGGGCTGGTTGCGAACGTGCAAAACTGTTCACCGACTTGAACATGGCAATTCCGGAAAACTCTTCAGTATCTCCAAGAGTCTCCTTGCGAACATTTGAGCAGGGCGACACGCCTACCCAGAAACTTCCCGAACTCTCCGTAGTAATTCCTACCTATCGCCAAGCAAGTGTTATCGGATCACAGGTGAAAGATGTTTTAGCAACCCTGGATAGTCTCGACTGTGAATATGAGGTTCTGGTTGTGGTGGATGGAGACATTGACAACTCGGCAGCCACGCTGGAAGCCATTGAACATGAGCGACTAAGAATCGCGGTCCTTGAAGAGAATGCTGGAAAAGGAAATGCCGTACGCAGAGGGTTGTTAGCGGTCGGTGGAAGATGCCGAGCATTTCTGGATGGCGGAGGCGATATACCTCCTCAATGCCTGATCGACGCGTATCAACATTACGTCGCTTCCAACGCCGATATCGTGGTCGGATCAAAGCTCCACCCGGATTCGATAGTGGAGTACCCGTTAGTTCGTCGAATCTATAGTTGGGGCTACCGCCTAGTCACACGCATACTTTTCGGACTCGCTGTCCGAGACACTCAGGTAGGGCTTAAGGTCTATCGATCATCAATGGTTGAACAAGTGTTCCCACATGTTCGGACAGCAGGATTCGCATTCGACATTGAAGCGTTAGCGCTTGCTCGACGACTCGGATTTCGACAGATTTCTGAAGCTCCAGTCATAGTTCGGGATCAATATCCAAGCTCGATCCGCGTCACCACAATCGCAGCAATGTTCATTGAAACAATCATGGTGTGGTGGCGTCTTCAGCGCTTCGGCCCCGACAAACACGGCTCGTATCGGCCGAATTTCGACTAGGCCGTTCTCCTAATGCATTGTCCAGAGATATACCGGAACCGGGACAGCTCTAAAACGAAACCCACATGTCCTGAAGTCACTAGTTCGATCCCACGCCATAAGAACCAAATCCTGTGATGGATCTAAACGCATCCTTACCTGATAAATCTCCAAATCAAAGAGTCACGGCCCAAGCACTTAATGCACAAACACAGAGAAACCTAGCGCTTGCGGTAATTCTTCTAGCCACACTCAATGCGCTTCTCTGGTCGTTCGTGAGACTTCCAGGCCTTGGGGGGCCCGACGAAGCTGAGCATTTCCGGATTGTGCACCAAATGATTACTAACGGTGGCCTTCCGATCTTTGAAGGCTACGGGCCTGGTCGATTTGCCGGAGGTCCGGTTCGAGCCCAAGTTGCACATGAGATCACACCAAACATGTTTGCCGTGGTCGTAGCACAAATCTTGATGCTAATTGGCTCAGCATCCAACGACCTTAACTTCCACATCGCTCGATTGTTTAATGTGGCCCTCTACCCTGTAACGCTGTGGCTTGCCTTCCTAACGCTAAGACGAGTCTTCACTCACATACCGGTCGCCCCCATATGGGGTGTGGTTGTAATGGCCACAATCCCAATGTTCACACTTGTCCATTCTTACTACACGAATGACACGCCAGCTATTGCGGCGGGGACATTCGCTGTTTATACGACGGTTCGAGCATCCCAATCGGATTTCGCTCGTCGGGATGTAGTACTGCTAGGTGTCGCTCTCGGCCTTGTAGCACTCCATAAGTACACCGGGTTCCTTATTTTCCCCACCGTGGCCGCAATAACAATTTGGCAACTGGCACGCTATCCGACCAGATTGATACGTTTGGCCATCGTACTCGTCACAATCACCGCCACCATCGCGGGCTGGTGGTACGTCCGAAACTGGATGCTTTACGGCGATCCGATCGGAGTCGAGATCACACAAGCTGCTGTTAATGCATCTGGAGGGGCCCCTATTCCTCCGCGAGCCCGAGGCTTAAATATTTTTGAGTTCGTGCAGGAAACAAACTGGATCGCTGAAACATTCTCAACATTTTGGGGTGGCTACGGACTTGAAAAGATGAAACTTCCTGGCGCGGCCTACTTGGTTTTTGGCTCATTGCTCATCTTGGCGATGGGCGGCCATATGCTTAACCTGTCCAGAAACAGAAAACGCATTCGCATCCCTGATCGCCCGCCGATTCTGCTGATCATGGGCGTACTTCATTTAGGTCTGTGGGCCGTGAACTTCTGGAGCAGTTATACGGTAGACGTCGCTCTCCATGGTCGGTACGTCTATCCCACCTTTGTACCGTTCGTGATCTTGCTCATTGCAGGGCTCTCAGCGATAGTTCCCCGAAACGTTCCCGGGGAAGCATTGGTTCTGCTAACAGTCCCTGTCATGTTGATGGCGAATGGGGCGTATTTCGTGCAGACCCTTCTACCAGACGTTCTTGCCTGGGGGGCCGTCCGCTGATTCAGAAACTGAGATTTTGGTCAGCTACAAAGGTCGTAGTAGCAGGAATATCCGCCGTTTGGATCATATTTCTAGCTGCCCAACCTGTTCATATACCCGTCCTTGAAATTTCCCGAGAGTTTTCACCTCTTCGCACTCAAGTATTGAGTGGTGTCAAAGGTCAGACTTTCGTCGCACCAACCGACTCGATATCACGTGTAGATGTCTGGCTACACACAAAGGTTGAACCCGGCGAGTTCGTGCGGGTTAAGTTTGACCTCCTAACAAAACCCAGAAACGGAAAATCTCTTGCGTCACACATCGCCGTATTCAAACAATCGGGAAGCTGGCAAGTACGACTGCTCTTCCCTCCAAATCTGACTCACGAGAACGACCAACTTTATGTACGCCTAGAATCAATTCTGAGTGTCCCCACAAGCCACCTTTATGTGGATTATTTCAGGGAGGATCTCTATCCATATGGCGACCTTCTTGATTTGGATAGCATCGATGTCCAAGGTCAGGATCTGCGCTTCATGGTCTATCGAAGTCCCACCCTGCCCCGACCACTAGCGTGGGCAGAAATCGTGATTCACAACACTGTCCAGGCAGCATCAAACGCAAAAGGACCTTCAGTTGCTTCAGTGGTAATACTTGTTTGCGTGATAGGTCTGCTCGGGTTTTCTATCGCAATCGCCTCGGTGTTACTCGCGGTTCGCGCTATCGTCGGCAGGATTGATCCAAGCACAACCCTAGCAATAACACTTTTCGTCGCAGCAACATGCCTCGCTATTACGGTGGGCTCTGAAGCCCCGTTTGGAAAGCTAGTACTTGGCCTCAACTAGACCCGTCAGTGGAGACAACCACCTGTCAAACTTCACCACCGCGTGCACGCAGGGCTTCGGCTAACAACCCTAAGCAGAAAATCTGCACACCCACGAGCAAAACAGCAATCGTTGCCGAAGCCGCGATTGCTGACCCTGTTAGCACCCAGACAACAAACGGTGCTAACCCAAGCGACCATAGACCAGCCGTTATTGTGAAGAACAGTTTGACGGGATTGTGTCGAACCATAGCTTGAACAAGAACTTGCCCAATGCGCATCGTGTCTCGAAGTGGCCGCACCTTGGACTTTCCAATTCGAGCAGCATACGGGACCGCAACGAAGGCTACAGCTCGCGCATCACTCATCATTGCCAGCGTCAAACCGGTCGTAAAACTAAAACCAGGACTTAGAATTCCAAAATACCGGAGGCAATCGGACTTACGAAAAATTCTGAATCCGGAATTCACGTCGGGAATATAACGACCCACGACAAAACTCGCGAACAATCGGAGCCCGGCACGAGCGATCGCCCGAGGCCCACGACCCCTAAAATGCCGGCCAGTACGCGCCGCCACAACCATATCCATATGCTCGGCCATACGCGTAAGTTCTCCGACAGACTCTGATGGATAAGTCCCGTCGGCATCGCAGATCATCACATAATCGAATTTTGCGGCCATAATCCCACGCCGGAGTGAAAGACCATAACCAAGGTTTTGCGGGGAACACACGACGGAGGCTCCAGCCTCCTTGGCCAAACGAGCCGTCGCATCCGTAGAACCATCATCTACAACGATGACTTCGTATGTGCACCCAGTAGCATCAAGCTCCGATCGGAACCTTGTCACCACATCAGCAACTGCCGACTCTTCATTAAAAGCAGGAATTACTAGTGAGACACCAGCGATCACCTCAGATCTCCCCTAGCGCAGTTTTTTGGCTTTCCGCCTACTACGTCACACGGCAAAGCATATCCTTCAAACAACCCTAACATTGGGTCGGGGACACAAATTTGCTTTTGCCTACGGACCTTTTGTAGCACGGCCTACTGAACACCTAAACACAATCGCTCTTCCGCAACCAGAGGGTTTGCCGGAATCCTGAGCCTCGAAAGTCCAAACGCATTGCGTATGTTCGTGGCAAAAAGCTCTGGCGTAAGAGGCGCTGTCGTTGCCTCCAACAAACGAGCAAGATCTCCGCATCGAAGTGCGCGACGCGCCGCGTCAACCTCATGTGACGGTATTCCAAATCGATCGTCCAAGGAAGCGAATCTGGCAACAACCCATGCTTCCGGCAATCGTTTTTCGTGGGATGGCAAACCTATGACATCACGTTGGAGGCGTGCAGCCAGCGGATCAGCAAGACCTAAAGCATCAATAATCCAAACATCCCTAGCAGCCCCGAACCCGACCATGCCAATAGCTTGATGAACACTGATCACCCGATCACCAAACGGACGTCGTGGGGCAATCCACGCCGCTGGTTGCTCAAGTTTCCCTTCCAACGCAATTAAGCCTTTGCCTGCGGCAGCTAATTCGTTCAGTCGACGTGCATCTTGAGCCCATGGCCAATCTTCATAGTCAGAAAGCGTGATGGGATGCAGATAACCCGACGAGCGTCCCACGTTAAATGTTCGTTCATCAAACACTCCTGTGGTGGTTGGACTCCATTGCAACCAGAAAGCGCAAACTACCGCCCATGGCACCACGACAAGAACCGGAATAGTCGCTGACCAGTTTTTAAGAGCTGTACCCATAGAGGGCCACGGAAGCATCGCCCCCACAGAACCAAACAAGACAAACACTGTCGGCAGCAGAAATCGTCCGTGCATAAAGCCACCCCCGAACCTGACGACCCAAACCGCATAGATCACGCTAAACATCACGTTGACGGCCAAGATTAGCGCGAGTCGGTTATATCCACGCCTCCACAAACGCCCCCACACAAGAACGACACCCCACCACACCACCGCAGCCATTGGAACCCACAACAAATATGGATTAACCAAATCAAAGGCGTAGGCAAGACCCCGTACCCACAAAGCATCACCAGCCTCTTTCGCGAGCGCTGTGTTGGGGACAAGCGACCCGAAATAACCCATGCGAAAAACTTGGTAGGCCACGGGTAGTGCTCCCATCAAACTCAGGACACGAAGAAGAGATCTCCACGTTGGAGATTTTGTCGTCACCAATACCCCTATCAAAAAGCTGGCGCTGAATACCGCAAGATCAGGCCGAATTAAGGGCCCTAGCCCAATCAGGACAAGCAGCCACATCGGCGCTTGTACATCGTCCAACCGCTGATCCGAATCCTTCGATGAGAATTTTGACGCGGCTCTAACTAAACCGCATATACACGCTCCAAGCCACCCATACACCAGACCTGTTTCGAGGCCTGAGGTCGCAAAGTCCCAAAACGGAGGCAACGCACAAATAACTAGAGCGCCTATAGGCATTACTAATTGAGGGGTACTCGAGGGTGGGTGGGCCAGACAAACCACAGTTCGAGCCGACATCCCCACCAACAAAACTCCCACTAGAGACGCACTCATTCCTATGATTACCGCGATCCACTCAACGTCCCACCACACTCCCTGACGAACAAGAGCCAACAACCCGACCCACGCGGGACTCGTCGAAGCTTCGACGCGTTCGGACAGATTAAAAACCGGCCCGTGGCCCGCCAGCAGATTTGATACAACTCGGAAATGAATAAAGGCGTCCTCAGCAACCCACCGCTGCTGCCAGCCCGCCCACGCTAGACACACAACCGGAAGTCCAAGCATCGCAAGATCACCAACCTTCATATCCAGTAACTCCGGCTGGCTACCAGACCGAAACCGACGACCTTGCAATGTCCCGGCAACGGCCAACGCCAAGAATCCAAAGATCGCAATACCAGCCCCAGGATTTAACAGCCACATAGGACTGAGAACCTCTAATCCAAATGCCACTGGTTCAGATAACGACGTATAGAGATGGATAGCACCAGCAATAACCGTCGTAACCGCAACCAACCCCACAAGCATTGCTACAAAAACCGGCATCGTTCCAACCACAAGCAAAAAAGCGCTGACTGCTGCCACCAACATCAAGACACCAAGGCCAAACCCGCCATCACGAACAACCGCACCAACCAGCGCAGGTCCTGAAACTCGACGACCAAATCTGAACACCAAGTCATGGTGTGAACGTTCACCAGAGACTGAACCGCTTAAGAACCGTGGCTGACTAAATGCATAGCGATCACCAGTGCTCATGCCAATACCAAGAAACGAATCTGCCGCGGTCACCGGAAGAATTTCCAGATCGATTATTTGCGTGATAGCCCGTCTGTTTGGAGGAATCTTGAAATGAATAAGATGCGGCTGTGCACGAGCCGCCACTTCGTGCCGATCCTCCCAAAGAATCTCACCCGAAGAATTGTCGTAGGCCCTCAAAATTACTCTCGACGAGGCTTGGCCATCTCCATCCGATTTCACGAAGACTCCGATCTGATCCGCGCCGAGAACAGGCACGCGAACCCGCTGGCGGATGGGTTCAACGAATCCTCGATAGAACGACGGAGCACGACTGTTTGACGGTTCTTCGAGCACTACTGTGCTGATACCAAGAGCAATAACTATGGCTAGTAGATTTACTAGAACAACCACGCCAATTAGTAATGCCCCCAGTGAATTCAATCGGTTCATCATCAAGTCAGCAACCTCGACTGACACCGTAAACAGGTTGCCGACGCAAAAGCCTGTGTTTTGCTCGACTGCTGCTCATAGAAATGGGAGCCAAACCCGTGGTTCTGTGATCCGTCACACATTCTCCAGCCATCGATCACGCCAGAGTTGAAACATCAAAATCGTCCAAATCCGCTTAGCGTGATTGCTAACGTGACTCGAGTGCTGATCCAGAAGACGTGAGACTTCAGCTCCACAAAAAATACCCTCGCGATCCAATCGGTCCTCCGCTAAATATTCACGAACCAACGGTTGGAGTTCCCTATTTAGCCAGGCGGCGATGGGAATACTGAATCCACGCTTCCGTCGACCAATAATCGACGCAGGCAGACGTCCTTCCATTGCCTTACGCAGCAAATACTTCCTAGTTAGACCTCGCAGCTTCCAGTCTATTGGGATCTTCTGGAGATACGTCATGACTTCCACGTTTAGCAACGGCACACGGGTTTCAAGCGATGTAGCCATACTCGCCCGATCCACTTTCGTAAGTATGTCGCCTTCCATGTATAGCTTGAAGTCCTGGTACAGCACACGGTTTAATAGATGTTGAGCACCACTCCGACCCGATATATCAGCAAGCATTTGGTGAAAACACGAATCATCGATTTCCGATCGAATATCCGGGTGGAGAATCGCTGTCAGGTCTTCCCCGTAATGAGATCCAGTCCACATTTGATGCTGCAAATACGGGGGTGCATCGGCGCCGCGAATAAACCGGTTAAGCAAGAAATCGAGTGATAAATACCTGTTGGAAACTGGAATCCGCGCAACGAAAGGCTCAACTAGCCCTCGGCGTATCCATGCAGGCAGAGACCGATAAACTGGCGCAATCCGATGCGCCTGCAACGTTGAATAGCCAGCCAACATCTCGTCGCCCCCATCGCCACCTAGCACAACCTTCACGTGCTCACGGGCAAATCGGCTTATGAGATAAGTAGGAATAATCGACGGATCAGCAAATGGTTCGTCGATATTTCCAGCAAGCACGGGCAACGTATTAACCAGGTCATCCGGACGCATCGGTAATTCGTAATGCTTGGTCCCCACATGATCAGCAACTTGCCGCGCATAACGACTCTCGTCATATGACGACTCAGAGAATGAGACAGAAAATGAAGGCACCTGATGATTGGAAACCTCAGACATAAGCAGCGCCACAGCACTCGAATCTAAGCCGCCACTGAGCAACACACCCACAGGTACATCGCTAACCATCTCGCGCCTAACCGCGCTTCGCAGCACCTCATAAAAGGTGCCAGCATGCTCAGCAATGCTTCCCTGGACAGGATTATTTTCGGATTGGGACAAGTCGAGATCCCAATACCGACTTGTCTGGATACCGGAGGTCGAAGCCACAAGTGTGCAACCAGATTCCAAACGTTTGACGCTTTGCAGGATGCTCGACGGGGCTGGAACGTATTCGAGAGACAGGTAATGTGCCAACACTTGGAAATCGAGAGCACGGCCAACATATCCGCTGGCAAGGACGGCCTTAAGTTCGGAGCCAAACACCAGCGTGGATCCCGCTATTGCGAAATACAAGGGCTTGATACCGGCCCTATCACGAGCAAGCAGTAACCGTTGGCGAGACTCATCCCACACTGCCAGCGCAAACATGCCGTCAAGACGATCTACGAACGCATCCCCCCATTCCTCATATGCATGAACAATCGTCTCAGTGTCTGAATGCGTTCTAAATCTGTGGCCGTGGGCCTCTAATGTTTCACGAAGACGCTGAAAGTTATAAATTTCACCATTAAGGACGACATGGACGGTATCGGTTTCATTGTTGATGGGTTGTACGCCACCTTCCACATCAATAATGCTCAGCCGACGCATGGTGAGTCGCACCGAACCTCTTACAAACGATCCATGTCCATCAGGACCACGATGCACTAAAGACCGCTGCATAAACTCCAATGCATTGGAGTCATCCGGCGTCGCGCCATCCATATGAAAAATCCCGGCAATCCCACACATATCAGAAGAGACTCGTCATAGCTTGAACACGATCAACGTGACTATCACCGTCTCTGCTGGCCATACCTAGCGCCGAAATTTGGCAAGCCCTCCGAGAAAACGAAATCCATAAACCAGATGACTCAAGACAATCGTCGGGCCCACCGCTACACCAAGCCAGAAGCGGCCAGCATCCTTTACTACGAGGGCCACCGACACTAGAACGGCCGCTACATAAATACCAATAGTCAGGAAATATAGTAGCCGCAACTGATCCACCCAGATCACAGAGACTGCACCAATGGTGAGCCAGAGTGCCCATAAGGTTGGGACGAAGTACGGCACACGACGAGATGTTTCCGGAAACACACGTGCGAAATATCCTCGATGCCATCCATATCCAGATATTTGGCGTAAATGACCACGCATCACAGGACGACGATGGTGATATACCAACACATTAGGGTCATACATGATCTGCCCACCCCGACGGACTATTTCCAAGCAAAACTTGGTGTCCTCACCGGGATAGTACGTGCTGTCAAAACCCCCAACCTCTTCAAACGCGGAACGACGCACAATTAAATTCATTGATGGATAGTCGTCAACACGCCGGGCCGGCTGGGCAACATATCGATACCGGGCCGGCCCAGAAACCATCCAGGCCGCATACGTCCATCCCGATACTTGGGCACGGAATCCGTCCGTAGGCGGCGTCACGCCAGGCCCTCCAACGGCCCACACGTCCAAGTTTTCGAACAGCGGCATTGCAGCCAAAAGCCATCCCGGGCTCGGATAAGCATCATCGTCAATAAATGCAAGAAGATCGCCGCGAGCCGACCTGGCACCAATGTCACGCTTTTCGGCAGGCCCGACTGGTCCGCTCGCGAGGTATCTAACCGTACCGTCAGCAGATTCAAAAACATCATCCAGGACAACGATCGTCTCAATGACAGGACCGCTAAGTTCGGCGATCGCTGCCAATGACTCTTCGAGAACTGCTGAGAATCGAGCAGCAATAATGACAATTGAGACATCGATCTTTGGCAAACCAAGACCATACATCTCCGATGACGTCGAAACTCGCGGCGACAAATCCATAAAGTTGTTAGGCGCTTATTTTTCGCAAATTATGTCTCTATAAATGTGGTTCAGCTGCAACCATGTACTAGGATCATAAGGTCAAAACGCCTCGCGGTAACACGGACCTTGTAATGAAGACCCCGTTTTACTACGGCTGGCGAACCGATCTGGAGATTATTACCGCGTGAACGTGGCGATCAGCTTCCCACCTTTCCAAAGTGATAAGGGGATACCGCTCCTTAGTCAGAACCGCCAGTATCAAGTCTTTTCGACGGGGCATAGTGACGGTGGCGGTCTCGTCGGCCTCATGAATCGTTTCGTCGGCGACAACGCCACTGTGATCTTCCCAGTCTTGCCCGCATTAGCAGCCACACTCCTTGATCAGAACGGCCATGACGCTGTTTGGTTGGACGGGATTGCCGAAGGATGGGACTGGGCCACATATTGTTCGGAAATCGAAAAGGCGCAGCCCGATCTCATGATGATCGAGACAAAAACCCCGAGCGCGCCTCCCGTCTATGACGCCATCACCAATCTAAAATCACGCTTCCCCGAAATGAAGATCGCACTGGTCGGAGACCACGTAACTGCACTTCCCGAAGAACCGTTTCTGTTTTGCCCTGTTGACTACGTAATCCGTGGTGGTCAATTTGACTTCGCGATTCTTAATCTCGCCAACTTTCTTGAGGGTCGAGAAGATCTTGGCGGAGGGGTCTTTTGGCGCCACGATGAAACATCGATTGCAAATTCTGGGATTGACCCAAGCCCGCCCGTGGTCGTTGATGTACGGCCACACATCGACCGCCGTCTAGTCAACTGGGAACTATATGCCTACCGCAACGGAAACTTTCTCAAGAAGGGAACCTACGGATGGGCAACCGGATCCACCGGTGCTGATTGCTGGTGGCGTAGGAAGGTCCCAGGCGGTCCGAGACATGGTGGGGGGGGGTGTACTTTTTGCTCCTGGACAAGCATGCTCCCGACATGGTCAGTACGTCCGGTTGATGACTATCTTGATGAACTAGAGCACTTGGTTGATCTCGGGGTTGAAGAGGTCTTTGACGACACTGGAACTTTCCCGGTAGGTCGTTGGCTTAAAGAATTTTGTGAGGGTTATCAGGAACGAGGTCTACACAAGAGCCTCATGATGGGTTGCAACATGCGCGCCGATGCACTCTCACAGTCTGAATACGAAATGCTTGGCGAGTCCAATTTTCGATTCATTCTTTATGGAATCGAATCCGCCAACCAACGATCGCTTGACCTGTTAAACAAAGGCACCGAGGTTCGACAGCAATGGGAATCGGTCAAGTGGGCTAGCGAAGCCGGTCTCGAACCCCATGTGACTTGCATGGTTGGTTATCCGTGGGAAACCTTTGATGAAGCACGTCGAACCATCGAGTTCACCCGTGAAACTTTTGATCGAGGATGGATCAACACACTCCAAGGCACGATCGTAATCCCGTATCCCGGCACACAACTTTATGCACAGGCACGGGCAAACGATTGGCTCCGGTTTGATGGCCCTGAAAACTGGGAGAGGTTTGATATGCGAGAACCGGTGTTGCGATCACCAATCCCAACCGACGAAATTATGGGTCTCGTTCAATCCTTATATACAAGTTTCCTCACCCCACGGTATGTGGGCCGAAAATTGATGCACGCTGTGAAGAGTCGAGACCATTTTCGTTACTACGTGGTTCGAGGATCACGGTACGTGGTAGGCCATATGTTGGACTTCCGGAAAAGCCAGCTTGAAACCGATGTAAATGGAGCGTCCCAACCAGACACTGGGGTTGCCGAATTGCCAGTGACGTTGCACACGGCAGGTGGATCTACGGCACCAGTTGATGAGTCCTTACTCGTGCCAACCTCACCGGACGAAGCTGCTGTTGCCGTTCCACGGTAGCCTGGCGTCAACAAAGATCGTGAAACCTATCAAGATCTGGAAGCCCGATCCGGCAGAGATAGTTCCAGCCTGATGGCGAGCGCGCCGCGTGCCGGGCGCCCTGTACCGACTTGCATCGGACGCAAGAGAACACCCGGACTGCTTTCAATCATTATCGTCAACCTAAACACTTGCGATCTTCTGGAAAAATGCCTCCAATCTCTTCAGGTCTCCTCGTATCTGGCCATTCAAATTATCGTCGTTGATAATGGATCACAAGACGGGTCTACCGCTATGGTCAGGGAATCATTTCCCAACGTAAAACTCGTTGATCTACCCAAAAACATTGGCTTTGTGGGTGGAAATCTCGAAGCTCTACCGTTCGCAGATGGTGAGTTTGTCTGCTTCCTCAATTCAGACACTGAAATCGAAGCCGATGCCTTCCGGCTCTTAGTGGACTACATGGAGCAACACCCTCAGGTTGGGTGTTGCGAACCCAAGCTGCTCTGGATGAAAGATCCAAGCAGGCTGGACTCGATAGGCGATTGGCTGACATGGACCGGAATGCTTTTTCACCGGGGCTATCTGCAAAAAGATCAAGGATTAACCCAGCCGTTTCCAATCTTCGCCGCAAAGGGCGCATGCATCGTGCTCCGTGGCTCCTTGCTGGATGAGATTGGAACCTTTGATGACTCGTACTTCGCCTATTTCGAAGAAACCGACCTCTGCTGGAGAATTTGGTTGTCCGGCTACGAAGTGCATTTCGTGCCGGACGCCAGAGTTAAACATCTCTTGGCCGGCACATCGCAAAAACTCAACACTGGGTTTGTGACATTTCACGCGTTCAAAAACAGGCTCCAGGCAATGATCAAGAACTTCGGCCCGAGCCATATGGTTCGAGTCATTCCTATACACGTAACCATTTGCCTCGGTCTGACATTCCTGTATTTGATTCGGGGTGACAAAGAAAAAGCCAGAGCCATTCTCGGCGCCTTATGGTGGAATGCACAGAACATCCGCAAAACCATCGCCAAACGCCGACACATTCAGGGAACCGTACGGAAGATTAGCGATAAGGAACTCATGCCCTTCGCGATAGCCCCAGTGGGAATACGATATTTCTGGAGCCTGTATAAAGAATATGAGCGGGTGTAGTCGATTGGACAAGGAAATTGCCGTCCGCCGTAGCTCACGGATCACCCAGGCTCTCCGACTGGCCAAGCATCCCATGCTGCGAGATCAAATCGTACTGATCATGCTTTCATTCGGCGTGAACGCGCTTGCCTTCTTGTTTCAGTTTTTGATGGCACGAGTCATGACGCCAACAGCGTGGAAAGACACTATGGCGATTTTGGCCTTGCTCACCATCATCAGCGTACCCAGCATTGCTATTAATACTCTGGCTATCAAGATGTCAGGCGAGTTGCATATCAGAAATCAGTTCGAAGACCTATGGCGTTGGATTACTCGAACCATAGGGCTCGTTCTAGCAGCCGGAGCCGTAGTAGCTGCCGCATTCGCCTTGTTAAGCGGGTGGATCACAGAACAACTACAACTCGAAGCTTCTTCTGGAGTCCTAGTAGCGGGCCTGGCATGTGCGCTTCTGCTCGGATCCACTGTCGTACGTGGCGCACTTGCTGGCGTTCGATCCTTTGTAACCCTAGGAGTAATCAGCATGACTGAAACACTCACGCGCGTGATCACTGCAGTTGTTCTGGTCACGGCAGGTTTCGCGGCTGCTGGAGCCGTTGGGGGTTCGGCCGCAGGAGCTTTCCTCTTCATAGCACTAGGCCTTGCCTTTCTACGCAAACGTCGAACCCCAGCGCCTGAACAGACCAGTAGCAATGCCGAGTTACCCCAATGGACTGAACAAGCACGCGTCCTGACGATCTCATTTGGACTTGCGGTCTTGTTCAATATCGACAGTCTAATTGTGGCTCGATTCTTTAGCAGCGAAGCCGCAGCGAGTTATCTGGCAATGGGTCTTATTGGGAGAACTATTTTCTTTATGTCTGGTCCCGTTTCGATTGTGCTTCTACCGCACGTGATCCGCGTCTACACAAACAGAAACTCCGTCATACCGAGCCTCGCTTTAGCACTCGGGTTAATCGCTCTTATCGTGACAGCCACTGCCATCTCAATCCTGGTATTCCCTACCCAGATCTTTAATCTCGTGTTTCGTGAGGGCTATACGCTCGACCTCTCAATCCTTTCCATATACGCCGTCATCGGTTCGTTGTTCGCAGTCAATGCCGCACTCGCCAACCTGTTGATCGGCGTTGGTTATCTACGCGCATGGATCGGCATGCTGGCAATCGCGCTGGGGTTAATCGCCAGCCTCTTTTTCCTCCACGACTCACTGACACAAATCGCCCTAGTGCTTGTTACAGCAGTCTCAATCAGTGTTCTCTATCTGTCCGCCGAAACAGCCATCTTTCTACGACGCACTGCAACTAAGTCACTGGCACAAGAGCGTAGCTGAGCCACGAAACAGCCACGGCAACGGCCATCCCCCAACTCACCGCCACAATAAATCGGGAAATGTTTTCTGTGCCCACAAGCACACGTCCGATAATCACAAATACGCTGAACGCAACCAAGCCCACAGCAGCTAGAACGCCTGCCGCCGTTAGCGGGTCGGATGAAAAAAGATTACGCAAATATGTCAACGGCCGGTTGGTCTGCTCGAGATCTATCAGTGTCGACCAGTTGTTGTGAGCCTGACCGTCATGATCAAACAGAATCCCGTCAAGACGCGCCGGGCCAACTTGCAAAGGAACTAACAAATCCCCTGCCCCACCGTCGGCTCGTTGAATCTCAAGTCGAAGTCGCTCACCTCCACTAGCACGAGCGGGAAACGACAACACACGTCTTGAAAAAGATTCTCCTGTCGCCGTAACGATCGCAGTTCGAAAAACGCGGCTCTGGGCTGATGCGATCACATCTCCCGCGTCTGTCATTAAGCGAAGATTTACTCCGACACCTTTGCCATCCTCACCAGCCGAGCGGAGTGGAACACTAATTTGACTTATGTACGGCACAGGCGTCGTGAATTCCTGAAACATAGATCCCACAACAGGTCCAAATGCAAACGTTTCAGCAGGCTTGTCAAAAGTGGCTGGGAAATTTCGGGTGTACTGCAAAAATCCAGCGGCAAGAACAGTAAGCACCAACACCCCAACCGCCGCGGCTCCACGAACTCGACCCACTATGTTTTCTCCAAAACTTTTACATCAAGGCTACTACCCAGACTGGATTAGCATTGATTCTCATATCCCGGTCAATATATTACGGTCGGCGCAAGTCTCCACCTGCGATACCATCACCGTCGCGTAATTAATTCGAATCACGCAGATAGGCACAAGCACAGCATCTGGCGTACGAACGCATGCCAGGTGAGCAAATCCGGCATTGGAATACTTACTCGCCCTCCCATTATCAATAATCTCGTTTGGCCTTCAGGTTTGGCCACGTCTTTCCAATAGATACTTCGGGATTGACATCTGGCGTCACCTCACCGTCGCTGGCCACTATCGTGAACAACGACGCGGACAAACTAAACCGTTCGATCGTTATCTCATCGATCTACCTTCAGACTATCCTCCCGGTTTGCGCGTACTGCTCTCGTTCATTCCGACGAGTTTCCTTCACCGAATCCAATGGCTAATCGCGCCCATCATCGATAGTGTTCACAAC
Source organism: Chloroflexi bacterium UBA6622 (assembly GCA_002433065.1). Lineage (GTDB taxonomy): Bacteria > Chloroflexota > UBA11872 > UBA11872 > UBA11872 > UBA11872. The sequence goes on from DJHK01000015.1 coordinate 101,499, forward strand.
ATCGTGTTATTTGTTTTGGCCGCTGCGCTCACCGGAAACATCGGAGCCGGTCTTATCGCGCAAGCCGCCTACATGCTTGCCCCACTCGTAGTCATGGAAAACTCTAGCCTGTCCACCCGGCCATTAGCTTCACTGCTGTTCACCGCCACGATGGCGGCCAATCTGGCGTTCCATAGTTCTAACGCGTGGGCATGGATAATCCTGTCAATTCCAGCTGCTGCCCTGTTGTTCCTTACTCATCGGATGGCGCTTCAAGCACTCTTCGTCACAAGCATTGCCCTTAGCATCCTCCTCCTCACCCCGTATTACGTCCTTGTCTTTGTTGGCGGATGGATACTTGCCCTTTTAGTTTCTCGGGGTGCTTACTGGCACGTGTTTCGCGGCCACATGGCAATGCTGTGGTGGTGGCGAGCCAACATTCACAACCGGTATGCACATCAGATACGCGGGGTACCCAAATCCTCAGAACAAAGCGGCGACGCCGTATTCAAGATTTATCAGATTGTGCGACGTCTTCCCCTGTTAGCGGTGCTCGCTGCTAATCCCTTCATTCTCTTCGCGGTAATCGTCACCTGTAGTCTTACATTCAATATGGGATTCATTAATACGGTCATTTTTGAAACAGAACTCCATTTTCTAGTGATATGGGCGCTGAGCCTCTTCGTCGTCGGCATTGCGATTCGTCAACTACACACCATAGAGTGGCTAGGCGAAGGCGAAAGGTATGGAGAATACGGCGCATTTCCGACAGCGATCATTACAGGCGTGTTAATCACCGAGACAACAGGCGAGCTCAGATGGGTCATGCTTGGCATATTCGTCGTCGTCGCGCTGGGAGCAGGACTCATTCCATCGGTAGCACTCCAGCGACGGGTAATTGTCGGTGACTCGAGTCGATCACTGACACCAGATTTGCAAACCATCATGAGCACACTAAACAACCATCAGACAGAGGCGAGGCTGATGACAATCCCCCTCTCTCTCGCTGACTTCGCCCTCTACTTCTCGAGCGCAAAAGTCCTTAGTACAGACAGTTCCTTCGGCCATCTCCAACACTACAGTGATTTTTTTCCAGTGCTTCAGGTCCCGATTAGCGTAATCTTCAGGCGGTTCGACATTAACCTACTCCTAATAAACGAGTCATATGTGACGCTCGATGAACTCGGTCTGGGCTCCGCGCCCATCGAAAAACGGTCGGGACCTTTCTGTCTCGTGAACGTCAATCAACCAGAGGTAAAAAACTAATGGATGTGCTTGTCACGGGTGGCGGGGGGTTTCTGGGCTCGTTTATATGTGATGTCCACATTGAGCGTGGCGATAAGGTTGTTGCGCTCGACCTATCTGATGGAGCCAAGGTCGCACACCTGGACGACCATCCGAATTTTCGATTTCTTTCGACGACCGTCACAGATGAAGCCACAATGCGAGAAGAAATTCGAACCTCAGATCTCGTTTACCATCTGGCCGCTGTGGCGGATCCACGACGATATGTGGAAGATCCCCTACACACGCTGCAGCTCGATCTAATTGCGGGTCTCCACGTCGTCGACTGGGTTGTGGAAGCCAAGCGCCCATTAGTCTTCACATCGACATCCGAGGTGTACGGACGAAACCCCCAAGTTCCATGGACTGAAGATGCCGATCGAGTCCTCGGATCTACAGATATTAATCGCTGGAGTTATGCAACTGCCAAAGCCGCCCTAGAGCACTATATTTTGGCCCACCACCAGCAAAGCGGTCTGGAATTCAACATTTTTCGACCGTTCAACTTTTTTGGGCCGCGCCTCGATTCCCTCGGTGCAGGGCGCGTCGTAACAATATTTCTCGAAAAATTTCTTGCTAACCAACCTGTACAAATCCATGGCGACGGAACCCAGACTCGTACTTTCTGCTTTATCCGTGATGCAGCCGAGGGCATTGTGCTTGGCTCAACCTCCGAGAAAGCCCGTAACACCGTCCTCAACATTGGAACAGACATTGAACACACAATCGAGAGCCTCGCTGAAACCATGCGCCGAGTCGGGGGCTTTTCTTCTCCTATCGAATACATCACCTACGAGTCAGCGTTCGGCACCAGTTACGAGGACATCCCTCGACGAATACCGGATCTATCCCGGATCCGCTCGCTTACTGGCTGGGAAGCAACGACATCACTCGAGGATGGCCTTGCTCAAACTATTGAATACTTTCACGACCAGCAAAGTACATCAGGGTAAAGACTCTCGTGACTCGCTCCGGCGACAATCACGACCCATGCCAACCCCACACATACTGCTTTACACATATGGTGTCCGCCCATGAATAGGCTGCAACCATTCCTATTCGTGGGATACAGATCTCGAGCACTCGGAACAACGCTCGGGGCTACCATCCTTGTGATTCTTACATGGGCCTCGTTCGCAACGTTGCGATGGGATGCACCAATGATGAGTGCGCAGCCTCAAGCCTTGTTCGCAGCCGGTCCTTTTCGCGCAAACGAAGCATTCGAGCAACCATTTGACGCCACGGTTAACTACTTGTCGTACGTGGAAACCAAGATTCAATACCGGGCGAGAAAATCAGACCTCAGACTGCTATTCAGATTGCGCCATGGTGATTCACTTGAGCGCGAAGGCATCCTGGCAGTCCCGACCGATAACAGCGAAATCACAACTGTACATTGGCACTTCGATCCCATTCCTGAATCTCAAGGGCGTCGCTACTCGATCCAGATCGTCGTAGGACCTCAGGTCACAGGCGAAGTGTTCGCAATGGCGGATCTACAAGACCCCTTACCAGGGTCGCTGATATCAAATGGAATATCGACCGACGAACGAATTGATCTTGTGATCGACCCAGGTCGAAACGCTAACTGGTGGCGCATATTTTCGACTGTGGGTCGAAGCACGCCAATTGGCATTCCAGGTGTTCTATCCCTCCTCGCCTTGGCCGCTGTCACGACCGCTGGCGGTTTCACCATTCTTTTTGTCGGGATTCGTCTCGTTCCCGCAATACTCATTGCAGCTATCAGTGGATTGGTAGTCCTTCTAACGGTAAGCCTCGCCTTACGAATATTCATGAATCAGCCGTCAGCAGAATTAACGTCCCAATTCTGGATAGTAATCGTCGCCTCGGTATTGGGAACCGCAGGGACACCATGGATAGTCGCCGCCATTTCCGCTGTTACCGGGACACTCGACTCCGTTCGGTCCGCGAGCGTTGCCAACTGGCTTCTTGCGATCGCGATCATACTGTCAGCTTCCGGTCTTACAACATCAATTTTGACTGCGGGTGAAAGAATCCATGTCGCAATACCGGCACTAGCTGACGGCCAACCGAACGCCGGTCGTTTCGACCTCCTAAACCCCGGCATATCCGGATGGCTAATACGAGTCGCGTGTCTCATATGGGCCATCTATTTGGTGCTTATCTATCTTCGCCGAAAGGCCGTGACTGAATCGGACATCGGCCCATGATTCGCGGGATGCCAATGCCGAACCCCTTGATGTTCGTCGGAGCAAGTTTTGGTCACCGTGGTGTGATGACGACCGTCTTTCTAACAGCCGTGGTTCTTCGATACACAACCTTTATTCGAGGCGACTACTCAGCCTGGTGGGATGGCGGAACACCGTTCCCTGGATATGCCGATCTCTGGATCGGCAACGCGATCCACCTAGCGTTCGAAGGAACACCACGAGGCTTGTGGTTCTCCTATGAAGGCTTACTGTACACAATCGCTATCGCACCGTTTCTCAAAGCCTTCGGGTTATATGGGGGCCTAGTTACTTGGAGCCATGTCCTGATTCTTTCGTCTGCTGTCATTGCTCCAATTGCGATGGCAACCGTCCGCGCGCTCGGCGGCCATCTTGCCGGGTCCACGCTCATCGGAATTCTTGTAGCTTTTGATCCCGTGTTGACCTGGTACGGCCTAAACGGATGGTCCGACAGTGCCACCATGTTCGCCGCAGCCCTAGCCTTCCTTTTGTTCATCCGTGCCGCGCGCAAACCGAGCCGGCTCAGACTTATTTGTTTCGGCGCAACACTGGCCATACTCGCCCTGGATCATGCAACGTGGACATGGCCCGCCTTCGCATGGGCGATCGCATGTATACCCCTCATCCACAAGGCCCCGTTATGGCTGCCGGCACATATCCACAGTTCGCATCTGAACCAAACTGAAAGATCGATCCGTCGAACAATACTTCCGCTAGTCGTACTCATCGTCGGTCTGGGCCTCGCCAACATTGGCCTCCTTGCTATTGGATCAACAGAACCAGGGAATGTATTTCCAGTGTTGACGTCCGATAGCGGAAACCAGCGACGGCTCGCGATGTACTACGACCCGAATCTCGAGTGGGACGCCTGGCAACCCGCCGACACCGGACGAACAATCGCAACACGATTCCCACAGGTTGCCGGCCGACAGATCTCCACGCTCGTAGGCCGACAAATAGGTCCTGCGATTCCTCTAGCAACCTGGTTACTTGTCGCGAATGGAATCGCGCTCATTGTGATCGCCACTAGGTCCCGAAAAAAAATCTCAGTGAGCATGATTGGTCTGTCCGGATTACTCATAGCCACCATAGTCGTGTGGCAAATCGATCTGGCATCTGATCCCATAGCAGTTGGTTTAATACTCGTGTTGGGCCTAGCGTGGGCTTACAGCCCAACGTCGAGAACAATCCTTTTTATTTCAATGCCGATTCTTGGAATCATCCTGCTTTGGACGGGAACAATCACTGGTTTGCGGCATAGCAGCATTGGGGCTTACGTCCTATATCTCGTATCAGGGATCTTGGTAGGAGAAGCGGGAATAATATTGGGACGTGTTGCTCAACCCCGACGATTAATGTGGGGTCGCATGTTGGCGGGACACACTATGGCTGCATTAACAATCGTCAGCATTGTCTTCGGAGGTATCCAGCTTTTCGACGCATTTCAATCACGTCTAAACCTCGATCGATATACCCAGTGGCTGGATACCGTGCTCCCAACGAACGCCGTCATCATGGCAGGAGGAAACATCGATCCCTGGTACGTCGCCTCGCATCTCAATCGGGATGTTATTTACGACGTGGAAAATGGAGCACGATTGGTCCTCGACGGCGCCAACACTGCTTGGGGCCGACGATTATCCCAGATATATCCCGATGCTCTGACGAATGAAGAACTGATGCAGTCAATACAGGCAGACGGTCGGGAGGCGTTCTGGTATACCCCAGATATATCAAAGTTAATTCCATCCTTCTCGCCTCGATTCGTTTCACAAGCCACATATCCGAAATACGAACTGCTGCCAACGCGAACCTCTTCACAAAACGAAGAATGGGCAGTGGTCGTGGTAAAGCCCTCGAGCTGACACTTGACGATAAAATCTCTAACTGAACGACACCTCGATCGAATACTCGGCTCGAAAAATAGTAAGACGAATCCAGATTCGACCGTAGAATAAACGCCATGCGGAATTTTCACTCCGGCACTCGTCGATCTCGTCGGCTTGCCCTCATCACGCTGGTTGCAACCGCCTTACTACTTGTAGCCGCCGCCCTAATCGTTCGAACGACGCGTTGGGACACATCGGTATTCCCTGGGAAATCCCCAGGAGCCGTTTCCGTCGGACCTTTCAATGCAGGCGACGCCTTCGAACAACATTTCGCTGTACCGGTTGATCATCTATCCAGCCTTACCATTCAAGCGCGAACGCCAGAAGGCCAACGAACCGGGCCTTCTGCGACCTTGATCTTTCGGCTGTATGACGACAAGCAAATTGTTCGACAGGGCTTAGTCGGCATTCCCGATCTTGACCACGTCATCCGGCGCGTGATGTGGTCCTTTGCTCCCTTACCATCGTCTGCAGATCTCGAGTATCGATTGCAAGTTGCCGTCGGAGATTCGACCACGGCATCCGTGAACACGATGGCCTCGATAACCAACAAGTGGCCTGGATCTTTGATCTCCAACGGAATACCGACCGCCGATCACATCGATCTAGCCATTGAGCCTGGACGTGAGCTGTCAGCCACTCAAGTAGTGCTAGGGGCAGCTACACGAGCTCCGATCGGCCTGGTCGGCATTGTCCTATCCGTGGTTGTCGCTGCCGCTGCCTTTGGCGCTGGTGTCCTTGCTGGTTTCCGTCTCCCCAAGAAATATCCTCTCTCAGGTGTCGGGCTCATAACCGGCCTCACTGCAGCCGCAATACATATCCTGATTGCCAATGGCCAATTCGGAGGGAGTCCGTCACCCGAACTTGCGTCAACATTCTGGATTTGGATTCTCTTCTCACTGATGCTGCTCAGCAGACTTCCATGGGCCGTCATATTGATTGGCCTAAGCACCACGCTATTCCACGTCGCCATAACCCTTCGAGCATTCCGGGGGATCAATTCCCCTGAGCTGACGTCGGATTTCTGGTTGTGGCTCATGGTCCCCACCATCCTGATTGGATGCTTTCCATGGGTGATAGCCGGCCTTGCGTGGATCGTAAATTTGTTACTTCCTGACGTATGGGCAAATCGCAGCCCTTCAGCCTCCGGCGAGTACCGGTGGGGCATGTTGGATGCGCAGGCAATAGATAAGTGGCGTAACCGGGGAACATCCACGCTGGGCCGCATGGGGTGGAGCGGGGTAGGACTACTTACATCGTTCACAAGAATGCTTATTTGGATCCTACGTGCATTGCTCCTAGGAGTAATAGCGACAGCAGCACGCCTACGATGGGAAACATTGCGCGTCCTTATTGGGCTTGCAACCCAAATTCGATTGGCACGCCATGAATGGCGAGCAATTACATTGACCGTTGTCTGCGGCATAACCATTTCCACGTTTATTCTCGTCGTGCTCGGTGAATCGGAACCATTAATTCAGACTCTTCAGGGGCTCGAAGAAGGCCGTGCCCCGCACCTTCGATTTGAATTATTTAACCGCTCCTATCCTGAGACAATCGCGCGCCTGGCTATGGCAGGCTTGCTCATGTTTGGAGGCTCCGTGTTAATCACCAAAGTCGTCGCATGGACGCGGACGTTCTTATCAGAGTGAATACACCCCGTATGACAACCATCCTCAGACAAGCATTTCAGCAAAATCTAAAAACAATTTATGTCGGGTTGTTTGCTGCAGCCTGGTTGTTACGTAATGCCCACGTCACCCGAGGCGATTACTCACCGTGGTGGGACGGGGTGGGGTGGTCCTACGCCGACGTCTGGATATCTCGAGCCGTAGAACTTGCGTACACGGATGCAACCGCCGGGTTTAACTACGCGGCCGAAGGCATGGTGTTTGTCCCACCAATGGCCGCATTCATCAAACTTTTCGGGATGCAAGGTGGAATGATGGGGTGGACCTACGCGCTTATTACCCTAAGCGCACTGATTGCCCCTATTGCTGCCTCAACGGTATACCAACTCACTCGACACGTTTCAGGCGCGGTCCTCGCCGGAGGATTTGTGGTAATAGATCCTGTGCTCCGATGGTTTGGGGTCAACGGATGGTCAGACTCAATGACCATGTTCTTCACCGCCGTCGCATTTTGGGGATTTGCCAGCACAGCTGCACGGCCAACAAAACTTCGTGGAATTATTTTTGGTGGCGGATTAGGAATGCTGGCTCTCAGCCATACCACGTGGCTTTGGCCATGCGTACTCTGGGCTGTTACAGCATGGCCACTATTACTCCTCCGTCACCGATGGTTACCGACAGCCGTCGTGGACGCTGAAACCAGACGCAACCCACACTGGATTATCTCCGGTATACCCCTAGTCGCGTTCTTTGGGGTTCTGCTACTCAGCATCGGCCTCGTCATGACCATCGGCGGATCTGCCGGCCATGACGAGTCAATTCCGATCTTTGCCGTCGACAGTAACAACCAACGTGCGCTCGTCATTAGCTATGACCCGTCAATTACGTGGCACGAATGGAAACCCAGTGACACAATTCGCGTCTTGATCACCAAATTCATTCCGGCAATACCTCGACAAACTGCAGCACTCCTCCACGGCCACCTAGTGAATGTCATACCCGGATTCGCATGGCTTGTATTGCTCGTAGGAATATCGGCTAGTGTGATCGGACTTCGCAAACACGTGCATCGCCGATTGTCGGTGTGGGCACTTATGGGGTTAGCCATATGCGGGGTTGTGATGTTTCACCCGGCAACGCCCCAGGAACCCAGCGTGATGATTTCCCTGATCGTCGTTGCAATGGTTTGGTTATTTGTTCCTGTCGCACGGATCTTGCTGCTGGTTTCACTCCCGATAATTGGCCTCCTCATGCTCTATATGGGAATTACGACCCAGCAGCGCCATAGCAACGCGATGGTTTATGTTTTTTACCTCATCTCAGGCATCACCTTTTCTATTGCGGTCTGGGACACCATGGGACGAGATTTCATACGTAACACGTCTCTCGTGCGGGTATTACCCAGCACACCACGTGCCCTCGCCAGCATCGCAGTCATCGCCCTAGTCATCATCGGCGCAGGCGACACCATTCGTACAACGGTGGACGCACGGGAAGAAACCGCGTATCTCAAATGGCTTGGCACACAAATGCATGTCAACGACGTCTTGTTCACGACCGGAAATGTGAATCCCTGGAGTGTCCATGAAAAAACCGGGCGTACCGTGTATTACGACGTACGCAACACGGGACGATTGATCGTGGATAGCAATACAAACCGGGGGTTAGTAGACATGCAGCCACCCGACAACGAGTCTTTCCAACGCGTATTTGACAAAAAGAAAGCACAGACTGTGTGGCGAAAAGTTCAGGTGGACCATTCTGAAGCGACCTCAAATTTGGAAATCCTTGCTAGCATTCGGGAAAACGGAGCTGAGGTGTGGTTCTACAGCCCTGGTCCAAGTGGGTATCCGAAAACGGATTCGATGAGCCTCAAGCTGCACTTCATCGGCGAGCCTACCTATCCAATATTTGCAATCGTTCCCCGTATAGCGTATCCAGATAGTGATGAGAGATTCGGATATGTATTGGATGCCACGCCAACTGATCTTAATGGGTAAAGAGCTTTGATAAGCGCTCCAACAACGCACAAACACCTGCTCTGGCAACGGGCAGCATGACCAACCAACGACCAACAATCGGCGTTGGCACGCTACAGCTGACATCTGAAGCGAAACAACTTGTTATGCAGGTTCTCGATAGCAACCGCTTGTCCTACGGACCAATGAGCCAGACCTTCGAGGAAACATTCGCCGAGATCCATGGCTGTCAATTTGGGGTTGTGAGCAACAGCGGAACCAGCGCCCTCCACGTCGCGATTGCCGCGCTCAAGGAAATCCATAAATGGAACGATGGCGACGAAGTTATCGTCCCAGCCGTGACATTTGTTGCAACCCTCAATGTGGTCCTCCATAACAACCTGAAACCCGTGATCGTCGATGTGGATCCTGATCATTACGACATGGATCCGGTCAAACTCGCAGCAGCGGTGACCCCCAGAACACGTGCCATCATCCCCGTCCATCTATTTGGTCAGCCCTGTGACATGGATCCCATCATGTCTATCGCGGCTGAGCACGATCTCCGCGTTGTCGAAGATTCCTGCGAGACGATGTTTGCCCAGTACCGAGGTCGGAGCGTCGGGTCGATCGGTGATATTGGTTGCTTTTCAACATATGTTGCCCACCTGCTATCGACCGGAATCGGTGGGCTAAACACCACCAACGTGCCCGAGTACGCCATTAAGCTTCGATCACTGGTAAATCACGGACGAGACTCGATATACCTCAGCATTGATGATGACGACAACCTTGGTGAAGACCGCTTGCGCTCGGTTGTCGAACGACGATTCAAATTCATCAGCCCAGGACACAGTTTCCGAATCACTGAAATGGAAGCCGCGCTGGGCGTTGCCCAATTAAAGACCCGTGACGAAATGCTGACGGCGCGACGGGCCAACGGCCGATTCTTGATGCAAGCACTAGAGCCAATTTCGGATCATCTGCAGCTGCCGTCAGTACGACCTGAAAGCGACCACTCCTTCATGATGTTTCCACTTGTCGTTAGAGAGGCCGCCAAGAACGAACTGGTGATGCACCTTGAACAACATGGCATCGAAACCCGTGACATGCTGCCACTCACAAACCAACCCGTATATCGTCGAATGCTGGACATCCGCGAAGATGATTTTCCCATCGCCAAACGAATCAATGATCAGGGCTTCTATATCGGGTGCCATCAAGATCTGACGTCGGCTGACCTCGATTACATCGTCGAAGTACTTCAGACG
>DJHK01000043.1:0-9633 GCA_002433065.1 Chloroflexi bacterium UBA6622
AAGCGAAACGCTTTACACCACACATCAAAACGCTTGTCCATCACGGCCCGTCACGCTCTGATGGCACAGACCTAAAGAGCGCAATACGGTCTGCAGACCTGGTCATCACGACCTATGGCACAGCCGTTCGCGACATCGAGGACCTGTCATCGCTCCAATGGGATCGAGTGATTTTGGATGAAGCACAAGTAATCAAAAATCACCGCAGTGCCACTGCCAAGGAACTTCGAAAACTGCAGGCCCGCAGTCGCTTAGCGTTGACCGGAACGCCCATCGAAAACGGTCTTGGCGACCTGTGGGCAATCATGGACTTCTGCAACCCCGGCTTAGTGGGTGGACGGACCTCATTTATCGACCAGCTCAATCAAATCGGAGACGCTCAGGGGGCTGCTGAATCAGCGCTTCATGCCCTCAATGGGGTCCTTGTATTCCGCAGAACGAAAGCAGAGCCGTTAATCGCCGCCGAGTTGCCGGATCGCATCGATGAACTCGCCCAATGCACAATGACCCCCGAGCAGATTGGCTTGTATCAAGCAGTGCTAGACAAACTCGTACGGGACACAGCCGAGAGCGAACACAACACCAGTCAACAAAAGGGTCTGGTCCTCGCAGCAATTACTGCCCTCAAACAAATATGCAACCACCCACTCAACTACGAGAAGGAACCTGACAACTTGGAGCTCGCAGGTCGCAGTGGCAAGCTCACCCGGCTGGACGAGATTATTGACGCTGTTTTCGCAGCTGACGAGAGAATCCTGATTTTCACGCACTTCGCGACTTGGGGCGAACGTCTCGCCAAATACCTCACCGGAAGGACCGGTAGGGACATTGAGTGTTACCACGGCGGTCTTGCCCGAGGCACACGCGATCGCTTGGTTGACAGCTTCCAAAGTGGCGAAGGGGCTGGCGCCATGGTCCTTTCGTTAAAAGCTGGGGGCACAGGCCTGAACTTGACGGCGGCGAGTCATGTTGTGCTTTATGACCGATGGTGGAATCCAGCAGTCGAAGACCAGGCACGTGACCGTGTATGGCGCATCGGACAGACCAAGACGGTGATTTGCCATCGTCTTGTATGCCCGGGAACAGTTGACGAACGTGTAGAAGAAGTAGTTCAAGGTAAGAGGCGGATAGCTGACATGGTGCTTCCGAAATCAAGTTCTTTGGGCGACCTTGATGCGGAGCAGTTGCGTTCCGCTCTCGGTCTAGACCAAGAGGCCCTGCTCGCCGCCGATCCTGACGACATATTCGAAGATACGACAGTAGGCGCAAAATAGTGAGTAAACGACGTCGAAACTCGAGGATCCGTCGCCTAGGGGAGACCGGACCTAACTCTGAAACAGAAAAAGCTTCGAAGGAGTTCTGGCATGGTCCAGGCCTCTTGCCTGACGCTCCCTCGAAGATACAGATAACTGAAGATGCGGCTGCCGTCATTCGTAGTCTTGGCGAACCGCCGTTAACTGGTCAAGAAGAAGTCGCTGAGCACTATTTCGATGCTGTCTACCAGCGGAGCGTCACTCTCGCATCTGCTCTTGCAGCGGCTGCAGAATTAGTGGGCGATGACGAGGACGACCCGACCGTTTAATAAGCGTCAGCTATCCGGATCGAAGCCAACAACTTTTCCACGGTTGATACTGACCCAATCTCGAGCTTCGAGGTAAGGCTTGAATGTCTCGTAAATTGCTTGTTCATCGGTTGCTTGTTTCGGCCGTTGCATTTCATACAGGTGCGGGAATTCCATCCACGCAGTGACCGCATCCCACAATCGGAGTGCCGCATCCCCTGTCGGTGGATCTAATAAAACCGGGCCAAAAAATGCTTGCCCGTCAGGGAAAAAGAGAGTCGGGACACCAAAGCCTCCGGTTCCCACGACACGATCATGCTCCGCTTTAATCTCATCATGCGTCGATAGATCTTCTATTGACTGTTCAACGATTCCAGGATCAGCACCGATCTCTTCTAGTAAGTGGCGTGCTACATCAGGATTGTGTGGCCGATGCCCATCAACATGAAGGGCTTTTCCTGCTACGGCGTACCATTTGTCGAGCAGATCCATATCCAGGCGTCGCAACACGACCCCGATACGCATCATCGACCATCCATAACTCCATTCGCGTTCCCAAGGGTGCTTCTTACCCTCTCGAAGGTTGATTTCTTCAAGGCTGAAGAATTTCCAGTTCACCTTCAGGTCAAGTTGATCTCGGACATCTCGCATCCACAGGGAGGTCTGATAGGCCCAGGGGCACATCACATCAAAGTGAAAATCGACTTCTGTGGGCGGAGAGTAGCTATTCATGGCGTTCTGTCTTCCTCGTTGGGAGCACTGCTCAGCGTATTCCGATCATCCCCATACGTGCTCGATTTCCAGACGGAAGCGGAAATTTGTTGGAATGTTTAAGGAACACTTCTCGCCGTAACTCCTGAAACAATTAGGAGCCTCCGACAAACCGCCAGTGGGGGAGCGGTGTCAATCAGCCTCGACCATGTCGCAATAACTTGCCAGGCGTCAACCCAGTGCACTCTCCAGATGCGAAGGTTGTTTCACCATTAACGATGATCCGGTCATACCCCGCAGCACGTTGCACCCGCCTCCACTCACCACCCGGCAAGTCGTATTCCACATCGCCAATCCAGTTGGGGAGAATCTCAAGTTCCTCCATGTCGTAGACAAGCACATCGGCCGCAGCTCCCTCTCGCAAGGTACCCCGATCACGAAAGCCTGCTGCATGAGCCGGAAGATTGGACAGCCGATAGTGCGCTTCTTCAAGGGTGACGACTCCTTCGTCGCGTACGAGCCATGTCAGGAAATCTGTTGTGTAGGCACCACCCGTAAAGAATTTGGTGTGTGCACCTCCATCAGAAACACCCGGTATCGCATACGGGGACTCGGTCATCATCTCCGCCATGAACTCGGCGTTCGAGCCCTTATCAGGACCCAAAAATTCGACGTTCAGATCCCCACGCAACGACAGGTCAAGCATCACTTCGATGTGATGTTTCCCTTCCGTCTCGGCAATTTCACCGACTGATTTACCCACGTACTCTTGTAGATCGGCTTGCCGATTGACACCTTGAACCACCAAGCTCCGCGGGTTGCCTCCAACGCCAGCCTGGATGACTTGCAAACGCTTGTCGGCCTCTTCGGCTTCCTCCATCAGAGCTTGCCGTAGCTCTGGATCTTGCATTTTTGCGATCTTCTCTTCTTTGGATCCGGTTGTTACCGCCCGCCACGCAGGCGAGGCGTCATAAAGATTCCAATGCTCCAGAGTGAAGGCAAAACCCGCCCGACCAGTGCCGCATTGGGCGTAGATCGGAAGGCCTTGTTCCCGGCATTTTTCGATCCAGCGCAGTGGCCGCCTGTGGACTTCAGGATCCTGTCGAGCTGGGGCCACGACGTTGTGCAGGATTGGTCGCTGAGCTACACCTGCTAGTTCTTCAAGAAACGCTATATCGGCTCGAATATCACCGGTGCCTTGCGTTATTTGAATAAAACCTTCGTCACGATCGGCCAAGACCTGTGCGAGGTTCAGAATATCCTCGTCGCACATAATGTCAGTGACCATTGGTGAGCCGTCGAAATCAGCTTGGACGCTATCGGGACCGAGTCGCTGGATAGAGAACCCACATAATCCAGCGTCCATCCCTTCATGAAGGAGCCGCGCCATTTCTTTGCGTTCCACATCGGAGGCGGGGGTGCCGGCCTTGGCTTTCTCTAAACCCATCACATAAGTCATCAGCGATGCTGTGGGCATGTATTGAATAACATTGACACCCTTTGGAATTCGGTCCAAGGAATCGAGGTACTCAGGAATAGTCTCCCAATCCCACTCCATGCCTTGTTTCATGGATTCGAAGGGGATTGCTTCGGTGCGCGTCATCGTCAACATCGAACGTTCCCGAAAATCCGCAGCTACAGGAGCGAACCCGAAACCGCAGTTACCCAAAACCACCGAGGTGACTCCGTGGTACCCGGAGATAGTGCACCACGGATCCCAACGAATCTGGGCGTCGTAATGTGTGTGTAAGTCCACAAAACCAGGAGCAACGATCTTTCCAGTGGCATCAACCACTTCCTTAGCGACCCCGTCTGCGCGCCCGCCGATCTTCGAGATCCGACCATCCTTTATCCATAGATCGCCCTGATAGCGAGGTACTCGAGTCCCATCAACGATGGTCCCTCCCGCGATGTGAATGTCATACTCAGCCATACCTGCCCCCTTTGGTATAAGAACCGCCTATTAAGAAATTAGAAAGCCTCGTGTTAACAAGAGTAATCATCTGACAACATCTATGCGTGCAAACCAACCCAAGTCACTCCAACCAAACCTTTGAAGTCGCAGTGGGGGAGGTCTTGGCATCGCTCAAAGAGGGTGACGTCTTGAGTTACGGCGAAGTGGCTGAGGAAGCCGGCTACCCGCGAAGCGCCCGAGCAGTTGGCCGATTTCTGCAAGAGAATTCAGGGTTTCCTTGGTGGCGGATAGTGACTGCTACTGGGCGTCTAGCACCGGGCCACGAAGCGCGCCAAGCAGAGTTGCTGCGAAGTGAGGGCATCGAGGTACACGACGGCCATATAACTGCGATGACACGAAGGGCTCGTTAAAACCACTCGTGAACGCTCTATTTAAATAAGATCAATCTGTGGCCCGACCCAAGAAACCTAAAGCAGCCCCAAAACCCAAAAAGCCTAAAGTAAACAAGCTGCCTGAACACGTCAGACTCGCTATCGAAGCAAAGCAGTCGACAGGCGGGGGGAAACAAGGGGGTGACCGCTCCGCTGACCGCAACACTGGCTATGGCGGCGGAACGCCGAAGCGAACGGGTGGACGAGACCGTTAAAGCTCCCCATATTTAGTTCCACCGCAGCCAGCGGAGACCGACGCCTCCACTGGCGACCAGGACCTTGGTGCCCCCATCGCAATGCTGCAGGTAATCCGGGCACGCCGGCGATGACAGCGCGCCGCAGCCGAGCTCGATTGAGACATTCACCCCAGAGCATGCACCGGTGAAAACCCGATCTCAATCCGGTGGGTTGAGTGTCCCATCAAAGTTGTCAGTGTGGCTCCCATCACACATCGGTTTGGTGTTCGACAGGCCACACCTACAAAGAGCAACCATATTGTCGCTCTCCCGGACAATATTGCCCGCCTGGTCCTGCAGCACACACGCTCCCTGAACCAGCAACGGTCCATCATCGCGAATATTTACGGTCACCTCAGCCATTTACCCCTCCAAGAGTCAACGTTCCACCTGTATAGCCCTAAATTCAGGCCCTGGGCCTTATTTCGCTGCAGAAAGGGGACACGTCGCCAAGAACTCGATTCTCAGTTCACCACCTATACGTTACATAATGTACCTTATAGGCGGTCAGCTAACAGCGGGGGGTGGGCGAGGCCCAGTGGCAAAGTCCAAATTGGCGCAGATAACCCGTCACAAGGGCTGAACCGTCAAAGCGTGTGATGTAACGGCATTCCCTGGACGGGCCACTCAATCGTGAAGACGTGTCCATGGTCTGATGAAGTCACAAAGAGAGTGCGGAGATCTCTCCCTCCGAAGCAGCAGTTGGTTGGACCGGGTTCAGGGAGTTCAATAACTTCGATCGGCCGTCCGTCTTCGCCCCCAAGGACAAAAATGTTGCTCGAGCCGTGTCCCGCAACAATGATCTGTCCTGATTCATCGAAACAAAACCCGTCGGGCACGGATCTCCGTCCGATCATACCGTTGGGTTTGGGTGCTGGCGAAAGTATCCCCGGTTCCTCGATTCGGTAGCTGAGGAGCATGCCGGTTAATGATTCGCACACAACAAGGATTCGGCCGTCGGCCCGAACACCGAGACCATTAGGAAACCCGATGCCGGTTGCGACTCGAGAGGCGTTGCCATCAACATTGACGTAGCACACTGACCCTCCGGTTCTTTCCCCGCCGACAAGGCCGCTCCAAACAGGATCAGTGAAGTAGTAACCGCCGTGTTCATCGAAGCAGACGTCGTTTGGTGAGTTGAGCCCTATCTGATCGATTTCGGTAAGGTCTTCGATGAGATCTCCCCCGGAAGTGATTCGTTGCATGACACCGGGCCCATTTTCGGGGTCCCTTGCCTCAGCTGTCGAAGGTACGTCTGAGGGCCACCTTCCACCATTGTTGCAAACCACCAAGTCACCGTTCGCATCAAAGGCTGCTCCGTTGGGTCCACCACCGGTATCGGCGTAGGTGGAAATGGTTCCGTCCTCGGAAATCCTTGAGATTCGTTGACCAGCGAGTTCAGTCACGTATAGAGCACCGTCGGGTCCGATGGCCGGGCCCTCAGGAAACATCAATCCCTCAGCAAGTTGATCAATTTGGCTCACCATTAGTTGCCTCCAACGGCCACGAGCGGTGCGTCGAAAGCGGGCGAGACCTCAGCCTGGGGGTCTGCTGGGCTACCCAACTGATAATCCGCCATCAACGACAAACTCCGATCCCGTGCAGTAGCTGCTCTCTTGTGAGGCTAGCCACAGCACCAACTCAGCAACTTCCGCAGCCTCTGCGCTTCGGCCCATGGGAACGACGGATTCGACCCTGGGTTGCAGATTGTCTGGGAACTGGTCGAGCATCGCTGTCTCGATCAAGCCGGGGTGCACCGAATTGACCCTGATGTTGTGGCGGGCCAGTTCATGAGCAGCAGATTTTGTCATCCCCCGCACCGCCCACTTGCTAACCGAGTAGGAGAACTGAAAACCGACACCTTGGAGCCCCGCTACCGACGAAATATTGACTATCGAACCGCTCTGCTGTTTCTTCATTTCGTCGACCACCGCCTGCATCCCCAAAAAAACACCAGTGCAATTGACTTCCATAATCCGTTCGAAATCTTCCCTAGATGATCGAGTCAGGCGATCAAACAGCAGAATCCCTGCGTTGTTTACGAGAATATCTATAGATCTCCCCTGATCTACCAGATCACTGATGATCGCTGACCAATTCTCTTCATCTGTCACATCGAGGTGATGGAACGTCGCCGAATGACCAAGCTCTTTGGCGAGGGCTCGGCCTTCGCCGTCCAAGACGTCCGCTATCACGACGAATGCCCCCTCTTCGACAAAACGTCGAGCTTCAGCCGCTCCTTGTCCTCGCGCGCCACCAGTTATTATCGCAGTACAGTCTTTTAATCTCTCTCCCATATCTCCAGTATTAATCGAAAACGGAGACAACACCATCCACCAAAGTGATCAGACGCGTTGAACGGGCTGTAAACCGGCCTCCTGTTTCGGCCTGGGCTTCTGCTCGCGCCTTTCGCTCGACAGCTATGTTGTGACCGTGGCACAAAAGCGTTGGATAACCGAGATGGGGTTGGGTGTTGACGTTCACGGGTCTGATTACACCAAGGCTGCCAAACGGGCTGTTTCGGATGCCCTTCGCCACAGCAGTTTGAACTTCTTCGAAGCCACAAGCAAGTCACCAGACGACATGCACATTGAGGTAGTGCTCGGGGTTTCGCCGAGGGGGGAAATTGACTCAGCTGAGATAGCTAAGGAGATTCCCTATGGCACTGTCACCGTGACAGTCGTTCCGGGTGGCCTTGATGTTCCTTCTCCTAATGGCAAGGACCAACTAACAATGGTTAACGCAGCGATCCTGGTGAGTTTCGACGATTAATCACAAATCTTTTTTCCTGGCCGGACGACTTCGGAACTAAAAGATCTAGACGTCCAAGGCGTGACCGTAGTCCTTGCTGTGCTTAACAATGAAGTCCTTACGCGGTTCGACTGGAGCGCCCATCATCACCTCGAACGCCTTCTCAGCTTTCTTCGCGTCTGAAAGCGTTATCCGACGAAGCACGCGGGTTTCAGCGTCAAGTGTGGTTTCTAAAAGTTCATCGTCATCCATCTCACCAAGACCTTTGAAACGCGTGACCCGAAAACGCCGTCCTTTTTCCGTCAACTCAGACGTTCGTTTCTCCAACTGGTGTTCCGAATAAACAAACTCCTTATCCTGCCCAAGGACTAGTGCGTGGGTAGGTGGTTGAGCTGCGTAGACGTGGCCGTTTTCCAGTAAAGGTCTCATGTAATGGTAAATGAGGGTTAAGACCAGACATCTAATGTGGCTGCCGTCGACATCGGCGTCAGCTAGAAGGATCAAACGCTCGTAACGGCGGGCGGACAGGTCGAACTCAGGTCCGGATCCCCCACCGACCGCCGTGAACAAGGCTGTAGCTTCCGCGTTATCAAGGACTGATTTTTTGGTTCCTTTACCAGCATTAACAACTTTGCCGCGAAGCGGTAGTACTGCTTGCCAAGCGCTGTCGCGGGCTCTTTTTGCCGGTCCAGCCGCAGAATCCCCTTCGACTATAAGCAACTCACCATCGGGGTGCAGACGGCAGTCAGACAACTTGTCCGGCAATCCGTTGTTACCCAGTTGCGCTGCTTTTCGCCGATTGTCCAGTGCTTGCTTTGTGCTGACCCGATTAACTATCGCGTCAGCTACCTTGTCAAGAATTGCCTTGACATGAACCTTCTTGGATCCTTTTGCGGAGCCGTCAAACCATTCTTTCAATCCGTCGCGAGCCACGGCGCCCACAATCTTTTGGGCTTCTGGAGTCCCCAACTCACGCTTAGTCTGGCCTCGAAACTGTGGTTCTGGAAAGACGATCCGAACCACAGCAATCAGACCCTCCTGTGCATCTTCTTTTTGCACTTTGGCGTCGTCTTTAAGTTTTCGTAGCTTTCGAAGGTCGGCCGAATTGAGGGCTTGATTCAGGACAGTGGTAAGCGAACGCTCGAAGCCAGCAACATGCGTGCCTCCATCTGGTGTGGGGATGGTGTTAACGAAACTAACGATCCGGCTTTCATAGTTCTGCACCCACCTGAGGGCGATATCAACATGGCATTCTCGCGTTACTTCAGTTAACTTCCCGTCGACCGGTACTTTCTCGAGGAATTCAGCCACCCCCTCCACTCGCACTAAACCGGTTACTGGTTGGCTCTCCCCTGACAAGAAATCCACGTAATCGGACAGCCCGCCTTTAGATATGAACTCTTCACTGGGGCGCTTGGAGCCTTTGCGTTTGTCCGCGAGTCGAATTTTCAGGCCAGGCACCAAAAAGCACACCTGCCCGAGACGTTCTCGAACCTCGTCGTAATCGATTGATGCATCAGGATCAAAGATGTCTTTATCTGGCCAGAACCGGACCCTCGTGCCGGTTCGACTCGAAGGTACTTTCCCCACCTTTTTGAGAGCATGCCCTGGGCTGAACCGGCCATTTTTTGCGCGTTGGCCAGCTACTTGGTGTTTGAATTCCAATCGGTGAGTCGAACTCTTGCGATCAACTTCTATTTCCATGCGATCGGATAAAGCGTTAACTACGGACGCTCCCACTCCGTGGAGTCCACCTGACGCTCCATAGGCTCCGTTACCGAACTTCCCTCCGGCATGCAGCTCCGTAAAGACCACTTCTAAGGCTGTGACATCTGCTTCCTTCTTTTCGATCGGGATACCACGTCCGTCGTCAGCGACTTCGTATGAGCCGTCTGAGTGGAAGGTCACTTCAACCAGTTTGGCGTGCCCGGCTGCGGCCTCATCAACTCCATTATCGATGATTTCCCACAACAGGTGCGTCAACCCACCGGAGCCGGTGCCACCGATATACATGCCCGGCCGCTTTCG
>DJHK01000043.1:9945-10186 GCA_002433065.1 Chloroflexi bacterium UBA6622
GATATACATGCCCGGCCGCTTTCGAACAGCCTCAAGGCCTTCAAGGACTTCTATCTGGTCGGCGTCGTAGGCGCCTGTGCCTTTAGCTGGATTTCCTTTGGTAGCAGCGGCCATTACAGGGCGTACTCCCCTACAAGCAACACACGACTTTCTTGGCTTGCCGTAAGCCCATCTCGACGTGTGAGTTCTAGTGAAAGCGGCATCGGTGTGCTCTCGGTCTTCTTCTCGTCCAGAGGATCCG
>DJHK01000027.1 GCA_002433065.1 Chloroflexi bacterium UBA6622
GCATGCGTCCGACGCGACATCCGATGACTGCTGCCCGTAATGCTGAGGTCGCCATACGTATGTGTTTCCCGACTGTTGCATACATCGTCGTGCATTTGATCAGGTTGTCCGTGTTCGGTCAAACGGGGATCGTTGTTGGACGCTTGTAATTACTGAATCACGCTGGCGGTGGTCGTAATGTCTCGATCACCTGTCTACTATCTGGCCACGACCCTTCTTCATCTAAGGACAACGTCATGACTGTTGGTTCTGGTTCCCATCGGTACGAGTGTGTTGACGGATGGCCACAACTACCAGCCGGTCTGACGTTGGGATGGATCGGGAGCGTAGCGACTGATCACCAAGGTCGAGTCTATTGCTTTTGCCGAGGGACTCATCCGATGGTGGTGTTTGATACGGCCGGTCAGGTAGAGGCGACATGGGGTGACGAGTATCTGAATCATGCTCATGGAGTGTTCATCGATACTGACGATCGTCTGTGGCTGACCGATCGGTATGCGCAGGTGGTCTGGGTGTGTGAAACCGACGGCACGGTGGTCCGTCGTCTCGGTTACCCAAATGTCACCAGTGCAGACGGTGGATTCTTCAACCACCCCACTAATATGCATCTGGGGCCTGATGGTTCGGTCTACGTCTCCGATGGGTACGCGGCCAATTGTTGTCACCGCTTTTCAGCAGATGGCCGTCTGCTGCTGTCGTGGGGTTCGGCTGGTCACGAACCTGGCCAATTTAATTTGCCGCACGGCATATGGGTGCTGAGTGATGACCGGGTACTCGTGGCAGATCGTGAGAACCATCGAATTCAAGTTTTCGATACCGAGGGTGTATTTCTCGAGCAATGGCACGGGTTCCGGCAGCCCTCTGATTTCTTTGTCGATGAGGCTGCTGGGCTAATTTACCTGGCTGAAGTCGGTGGCCGTGTTTCGATCCTTGATCTCGACGGTTCGGTTGTTACGGCATGGGAGTCTCCAGTGCCCGGAGGACGACCCTTCAAAGCCCCTCACGGGATATGGGTTGACTCCGAAGGTGCGATATACGTTGGTGAGGTACAGCGAGACGATGCGTTGTACAAGTTCCAGCCGTTGACATAACTTCGGGCGATGCTGATCAGTGGTGAGGTGGGACTGGATATGCAACGGATAGCGGTGGTCACCGGCGGAGCGCACGGGTTGGGCCAAGCCTCAGCGCTCCGATTGGCCACGGATAACCGAGTCATTGCGATCTGGGATCGAGACCCCGATGGCGCAGTCGAGACGGTCGACAGGATTGAGGCGGCCGGAGGTACGGCGATTGCTTGTACGGTCGATGTCTCGTGTGAACAGACTATGCGTGACGCACTGCAGGAGACGCATGATCGGCTGGGAGCGGTGGACATTCTCGTGAACGCGGCGGGCATTATTGGCGCTGATGCCACGGTGTTAGAAACGCCAATCCAAGAATGGCATGACGTACTGGCTGTGAACCTGACCGGGACATATGTGGCCTGTCGATTGGTTGTGAGAGAGATGGCGTCGCGGGGCTGGGGACGTATCGTGAATTTCACGTCTCATGCCAGGCGTGGCACGCCGTCCCTCATTCCGTATTCGGTGAGTAAGGCAGGGTTGGTGCCGTTGACACGTGCCCTTGCGCTTGAATTTACGTCGAGCGGCGTGCTGGTGAATGCGGTGCAACCGGGTCGTGCGATGACTGACATGGTGTTGTCGCGGGTTCCACCCGAAGTTGTGCGTGACCCGTCGGTTGCGATTGGTCGGTACGCCGAACCGGAAGAAGTTGCCGAGGTGGTGGCCTTTTTGTGCGCAGAGCACAATACCTATATGTCTGGTGGGGTCGTGCCGGTCGATGGGGGGGCGTGAGGAGATGCGACTAGGAATCTCGGGGGCCTTACTGCCTGACGACGTGGCTGACCTGACGCCTGAAATGGCTCGGACGATACGCGAGTGGGGTTACACCGGCATATTCACCCGCCTTCGGGCCAATGATCCCCATCAACCGCCGGCGGCTGCCAGCCAACGTTTCGTCGACATCCTTGCTGATGCGAATATTGAGCACGTGATGGCTACTGGCTACTGGCAAAACCTCATCCATCCGGACGATGCTGAACGTACTCGTGCGGTTGACACATTGTGTAGGGCCCTGGAATTTGCCGCTCAGCTTGGGGCGCGATGTATCGATACCGGCCCGGGAAGCATGAACCCACGCGGACCGTGGACGCCGCATCCGGACAACTGGGCCTCGTGGGCCGAGCCAAACCTCGTGGAATCCCTGGCGCGTGCATCCGAAGTTGCAGCCACGGTGGGGGTATATATCCACCTGGAGGGGCATCAGCTTGTGACGTTACGCGATGCGGTGGTCATGGCACGGGTCATTGATGCCGTGGGGTCGCCATGGGTTCGCGTGGATATGGATCCGGTGAATTGGATTACGCTGGATTCATACTTTCAAAACGGCGACGCGATTGACGAGATGTTTGACACGCTTGATACGCGTGTTGGGAGCGGCCACAGCAAGGACATCACGTTGTGGGATCGCCACACAGTCCATTTAGACACGGTGCCTACCGGGCAAGGCGAGATTGATCACGGCCGATATATCCACAGGTTAGAGAGTCTTGATCCAGGGATGTACTTGATTGTGGAAGGGTGCAGTACGGCCGAGGCACCTGGTATTCGCCAATTCCTGGCTGATCAGGCTGCAGCGGTGGGCGTTACGATTTACTAGACCGATCGGTGGTGTGACGAGATGGACGTCATCGCCTGTTGGTAAAACGGCGAAGGCACGGGGCCTTCTAGCAGCGGATCATTCGTTGTGGTCATCCACGTTGACAGATGTTCGGTTAACCGGGTTTGTGTTTCAGTTACTGCAGGCTTCCCGGCAAGATTCGTCTGTTCGTTGGGGTCATTCTCAAGGTCATACAACTCGACGTCGACGTGATGGGACGGCTGCAATCGGTCGGCCAGGTCACGATAGGCCCCACTGCCCGCGATGTCGCTTGGAATCTCAACCCCAACCCCTGTCTCAAAGTTTCGGATCAACTTCCAGCGATTGGTTCGAAGGCCCCGCATGGGGTCGTAGTAGCTGTGGTAGGTCTTTTCGACAAATATTTCTGCATGCCCCGGTGTTGCCGTGGCAGCGAGCGGCAACAATGAGGTCCCGTGCAAGTTTGCTGGAGGTGGGGCCCCGGTAAGGTCAATCAGTGTGGGTAATACGTCCAGGATGCTCGCCATACCTGGTGGTGCGGCGCCATTGGCGAGGGATGTTCCTGGCAATCGTCCGATGAGTGAGATTTCAATCCCGGGGTCATAGAGCGTGCATTTGGCGCGAGGGAACGGGATGCCATGGTCACTGACATAAAGAACCAGCGTGTCATCGAGAATGTGACGATCCTCAAGAAGCGCGACAAGACGTCCGATCTGGGTGTCAGCCCGACGCACGCAGTCCTGAAAGTCGGCGAGGTCAGCACGCGTTTCTTCTCCGTTTACTAGGTAGGGAGGGACCGTGATGCCTTTGCGGGTGTCCGGCGTTCCACCAAACCCTTGTCCAGGCCCGGTATCTCCGCGGGCGCCGACGCGATGGGTTTCGCCAAAGCCAACCTGGACAACGAACGGCCGCTCACGATCAGCGTCGATGAAGCTCGAAACTCCGGCAACAATCTCGTCGATGTCTCGGGTTTCGTCATACAGGTCATTTCCGATCCGCTGCGGATCTCGTGCGGCATGTTCGATTCCCCAGTGGCCACTGCGGTACCCGACGGTCCGAAGAACCTGTGGGATGGTCTGCTCCCCGGGGTGGAGGTCCCACATGAAATCCCGGTGCGTAAGCCCCATCGTTCCGTTTGCATGTGGGTAACGGCCGGTCGTCAGACTGGCGCGACTGGGTGAACACTGGGGCGCGGTTGTATAGGCGTTGAAACGGGCACCTTCGGCGGCCAAGCGTGCGAGGTTCGGGGTCTCGACCGTCGTGACGCCATAAGGCTCAATGAAACGGCCGGTATCGTGCGTGGTGATGATGAGGATGTTTGGTAACGACATCGCTTTTCCGGAGTTGCAGAGCGTCGAACCTATAGAGTTCGAGCAACGGTCCCGCCGTTGCCGGCGTGAGGACAGTGTATGGTGAGGTTACCCTGTTAGGGATCCCGCGTAAGGAATGGAGCAGCGTTCCTGTGAACGATTCAACAGGATCCGATGACGCATCCGTAGACCCAACGATGACGACGTCCGGTACAGGCGAGCATCCCGACGCAATTGTTGATGAACTGATGCTGGACGACGTGATGTCACGTCCCAGTGCTCGACTCATCGAACAGATCGGATCGGGGACCGGAGACCTGGTCGTTCTGGGTGCCGGTGGCAAGATGGGCCCAACGATCGTGCGAATGGCTCACCGCGCGTTTCTGGCCTCGGGACGTGAGGGTTCTGTGATCGCCGTGTCACGGTTCAGTGATCGCGGTGTGTATGAGTCGTTCAAGACGCTAGGGGTACAGACACAGGTCGGGGATCTGCTGGATCCCAATTTTCTTTCCAGCTTGCCCGACGCGCCAGATGTCGTGTTCATGGCGGGCCGAAAGTTTGGCTCAACGGGCGCGGAGCATCTGACATGGGCCATGAACGCATACCTGCCAGGGTTGGTAGCTGATCGGTACCGCGATGCGCGTGTCGTCGTGTTTTCGACGGGTGCGGTGTATCCGTTTACCACCATTCATTCTGGTGGCGCTGATGAGGACATCCCGCCTGAACCTATCGGGGAATACGCCCAGTCATGCCTTGCCCGTGAACGGATGTTTGCGTTTGCGGCCGACGCGTGGGGTACCCAGGTAGCAACTATTCGGCTGTCATATGCGCTCGATCTTCGGTACGGGGTGCTCGTGGATATTGCCGAGTCGATTCGTGACGGTCGTCCGGTCGATCTTGGTATGGGAGCGGTGAGCGTAATCTGGCAGGGCGATGCGTGTGATTTGATTTTGCGTAGCCTGGACCACGTTTCGACGCCGCCATTTGTGTTGAATGTGTCTGGCCTACAACCAGTCTCTGTTACTGATCTTGCGGTGGGTATGGGGCACTTGCTCGGGATCGATCCGGTCTTTGAAGGCGAGGCTCCGACGACCGCTCTTATTCTCGACTGTTCCCGGATGGCTCAGACTGTCGGAGATCCGGAGGTGTCGATCCGTCGCGTTATGGATTGGACGTGTAGGTGGCTGCAGACAAACGGCCGCACGCTCGGTAAGCCGACCCACTTCAACGTTCGTGATGGGAAATTCTAGATTCCCGACGTCTTGCGATATTAGCGATTCGTGGAGATGCAATTCTCGACTGTATTTGTAGTTAACGGGACTGTCGGCTAATAGCGTTCTCTTGAAGAGTCTGTGGTGCCGGGAGTGGGAGTCGAACCCACACGACCGAGGTCCCGGGATTTTAAGTCCCGTGCGTCTACCGTTCCGCCATCCCGGCTTGAGACGGTACCCAGTCTAATTCAGCCTAAAGTGGCCGATCACGGGTTCGAATCCCGTCTTTCGCTCCAGATGCTCCGACGAAGACCCTCCGTCTCGACCCAGGCCTAACGCGTCTTACTTGTCATCTCTATTTCTATTTCGTTTCCCAATGAACTGGTAAACGCCTATCCCCAGCACGGTCACCGCAATGATGGAACCACCGAGCACGATCGGCGATGGACTCGGAGCAGCTGTTGGAGGGGGAGTCGGGCTGATTGATGTCGGGGGGCGTTGGGTGACCGGTGGTGGTTCGCCCAGGTGCTGGTAAGCGAGGCGGAGGGCCATTTCGTGGTCCTGCTTCTCGCGTTGGGCCATGTCCAGGGCTTGGATGGCATTGTCCCGGCTGGCATAGGCCTTGATGTGCTTCACGGGATCGAGGCGGATGGCCTCGTCGTAGTCCGGAATGGCGCGCTCGTATAGGCCCAGCCGCATATAACCTTCAGCCCGCCCGAGATAGGCTTGGGAGTTCCTCGGATTGAAACGGATGCGCTCCTCAAAATGCAGGACCATTCTGTGATTCTGAGCCTTCATGTGGTGGTGCCAGTAAGCGCAGGCTGTGTCCGGGGAAGAGCAAAGGGAAACAGCCTGGTCAAACTGACCTACCGCTTCTAGAAGATTACCCAGCCGGGTGTATATGTCCCCCAGCTGGAGCTTGATCGTCACCTTAAGGTCGGAAGCAGCACCGCCCTTAGGATCGAAGCCCTCCACCGTGAGGTAGTCCTGAAGAGCTGGCTCGTATAGGCCCAGCTGCTGATAGACCGTGGCCCGTTTGAGGTAGAGTTCGGCGTTCTCTGGCATGTGGCGGATGCTCTCGCTTAAATGCTTGATCGTTTGTAGCCACTGGACGAATTGGTTGGATTTCTTCGAAAGCGTCTCCGATGTTGAGCTGGACGTTGCCGACGTGTCCGGGTTCTCAGGCTCAGAAGTAATCAAGGGTCCCTGACTCGGAGGGACTGGCATCGAGCCCGGTGACCACGCAGGGTGGAAATCTATTCCCGGGCCATCCGTCAGCTGTCGGATGTTCCCACCGTCCACGTCCATAACGTAGATGTCAGAGTCGCCGTCGCGGCTGCTGGCAAATGCGATCTGGTTGCCGTCGGGTGACCACGCGGGGTGATACTCCCACACCGGCTCTGGCTTGTTCGTCAGCTGTCGAATGTTCCCGCCGTCCACGTCCATGACATAGATGTCAGAGTCGCCGTCGCGGTTACTCGCAAACGCGATCTGGCTGCCGTCGGGCGACCATGCGGGGCTGGAATCCTCCACTCCAACACCATCCGTCAGCTGTCGGACGTTCCCACCATCTGCGTCCATGACATAGATGTGGGAAGAGTCGCCGTCGAAATCGAGGTCGCGCTCAAACACGATCCGGGTGCCGTCGGGCGACCACGCAGGGCTGGAATCCGGCATACCAAAACCCTCCGTCAGCTTTCGGACGTGCCCACTATCCACCTCCACTACGTACAAGCCCTCTCCTGTGCCACGTCTGGAAAACGCGATTCGGCTGCCGTCGGGTGACC
This sequence comes from Chloroflexi bacterium UBA6622, assembly GCA_002433065.1. Lineage (GTDB taxonomy): Bacteria > Chloroflexota > UBA11872 > UBA11872 > UBA11872 > UBA11872. Next base: position 7,006 of record DJHK01000027.1, read on the forward strand.
ACGCGGGGTCATACGAAGCATCGCAGAAGAGTGCATTCTGTTTTTCCGTCAGCTGTCGGACACTCCCGCCGTCCGCGTCCATGATGTAGATTTGGAAACAGTCGCCGTCGAGATCGCTCTCAAATGCGATCCGGGTGCCGTCGGGCGACCAAGCAGGGTAAGAATCCCATGCTGACCCCGGATTATCCGTCAGCTGTTGGATGTTTTGGGCGTCCGGATCCATGACGTAGATGTGGGCGTCGTGGATATATCTAGAAAACGCGATCTGGATGCCCGTAGTCGGAGTCGGAGAGACGGGCGCTGCAGCAGTAAGTGTTGGAATGGCCGTCGTAGTCTGGATTGGGGTAGGTGTCGAAGGGGTTGGGCGAGGTATGCCGGTATCAAAGTCATTCGGTTCATCCAGGGCCACAGGTTTGCCCGACCGCTTCAAGCTTGGGTCGAGACGGATAGCCTCGTCGAAGTCCTGGTTGGCTCGCTGCGTCTGGCCTAGATATAGGTAGGCCACGCCCCGGTTGTAGTAGGCCTCGGCGTAATTCGGATTGAGGCGGATGGCCTCGTCGTAGTCCTGGATCGCCAGGTCGACTTTTCTTAATTCTCCTGCACTTGCAACACGGAAGATATTGCCCCGCAAGTAGTAGGCATACGCGTACGTCGGATCGAGGCGGATGGCCTTGTCGAAGTTCTGGAATGCCTGTCCACGCGAATGCTGACGGAAGTAGAGGAGGCCACGGTCGATGTGGGCATAGGCATCCTGCGGGTTGAGGAAGATGGCCATGTCAAGGTCCTCAATGGCTCGCTCGGACTGGCCCACCATGACGCAGGCAAAGCCCCTCCAGCGATAGGCCATCGCGTACGCCGGATCGAGGTGGATGGCCTTGTCGAAGTCTTGGATCGCTTGCTTAAACTGCCCGAGGTGGTAGTAGCCAGAGCCACGTAAGCGATAGGCCAGCGCAACAGCTGCCTGACTAGCTGTTACTGATGTCTCCGTCGGTGGCTTAGTGGTTGGTGGTGTCGGCGAAACTGCCGCTGTGGGAGTACATGGCGGGTCTGGAATAGGGGCCGGGGATTGGTCGTCGCCAGTTCCGCAGGTTGCCAGCATTGTGGTCAGGGCTTCAGCTTCTGCTCTCGTTACGGTAAGACCCCATGTCTTCTTCACACCCACCCAGTCCTTTGCGTAGGTGCACCAATACGCCGTGTTGGGTGGTTTCCACTGGTCCGGGCTTTTTGCACCCTTGGAGCGGTTGGCGCTCGCGGTGACCGCAATGAGATGTGGATGTGGTGTGTCGGCCAGAAAGTTGGCGTAGCGGCGTTTTGTGGCGGCATCCCAGGCCCATCCA
>DJHK01000023.1:0-49987 GCA_002433065.1 Chloroflexi bacterium UBA6622
CGCGCGCGCCATTGCGAAAAATGCGCGCACGCCCGCGGCGGGTGTGGCTCCATTGCGCCATCGTATGAGGATGAGGCCGACACAGGCCCCGTGTCGCTCCGCTAGCCAAGCGTCGGGGAGGGATCCAAACGCGTGTAAGCCGTAACCAATAGCTAGGGCTGCTTGGCGATCTCGGTCACCGAAGATGTATGTGAATGTTTCAGGGAAGGCATCCAGCATGAGCCGACCGACCCATTCGATGTCTCTACTCGTTGCTGTCGCCGGACGTATCGCAACCATTTACTGAGCACTAGTGCGAATATACAGGGAGATCACAATACATGGTGCGGCGGTTGCGCACATATTTACGCATGCCGGAGCAAAGGTCGGCCATCGCATCAGGCATGACATGTTTTTCGTTTGGGGCCGAGGTCGGGTGTTCGGATCTGACCTGTTACGATTTCAACTTTTCTTCCCTTGCAGCCAGCATTTTGGCCGTATCTAAGACGGGTACGATGTCGGCAGTTCCAGCAGGAATGATAGGCCAGAGCCCCATCAGAATTTGTGTGGCATCGCTTGCTTCGACAACGAAGAACACCCGATGCCCGGCCGGATCAGTCCATGCTCCAATTACGTTGTCCACATTGGCTTCGAGCGTAGCTAACACAGTTCCGAAGGTGGCATTTCCTAACTCCTCGTCGTGCAGTGGGCATGTGGATTCGTCGTGACGGTGTGTGATGTGAAAGAGCATATGTGTAGCCTTACGCTTGGAAGGACTGGTAGTTAATTATTAGATAGTTGGCTTGATATGTGTGGAGTTACTAGTCAAGACCATATTTGTACGGAGGGGATTTGCTTAGGTTCGAGGATGACCATTCAGTGGGGATGTTTTATGTCCGCAACTACAACAGGGTCGGCCAAGAGTTGCTTGACGATCTGCTGATTGCTGCGGCTGTATGTTGTGAATGGCGAGTTTAAGATGGCTACTCTTCCTAAAAGCGGTGTGTCGGCTGGTTTTGAGTTGGCGGCGGGATACCAACCGGCCGGCGATCAACCGCGAGCCATCACGAACTTGGTTCAAGGTTTAGAGGCAGGCCATCGTGCACAAACGTTGCTAGGAGTAACCGGTTCAGGCAAAACGTTTACGGTTGCCAACGTCATTCAACAGATTCAGCGTCCTGCTCTTGTTCTGGCGCATAACAAGACGCTGGCTGCGCAGCTGGCAACCGAGTTCAAGGAGATCTTCCCTCGAAATGCGGTGGAGTATTTCGTCAGTTATTACGACTACTATCAACCGGAGGCCTATATTCCCAGGTCTGACACGTATATTGAAAAAGATACCGACATCAACGCGGAGATCGAGAAACTACGATATTCGACTACCCGTTCTTTGTTTGAACGACGAGATGTCATCGTCGTCGCGACAGTTTCATGCATTTACGGAATCACACCGCCGGAGGACTATGGCGATTTAAGCCTTTCCCTTGATGTGGGTGGCGAGTTTGAGCGTCAGCGTCTTTTACGAACTCTTGTGGGGCTGCAATACATGCGGAACGACTCGTCGCTTGAGCATGGACGTTTCCGAGTTCGGGGTGAGGTGCTTGAGATCTTTCCGACCTACGATGACTTTGCGGTTCGGATCGAGTTTTTTGGCGATGAGCTTGAACGAATTGTGAAGCTCGAGCCGCTCACCGGGGAGATATTAGAAGAGCTGCAGCGTGTCACGATTTATCCGGCTCGGTTCTATGTAACTCCGGCCGATCGGTTAACTGCAGCTGTTACGACGATTCGCCAAGAACTTGATGAACGACTCACTCAATTGGAGGCCCGGGGCAAGGTTTTGGAGGCTGCTCGGCTCCGGCAACGAACCAATTTCGACATCGAGATGTTGACGGAGACGGGGACGTGTTCGGGCATCGAGAACTACAGTCGCCATCTTAACGTTCGACAACAAGGCGACCCCCCGTGGGTGCTCTTGGACTACTTGCCGGAGGACTATTTGCTGGTAGTTGACGAGTCACATGTGACGCTGCCGCAGGTGCGGGGCATGTTGGCCGGTGATCGGGCTAGGAAAGAGGCTCTCGTGGAATACGGATTTCGTCTCCCGTCAGCGTTCGATAATCGGCCGTTATCGTTTGAGGAATTTGAGCAGCACTTCAACACGGCTGTCTTTATGTCGGCGACTCCGGGTGCTTATGAATACGAACATAGCGAGCAAATTGTGGAGCAGATCGTACGGCCGACGGGCTTGATTGATCCAGCTATCGAAGTTCGTGACACCAAGGGGCAGATTGATGATCTTGTTGGTGAAATTAACAATCGAGTGCAGGTTAACGAACGAGTATTGATTACGACCTTAACCAAGCGGATGGCTGAGGAGTTGTCCGAGTATCTTGCGGAACTAGGCGTCAGGGTGCATTACCTGCACTCGGAGGTTGAAACGCTCGAACGTGTTGAAATCTTGAGTGATTTGCGCCGAGGCGTGTATGACGTGGTGGTGGGTATCAACCTTTTGCGGGAAGGTATTGATTTGCCCGAAGTGAGTCTTGTTGCAATTTTGGATGCCGATAAGGAAGGGTTTCTGCGTTCCGATACTTCACTGGTTCAAACTATTGGTCGTGCGGCTCGGCATGTGAACGGTCGAGTTCTCATGTATGCGGACGTCGTTACGAGGAGTATGCAGCGTGCGATTGACGAAACATCCCGTCGTCGGGAAGTACAGATGGCCTTCAACACTGAACATGACATTACGCCGGTCTCCATTGTCAAAGGGCTCAGTGATCTGACGGATCGGGTTGCGGAGGAGTCTGGTGACGAACGCTCCACGGTGATCGATGAAGCTGCCATTCGAGAACAGCTAGGTTTTGTTCGTATTGATCAAATGTCTCGGTTAGAAATGGCTCAAGCAATTAAAGATCTCGAAAGCCGGATGCGTCTAGCTGCTGACAGTTTGGACTTTGAGAAGGCGGCTGTGTTTAGGGACGAAGTCAGCAGGATGCGTAAAGAACTTTCGTCGCTAAACGTGTAACGTGTTCTTGGATTCTCGAGGGGGCGCATGAAGTCAGCGAAAGTATCGATATGCGTTCCGGTGATGGCATGTATGAAGTCCTGAAAGTTGGGTGGATAGCCTATTGTTAATACAGTCGCTTTCTCGTATTCGAGATCGACTGGCGCCAGCGCTCGGCTATGCCCAGTACTCGCGTTTGTGGCAGGCCAATGCGGGAAGCCAAATTGCCTTTTGGATGCAACAGGTTTCTCAAGGCTGGCTCGTGCTGGAATTAACCGAGTCAGCTTTTGCGCTGGGCCTATTGGCTTTTTTTCGTTCGATTCCCATGTTGCTGTTATCACCTATTGGAGGCGTGCTTGCCGATCGGCTTGACCGACGGGCAATTGTGATAACTGCCCAGGGCCTGATCGGCATCACGATGTTGGTGATCGCCATATTGGTGCAGATTGAGCGCGTGCATATTGTTCATCTTGTAATTTCGTCGTTGGTGGTTGGCACATCATTTGCGATCAATATGCCGGCGCGAACCTCTCTGGTAGCCGGGTTGGTTCCCCGGCAACATCTGAGCAATGCCATCGCCCTTCACAGTACGACTATGAACACTGCTCGAATTTTTGGCCCGTCGATAGCAGGTTTGATCATCGGCGCGTTCGGTATTGCGGTGACCTATTTCACACAGGTTCTTGGTTATGTGTGGAGCACGGTGAACATGTTTCGTATTACGTCTCCTCCGCGTGCGAAACGTCCTCGGACCTCAACTTTGACTGACTTGCGCGAGGGGTTTTCGTACGTGGCTCGGACCAAGACCATGTTGGCCTTAATGATGTTGGCGCTTGGCCCATCGCTTTTTGGGATGCCGGTCACGTACTTAATGCCGGCATTTGTTCGGCAAAGCTTGGGGGCCGGCCCGGAAGCTTTAGGGTTCTTACTCGGGGCGTTGGGCGTGGGTGCGCTCACAGGCTCGGTTGTTGTGGTCACTTATTCGAATTTCAGGTTCAAAGGCCGGGTTCTTTTCGGTGCAATATTGATGCACGGCTTGTTGTTGATTGGCTTGTCGTCTACTCGTTCTATCGAGACTGCCGCAATCGCAATCGCGTTCGTGGGATTTTTTCAGTCCGTCTATATGGCTACAAACCAAGCGACATTGTTGCTGCTCGTTCCTGACGATCTCCGTGGCCGGGTTATGTCATTACGGATGATGACGTTCGGTCTGTCGCCGCTCGGTCTGCTCCCGATGTCATACATTGCCGAAGTCCGAGGTGTCTCGATAGCAATGTGGTTGGGCGGGCTTTTCACATTCGCCGTCGGTGTTTGTGTTTTGCTCTGGGCCCGAAATTTGTGGAACCTGCAGCCAGAAGACGAAGGCCTACCAGATCGCCCATGAGTCTCACTCTTCTGATGGCGGGAGAATCAGCTTGCCCTGACCTTGTTAGACGGGGTGCCAGCGCGTTGTGCTTTGGGCTGGCTCATGTGTTTGTCGATGCTTATCAAAGGCTTCCCACGTGCTGACTACTCGTTCTGGCCGTAAACGGCTGCGCACGAGAAAGTCAGGTTCTGGTGGATAGCAACTCAAGCCTGATCTTCCATTGTTTTCTACAGGTGTCCCTTTGGCGTGCGTCTCAATACTCGGGGAAGCCAGCGGAAAATTTGTGGGCAAGTCGGTGCTTTGGTATCGAATGTCGATGCTCCATCGGACGACGTCGCTCAGGTTAGGCGTGGATCGGTGGGCAGTTCGATTTGTCAGTAGAACGACACCACCCCTTTCGACAGGGACCGGAATAATCTGTCCCGCAGGGAGGTCATTTTCCGAAATCTCCAGGTATCCGCGACTTGGCGTCCTGCCGGGCACATTTAGCTCTGGGGCTGTCCCTCCCGCAGGAAGTTCTCGGTGACGCACGATGCCTCCGGTATGGCTTCGGGCCATCACCTCAAGGCAGCCTCGCTCTACGGTCGCATCAACAAATGGTACCCAGACAGTGAGGATGAGGCTCGTGTCGCAAACGGGTTCAAAGTATCCGGAATCCTGATGCCAGGGGACTTCCCCATGCCAATGCCCTGGAAGTTTTGGCCGAAGTACGTATACCGCCGACGCGATGATTTCTGGGCCTACGATGCTTTCGGCAATGTCCAGCAGGCTAGGATTTGTAAGAAGAGGGAAAATCCCCTGAGCTTCAAGTGATCGTCCCAGCAACGACCAATACAGGTCTTCATACTCTTGATGGATTTTCCAAAGGCGGGTTTCAAAGGGTTCATCGGCATAGGTTTGGCTTAGATCGCCTCGGGCCACAGCCTGTGTTGCTCGGTCATCAATCACAGCGGTGATCTCATCGATGGCTGGCTGGAGGCCTATTGGATCAAAGGCTTTGGGTACGACGAGGTAACCCTCACGGGCAAAGAATTCCATATCTGTCGAGGTAAGGCTCATAAAACAGTTACTGTGAATAACGACTTGCCGGTCTAGTGTAAGTCAGGAATGTTTTCGCTTTAATGCGGATCGTGAGATCACCATTTGCCATTTATGACCCATCCCCCGTCAGTCGTTAGGGTGTGTCCGTTCACATAACTCGCGTCATCGGATAATAGGAAGATGGCGGCCTTGGCGATTTCATCTGGGTGTGCCAGTCGACCGGTGGGGACACGTTCGAGCATTCGATCTAGCTTCCATTGGCCGTCCCGCACAAGCCCAGCCTGAAAGAGTGGCGTGTCGGTATAGCCAGGTGCCACGGCATTGACGCGAATATTGTGTTCGGCTAGTTCGAGTGCCATCACTTGGGTCAACATGATGACGGCGGCTTTGGAGGTGCAGTAGGCGGCCCGTAGTGGGAAGGCGCGTTGCCCGTACATTGAGGCTATGTTTACTAGCGAACCACCGTTGTGCTTACGCATATATCGGGCTGCGGCCTGCGCGCCGAAAAACACACCGTCAACATTGATATGCATTACTCGTCGCCATTCCTCGCGGGAGTGGTCAAGGACGGTGTCAGACGACCCGGTTCCTGCGCTTCCAATCCACCCGTGAAGGCCGCCGAAGTGCTCGGTGGCGAGGGTTACGAGGTCGGACTGGTCGGTTTCTGAGGTGACGTCTACGACGTGGCTCACGGCTTGTTGGCCGGTTTCTTCCACTAGTCGCACAGTTTCGGTAAGGCCTTGCTGGTCGATGTCGCCGAGGGCCACGTTTGCGCCTTCAGCCGCAGCAGCTACCGCACATGCTCGGCCGATTCCAGATGCGGCGCCTGAAATTCCGATGACTTTATCTGTGAGGCGCACGTTTGATCTCCAGTCTTAGGGCCTGTATAGAGACTAAAGAGTAATGCACCTTCTGCGTGGACGTTTCGGTGGAGGGTCTCGTTACAATCATCGGCCCTTGTTCTAGAGGGGTCGTCATGGCTATTGAATGTACGAGCGGGGTTGCTGTGCAGGTGCGGAGAATCACCGATGGTCCAGCAGGCCATTTTTTTGGCTACTACGACATGCCAGCGTGGGACATGTCCGATCGGTGGTTGTTGGCACAGCGGGTGGTTCGTGATGTTGGGATACCGACGAGTGGAGACATGGCGACCATCGGTCTCATTGACACTCTGGGTTTGTGCCGATTCGAACCAGTTGCGACAACACGTACCTGGTCATGGCAGCAAGGAGCGATGTTGCACTGGTTGCCTAAGCATGGACCGCGGACCTTTGTGCACAATGACATTGACCGCGGTCGTTTTGTGGCCAGAGTCCGCGATATTGATTCAGGTGCGCGACGGGTGCTTGATCGGCCGATCGCAGCAATGACTCACGATCAGTCACGAGCTTTGAGTCTGAACTTTGCCAGGCTCCGGGTTCGACCAGAGGTTGGTTATCCGGGAGCACCTGATCTGTGGGAAGGTGTCGACCATTCTAAGAGCGATGGCATTTTCGTGGTTGATCTCGATTCGGGTTCGTCACGACTGGTCGCTTCGCTAGATGCGATTGTGGCGACCTGTCACGCCCCATCCATGGACGGGGCCGTGAATTGGGTGAACCATCTGATAGTCAGCCCAGATGACGCGGCCGCTATGTTTGTCCATCGATGGTGGCCTCCCGGCGCGTCCCGATTTCGGACCAGGTTTATGCTGCTTATGCTGGATGATTATTCGATTCGTGAAATATGGCCAGCGCGCGTGTCTCACATGTGCTGGCGGTCGCCTACCGAGATTGTGTTTACGGGTGTGGCGGCTGACGTGGAGGAAGATCCTTTTGCGCCCACGATCCCTTATCACCATATGGGGTTCCGCATCCTTGATGTAGCTACGGGGAATTCGAGGCGTATCGGTGAGCAATTGCTACCTTCTGATGGCCATTGCACATATCGGCCTGGCGGTCGTTATATTCTGACTGACACTCCTGTGGATCAGGATGGAATGCGAGAACTCTTGATATTTGATGAACTGACGGAGCGTGTTCTTAGTCTTGCCAGATTTCACGTGCCTTCTCGATACCAGGGAACAGTTCGGTGTGATCTCCATCCGCGGTGGAATCGTGGTGGAACCTCGGTGTGTATCGACTCGGTCCATGAAGGCTCTCGCCAAATGTATGTGCTTGGCGTATCCGATGCTCTCCGGGCCTGGAGTCCGGAGGCGATGCAATGAGTATTCGACCGGGACGCGAGGTGCTTCTTGAGATTCTCAGGGCTGAGGGTGTGCGCTACATCTTTGGCAACCCCGGGACGACTGAAGGTGCCATCATGCATGCCCTTGAGGCATGTGGGGATCTGGAATATTTCCTGGTGACGCAGGAGGGTGTGGCGATGGGCATGGCTGATGGGTATGCCAGAGAGACCGGCCAGCCTGCTTTCGTGAATCTTCATATTGAGACAGGATTGTCGAACGGGTTGAGTCTGCTCTTCAATGCCTCGGCTGGCGGCACCCCGATGGTCCTTACATCCGCCAATAGCGATGTGGATAAAGTTGCTGAGGGCCGGACGGATCTAGTGGAATTGACCCGGCCTTTTACCAAGTGGGGCGCCGAGGTGACCCGTGCGGACCAACTCGGTCGCGTGATGCGACGGGCGTTTCGGACGGCTAAGACGCCACCAACAGGGCCAACCTATGTGTCCATTGCGCAAAACGTTCTGGACGAACTCACTGATGAAGAGGTGATAGCGTCGGGAGATCTGGGAACGGCGGTCGCAGCTGACCAGGTGATGATTGAGAGGGCGGCCGATGTGTTGGTGGGTGCGAAGCGTCCGGCGTTACTCGTCGGAGATCGTGTAGCTCAGTACGGCGCAGTCAAGCCAGCTGTTGCCTTGGCCGAACTAGTTGGGGCGGCTGTTTATGGAGTGTCCTACCCGGCAATGGTTTTTCCAACCTCGCATGATCACTGGCAGGGCTTGCTTCCGCCGTACGTCCCGTTTTATCGGGAAGCGCTTGCTGATGTGGATGTATTGGTTGCGGTTGGAGCTCGAGTGTTTCATGATTTTTTCAAGGCGGCGACGGATGTTCTGCCATCGGATGCGAAATTAATTCAGGTGGATATCAATCAGGATGAGATCGCACGCACGGAGCCCGTGGATGTAGGGATCTGGGCGGATCCTGGCCGTGCGTTGCAGGGGCTCTGTTCGGCGGTGGCTGCGCTACAGACGGATGCACAGAAGGCGGCGGTGGTTCACCGATCGGCCTTGCTGGCTTCATCGAGCGCGAATCGACGACGTCACGATGACCATGTTGAGCAGGTAGGCGGGTTGGATCGTCCGATGTCTGTCGCTTCCATGATGGCCGCGCTTAACAAGGCGCTACCCGATGAGGTGATTCTTGTCGACGATAGCGTGTCGGCCCGTATGGATCTCCACGCTGCGGTGAGTTTTGACGAGCGACGTCGGGTGCATGCGGAGCGAGCTGGTGGTGCCATCGGGTGGGGGATGGGCGCGACGCTTGGTGTATCGCTCGGTGCTCCGAGCGTTCCGGTAGTTGGAGTGATCGGTGACGGCAGCGCCATGATGACGATCCAGGCACTATGGACCGCGGTGACCTATCAATTGCCCGTGGTGTACGTCATCTGTAATAACGCGTCCTATCGAATCCTCAAGGTGAACTTGCAGCGTTGGTTTACTGATGTCTTGGATGATCCGTCAGCGTCCAGCAAGTATCTCGGCATGGACTTTGATCGGCCGTTTGATATGGCGGCGATAGCCCAGGCGTTTGGCGCGTCAGCTGAACGGGTCGAGGACGCGGATGAAGTTGCACCGGCTATTCGACGGGCTCTGGCCTTGGGTGGGCCGGCGCTCATCGACGTTGTGGTGGACGGGTCGGTTTAGGCGGCCATCTCGCGCTTAGGGCACCAGCACGACTTTGCCTACATGTTGTCGGGATTCCACTGCGGCATGGGCGTTGCTGGCTTGATGTAGTGAGTATTCAGCACCGACGATCGGTCGTAGTTGTTGGGCTGTGACGAGCGTGAGGAGATCTCGCATGATGGAAGGGGCATGGGCATCGTTATTGCTACGCCCACCCCAACCGATGAGCCGGATGTTTTTTGTCCAGAACGGCAAGAAATCTACCGTAGCGGCTCCTGTGAAGGAGTTTGAGCCTAGGCTCACGAGGCGGCCGCCTTCAGCCATGAGATCAGGACTAGTCGTGAAGGTGTCACCGCCGACAGGATCCCAGACTACGTTCGGACCGGTAGCTCTCGTCAACCGGGCGACTTCGCTTGCGATATCGTCCGTCTCGCTATTGAGGACGTAATCGGCGCCTAAGGCGAGGATCGGATCGACCTTATGGCTGCTGCCTACAACACCAATCACGGTGGCCCCGAAATGTTTGGCCAGTTGAACTGCGAGCACCCCCGTGCCGCCGGATGCGGCATGAATTAATACGGTCTCTCCAGCTTTAAGGCCAGCAGTCGTTCGGAGCGTGTGGTAGGCCACGGGGGCATAATTGAAGGCCGCGGCTTCTGTAGGGGTGAGAGATTCCGGGAATGCGGTGGGGCCTGGGGCTTCGGGTGTGCCGGCAGTAAGCTTCGTTGCGGGAAGTACTGCGATATCGACGTAGGCCCCGGGATGTAGGCCGCCGACCAGGTGTCGGTCGCCAACTGAGAGGCCACTTACGCTGGATCCAAGACCAATGATTTCGACGCACGCGGTTCCACCTGGGAACCATGGTGGAGCCCCGATGCCGTAGCTCGGTTCCTCGGGGGATCCGACTCGTCCGCTACCACCATGCCGTTTATGGAGTTCGATGAAATCCACGGCTACTGCCAGTACCCGAACCTGTACTTCGTCGTGACATGGCGATGGTTCTGGAATCTCGATCATTGTGAGGACGTCGGGCCCTCCGAATTGCTCGTAGATGACAGCTCGCACAGGTGTTATCAATCCGTTGAGATTAGGACAGAGTCCAGGTAGAGGAAATTGCCGACGTGGGGGTGGCCGAAGATTTTCGCATCGGTATTTATTCTTTGAGGACGAGATAGATCATGACGCGGGCCCGCGGGTTCTGGCCACTCAGAGAACAATTCAGGCGGAGCCATCCGCCGAAGTCACGGAGTGGCAGGGTGTACAGGCCAGTGCCACTTATGGTTGGAAATCCTGCTCCGTGGTCGCACCAGAACAAGCCATCCGGGGACACCTGAACACGGGCCTCGAGTTCAGCTTTACCATCTAGGTCCGCTACTTGGATAAACCAGCGAGCCTCACTAGCCCAGGCGCATTCGTATGGCTCGGTCGTAAAGTCGTCCTCAAAGGTGGCATTTTTTTCGATCACAGCGGTAAAGAAGTGACGCATGGAAGTTACCAATCTACTGAGATCAGGACAGAGTCCAGGTAGAGGAAATTGCGGACATTGCTGGTGGTGCGGACATCGAAACAAAAGTTCAGCAAGCGGCTAATACCCCAGTAACCCTCGTCAGTCGGTAATACCGGCACGCCGGCGAGATCTAGTGTGAGGTCATTGACCTGTAACTCAATGTTTTGTCGGGAGGCGAGATCGAACTGCCAGCGGAGGTAATGCCAATTGACCTTGGTGGGTACTTCGTTAAAGCAGAGTTGTTGGTTGCCACCCGGGACCGGCTCCCACTGGTCTGTCCGAGCGACATGAACGTCGTTTTGGGTCGAGGGCGTGCCGCCTTGCAGCATGCGGGTTGTGGGATGGAGGGCGGTCTTGTACATCCACCGTTGGGTGAAGTCACCGGCCTCGTTGGTGTTTTCATAGCGCAACGCACACATGTATCGCTGTCCAGGTTCTGGCCCTTCACAGATATCATTCCAGATGGTGAACGAACCGAACTGGGCTTCGGAGGGGTGGTAATTCCCGTCCCAGGCCCGGATTTCGGAGGCGTTGGGACCGAACGTTTGTTCGGCTTTATACGTGAACCAGGTTTCGACCTGGCCCCGACCGTTGGTGGGCGAGGTGAGGCGCTTGATGCCGACAGCCTGGTGGAATTGTCGGGGCCGGGTGGCGAGCTTCAGCGAATAGGTACCGTTCATAGAGCCGTGGGTGCCGAGATCAAAAAAGGTGCAGGTGCTGAGCTGGGGGGGGCGCATGTCACTGAAGACCGGCTGCAACTCGTTTAGGTCGCCATTGTGATTGCCCACAAGTTCGCACCACCCATGAGCCCCCTCATCAAAATCATCGAAGGATAGGATGCGGGGCAGCGGGTTGTATTTGCTCAGCTGAATGTCGTTAGTGAGAGTGGGCTTCATCGTGCTCCGGGATGTGGAGTTTTGGTGATTATCCACTTCTACCGGAAACCTTTCGATATTTGCTTAGGGATGACCGCCGATTGTTGGCGACGGAGCTTGGCGATGGCGGTGCTGGCAAGCAGGATGAGACCTGTTGCGCCTGAGGTCATTAGGCCAATGCGCAAGGATTGCGGTTCATAGCGAAGATCGACTCGATGAGTGCCGGCTGCTAGCGGGATGGCGCGAGCCGTTATGTTGGCGGGAAGGATCGGTGTTGCGACGCCGTCTACAAACGCTTTCCATCCGGGATAGACCATGTCTTTAAGGACCAAGATGGTCGGGGTTGTTGCGTCGGTCTGGAAGGACAGCGCTGCTGGCTGTTCCGCGATTTTTGTGACAGTGCCGATCTGCGTGGGTGTGTTCGGGAGTGGCCCCAAGAGATCTGGATGAATAGACGGGCCCCACGGGCCGGCTTCGACCACTGGTCGGGCTGGGAATTCCCACATTCCCCGGAGCATGCGGTCCAGGCTCTCTTTGGCATTGGTGGTGAGCCGGATCCGCGAATAGAGCGCAAATCGAGGTCCTGCCTCGTATGGCATGACAAGTATCGGTGGGTCTGCAGGCACCTGGACCTGTTCCGGAATCTCTACTGCTGTTAGGGTGCCTGCCTCGTTCATTACGGCGGCTCCGTGGACGGTGAGTCTGGGCCCCGGAACGTTGACCTTGAGCAGCACAAGTGAAGCTGTTCCGGTCGTCGGCAGGGGGATCCGGGTGCGGGTGTAGATGCTGCTTTGCCGGTTTCCCACAGTGGCGACAACATCGGCCATCGTGTGGGCAGGCGGCCGATGCTGCAAAGCTCCAAACCCGGTTCGTTCAGAAACGTCCTGCCCGGTACGGATTGGGTGTTCGCTGATCAGTTTCTTGCCGTTGAGCAGTCGAGCGGTCGCTACAACGTGGTTGTTCGGGAGGTCGAGTGCTCCGTCGAGTGATGTCACAAGATGCAGCTCGCGTGATCGATCGTCCTGGGGTAGATGCACGGTGGCCTCGGCGGCTGTCGACCACCGATCGATAGCTAGAACTGGCCGATTGATCGAGTACACCAGCCCATCTGATTCATCGAAGTGGCTTTCATGGCCATGGCGAGCGTCCGAAAGATCGACGGCAGTAGCGACACCGAGGGCTGACGCGATCCGCGGTGGATTTCGAGGCCAAGCTTCAAGTAATAGTCTCATGCGGTTGGGGACCAGAGGTGTGTAGGCGGAGGTTTCAGGTCGGCGTTCCACAAGCAGGCGGTTTGACCCGAGTGCGATCGATTCCGATACAAACGCGCGGGGATAGGTGCCGGATGGGACGAATTTTGCATATGGCGTTGGTGCGAAGATAGTTGTCAGCGGGGCTGTGGGATGAAAGGTGGCTGCAAAGCTTCCAAGCTCGATAGCTGCGATGGCTACGACGAGATGGCCTACAAGTGGCTGCCGTACAAAAGCCACGGTCATCAGGGCTACGACTGCTGCTGCTGACGGCAGCAACGTCAGGAGGTTTCGAGGATCGGTGGATGCGATCGCGAGATCATACCGATCAATACCGGGCGCCATGGGGACAAGGTCCGGTTGCATTGCGACCCAAGCATTGAATGTGCCGAGGGCTGACGGCTGCGTGCGAAGCCAATAATTGGTGATGGCTAACACGGCGATGGAAAGGGCGACAAGGGCCGTCAGCCCGATAGTCAATCGTGGGCTTGGCCGGTTACGAATGGAATCGAGGCCCACACCACCGAGCAGTCCTATGGCTAACGTCAGGACCATGCTAAACCGGCCAGGTGCTCGAGTCCGGTCAAAACCAGGAAGGTTGTCGATCGCTTCGCCAATGGGGATCGGGGATTGTGACCCGAGTGCTACGAGGCCAGACAGCACGGCCAATGCAGCGAGGCTGAGAGTAAGTCGACTTGGCCGTCGCAAAGCCATGGGTGCGAGGACCAGTGGTACGAGGCCGGTATACACGAGTGATTCCCAGGCGTTCCAGGAAAACCAGAAGTCGGCTTGTCGTCCGAGGACTCCGGGGAAGATGAGTTGAATGAGGCCAAGTGATGGGATTGAAAATCGTGAGGCTTCGACGGTCGTCAGTGATTCGGATCGACCAGATTGTTGGACTAACTCAAGAAATGGCACTGTTTGAATAGCCGACAGACCTACGGCAACCAGCGACATCAAGCCGGTTCCCACACACATCCAGACGAGCGTGGTCCGGCCACAGTGAGTTCCGCCACTCCGCCATCGACGGAGTCCGACAGAGGCCAAGATCCAGACACCTGTTGCCCAGATGGTGATCATCACCATCTGGGCATGTAGGGCCAGCAAGGACGTTGCCAGAGCGACGCCGGCCCCTACCAGCCAGGCGACCCGACGGCCGGGTTGGGAGGTTGCGAAAGCGGATTCCCAGGCGGCAAGGACGGTTGGTAATACGAATGCTGTATTCGCAATGTTCAAGTGGTGCTGCTGGGCTGTCAGGAACCCGCCAAGGCCGTACGTCAAGGCCGCAAGCATGGCGCCAGGCCGTGATACGTGAAGGGTTCGTGCCAGCCAATAGGTTGCGAGGGTCGCTGCAAGTGCTCGCAGTACTGGGCCCCAGACAAGCAGTAGGTCAAAGGCGCCAGCCATAAGGAAGAGGACGTGGAATGGGTGGAGGGCCCCGGTTTGGCCTTCAGCAAATTGCGGAAGGCCGTTGGCTAAATATGGGTTCCAGAGCGGAAGTTCGCCGCCTCGCATGCTGGCTGCTGCATACTCGAGAAACGGGGCGTTTTGCTTGATCGTATCGAGTTCGTAGAACATCCGGCCGGTTGCCCATGCAGGCGCGTTGGCTGCCAGAACGACCGCGGCAAGGACGATACACGCGATCGCCGTTGGCCGTGACGCTGCTCCGGCTATCAAGGCTCTCATGTGCTTAGGGTACGTATTCGTTTCCATTTGTGGGAGCAACGATGGTGAGGCCGTGGGGCTGGCTAATCCGAACTCACACTTATCATATGTTTAGTGGCCTTCGGTTTATGTGAGAGGGATAGAATTCATGCATGTAGGACGCGGATCAATGGATGCCGGGTTGACGTTGCCTGATCGGGTCGCCCCATCACGGACGTTGGGTGCCGTAAAACTGCAAGTGGGGAAGCCAGCGCTCCTAGCTGATCTCGACGGGCCAGGCTGTATCCGGCGCATATGGTTTGCGATGAGCCGACGCAGCACCCCGGAGGCGTTACGCCAGATGATTCTGCGGGTACGTTGGGATGATGCGGAGATTCCTGCAGTCGAGGCGCCCTTGCCCGATTTCTTCGGCTTGCTGCATGGCGTCCCACACTACCCGTTGAATTCTCGGTACTTGATTTCGCAGGCGAAAACTGGTGTGACCTCGTTTTTTCCTATGCCATTTTCTCGACGGGCGAGGATTGAGGTCGAAGGGGGCCCGGCTGCTGAACGGCAAGAGCTTGTATGGCATGTGGACTGGCATCGCTACAACGATGACGCGTTGACGGAACCGATGCGATTCCATGCGCAATTCCGGCGCGAGTTCCCATGTGAGGCGTTTGGACAGGGGTACCTGATTCTTGACGCGGTCGGGCGGGGGCGATTTCTGGGATTCGGATACGGCGTGCGGCTGTATGACGACCGGTCTCGATGGTCACATGCGGGGGCGGAAAACATCTATCTTGCCAACGATGCGGATGCTCCGGGCGGCGCCTTCGCTCACTTGCGAGGAAGCGGCGGTGAGGACACGTTTGGTGTGGCGTATGGCGGGGTGACGCACTCGCCAAGTTCTCACTTGGATCAGGGCATGCCGTACTACGTGCATGAAGACTGGGGCGGGGCTCTGGCCCGACATCGCCTGGCGGCATACCGATTCTTTGAGCATGACGTGATTACGTTTGACCAGGCTATTCAAGTGCATTTCGGTTGTATGGCGAATGACATATGTAGCACCGCGTATTGGTATCAGGAGCCTCCACATCAACCGTTTACTACGCTGCCGACATGGAGTGCGCTGGCAGCCGGGACCGATGCTAGCCGAGCTGATCTCGAACGGATGGAGACCACGCCCACCTGGTGGGTTTGTGGGCCATTTCATCCCAGTGTGCAAGATAATGAGGGATCACTAAGGGCTGAAAATGATGTCCCTGATGTCCGGCACCGATACCCGGATACCGGGTATTCCGAAGATTCACCATGGCGGCGGGCTGATCGAGACGTCGCTTGCTGGGAACAGGTTCGAGACATCCACGGCTTTGTCGATTTTGCCCGTGTGTTTGTGCTGCCAGAGCTTGACGATGAACGCTCCCGTCCTGCTGTGGGCCTGGCTCAGACGGAACTGGAGGCGCCGTCTGATGGGCCCGTTGACCTGCATGTCGGGTGGATCGGCGATCTTCAAATCCAGGTGAATGACAGTTCGTGGCAGCCCCTGGGATCGCATGCGTTGTTCGATACCGTCACCATATCTGCGGATCTTCGGCGGGGATCCAATAGAGTCCGGGTTAGGCTGCGTGCTCCTGGCCCAGGCGGCGGGTATTCTGGTTTTGCTTGGGGGGCATGGGTTTTTGCTGTGAGAGCCATCATGACGGATGGGCATGTGCTCGCGGCACATCTTCCTGTCAGCCAGGCGGGTCCACTCAATGACTAACTAAGCGTCTTCGAAAGTGTCCGTAACCGATGAATCTTGTGGGTTAGACAGAGCGGTTAAGCGCTGGACCCGGAGACGTCATCGATGCCCTTTGGTAAGGGTGTTTGGCGATCTTCGAGGAACGAATGGAGATGGCCAGATCGGCTAGATTTCGGTCGGCGAATCGTGTGCTCGAAAGTGCGATGATGGACGTAGACATGACATGGGAATATTGAGAGCAATGGCCCCCACACCCCTGTATGGTCGGACTTTTCCGGATGAATTAGAGGCCCAGCGTTCGGCTTTATCCGAAGATCCTGACCTTGCGGACTTCCTGGAGTCGCGTCGGGCACTTGCCACGGATCCCTATCGCCCACTGTTTCATTTTTCGCCACCGCAGGGTTCGATGAATGATCCTAACGGACTATGTCAGTGGGATGGGCGGTTCCATCTGTTTTATCAATTCCTCCCAAATGGGGGAAGCCCTGATAACGACAACCGGGTGCATTGGGGCCACACGGTCAGTGAGGACCTCATCCGCTGGACAGATCTCCCGCCGGCTCTCTATCCGACAACTGAGCATCATTGCTATAGCGGGCAAACCCTCGTTGAACCGGATCGCGTTGTCGCGATGTATCACGGTACTGAATCTGGCAACAGTATTGCGACGGCGACGGATCCGTTACTTCTTAATTGGGTCAAGCATCCGGCTAACCCTGTGATTCCGATGGTTCCCATTGATGCGGATGGATTTCCCTACCGGGTGTTCGATCCGTGCATCTGGAAAGAAGATGACGGGTACTACGCCATTTCAGGAACTTATAAGGATGGGGGGTTACGGGCGGATTGCCGTGCAATAGACCACCTGTTTCGATCGTCGGACCTTGCTACTTGGGAACATATTGGAACCCTCATCGAAGGCGGGTTTCATTCGGAACCCGGTGAGGACGGCGCGGTGCCGAATTTTTGGCCCATTGGCGACGGCCGCCACATGATGCTTTTCTTCAGCCATAAACGGGCCGGGCAGTACTACATCGGAACCTATGATCGTGAGACACATCGCCTGAATCCTGAACGGTTTGGTCGAATGAACTATGGTGCATTTGCAACGGGCAGCCTGCACGCGCCAAGTGCGACGGTGGACGATCAAGGTCGGTACATCGGTGTGTTTAATGTAAAGGAAGGTCGAGCTGGAACGGTGTGGACCGACGTGATGACGCTGCCCCGTCACTATTGGTTGAGGGCAGATGGTTCGCTTTGTATGGAGCCAGTCGAGGAGGTGGAGTCGCTACGTGGCGATGAGGTGATCGTCGATTCCATGGAGATTCCTGGAAATACGGAGATTCCGATCGACATGGTGAACGGAAAGGCGCTCGAGATCCAGGCGGTGATTGATCCGGGAGAGGCGCGTGAGGTCGGGATTGCGGTGCTGCGATCTCCTGACGGCGTGGAACAGACACGGATCTCCTTACTTCAGGCCAAACCTGGTCAGGTGGGAGGAACGCCGCGTTTGCAAATCGATATCTCTCAGGCGTCACTGCGTGAGGATGTGTATGCACGAGATCCCGAGATTGGGCCGCTCACATCGGACCCGGACGACTTGTTGCGTCTTCGCGTGTTCGTTGATAGAAGCGTGGTGGAAGTATTTGTGGGTGATCAGCAATGCTTAACCCTTCGCACCTATCCGTCGCGGGAGGATAGTGCCGGGGTGGCGCTTTTTGCCCGTGGAGGTCCGGCCCGTCTCCAGTCGCTGTCGGCATGGTCGATGAAGTCCATATGGCCGGAACTTCGTCACCTAGAAGGGTGTTGACGGGGGATTACGCCTCGTCGTTCGCGGTTGGCAGATTTCCGTAGAGCGGGAGTTCGTCAGGTGGGCTATAGATCGAAAATAGGACGAGCGGTTCGTTGGTGGTATTGCGGAATTGGTGCGGGACATTCGGCGGCCCGTAGAACAGGTCGCCGGCCGACAGCTCGAGGGTTCGAGTTCCAACCGTAACGGCACCTGCCCCACTGATGATGTACGTCACTTCTTCCGAGTTGGGGTGGACATGATGAGAACCAGCCTGTTGCGGGTCAAAGGTCGCCACGTGGACGGTCATGCGGGTTGTTTCGAGCAACTTGGTAACGGTCCGTTGAAATCCTTCCAGTTCGATGCGCTCGGGTTCGACCGCAGTGTTGGAAATGACTTTGGCGTCCCGCTCCGTCATTTGACTGCTGCTCATGGACGTCCTCCGACAGGTGGTGTGAAGTTAGCTCCACGTTGACCTCGCGGTTTCATTGATTCGGTGCTTCTCCGGTTAGCGTGGGTTCGGACGGTTCGGGTGTTGTTTCTGGGCGATGACATTTGCCGTGGACAATCATTCCTCGTGGGTCTTCCGAAGGTTTTGACTTGCTGCGGTTGTGAGTTGGTCCGGTCCAGTGGGTATGTTGCGGCAAGACGGCCACGATTCCTGGTGATCAAATCACTGCTGATTGGGACGTGATGTATTACGTCGAGGCGATGGATCGGTTGGGCAGCGGGGCCATTGGCCCCAGCATGGACGCCGGTGCTCCATACGTCGTGGTGCCTGTGGAACGAGTCTAGCTAGTAGTCGACAGTCGTTGCGCTTTATCGTTTCGGGCGGGCAATAAAGTGCGGGCTATTGTCGAAGAATACGTCGGCAGCCTCCATCAGGGTTTCTGACAGGGTTGGATGGGGATGGATGCTGAGTCGGAGATCTTCCGCGCGTGCGCCCATTTCAACGGCTAGAACGCCTTCCGCAATAAGCTCACCGGCCCCGGCGCCTGTGATGCCAAATCCGAGCACACGCTCGGTGACGGGTTCAAGGATAAGCTTGGTGAGGCCATCGTTTCGACCCCGTGTTGTGGCTCGTCCTGACGCCGTCCATGGAAAGCACACAGCTGTATGGGGTGTATCCGTACGTTGAGCTTCGCTTTCCGTAAGGCCGCACCAGGCAATTTCGGGGTCGGTGAAGACCACAGCGGGCACGGCATGTGGTGCGTAGATGGTTGGTTGGCCTTGGATTGCAGCGACCGCCACATGTGCTTCATGGGCGGCCTTGTGGGCGAGCATCGGATCGCCCGCGACATCACCAATGGCAAGGATGTTAGGGGTTGTGGTTCGTCGTTGCGCATTGATCTCGATAAACCCTTGTTGGTTTGTCTCGACGCCGGCATGCGCTAGTCCCAAATCCTCGGTGTTTGGTTGACGACCAACCGCAATCAGCACCTTGTCAAAACTTTGAGTGCCATCCTCGACGGCTGCTCCTGTGAGATTCACCATGACCTGTTTTTCACTAGCCTTCAATTCGTCAACGCGCGTGTCGAGCAGGATTGAGTCAAATGTGTGTTCAAGCCGATCTTGGAGCGGGGCTAGAAGGTCCCGGTCAGCACCAGGCAACAGGCCGGATTCCATTTCAACCATCGTGATGCGCGAGCCGAGCGCCGCGTAGACCGTTCCGAGTTCAAGCCCGATATAACCCCCACCGATCACGAGCATTGAGGATGGGATGTCTGTGATGTTTAAGGCTGCGGTTGAATCCAAGACCCGATCACCATCGACCTGAAACCCTGGAGGTGCTGCAGGTCGAGATCCGGTGGCGATTACGGCGTAATCGAAGCCTATCGATTCGGAGGTGCTATTCCCGGCTGATTCGATGCGTAGCGAGTTTGTGCTCTCGAACGACGCATTTCCTTGCACGAAATGGACGTTACGAGTTCGGGCAAGCATTTCAAGGCCGCCGGTCATCTTCGAAATCACCCGGTCTTTCCAATTTCGTAGCTTGTCGAGATCGAGCGTGGGTGTGCCGAAGTCGATTCCCCACGCCGAGGCTTCCTCGGCCTCGTTCAGCAGGGAGGCAATGTGGAGCAGTGTTTTCGAAGGAATACAGCCAGCGTGGAGACAGACTCCGCCTGGAGCTGCTTCTCGATCAACCATCGTGACTGTCATGCCAGCGTCAGCGGCTCGAAATGCTGCCGCATATCCGCCTGGGCCACCACCAATGACCACAACTCTGGGTGAAGACGTATTGCCGGTCACGATGGGTTACCCATCAAGTGCGAGCATTAATGGTTGGGCTAACGCCTCAACAATCCAGGTCATGAATCGTGCGCCGTCCGCGCCGTCGATAGCCCGGTGGTCAAATGACAATGCGAGCGGAAGCATGAGCCGGGGACGAAGTTGGCCGTCGATGTATTGGGGTTGTTCTGTAGATCGTCCGACGCCAAGGATTGCGATCTCTGGCGGATTGACGATAGGCGTGAAGTGGCCGGTGCCGAGTCCTCCTAGATTGCTAATGGAGAACGATGCCCCCTGCATGCGGTCAGGGGCCAGTCGGCCTTCCCGGGACTCTTCAGCAATCTGCGTCAGTTCTACGGCGAGCTCTATAATGTTTTTTGAGTCCACGGCGCGAATCACGGGGACATAGAGGCCCCGCTCGGTATCGGTCGCTATCCCGATATTGATGTATTCCTTCAGCACCAATTCGTTGCTGCTCAAATCAACACTTGCATTGAGTTTGGGGTTGGCTTTGAGGGCGGCAGCCACGACCTTGAGCAAGATGGCTGTAATCGTCAGTCGGCCACCAGCCGCGGTCGCGTGATCTTTCTGTTTCTGCCGCATGGTTTCCACATCGGTGACATCAGCCTCATGGAACAGCGTTACATGTGGAATAGTGGACCAGGCTTGGGAAATGTTCGTGGCGGTTGCTCGACGGACCCGGGTCAGCGGTTCCTTTGTGACATCGCCGAAACGGCTGAAGTCAGGGAGGGGGACGACGACAGGGGTGCCAGTTCCTGTCCGGGGTCCTGCTTGTGAACGAGCGTATGTCTTGATGTCTTCGATAGAAATACGTCCCGACGGCCCGGAGCCTGGAACCTCGTGGATATGGATTCCGATCTCACGAGCAAATTGTCGGACCGATGGTGCAGCGAACACAGGTGAGCGTTGGTCAGGATCGGTAGTTGTAGGGGGCGGTTCGGTTTCGGCTGGGACGAGTACGGAGGTCGTTGGTGCGGGGGATTCAGAAGCAACATCTGTTTCAGGCTCAGCTTCCGGTTCCTCGGCTGGAGCACTGTTTGGGGGGGATGTTTCGGCAGTGGGTTCCGTTGTTTTTGTCCGAGATGAATCTTCGGGTTGTGGCGGACCAGTATCCTCGATGTCCTCAATGGTGATGATCGCCTGACCGATGCTGACTGTATCGCCCGCCTTCACGAGGAGTTTTGATACGGTTCCGTCCGATCCAGCCGGGACCTCCAACGTGGCCTTATCACTTTCGATTTCAATAATCGGATCGTTTTTTGTCACGCTCTGGCCCTCAGTGACAAGTACGCTCAGGACACTGGCGTTGTCTATTCCTTCTCCGAGGTTGGGAAGTTTTATCTCGTTGGCCATAGAAGGTGGTGGGATGCTGGGTGCCGGTCAGGCTGTCCGCGGGTTGGTTTTGTCGGGGTCAATCTTAAGATCTTCCATGGCTTCCGAAACAAGTTCCTGGTCGATCTCGCCTTCACGAGCGAGCGCATGCAATGCTGCCAGCGTAACGTAACGGGAATCCACCTCGAAGAAGTCACGGAGCGCTTCACGGGATTCGCTCCGACCGAAACCGTCAGTTCCAAGAGATATCAACGGTCCGGATATCCATTTTGACAACGAGTCCGGAATCGTCTTTACATAATCCGACGCGGCAATGGTCACACTGGCTGAATCGCCAAGTTTTTGTCGTACGTAGGGGACTCGCGGGGATTCATGGGGGTGCAGCATGTTCCAACGCTCCGTGTCCAACGCATCTCGCCGGAGTTCGGTGTAACTCGTGACCGACCAGACATCGGCAGCAATCGAGTATTTCTCAGCCAGCATCTCTTGGGCTTTGAGAACCTCGTTAAGAATTGAACCGCTTCCCAAAAGGTTGGCTCTGGCTCTCGGTTGCGTAACGGTGGATACGCGAAAGCGGTAGAGGCCACGCAAGATTCCTTCGTCAAGATCAGGTTCTGTTGGTGGGGCAGGGTGTTCGTAGTTCTCATTGCCCACAGTCATGTACACAAAGATATCTTCGTTGTTTACGAACATCTGTTGAATGCCCTCGCGCACGATCACCGCAATTTCGTGGGCAAACGCCGGGTCATAGGCGCGGCAGTTTGGCACAGTCGAGAACAGTAGATGACTATGGCCATCCTGGTGTTGAAGACCTTCACCGTTAAGGGTTGTGCGGCCGGCCGTGCCGCCGACCATAAATCCACGCGTACGACTATCGGCAGCGGCCCAAATGAGGTCGCCCACCCGTTGGAAACCGAACATTGAGTAGTAAATATAGAAGGGGATGGTCGGTAGTCCATGGGTTGCATACGACGTTCCGGCTGCGATAAATGAAGCTAGCGAGCCAGCTTCTGTAATGCCCTCTTCTAGGATTTGGCCGTCAGTGGATTCTTTGTAGTAAAGCAGGCTGTCAGAGTCGACCGGGTCATATAGTTGTCCAACGTGGGAGTAGATCCCTACTTGCCGGAACAAGGCTTCCATACCAAAGGTTCGGGCTTCGTCTGGAACGATAGGGACAATTAGGTGCCCAATGTCATTGTCCCGCAGCAGTTTGGTGAGTAGGCGTACAAAAACCATCGTGGTGGAGGCTTGTCGGTCTCCTGCTCCATCCGAAAACTCTTCGTATAGGTCGTTGCCAGGGCCGGCTATAGGCTCGGTTATTGGATTTCGACTCGGCAGGGAGCCTCCGAGTGCTTGCCTTCGATCCAGGAGGTATTGAGACTCAGGGCTGTCAGGCGGTGGTCGATATAGGGGAGCCTTAGTCACTTCGCTGTCGGATATGGGTATCTGGAACCGATCTCGGAACGACAACAATTCGGCCTCGTTTAGTTCCTTCTGTTGATGAGTAATGTTGCGTCCTTCGCCAGCTTCTCCCAAACCATAGCCCTTGATCGTTCGGGCCAGAATGGCTGTGGGAGCACCCTTGTGACGTATAGCGGCGTCATAGGCTGCAAAGACTTTTAGTGGATCATGACCTCCCAGGTTCATGCGCCAGAGGTCATCGTCGCTACGGTCCTTCACCATTGCGAGTAAGCGATCATCGACGCCGTAAAAATGCTCGCGGATATAGGCCCCGCCGGCTACGGAGTATTTCTGGTACTCACCATCGACGATCTCTGTTGCTCGCCTTGTGAGTACGCCGTCGTGGTCATTTTCAAACAGTTCATCCCAATCGCTGCCCCATAGCACCTTGATGACGTTCCATCCTGCTCCTCGAAAAAGACCTTCCAGTTCTTGCACGATATTGCCGTTACCTCGTACAGGACCGTCGAGACGTTGGAGGTTGCAATTCACCACCCACGTCAGATTGTCGAGCGTCTCCCGTGCTGCCATCGAGATCGCGGCCGTCGTTTCTGGCGAATCGAACTCTCCATCACCCAGGAAGGCCCAGACTCGACGTCCGGTATCTTCGCGAAGCCCCCGGTCATCCAGGTACTGCATAAACCTGGCTTGGTAGATCGACATGATCGGGCCAAGCCCCATTGACACCGTGGGGTATTGCCAAAAATCTGGCATGAGCCATGGGTGGGGATATGACGAGAGACCGCCACCATCGGCTAATTCTCGACGGAAGTTATGGATCTTTTCAGCGGGCAACCGGCCTTCCACGAAGGCTCGAGCGTATATTCCCGGTGACGCGTGGCCTTGGAAAAACACCACATCTGCACCGTTGGGATGTTCAGGCCCGCGAAAGAAGTGATTGAAGCCGACTTCGTAGAGTGTGGCTGCGGAAGCGTAGGTCGAGATGTGGCCGCCGATCCCATCGGATTTCCGATTGGCTTCGACCACCATGGCCATGGCGTTCCACCTAATGAGGCTTCTGATTCTGCGTTCAATATCTCTATTTCCGGGATATGGAGACTGCCGCGATGGTTTTATGGTGTTTACATAAGGTGTGCGCGAGGTGACGGGGAGTGACACACCTTCGCGTTGAGCTCGGATTTGGAGATCTCGGAGCAGCTCAGCGACACGTTTCGGTCCGCGAATAACGTAAATGTCATACAGCGAGTCAATCCAGTCCTGCGTTTCAAGTGCATGGATGCTGGCATCGTCTGGTTGTCCGTTGATATTGGTGTTGCTGATTTTCTCGGTCACGTGATCGTCACAGTAAGGGGTAACGGCTTGTTGGTGGATTCATGGGTGGCGTACTGCTCCATTACTGCGGGCCCGTGGTTGTCGATGGTGAGCGAGCTGCCCGTGCTTGTTCTCCTGCATGGTAGGAACTGCGGACAAGTGGACCGGACTCCACATGCAGAAAACCTAGGCCCCGGGCTATATCGCCAAGTTCGTCGAACTCCTCCGGATCGTAGTAACGCTGGATGGCCAGGTGTTTTGGCGAGGGGCGCAAGTATTGGCCAATGGTAAGCAGGTCACACTGATGGGTGCGGAGGTCGGACAGGGTCTGTACCAATTCGTCCCTGGTTTCGCCCAGGCCCACCATGATTCCAGATTTTGTCGTCATAGAGGGGGCATAGTCCTTGACCCGTTGAAGAAGCTCGAGCGACTGTGTATAGATGGCTTTTGGTCGTGCACGGGAATAAAGTCGAGGCACTGTCTCAATGTTGTGGTTTAGGACAACGGGATTGGCTTCGACCACCTTTACGAGCGCGTCCCAGTTCCCAGCAAAGTCTGGTACTAATACTTCAACATCGACGTGCGGGGTCCGGTCGTGAACAGCGCGAATGCAGCCCGCAAAAATTGAGGCGCCACCATCCGGTACGTCGTCACGATTCACAGAAGTTATTACACAGTAATCAAGACCCATTTTTTCAACCGTGATCGCGAGTCGGATCGGTTCGAAGATGTCCACCTCGCCCGGACGTCCTGATGTGACGGCGCAAAACCCGCATGCTCTCGTGCACGTGTCACCCAGAATCATGAACGTGGCCTCGCCGGCGTTCCAACATTCCCCGATATTGGGGCAGCGAGCTTCCTCACAGACGGTGTGGAGGCGCTCGGACCGAACAAGATCCCGGAGGTTACTGAAGCGTTCGCCACCTGGAACCTTGGCGCGCAACCATGATGGCTTGGCAACTCGAACGTCAGTGGTCATGGTGAGGCCTTTGAGATGAGGTTTCGGATCGGAGTTCGGTGTTGAATTCGTGAGCGATTGCTTCGAGCACTGTTGTTGTGATGGCATCCGTGTCAGGAGCGGTTCCAGTTTCGCGTGCAATCGAAGTTACGCCAAGGCCATGGAGTCCGCATGGAACGATTGCGTCAAACCACTGGAGGTCAGGATCGATATTCAGGGCTAACCCGTGCATGGTGATGCCACGTTGGATCGAGACGCCAATCGCAGATATTTTCCGATGGCCAATCCAAACGCCCGGACGGCCTTTTACGGCTTGCCCGGCTAACTGCATTGACGAGAGGGTGTGAATCACGGCGGTCTCAAGACGATGGATATATTCTATGGCACCGATGCCACGCCGCCGCAGGTTCATAATGCTGTATAGCACGAGTTGCCCAGGTCCATGAAAGGTGATGTCCCCGCCCCGGTTCGTCTCAATCACATCCGCTCCCTTAGCTAGGAGGCTTTCCTCGCTCACAAGCAGGTGGTTTTTTTTGCCACGAGCACCTACCGTGTATACCGGTGGATGTTCAAGAACTGCCACCATATCAGGGTGGTCTTCGGAGGCTACGGCAGAGGCGGCATTATGTTGCCAGGTCAGCGCATCGGTGTAGGCGATGCGGCCCAGCATGTGCACGTCGACCGGCAAATTAGACATGGCGCGGAGTTCCAATGGTGCGAGAGCCATCCCCAGCTAACATGTTCGCGAGTTGGGTTTTGGAAATCGCTTCAGACGCTCTGTCCCCTTCCATGCTATGCCGGGATTTCGTCCAAGGGGCTGAACTGGTCCTCGGTGGGCTCGGCGCAACAAAACCATGGTTCAGTCAATCGGGGACGGGCCATAGCACTCGCGCTTGGTGAAAACTCGGGAGTCCCGTGGCTTGGGCTTAATGGGGCCGCTTGATGCACCGCGTCCCAGAGTCTTCCAAACGTGTCGAGATCTGAGGCTTCAGCGGTAAGCCCGTGTTCCACGATGTTGGCCAACTGAAGTTGCAACAGATCGGATTGAGGATCAGCGGGTTCCCACCGATAGCTCAGGCGTTGGTGATCATAATCGAGTAGATGGGGACGCATGGCTGGGTGGTTCAGCAGCAGCGAGCCATGGGGGACCAACAGTCGAATTGTGTATTGCACTGGGTCAACGTTGGGTATGAGGTCGTGTTCTCTCACAAAGTGCAGAATGTCCCGGACGTCCTTTGGTGACGTCCAGGGTGTGAAAGGCATCCATGACGGTCGAATCTCAATTCCGTGACGTCGTAGTAAGTGAATCGCGGTTACCGCATCCGCTGGGGTGTGACCTTTGTCGAGAATATGCAGGATGTTTTCACTCACCGATTCAAAGGCCGAGACCACAAAGAGGCAACCAGAGTTCCTGAATTCATTCCACAGTCCGACATGCTCCAGGATGTGTTCGACCTTAATAGTGGCGTCAAATGTTAGTTGGGGATGGCGACTGTGTAGCCTGCGGACGATTTCGATGGAGTGGCGGACACCATTGAGGAAGTCCGGGTCGGCAAAGGTAATGTGCTTGGCTCCCTGGTCGACTAGTTGATCAATGTCAGCGAGCACCACATCGGCATCAATGATGCGAATACGGCCCTTGTATATGATGGGGACCGGACAGTGTCGACAGGTATGGACGCAGCCCCTAGTGGTTTCAACATATCCAACAGGATGCTCCATTCCATCCACGGCCAACTTCGTGTATTCCGTAATGGGCGGCAAGAGTTTGCGGATAGGCATGCCTGTGGCATGACGTTCTAAGTCGACGCTGGGAGATGATGGGCTGTCAGATGTTTTGAAGTTGTCAATCCACGCAACCAGGTTGGGCTCGTAGGCACCTGCAAAGCTCGCGTCAATGGATGTTGGCTGGTCGGGATGATGGTCAATGCCTGCGTATAGGCCAAAGGTTGCGATAGGAAGTGTGGGCTGTGTGCTCCTCACGCGGGTTGCGACCTTTTCCGCGAGTCGCATGGCTGTATGCATTGGGACTGAGATTCCAACAATTTCTGCCCACTCGACATCTGTTTTTTTCCAGGGGCCAATTGCGAGGTCCATGCATCGGGTCTCGTGGCCAGCGGCGATAAGTGCCGAGGCAGCTGTTGCCAGGTGCAGCGGCTGATGACCAAGTTCGTAGGTGGAGATCAACAGGGTTTTCATTAAGTAATGCTAGAAGCTGTGGCCGATTTGTCACAATTCGTTTCAATGGAAAATCGCAATTGTTTATGAGCGGCGCGAAGTGCGGCTTCGACCTGTGACGGGTGGTGTCCGCGTGCAAATATGAATCCGAGATAGCGGTTGCCTTCCGGCAATGGGATCAGGAGTTGCCCTGGGGCGATGGTGATCTCGACTCCTGTAATGCCTTCGATCGCTTGGGCGTGGTCCACTCCGGTCACTTCAACGAGGCGGCCTGCTTGTGGGATGGGGAGCATCATGACGCCGGAGGCTCCATCGGTTCGCTGGAGATCGTGGATGGGCAAATTCAGGGCATGGCGAAGAATGAGCTGTTCGAGGCTTACACCCAGCCCGAAACGGAGTGCCCGTGCACATAGGCCGCCAATGGATCGACCGGCAATCTCAAGGATTGACGTTTGGCAACTGCTGGTTCGTAGTTCGGCGTGAATGGCACCCTCTGTCAATCCGAGAGCTTCTGCCGCCTGAGCTGTTACGGATGAAATCTCGGATTGGATCGCATCGGTGTGTCGGGAGGGCGTGACGTAGAGCGTTTCCTCGAAAAAAGGCCCATCAAGAGGATCGGGCTTATCGAAGATCGCCAGCACTTCCAGCCTGCCATTTCGCATAAGACCTTCCACCGCGACCTCGCTGCCAGGAACAAACTGCTCGAGAAGTAAGGCTTCATGCTTTGGTCGCCCACGTTCGTGGAGGATCTTCTGGACTCTAGCTAAGGTGGGCTGAAGCTCGTTTGGGTCGTCAACCCTGATGACCCCTTGACTCGCAGATAGCGAAACCGGTTTGACGACGACTGGGTAGCCCAGGCATTCGGCCTCTCTATGGGGATCGCTGGCTGCCTGGAGGACTGCGTAAGCGGGTTGCGGCACACCGTATGCGGCGAGGCGATGTCGCATGTCCGCCTTATTGCGGGTTGCGGCTACTGCCTGGGGCGAGTTATAGGGCAGCTTCAGGCGATCGCTAGCGAGAGCTGCGGTGATAACGCCCTGGTCGTCCACAGCAACAATGGCGTGTAGAGGGGCTTCGGATGCGT
The DNA here is from genome assembly GCA_002433065.1 of Chloroflexi bacterium UBA6622. Classification (GTDB taxonomy): domain Bacteria; phylum Chloroflexota; class UBA11872; order UBA11872; family UBA11872; genus UBA11872. The sequence continues at coordinate 28,590 of DJHK01000023.1, forward strand.
ATTCGGTAATCGCATCCGCCGCTAGTTCTGGGTTTTTCAGAGGTAGCTCGATGACGGCTTCATCGCTATTGGCGATCGGGTTTCGACGGTCTGAACCGACGGTCACTCTTGTCCCAAGTTGAGCGGCTGCCTGTATGAAGTCAGCTGCGCGATATGTTTCGCTAGGTAGGAGTAGGAGGATGTGCTGCATCGGCCTATCATAGGGCTGTGAAACATTCGGAGGGGCCGGATGTCATCGGAGGTTTTGTGAATACGCTAAACGATGGGTCTGTGGAGGTTCCGATTATCGGCATTACCGGGCCTGCTCGTGACCTTGTGCTCAATTACCGGTCCAAGTCCGACAAGCCAAATCCAGATCGCCTTGGTATGTGGCTGGAAATCACTGGAGTCTCCGGCGATGGATTTAGCTATGACATGTACCTGAAGTCTGTCGATGAGGCTGCAGAAGACGACGCGGTTATCACGATTGATGATGATCTCAAGATTGTGGTTCCGGCAGGAAGTGTGGATCAGATCCGAGGCTCGACGATCGATCTGTCTGAGGCGCCTGGAGGCGGTGGTCTCTTTGTGCAAAACCCCCAGAGTCCAAGTCCTGCGGTTGGTGGTTCGGCTGCCTCGGCTCCTCCGCCGGAGGGTCCGGTGGCTGAACGTGTTATCGAGGTTTTGAATAGACAAATCAATCCGGCGATCGCGTCGCATGGAGGCCATGCTGAACTTGTTGCGATTGAGGAGGATGTGGCGTATTTACGGTTGGCTGGGGGGTGTCAAGGCTGTGGAATGGCCAGCGTGACCCTCTCCCAAGGTATTGAGGTGGCTATTCGGGATAACGTGCCAGAAGTCACAAAGGTTGTAGATGTGACTGACCATGCAGCTGGTGAAAACCCTTATTTCGAAGCTTCGAAGAAGTAGTTTTGTGTTTCAACGTAAGGAAAGATTGTGATCTTTATGGAGTTCCGTGATGTCTAAGTATGAAGCTCTTGCCAACCGACTTCGTGCATCGCTCGACCTGGAATTTCCTCCAGTGGCTCTTGTTCGTGTGATAGAGGCCCCGACGGATGTGTCGCCTTTTGGAGACGCTGTTCCTTCCGCTTGTACCTTTTGGCGGCGGGCAGAGCAGCATCTTTTTTATGCAGACGCCGAGTCGCATATGGGTTGCCCGATTGGGGCCATGGTAATGGGGTTCGAATTGAGCGAAAGCAAGACGGAAGAACTGATGAGTATCGTTGGGGATATGTGCGACGTCGAATATCTGGAGGAAGCCGAAGTTCCGCAGATACCAAAATTTGATGCGGGTGTGGCAGGTGTTGTCTACGGTCCTCTCAGCGAATTTGGTCAGGAGAATGAGCCTGACGTGGTGCTGGTGTGGGTTACCCCCAGGCAGGCCATGCTTCTGGAAGAGACTGTTGGTGGTACGCGATGGACGTCGGACGCCGGTGGTTCACTTCTTGGCCGACCTGCCTGTGGTGCGTTGCCTCGTGCGCATAACAGTGAACTCGCGACTTTGTCGCTTGGGTGTGCTGGCATGCGCACCTTCACCGAGATCCCTGACGAATTTGTTCTCGTGGCAATTCCGCAAACGAAACTCGAGCACTTAGAGGCTGCATTAGACAGGACGATGGCCGCCAATGGGCAAATGCTTGTCGCCTATCAAGCGATGAAGTCCTCCGTCTGAATCTTTAGTGCAGAGCTACTGAGGCCTGCTTCTTCAGGACCCAGACTTCAGCCACTTGGCAGTGCCGTCCGGCCCCACCGAGTTCTGGGTCGCCATGCCAGGTTAGGGTGAGTGTTCCGTCTGCAAATGCAGAGGTCGGCACACTGTATTCCAATGGGGTCACGGGATGGGGCTTCGTGATGTATGGGTGAATCTCGGTCGATCCGCCGGCGAGCATGCGAATCTTTAAATGGAAGCGATCTCCCGCGTATACGACGCGAACGCGGTAATCGCTCTTTGGATCGAGTCCGTGATACTTCAGTTGTAAAGGAGTTTCGAAACGAGCTTCGGCATGTCGGCACCACGAATATCGCCATCCAGGCTCATAGCCGATCCCAACGAGGGATCGCTCACGGTATTCGGGATCCTCGAGGACCGAGGGTCCTCGGACCAGATGCGGTTGTTGACAGGGATTGCCGAGGTCGTCGTAGTAGCCCCCTGGGCCTGGGTCGCTCCAGTTCAAGATTTCGTGGATGTGGGCGAGTCGTTCTTTTTCATTCGGAATGGATTTAATGAGCTCGAATTGGGTCTTTAGCCATTCGCGATTGTTTAATGGCCGATCAATCAGGTCGAGATTGGCACCACGTATAGCGGCAATGGCTTGGTATCGGGGTACGCTTAGTTGCATGCCAATACTTTGAAAGAGGGCTTCGGCAAGCTCGAACACGCGAGCCCTCCACGGTTGTCCTACTGGGTCCGTGATGATGCGGTCCAACACACTCTCAGCCCTGCGTACGGAGGTTAGAACGCCTACCTTTTCCGCGTTCGTGAGTTCATGCATGGCGAGGTCTTCAAGATGTGTTTCTTGAATAAGTCGCGTGCGGAGATACGCGTCATAGTAGGCGCGATAAAGCAGTTGCTGGAATCGCCAATTCAGTTTTTCTTGAGGGCTAGCAGTCTTTTCAAGTGTCTGGAACTGGCGAAGGGTGGTGTACACCGTTTCATTAGTGAGGAGAGGACCATTCCAGTTTTCTTCAAGTGCCAGTATCCCCTGAGCTATGTCATTGGCATGTTCCGAGGAGATATAACAGCGCGCGTACTGGCGAAGCGTCGTCAGGATATCTGTGTCCGGATTCCATCCGAGGGCGCTCCAGAGAGCTTTGTTTACATCGTCATTGCAGCCTTCTGAATAGGTGATAAACCCACACGATTCAGCGGCCCAGCGGTTGAAAATATGCTGTTGGTAAAACGGTCGCGGGTTGATGATTTCCCGATCCTCGGTTAAGGAATATGCGGTATCCCAATCGGTGACCGGATATTGGCACCGGTTAGAGTGGGTGATATCGGGATATCTGCGGATAGGGTATTTGTTCGGGATTGCGTCTCGTAGCACAGGAAGGCTCATTCGGCATTGTGGGCCGAAAACTACCCCGGTGAGCCATTCAGGTTCTTGGCCGTTGAGGTAATCGTAGAACTCGTCAACTTCAGTGGCATCAAAGCCTTGAGGGGACACCCACAGGCCAGCATTCGGATGATGTTGTTTCAGGGAGGCCGTCTGCTGTTCAAGGAAGTCCAGCAAGACCGACGGAGAAGTGTGGCCGGGGTCTCCGCCTGGAACAAAAACGGCGTCAAGGCGTGGCATGCTCGCAAAAATATTGGCCCAATACTGAAGCTCATCCCTAATCGTGGTCGGGTCGGTGTAATCAGCTTCCATCGCTGGAAACCATATCCAGACGTCAAGACCGTACGAGTCAGCAATAGCCGACATGATAGTGAGCATGTCTTCTGGAGGTTTGGGGAAGTGTGGGCTGTCGGCGTCATCATCACTCTTAGGTGGAATGACCTCTATGGCATTGCATCCGAAAAGCACAAGATCTCGCATGTATTGATCCCATGTATCGGTGTTCCACGCGTCATACGCGTTCGTTTTGGGCCGGTACCCCAACTGGTGTCCACGAAGCTTTTGGGTTGGTGAGGTATGCACTGAAAAATCTTCAGGTAGCTTGACGTGATCCCGCGAGGTTCGAAGCTCCCGTAACAGTCGGCCAACCGCGTATAGGAGTCCACGGAGGTCGTGTCCACCTAGGAGGATATGGGGGGCACCGTTTGGGCTCCTGTGCGCAGATATTTGAAAGCCTTCAGCGGTTCCATCTTCTTTGAGGTGGCTTCTGAGCCTGGTTGGAAATGTGTCGTGGTGGTTAACGAGGCCCAAGGCAATGACGGTATGGTCTGTTTCGGGCCAGTTGTCGAGGACGGGCCAACATACTCGAGATCTTCGTTCAACTTCCTCGACCAGGACCTGGACGGCTTTGTGTCCCAAAGGGCCGAGAGTCTTCGGCGCCACAATGACAGCTTTTGTCAGGTCAATTAAATGCACGGTGTTAGGGCCTTCTTGTTGGAGCAGGCTTGGATGAGGTCTGCCCGTAGGAGTGAATCGGGTGTTGTCTTATTGGTTAGGAAATCAGGCGGTGGATTAGCGTGTGCATGCGTGAAGCTACCCACCAATTTGATACATCTCAACTTTTCGATCACTGTGGGGATGGCCCTTATCGTCGATGATTGAGGCGCGTTCTTCCGAGTATCGATCAGTCCGATTGGTCCAGACTGTCTCGATTAATGTTCGAATGTCGGTGTCGTCACGACCATCCCGAAGAGGGCTTTTCAGGTCGGTGCCTGATCCGGCGAATAGACAGGTTAGAAGTTGCCCGTCAGTCGATAAGCGGGCGCGAGTGCAATTGCCACAGAACGGATTACTCACGGACGAGATCATCCCGATCTCTCCACTGCCGTCCACGTAGCGATACCGTGTGGCGACCTCACCCGGATAGTTTGGAGGCAAAGGTTCGAGTTCAGCAAACTCGCTGATTTTTACTGCGAGGTCTGCTGCGGGAACGACTTGTGAGGCGACCCATTCGTTTAGATTTCCTACATCCATGTATTCGATGAATCGCACGATATGCCCGGTGCCCATAAAGTGTTTGGCCAGTTCCTGAATTGATTCGTCATTAACTCCACGCTGGACGACAGAGTTGATCTTGATCGATTTAAATCCGGCTGCCTCTGCAGCCTGAATGCCTGCCAGAACAGGCTCAACACTGAGTTTTCTGCCGTTCATCTCCTTGAAAATCGAGTCGTCAAGGCTGTCCAGGCTGACGGTGATTCGATTGAGCCCGGCTTCTCGAAGTTCCGTGGCGTGCTGTGGCAGGAGGTAGCCGTTGGTCGTCAGCGCGATATCTTCTACTCCATCAATACGACTGAGTCTTTGAACGAGGTCAGCCAGGTTAGCTCGCAACAGTGGTTCTCCGCCTGTCAGCCGGAGTTTGTGTACGCCAAGGTCAACAAAAATTCGAGATAGGCGCTCGATTTCTTCAAAAGAAAGAATCTCAGGTTTCGGAAGGAATGCATATCTGGCACCAAATATCTCGGCGGGCATGCAGTAAGGGCAACGAAAGTTGCATCGGTCGGTCACGGATATTCGGAGGTCACGCATGGCGCGACCCCTGGTATCTCGAATGTGCGTTGAAGTGGTTGTCATAGTGGGTCGGTGTACGAAATGCACACCTATGGCTCGAGTTTACTTGGGTGTGGAGTCAAAATCGTGTCGATTCGTGTACGGTTGGGCACGGTATTCGTGGCGGAGGGGCAAATGGCACTACGACCGCTTAGCGATGTTCAGTTCATAGTGGGCGGTCCGCCGGGGACTCTTGATCATCCTGAGGGCGTGACTTGGGGGCCTGATGGGTTTGCCTATGCCGGTGGAGAAGCAGGGCAGATTTACCGAATCGACGTTGAGTCGAAGAGCTTCGAGGAGATCGCGAAGCTAACGGGTTTTGTGGCGGGACTCTGTTGTGATAGGGAATCCAACATTTATGCCTGCAACATCACTGAGCAACGCTTGTACAGGGTGACGGCTGATGGGGACGTTTCTGAGGTGAGTGCTGGGACTGATCGAGTGTCTATGAAGGTTCCGAACTATCCATGTTTTCACCCATCAGGTGATTTGTATGTGTCTGACTCGGAAACGGGTGGCGAGTCGAGTGGATGTATCTTTCGTGTCACCCGTACCGGCGAAACGCTGTTTTTCAGCGATGCATCTCCAAAATTTACGAATGGCCTGTGCGTTGATCGGAGTGGCGAGTGGCTCTATGTGGTTGAGTCACGACTGCCTGGAGTTTCTCGGATAAGAATTCACGATGATGGATCGGCCGGGGAGCGTCAGGTGGTCGCGACGCTTCCAGATCAGGTGCCTGATGGTGTGCAATTTGATGAGGAAGGGGTGCTGTACATCACGATGTATACCCCGGACCGTATTTACCGGCTTTATCCAGACGGAGGACTCGAGCTTCTCGTGGAAGATCCAACGCACGAAACTCTCTCCTCTCCCACCAATATTGCGTTTGGTGGCTCAGACCGTCGGATGCTTTTGATCTCCAGTCTGGGGCGATGGCAGATCAACGGACTGAGAGTCGAGGTGGCTGGACTCCCTCTAAATTACGGGGAGCCAATTGGTGATTGAGGAGAGGCAACCAACAGAAGCTCGCTTCGTATATGGATGGGGAACTAGCTCAGGGGAGGACTAGTCGGCTAATCGTTGACTCCCATGTTTGCGGTCACTCCACCATCAACAAACATGACGTCTCCCGTGACGTAGTGAGCTTCGTCCGAAGCAAGATATGCCACGGCACTCGCGACATCGTTGGGCAACCCTAGCTTTTTATTCGGGATCGAGGCCTGGATGGCTTTGAGGTTCCGATTGTCCCTGTCGTAACGCTCCACGTAGATCGCTCCAGGCGCGATGACGTTCACAGTGATTTGCTTGGGGGCTAGCTCAATCGCGAGTGCTCGGCTAAAGGCATTTACCGCACCCTTCGTGGCGCCGTAGATGACGTGGCCTGAAGAATGCAGGGCACTGTGGACAGAACTAATATTGATTATGCGGCCTCGGCCTCGTTCTTTCATCGGGCCAAGCGCGGCATGCGATGTTTGAATCATGGCAAGAACGTTGATGTTGAACAGCGAAGTCCATTCGTCGAGAGATGTCTCAGCAAACGGCTTGTCCAGGGTGAACCCCGCGTTGTTTACAAGGATATCCAGTCCACCGAATGTTTCTGTTGCGCTGGAGACGAGGAGGCTTGCCGTCGATGGTTCCCTAAAGTCAGCTTCAACCGCTAAGGCCGATCCCCCATTGTTGTTGATCTCGTCTGCGAGGCTTCGCGCACCAGCAATGCTGTTGGACGCTGAAAGCACGATGCGTGCACCCTCTTCCGCCAAGCGTTGTGCGATTCCAACGCCGATGCCGGTGCCGGCACCAGTAATTACGGCAACACGCCCACGGAGGCGATGGTCAGTGGGCACAGGGTTTGAGTGGTGTTAGCGATACCACGGTAGTTACTGAGTACTGGAAGCTATGGCTGCACGAACTTTATGGGGGGAGGCCGGAAGATCTCGGATTCGAACACCGATAGCTTGTGAAATTGCGTTTGCAACCGCGGCCAACGGTGGAACGAGTGGGACTTCTCCTACTCCACGAACACCATAGGGGTGACCTGGGTTGGGAACTTCCACAATGACGGTTTCGATCATCGGGATATCGAGTGACGTAAGCATGCGATAGTCGAGGAAGCTTGAATTCCGCATGCGACCATCCTCGTCATACACATATTCTTCATGAAGGGCCCAGCCAACTCCTTGAGCTACTCCACCTTCCATCTGGCCTTCGACATACGGTGGGTAAATCGCGGTTCCAGCATCCTGTAACGCGGTGTAGCGGAGGATATCCACCTTACCCGTTTCGAGGTCTACTTCGACATCCGCAATGTGTAGTGCAAACGTGTTGCCCGCTCCACTTGGTTCAACGGTGGATTTCCCAACGATTTCCTGGCCGTCGTCGTGGAGCACCGCGGCAGCTTCTTGAAAGGTAATGGTTGTACCGTTTTGACTAAAGGCACCTTGGTCTACCGCGATCGCGTCAGAGGAAACGTCCCAATAGTCCGAGAGTCCTGAGACCATCTGGGCTTGCAGGTCTTTGGCCGCCTCAATGGCCGCCCATCCGGTGGCAAAGGTCACGCGGCTACCACCGGTGACCCCGGTGAAAGCAATGCCGTCAGTATCGGGGACAATCGGGTTGACCTGGTCAATGGCAATGCCGAGAGTCTCGGCGAGTTGCATGGCAGTAGATGTGCGGGTACCGCCAATATCCATGGAGCCTTCAAGGAGGGTCACGGTACCGTCTTCGTTGAGACGTGCAACGGCGCTACTCTTTCCGCCTCCGTTCATCCAGTAGCCCGAACCTACGCCACGGCCACGACGCTTGGTCGCACTGCCTTCACCCAGGGAAGTTTTCCAGTGATCGGTCGCCATCGCGGCCTCGACCGTTTCGATGTTTCCTATCGTGTGGTATTTCGTTCCGTCTGCTCGTACGTCACCTTGCTTGGTGGCATTGAGGTGGCGAAATTCAAGCGGGTCCATATTGAGCGCCTCACAGATCTCATCAACAAGACAATCCACGCCAAACTCGGCTTGGGGTGCCCCGGGGGCTCGGTAGGCGTGGGATTTTGGCTTGTTGACGATCACGTCATACCCATCAATTCTGAAATTCTTTATGCCGTAGGGGCCTATAGCGCATAGGCATCCTGCGCCCACTGCGGACCCAGGGTATCCACCGGCCTCAAAGGCAAGTTCTATTTTTGCTGCCGTGATTTCACCAGCGTTCGTGACGCCGAGGCAAATAGTTGTGTGTGCACCGGAGGCAGGGCCGGTCCCTATGAGAACCTCCGTCCGATTCATCGTCATTTTCACCGGGCGACCAGATTTTCGTGATAACACGGCGGCTAAAGGTTCGAGGTAGACCGTGGTCTTTCCACCAAATCCTCCGCCGATTTCTGCTGGGATCACACGGATTTTTGATTTCGGATAGTCCAGCACTTTGCTCAGATCATCGCGGATACCAAAATGACCTTGTGAACTGGATTCCACGACCAAGCTTCCGTCAGGGTTCCAATAAGCGAGTGCGTTGTGAGGCTCGATATACCCCTGGTGCACCATGGAGGTGGTGTAGGAACGCTCAAACACGTGGTCAGCCGCCGCCATACCGGCTTCAACATCACCTTCTTCGTGAATGATGTGCTTTGCGATGTTGGTAGGTGAATTGCCAAAGGATCCACTTGTCTCCGTGCGGAGTTCATCGAGGATGATCGGGGCGTCTTTCGCCATTGCGCTTTGGACGTCAAGTATTGGGGGAAGGGTTTCATATTCCACATTAATGAGGCGGAGGGCTTCCTCAGCTTCGTGAGCACTTATGGCGGCTACGGCGGCGACGGCTTGTCCTGCATAGGTCACACGATTCCGTGCTATGGCTCGTTCATCCATGTAGTCGCCTGGGCCTGTGTCTGGATAGTCTTCACCCGTGGTTACGGCCAAAATTCCGTCAGCGGTTTCCGCCCGAGAGGTGTCGATGCTTTTGATGCGGGCTCGCGCATGGGGGCTTCGGAGCACCTTCCCCCAAACCATGCCGGGCATGCTGGCGTCGACTCCGTACTTAGCACGCCCTGTGACCTTGTCGACTCCGTCATGTCTGACAGGTTGAGTCCCTACGACCTTATAAGTTTTCTCATCTACCGCCATACATTGCTCCAGTCGGGATTTAGTGCATCGTAATGTTTCAAGATCAAGCCTTCTTAAATTCGAGTGTAGGCGTTAATCCGCCGCCCAACGATTCAATGAAATACAACTCGCTTTCTGGTTCAACCTTGGCTCGTAGCCGACGGCGACTGTTTGCACCGTCGATGAACACCGCAAGCCCTGATCGAAGACGATCGTCTTCGATCAGGCGGTCGTGCAGGCCAGGGAATCGCACATCAAGTGCATCCACTACTTCTCGAACCGTGTCACCGGGAACTTCAACCTTGGTTTGTCCGCCGGTGAGTTCTCGCATCGGCGTCGGTATATGCACGACAGGCACAGCAACTAGGTTTGATCGCCATTCTGGCTTGTCAGGGCGGCCTGTACGCGTGCAGGAGACATCGGGAGATCTCTAAGGCGAAGCCCCGTGGCATCGTGAATTGCGTTGGCCACGGCCGCGGGCGGTGGAACGATCGGAACCTCCCCGACGCCTCGGACACCGTACGGGTGACCCGGGTTCGGAACCTCGACGATAATCGTCTCAATATTCGGGACGTCAAGGGCCGTAGGCATTCGATAGTCGAGCAGGCTGGAATTCCGAAGAAGACCTTTGTCGTCGTACACGTAGTCCTCGTTTAAAGCCCATCCGATTCCTTGAACGACGCCACCCTGAATCTGGCCTTCGACGTAAGGTGGGTAAATTGCGACACCTGCGTCTTGTACCGCGGTGTACCGCAGGATCTCGACCTTTCCGGTCTCGCCATCTACCTCCACATCGGCGATGTGTGTTGTAAAGGCGCCACCGACACGCTCTGGAGTCACCGTAGCTCTTCCCACAGGGAAGATTTCCTCATCGGTTAAGAGCAGCGCCGCTTCTCGAACTGTGAGTGATTTTCCATCGGTTAAGAAGGTTCCATCACGATGCGTGATGGCATCTTCTGACATCTCCCAAAGATCAGCTAACCCCGCGATGATCTGTTGTTTCATGTCATTGGCTGCGTCGTGCGCCGCAATACCGGTCGCAAATGTCACCCGGCTGCCTCCCGTAACGTCGGTCTGTCCCACAGAGTCGGTGTCAGCAACAATGGGAAAAACGTCGTCGACGGAGATGCCAAGGGTTTCTGCGAATTGCATTGCGACCGATGTTCGGGTCCCACCAATGTCAGTTGAGCCTTCAAGCAAGGTCACGCTGCCGTCTGAGTTCAAGCGTGCGATGGCGCTCGAAGTTAGCCCGACGTTAAACCAGAATCCGGAAGCAATCCCACGTCCACGAAGCTTGCCTGGGACTTGTTCAAGAGGTGTTTGCCAATGGTCTGAGTCTCGAGCGGCTTCCACGCATTCAATATGTCCGATCCTTGCGTATGGTGGTTCGTCAAGTTGCCAGTCGCCTTCTTTAGCGCTGTTCTGCAACCGAAACTCCACCGGGTCTAGACCTAGTTCACGGCAAATTTCGTCTACAACTGTTTCCGATGCGAACTCGGCATGGGTGGCCCCGGGAGCTCGATAGGCGTGGGTCTTGGGTTTGTTTACGACTACGTCGTAACCCACAACTTTTGCATTGGGCATGTTGTAAGGCGCGAATACGCATTTGCATCCGGCACCAACCACAGAACCGGGGAATCCACCAGCATCGAACGCGAGTTCCGCATAGCCGGCTTTGACGATGCCGGCGTTGGTTACACCAAGCTTTACCCTGACATACCCGCCAGGGGTTGGCCCCGTTGCTTTTAACACCTCGTCCCGATCCATATTCATTTTGACGGGTCGACCGCTCTTGCGTGAGAGGAGCGCCGCCAGTGGTTCGAGGTAGGACGTGGTTTTCCCACCGAAGCCTCCACCGATTTCCATGGGGGTGACGTGAATCTTCGTGATCGGGTGGTCGAGGATATTGGCTAGTTCTGAGCGAATAGAAAACGCCCCTTGAGAACTGCACCACACGTGGATATTTCCATCCTTGAGCCAATGGGCCGTGGCGTTGTGTGTTTCGATATATCCCTGGTGGACGACTCCAAATGAGAATTCCCGGTCAACAATGAGGTCGGACTCTTCAAAACCCTGATCGACATCGCCGGTCTCATACACCATCTTTTCTGCGATGTTGCTCGGCGTTTCGCTTATGACTTGGTCATCCAGTTCAGTTAGCAGGTCTTCGATAATGATTGGGGCGTCCGGTGCCATAGCCTCGCGAACTTCGAGCACGGCGGGCAGCACCTCGTACGTCACATCGATAAGCTTTACTGCTTGGCCAGCGATGTGGGGGCTAATTGCTGCTACGGCCGCTACCGGGTGACCGTGATAGTGCGTCTTGGCGCGGGCCAAGATGTTCTCGGTCTTGTATTTCAAGAGATTCCCATCCCCTTCACCGCCACTGATGATCTTGTCGGCAGGTTCCGGAATGTCTTGTCCGGTGATCACCGCATGTACGCCATCGAGTGCCTCGGCTCGACTTGTATCAATGCTTAGGATGCGGGCATGGGCGTGAGGGCTGCGCAAGACTTTGCCATGAAATTGCCCTGGCAAATTGATGTCTGATCCGTAAAGGGCTTCTCCGGTGACTTTTTCAACCCCATCATGCCGAATTGGCGTTGTCCCGATTACGTTGTAGGTGTTGTCGTGATGCTTAACGGTGCGACCTGTCCGAGTTTCAACAGCCATCTGGCTAGCCCTCCGTCCGCATCTCTTCAGCGGCTTGCAGGACGGCCTTGACGATCTTGTCATAACCAGTACATCGGCACAGGTTTCCAGCAAGCCACCAGCGGACCTCGTACTCCGATGGGTTCGGATTGGTCTCAAGAAGCGCCTTTGCGGAAACGATGAAGCCTGGTGTGCAGACGCCACACTGCAAGGCGGCATTTTCGAGGAAGGACTGTTGGAGCGGATGTAGTCCTTCAGGTGAGGCTACGCCCTCAATGGTTTCGATCGTTGAGTCGGCGGCTTCCACACCCAGCACGCAGCACGCATTGACTAATCGCCCATCCATGATCACGTTGCAGGCGCCGCAGTTTCCGTTGTTGCAGCCCTCCTTGGCGCCGGTGAGGCCCAAGTGATCTCGGAGGACTTCAAGCAGGCTTTCACGTGGTTCAGCTAGAAAATCTACCGACTCGCCGTTAATAGTTGTCTGGACATGGACCTTGCCGGAAAGGATTTCAGTGGCCATTGCTGGGGGTTCCTCCCTGGGCGTGTGCCAGGGCGCCTCGCAAGGCGCGCTGGGTAAGTACGTATGACAGTTGTTTTCTGTGGGCGACGGTGCCCCGCATGTCGTCAATTGGAGAGGCGGTGTCCCTGGCGATCTCGGCTGCTGCTGCAAAGGCAGCTTCACCTGCGGTTTGGCCAATCAGGGCTTCTCCTGCTGCCTGCACGAACAAGGGGGTTGGGGCTACCGCGCCTAAAGCGATTCGGGCTGCGGTAATGGAGTCGCCGTCTAATTGGAGAAATGCTCCCGCACCCACGACGGCAATATCCATCTCGTTTCTTGGGATGAATCGAAGATAGTGGGTGCCAGAATTTGGTGGTGGAGACGGCAGTGTGAGAGATACGAGCATTTCTCCTGCTTCGAGACTGTTTCGTCCTGGTGCCGTACAGAAATCTTCAACGGCGATTTCACGACGCCCGTTTGGGCCTGCCACATTGCAAATTGCGGAGTGCACTATAAGCGCAGGAATGCTGTCTCCAGCGGGGCCAGCGTTACACAGGTTACCGCCCACCGAAGCCCGTCCTTGAATGCCAGTGCTTCCAATGATTCGGGCAGCGTCAACGATGGCCGGGTAGGCCGCGCAGAAGTTGTCGTTTCCATATAGCTCGTAACACGGTGTTGCGGCACCAAGAGTCGTGGTGCCGTCGGCGCTGACAGTAAGATCCGTCAGTTCGGGGATACCCTTAGCGTCGACGAACAACTCGGTATCGCGTCCGTCTTCACGTACCTGAACAATCAGGTCAGTTCCTCCCGCGAGGATGCGGGCGTTTTCTCCATGTTCGGCAAGTAACGCCACTGCATCATCGACCGTGGTTGGCGCGGCGTACTGTATTGCTCGCACTACGATTCTCCCCTCAAGAAGCGACAGCGGATTGTATTGCACCTATTGTCACGACTTCTGGCCGTCCTTGCCAGTCCGGATCCATGATTGGCCCGAAAATGTCTTACGGATTGAGCCCTGCATCGTGTCGACGGCCATAGGGGCTGGGACCAGCTTCTTTTGAGGGGCTCTCCACGACATGTTCCATTAATCGGTCGATATCGAACTCGATACCAAGGCCAGGGCGATTGCCGAGTTCCAAGAAACCGTCTGCGAGCGTGATGTTGATATCGAAAAGTGCGTCGTGCCCTGCAGCCAGAACTTCCAGCATCGTGTGGTTTGGCATGGCCGCGGCCACATGCGCGAATAAACTTCCGGGGCTGTTCATTCCGGAGACCGGTCGCTCAACCCCATAAGCCATATCGCCAACGATGATTGAACCAGTGAGGCCGGCAGTTCCGGTCCCGACTTGCACAACATCGACGGCCCGCTCATCAAGTAATGAGCAGAACTCCCCGGGGTTCTGAAGGTTTTCCCCGCTTGCAACGGATGCTCGAACAGCTTGGGAGATCTGTCGAAGGCCAGACGAATCCCAGCGACGAGCTGGTTCCTCGATCCATGTCAGATCGAAGTTATCCTCGATCGTGTGGACATGCCGGATCGCTTGTTTGGGTGTCAAATGCTCGTTTACATCAAGCATGAGCATGACGGGTTTCCCGGATGTGGCTAAAGCTCTTTGCATGATTTCGATCCGGCGTAGATCATCGTCGAGGTTTGCCCCTCCTTTGAGTTTGCCTGCTGATACCCCTTGGGAGGCCATGTGTTCGTAATAGCTCTGTAATTGTTCATCGCTCAATGGCATGTCGAGGCCACTGGCGTAGGCTCGAACTCTTGGTTCTGCAGCACCCAAGGTCTTCCACAGTGGTTCCTCGTTTGCTTTTGCTTTCAAGTCCCACAGCGCCATATCGAGGACAGATATTCCAGCAGCTATGGGTCCTACAACGCCAACCTTAAATGCGGCGTCGGTCATCATTTTCCACAGACCTCGAACACCTCGTGGATCTCGCCCCACTAGAACTTGGGTGAGGGCTTCGATGTGTGGGCGGGCGGCTGGCGTGCCGAGGCCGATGCCCGTCAGCTCGGTGTTTGTGTCCAAATAGACGACCAATGCAGCATGGCGTTTCCTGCCCTTGGGGGTATTAACATCGCCTAGTAATCGAGAGGTGTCATGCTCGTATAACAGTGAACGTACGCCGGTAACTTGCATGGGTTTTATTCGATAGAACGGTGTGAGACTAGTGTAAAGGGGGCTTGTGGCTGGTGCTCGGACCTAACGTGGTTTCACATGCCGTACATCGGTACTGGCGGATGATGTGCCGATGTTTTTGCGTCCACCCTGTTTTGAATCAGATCAACACGAGGCTTGCGGCTATTAGACCAGCTACACCGAATGCAGCGGTGTATGCGATGAAGGCTACTAGAGATGGATGAAGCGGAACGTGCATGTCAATGATGAGATGGCGGATTCGGTGTACGGCATGCATCGAAATCAGCGTAAGAACAATTGCGGTGATCACCCTGATCAACGGGAAGTTAAGGAGATCCTGAATGCCGGTAAAACTTGTTGCCTTTGCAAACCATTCCCATTCAAGGGGGCCTAAGATTCCGATGGAAAGAATCGTGATTGGCATTAGCAGCGCGGCAAGGACGCCTCCTGCTGCAAAAAGTGACCAGAAGATTGCTTCTGAAGATCTACTCGTCATGTTGCGCCGACCCATGCGATCCAGCTCCCAATCACAAGTGAAACAAAAAACATCCCCATGAACTGTTGGCTAACGATGATGAATGACGGCACGCGCCGTCCGACGACACGTATCGGTGGAAGAGCCGATGGTGCTAGCAAAAAGAAGGTCACCGTGTGCCAGAGAGCAAAAGCGAGTGCAAGAAAGTGCAGGGCCACCATTAGGGGATGCCATAGGAAATTCGTGTATTCAACATATGTTGTTGCGTCCTGCCCCGCCTTGTGGAACAAAATCGCTATGAGCACAACTTCGACGAACAGGAACACGGCGCTGAGCTCTCGAAGGAAGACGCGCATGTAGGAGCCTTTTCTGGCCCACCACGTCCATCCAAGCCGTCGGTCCAGCGGGCGGTTCATGAGCGATCCACCCACGGTGTTAAAAGTCTCTTGTAGTAGTCCACAGCACCTTCGAGCTTCGCTTGTTGGATAGCCCCGGCCGGGTCTACATGCTTGGGGCACACGGTAGAGCATTCACCAACGAAGGTGCACTCCCATATACCCTCGTTCTGGAACATCACATCTTGTCGTTGGTTCTTGCCCTGATCACGGGAGTCCAGGTTGTAGCGCTGGGCTAACGCTAACGCTGCGGGGCCGAGGAATTCGTCTACTCGGCCTACCACTGGACACGCTGCATAACACAACATGCAGTTAATACACATGCTGAACTGCTTATAGCGTTCGAGTTCAGCAGGTGTTTGTGAGTATTCGGATGTCAGGTCATTCTCGTCGTCTTCTTTACGCACAATGTAGGGGCTCACATGGTCGAGTTTTTCCAGGAAGCTTGTGAGGTCGACGACTAGATCACGCTCCACCGGGAAATTGTTTAAGGGTTCAACTTTTACAGGCCCCGGGTACAGATCAGTCAGGAAAGTCGCACACGTCAATGTGGGCTCTCCATTTACCTGCATCCCGCACGATCCGCACACACCCATGCGGCAAGACCATCGATATGAAAGCGATCCGTCGATCTTTTCCTTGACATAATTAAGCGCGTCAAGAACAACCCAATCGTCGCGGTATGGAACTTCGTAGGTTTGATAGCCCGGGGCGTCCCAATCCGGGCGGTACCTGTAAATATCCAATTGGATCGTGGTTTCCTTCACTGGTTACCACCATCATTTTCTTTTTGATCGGGCTTGGCCCCGTAGGTCCGTTTTCCCGGGGGCCAGTGCGTGATGGCAACGTCTGCATATTCAATGCGTGGGTCGGAATCGGTGCGAAAAGCAAGCGAGTGCTTGAGGAAATGGTCGTCGTCCCTGGTGACATAATCGGTTCGTTGGTGGGATCCCCTCGATTCAGTTCGATGGCGAGCCGAATGAGCCAGTGCTTCAGCAATGTCAATCATGCCTTCAAGCTCAAGAGCCGTGGTTAGCTCTGTGTTGTAGACGGAGCTTGTATCGTCTAGCGATACGTGGCTCATTTGCTTCC
Source organism: Chloroflexi bacterium UBA6622 (assembly GCA_002433065.1). Taxonomy (GTDB): domain Bacteria; phylum Chloroflexota; class UBA11872; order UBA11872; family UBA11872; genus UBA11872. Next base: position 45,103 of record DJHK01000023.1, read on the forward strand.
GTAAGTCACGAAGTGTGTCGCAACAGGCGGCGAGGGAAGTTTCGTCGCGGAAGATCCCGGCGCCGGCTTCCATGGCTGTTGTCAGTGCATCACGGACATCGGCGAGGCGTTCTCCTCCTTTGGGACGGTTCTGGAGGTCGGAAATGCGAGATCGTGACTCCTCAAGCTGATGATTGATCTCAGGGGTATCGGACAGGCTGTGTTTCTGTGCGACGGTTGCGGCATGCCGACCAGCTCGTGCGCCGAACACAACCAATTCAGTTAATGAGTTGGAGCCGAGCCGGTTTGCGCCATTGATGCTTACACAGGCGCATTCTCCTGCCGCATAGAGTCCTGGCAGAGCTGTGGCACCGTCAAGATCGGTATCTATACCACCCATCATGTAGTGGACTACGGGGCGGACGGGGATCAGGTCTTTGACGGGATCTATCCCTGCATAATTTTTAGCAAGCTCCCGTACAAAAGGTATTCGGGCGTCAATATGTCGTTCACCAAGGTGACGGACGTCGAGGTGGACGTAATCGCCATAGGGTCCTTTAAATGTGTGTCCGGCCGCCTGCTCGTGCATAAAGGCTTGTGATAGCCGGTCACGTGGACCGAGTTCCATGGTTCGGTTCTGCGGGTGTTTGGGGTCAGTCAGGGAAAGCGGGGATCCGAGATCGTAATTTTCCAGGTAGCGTCGCCCTTGATTGTTTAAGAGGATCCCGCCCTCACCTCTTGAGGCTTCCGTGATCAGGATTCCAGTGCCCGGAAGTCCGGTTGGATGATATTGCACAAACTCCATGTCTTTGAGTGGTACACCGGCGCGATAGGCGAGGGCCATGCCATCCCCTGTCTTGATGGCGCCGTTGGTAGTGAAGGGGAATATTCGGCCTCCGCCTCCAGTGCACATGATGACGGCGTTGGCGCGTATGGCACGAATCTCGCCTGTACGTAGCTCTATCGCCACGCAGCCCTGGCAACGGCCATCAGCGGTTAGCAGCGCCGTGGCAAACCATTCATCATGACGCGTGATTTGTTGGAACCGTAAAGAGGTTTGGAAGAGTGTGTGGAGGACGTGAAAGCCAGTCTTGTCGGCCGCATACCACGTTCGTTCAATTTGCATGCCACCGAACGGACGGACGGCCACTTGGCCGGAGTCTTCACGGTTCCACGGACATCCCCAATGTTCCAGTTGGATCAGTTCGCGAGGTGCTTCATCGACAAAGTATTCGACTGCGTCCTGGTCGGCGAGCCAGTCGGATCCGCTTATTGTGTCGTAGATATGGAATTCGCGGGCGTCGTTGGGTTTAGCGACTGCGGCCATCCCGCCTTCAGCGACAACCGTATGGCTTCGCATTGGGTAGACCTTGGAAACCAACCCAATAGACAGATCAGGGTTGGTTTCGGCAACCGCGATAGCTGCACGTAGGCCGGCGCCACCGCCACCGATGATGATGACGTCATGTCGAATTTCTTCCACGCGGTCAATTTTAGGCATCCGGACCTTGCGGCGCTAATGTTTTGTTTGGATCGGCTCCATGTGCCTGACCTCGACGAAGATCTCCGATGATTTCAGGATGCTTTTCCAACAGGGTGAAGAGTTCCGTTTGCACGGCGACACGATGAGACGAGTTAGCTGGGGAGGTTCCACTGGTGCGTAGTTCGGCGAGTAAGCGATTGGCTTCGGCCAGTGGGTCTATCGAGTCGGAAACACGCCAGTTGCGTCGCCACACGATAAGGCTGAGACCAAGGATGACGGCAGCGATCGTTGCTCCAATTGCCCAGCGGTCTGTTGTAGTGGCCCGAAAAAGGCGAATTAATCTGGGGACGGTCGTATGTTCTATCTGGACATCAAGGTTGGTTCCAGCGGCAACTTGGTCGGTCTGCCATCGCAAGACACTGGTGCCACCAAAACTGCTTTCGCCTCGAGGCTCAAGGTTCTGGACCTCTGCTTTCAATGGACCAATCTCCACAAGGAAGATGACGGTGTCAGCCGAAAGGCTGGGCTTCCAATCAAAGGCTGTAAAGCCATTGTCCAAGGCTAGCTGGTAACCAAAAATAATCGTGTTAATCCCCGGCCGGAGTCCAGAAAAAATCGCAAATCCCGGGCCACCAATCACAATGTCATCTATTGAAAAGCCACCGATAGGCTGCAGTCCGAAAGCTCCTTCGGGGACTGCGAATCGTAGTGCGGGAGGCATGTCTTGGGCGGAAGGTGTGAACGCACGGTTGCCGGGAACAAAAACCTCTGCAATTTGGACGACCGAGGCAACGTCGGCCGACTGTGCTCGCAACAGACGAGTTAATGTTCGGAACGATATGCCGGGGTTCTTGTCAGTTGCCGCAAACACTTCAAGATCTACGGATGTTTGTCCACCGGGTTCCAGCAGAAGGATGTCGCTGCTGTAGCGGATGCCTCCATGTTCCACGCTAACGAGGTACACGAACTCAGGCCCGGCCTCTACATGCGGGAATTCGAAAGAGCCGTCGCTGCTTGTCGATGTCTCTCTAGTAACAAGCGCCGTTGCTTGTCGGTAGCCATCAAGGCGAATCGTGTGCGGGCCAGAGGGTGGCGTCGAGGTGGCTCCGGAAACCACTCGACCGCTGATAGTGCCACTTGTACCAGTGCTACTTGGATCCGCGTGAACATGGGGTATAGGCAGTGTAACCATGCCTAGCACGACTATTCCGACTAGGCTGCTTACTATTCGTTGTAACGTCATTGCCAGCTGTTCCCGGCATCATCACTTCGATACACCGCGCCATTATTGCCTATGGCAAACAGGGTCCGAGGTTGAACCGGGCTGTGTCCAAGAGTGCGAATATCCCCCTTTAGGGGTAAGGCTTGCCAAGACTGCATTCCGTCGACAGATTTGAAGACACCGGCGTCCGTGGCTACGAACACGGCGCCTACAAACTCCTGCCCGGTTGGCGACGTGAACTGATCATTAGTGTTGGGGGCGTAAATTATCGAGTAGGCCACGACCGTCGGTAACGCCCCGTTGACAAAGCCGTTTGCGCTTCGCCAGGTCTTTCCTTGGTTATAGGCGAGCACTCCTTCGTTTCGGGTAGCTACGAGTACGAACGGCGTGCCGAAATCGACGATGGCCAGGCTGGAGATCTCTTGGGGCGGCTGTGTCGACATGGTCGTCCAAGTGGTTCCGGTGTCGATGCTGAGGACAAGTCTTTCCTCGTCGGTGATCCCGGCCATGAAGCCGCTTCGATAACCCACGTCCACATGGCGAAGTGGTGGAAGATCGATAGCTTGGTTCCAGGTCTTCCCCCCGTCAGCACTTGTCCAAGCATGGTCGGTGGTAAGAATGTAAAGCCAGCTGTCTCTGGCGGTTGTCCCAAATGCGGGACCGATAACATCTGCCGGTTCCCAATTCTGTCCGCCATCCTGGCTTAGCATTGTTCCGGTTGTATGAGTCACGAGCAGGTTCTCGGGACGGTCGTTTGCGATGGACATTCCTGTCGGGTTGGTAATCCCGATGTTGCCAATTACACGCTGATCGTTGATGGCGTCGCGGGTGCCGATTGTGACAGCCACTACAATAGTGGTGAGCACAGCCATAAGAGTTAATCCTGGGCCTAACCATGCGAGTGAAGATCCGAGCGTTTTTTTCTCGACGCTGAAGGCTCTGGGTGCTGTTGAGCCGCTGGTTGTCAGCGATTTGATGATCGAATCAAGACCGGCACGAAGTTGATCACGTGCCTGAAGATGTGCCGCTGCTTCCCGTCGGATGTCCCTACTTACGACAGCAAAGTCATCGTGGCTAATGGCCCCTCGCTCCAAATCAGCTTGGAGGTCATCCATCATGCGCAACGATCTGTCTAGTGCCACGTCCTCTTCGGGTTTCGGTGGAGAGTTTGGTTGAGGAGCCCGTCGAAGCAAGGGGGCAATGATCCAGGCTGCACCTGCCCAGGTCGCAAGAAGAGTGATTAAGGTCAGAATAAGTCCGGTCATGACGACTTGTTCGATCGTTGATGTAGTTTTTGGAGGTCTTTGACGACTTGTTCGTAGCCTGAAAGGTCGGTGCCTTTTTGTGTTCGAGCAGCGTGTTTGGATCGGGCGAACACCCATAGCAGTAATACGAGGCCAAAGCCGATGGCTATGGGCGGGCCGATCCAAACACCAAGGGCCAGGCCTTCTCTCGGAGGATTCCGCAATACCCCTGGCCCGTAACGGTCAGCAAAAAATTGCATGATCTGGCTTTCCGAATGTCCGGCCTCCAATTTGGCCACGATGGTGTTGCGCATTTGTACGGCAAGTGCTGCATTTGACTCCCGAACTGAATGGCCTTCGCACACAGGACAGTCAAGTTCCTCAGCGATGACCCACATGCGTTTTTGAAGTGCCAGTTCGGAGGGGGCATCGGCAAGCCCGCTGGTCGATGCAAGGACGAATAAAGCGAGACTGACTATTCCAGTCCAGATGATTCGAGTCATGGCATGCCGGGCTTGACTGCTGAAAAGTCTGTTGATGGGCGACGTGTGTGACTGGAGGGCCAAGCAACGATCAGTATGCCAGCGAAGTACACGAGCCCGCCGATCCAAAGAAGAATGACAAGAGGTTTGACCAAGACTCGCAGTGAAACAGAGGAACCAGATGTATCCCAGGAGCTTAGGACGACATAGATGTCGTCCAACTGGGGGGTCGAGGTGCTTACCGCGACGTCGGAGGTGGGTTGTGTTTCCCAACCTGTGTGAATGCGTCGTGCTGGCGAAAGTTTCGCGATTGGCTCGTCATTCCTTGTCACCGTCAGGTCTGCGGTTACGGTGGCGAGGCCAGGGGCAACGGTGCTTCCAAGGTTTTCAAACGCTACTGAATATCCACCTATCTGGACATCTTCGCCGCGCGAGAGGGTAGCGGCGGTTTCCTGGCTGAATCCAGCCGAGCCGA
>DJHK01000023.1:50307-109142 GCA_002433065.1 Chloroflexi bacterium UBA6622
AAGCCGATGACCCCGAGCGCGAATATGGCGACCCCAAGATGTACAACATAGCTCCCTAGGCGTCTTCGATCCCCGGCAAATAGATTGCTTAAGCGACCATCCGGGTGGTTTCGCCGTCGGATGCCACTGTGCAGGCTACGGCCGAGTTCTAGGCTCACTCCTGCAACCACCGCCGCAACGAGGCTGGCAGATAGTATTGGAATACCGTTACGCATGCCGAGTGCCATTAATGTGACCGACAATGCAATGGCGGCAATTAGAGGTGTTCGAGTTGATCGCCATGCGGCATGTAGGGAGGTTCGTCTCCAGGCGAGCAATGGCCATATCGCCATTAACCCCAGAACGGCCACGAGCAACGGTATGTTGACCTGGGCGTAAAACGGCGGGCCAACGGTGATTCGTGAACCTTGGAAGATTTCCGTGATCATTGGAAATATGGTCCCCCAAAACGTGGTGACTGCTATGGATAGTAGAAGGAGATTGTTAAGGAGAAATCCAGCTTCCTTCGACGCAATAGCCGTGATTGGAATGGGCGATCGAAGTTGCGGGAGCCTGTACAGGAATAACGTAGTGGAAATGACGAGAAGGGCTGCTACGAAAATGAAGAACAATGGACCGATGTCAGAGAGGGCAAATGAATGTACGGATGACAGAACGCCGCTTCTAACCACAAAGGTTCCGAACACGGCTAACGCATATGACAGTAGAACCAAGCCAATGGTCCAAGCCCTAAGCTGGCCCCGACGTTCCTGAGCTAGTGCTGAGTGCAGATACGCTGTGGCCACTAACCAGGGGAGAAGCGCGACGTTTTCGACAGGATCCCAGCCCCAATACCCGCCCCAGCCGAGCACCCGATATGCCCACCACGCGCCGAGCAATAGGCCAGCGCTTTGCACTGCCCATGCGACAAACATCCAGTTGCGCATTTCTCGGAGCCAGGGTTGGGTGATCCGTCCGGCGAGCAGCAGTGCGGCAGCAAAAGCGAATGGCACGCCAAAGCTCATATATCCCGTCAATAACATTGGGGGGTGGATCTGCATCCCGCTGTCCCACAGAAGGGGATTCAAGCCACGACCTTCAGCGGGTGCGATCAACAGACGTTGAAATGGTGAGGAGGTGAAGACAAGCACGCCAAGAAAAAATACTTGGAACGTACTTAGGACCGAGATGCCATGCGGAGCCAAGCCATTGTCGATCGTCAGCATGCGTCGTGTTGCCACGGCCGAAAAGATGCTCATAGACCACGTCCAAAACAACAAGGACCCTTCTTGGCCACCCCATAGGGCGGCAATCGTTAACCCGATCGGCATTGCAGAACTTGAATGATCTGCCACAAATTGGATCGAGAAGTCTCGTGCAAGGAATCCGATGCTGAGAGTCGTGACTGCGATGGTGAGGAGCGAGGCTTGAACAGCTGCTGCGTTACGGGCACTAACAGCCAGTTCGGGAACTCGACGGACTGCAGCGCTGGCAGCTAAGACCAGCTGGAGGACCGCTATTCCGAACGCAACGCCGAGGGTTAGGCGTCCGGCGTCGATGAGATCAGGCATTACCGGTTACGCACGATCGGAGAAACCAGATGCAGCCTAACCTTCAAAATAGGATCGGTTACGACTTGTCGGAGGGTTCTGCAGCGTCCAGCTGGGAGGACAGGCTATCCAGTTCGTCACGTACTGATCGGATGCGTCCCGACAGATAGAACAAATAGCTGAACACTCCAAGCCACACAACTCCAAAACCAAAAAACAGGAAATGCATTTCAGTCATTATTCGGACCTTTCTTGTTGGGCATGAAGACGTTCGGTGAGATCACTCGCCAGCGAAGACGCTTGTTCCAAAAGCATGCGCTGGCGTACAACAATTCCATAGAGCACGGTAAAGGCTGCGACACAAAGCAGGAGTGTGAGCAGCATGTCACGCGGTAATCCACCACCAGGGCTGGTGACGGATGGGGTTGGATGAAGGCTTCGCCACCATTCCACCGAAAACCAAACGAGCGGGACGCTGAAGATCCCGACGATGCCGGCTACTGCCGACATGCGTCGTTTGCTTTCAGGCTCATCGATATAGGCTCGCAGGGCGAGGTATCCCGCATAGATAAACCACATGACGAGGGTTGTTGTGAGTCGTGGATCCCACTGCCACCATACGCCCCACACATGCCGGCCCCATATGGAGCCTGTTGCGAGGGCCAAGGTTGTAAATAAAACACCAGCTTCTGCTGAGGCTACTGCAAGTCGATCCCATCGTGGAGATCTGCGGATCAGATATAGCGCGCTGCCAATCGCGACAATCCCGAATGCGAGAAATGCGAGCCAGGCGCTAGGGACATGTACAAATAAGAGGCGGTAGACATCACCTTGCACGCGCTCGGCTGGGGCTATAAGGAAGGTTGCAAACAGGGCCACTCCCATGACGACCAGCAGCAACAAATATGAAAGGAAAGAAAAAACTCTCGGCACTGTGATTACGAGTCCTTACTTGGTGGTGTAGGGATAAAGCAGTATCCCAACACTTAAGAATACGGCTGTTGTGATTGCTAGCAAGCCGAACCATGGCCACTGCTGAGCGGCAGGGGTGACTTCTAATGTTCCTAGCGTGGCTCCAACTCCAGCGAGGACAACCGGTATGGCAATAGGTATTGACAGCAAGGGCATCAGGATCTCCCTTGCGCGTGCGTTAATGATGAGCGAACTATGTAAGGTGATAACGGCACTAATTGCCGTGGTCGATAGTGCGAGGGCTCCTATCGTTGCGCCTTGCAGCAACGGGACATTCAATAACAGGCTGACGAATCCCAGTTGCAGTGCACCTACTAAAAAGGTTTCGATCGACAACACGAAGAACTTGGCTACATAAATGCTGCTGGGATCAATTGGCGCGAGCAATAAGCCATCCAGTGTCCCTCGCTCCTGCTCGGCTGCAAAAAGCTTGGTTCCGCCCAAGGTGGCGGCCAGAAGGACGCTTGTCCATAGGAGGCCAGTCGCCACCGCCGCAGCTTCAGTCTCGACGATAGCGATGAACGCCATATCAAATACAAGCGCGATCAGCAGCGTGAAAATCAAAAGCGTGGGCACCTGCTCGCGCGCACGCCATTCCGTGCGGACGTCTTTGCCAATTAATGTGGTGGTAGCCGCAAGAAACCCAGTCTGGTCGGGCCATTCCCTGGCTGGTGACGGGTCGGTTTGTTGAATGTATTGTTTGGGAATGGACACTTCTCCTTGAGTGACTTTCCCAACTTGATCAGCGAGCGCTGCGACGACTCTTTCATCATGGGTGCTGAATATCACCGCCGAATGAGGGCATAACTTTGAGATTATCTGAGGGAGGTTCTCGATTGCCTCTGGGTCAAGTCCAGCATCTGGCTCGTCAAGGAGTAAAACTGAAGGGCTGTGCAGCATGGCGGTGCCAAGTCCCAAGCGCTGTTGCATGCCGCGCGAGAATTCCCGCACAGGCCGGTCGGCGCTGGCGGCCAGACCGACGGTACTTAGAGTCGTGTCGATACGGAGCGCAGGGTTCTGAACACCGAACAAGCGTGCGTGAATCTGTAGGTTTTCTCGTGCCGTAAGGTACGGGTACAGGTGAGGATGATGTCCTAGAAAGCCTACGGTTCTTCGGATCCCCGAATCAGAAGATGTGGCAGGAACACCGTTGATGTGGACGTTTCCGGTTCGGGGGCGTAACAACCCGGCGATCGTCCGAAGCAACGTGGTTTTCCCCGATCCATTGGAACCAATGATGGCAATTCGTTCCCCGGGTTGAACCTTGAATGTCACGTTGCGAATCACGTCGCGGTGTCCCCGTCGAACTGTGAGTTGACTGGCTGTCAGTGCAGGTGTTTTGGCGGAATCCTTAGGCAAAGTGGCCAGATCCGCCGGTTGATATTTGCTCACCTGTAGTCACTGCGCTGGGATTTCGCGCGGCTCAAAGTCTGGGCCATGTTTTACGATCAAGGATCGGGCCCGAAACACACCATTAGGTTGTAACTGGCCTTCTACGATGACTTCTTGGTAACGGCCGTCAATCGAATAGCCAAACAGATCAGGAGGTAAGCCGCGAAATTCGACAGGGATGTTGCCTGAGGCATCTTGAAGGGAAAACTTGAGCAGTTTTTGGTCGGGTGATGACTTGATGGAATTGTCAGTGACGGTCCCGTTGACCCTGATAAGTCGGTCATAGGCTTTATCACCCATGTCTTGAACCTCGCTTACGGTGTGGTAATAGACCGTGGCACTTTGAGTTCCAGTCCAAACTAGGAAAATTACAGCGGACAAGATAGAGGCGCCCAGCAAAATGAACTTCCCTGAGAGACGTGGGCGCTTGGGCTGGTTTTCGATTGTGTTCGAAACGTTGATGGGATTACTCATACTAGGTAGCAGCGACTATATCAATGGAGGCTAACGCATGTTTTGGAACGCGGCCTCAGCCATTTCGTTCATTACGAGTGAGAGTAAGTAGGCCAGCAGGCCAAGCGCAACAACCCACCCCATTCGACTCGTCAGAATCCGAAATGGACGACGTAGTTGTTCGGCCGACCGTCGGCGCGGCATGGCAAGCCAAAACATGGCGAGCGTCACCCCGACTTTAAGGCCGAGTACTATCCCGTAGGACACCTCGATCGACTGGTCGGATAATCGGTTAAACGCTAGGAGGACGCCAGTTATAGCGAAGACGCCGAATCCAGTACTGTACAGCCGTCCTAGGGTTTGGCTAAGGATCGCAGTATTGAAACCACGTTGAGAATTTATGGCAGGCGAGGTCCGAAGCGCCAAAAACACGATTCCTCCACCTATCCATAGGGCGGCTGCTACGACATGTACGAACCGTAGTATGACCAGTAGTGGAAGTGGGCTCTCGGCCAGTTGGGGCCTCCGTCAGATTTTTTGCGTGGGTGTAGTGTGCCGGATGCTTCGCCTAGGACGGTAACGAGCGTACGTAGTTCACCAGCGTCCAGCGTTCTTCTGCGGTCAATAAACGATCGAAAGCCGGCATCCGATTCACACCGTTAGATAGTGTCCAGAAGAGGGCGCCGTCTTGTTGACCGGTGACTTCTTTCCTGCTCAGCGAAGGTGGTGGCTTTTCGCCATATTGTTCGAACTTTTGGGCTACAAGGGTCTCGCCATCTGCGGAAAGCCCGTGACACATCGAACAATTTGTAACGAAAAGAGCGCGACCTGCTTCCAGGGAAGCTGAGTCAAAAGGGACAGGGTTTTTTGTGCCTAATGTGGCCACAAAGTCTGAAACAGCAACTTCTTTACCCGTGGTAGGAACGGATCCTTCGGGCGCATCGACCTGAGGACCTTCCTGGGTGCGGTGCGATGCCTGATAGTGCATTTCCGGAAATATGTCCAAGGGGTAATTTCCAGTTTCGCATCCAGCCATGGTCCATGCGGCGCACAGGCCAACGACGATTCCCGTTAGCTGACGCTTGGTAAAACTCCTGAAAATCACGTGGTTCCAGACACCTGCATGAGACTGCCTTCGCGGGAGAGCACGTCCACGGGCTTTGCTTCTTCGAGTGCTATCTGGGCATCTGCTACCCGACGTTCTCGTGCTAGCACTGAAACCCCGACATAGCCGTCGGAGATGCGGTCATCATAAAGGCCTACTCCATCCGGCAGGCGGGACTCAAAGAGGACACCCAGAACTGTGAAAAGTACTGCGCCGAGCAACGTGCCTTCATAGATGATTTGAATGATGGCTGGGAGTGCTACGACAGGTTTTCCGCCGGTGATAATCGGGAGCGTTATTTGGGCTCCTACCGTCCAGGTGATACCTATGGCTAAGCCACAGGCCGCACCAGCGAAGGGGAAAGCAAACAGCCGGTGCTTGGTATGACGTTCGCCGAAGGCGCCCTCGGGATATGGCGTGCTACTTAGGACCTCCACTGCCGTGTCATCAAACCCGGCATCTCGCAGTCGTCCTACCGCATCGGCAGCCCCTTCTGGATCTTCATAAAGTGCTAATAGCTCATGTTTCGCTTGTGTTTTGCTTGCCATATACCTCACTCCCGCATGGCAGCTGGGACGTTCGCCCGGCCGACTTTGATTCGGTCAGCCAGAATTTGGCCTTCCTTAATGTCTGCTGCCGGCATGATGGGCAACAGTTTTGCGAACGTTAAGAATCCGAGAATCACCAGACCGAAGGACGCTATCACGAGGATGATCTCCGAGAGCGACGGAGCGTAGTCTCCGTAGGTGAACGTCAGTCCACTCTTTCTCTCCAGGGCCGGCACCACCACCATGTACCGCTCTATCCACATACCGATGTTCACCAGGATTGTCGTGACAAACATGAGGAAAAAGTTCCTTCGTACGCTTCGGAACATCCACATGGGTACAGGGATTAGATAGGCGGTAAAGATGAAGATGATGGCGAGTACGATCCATGGTGGTTCGATTAAGCGACGCTGCCACGTGTCCACTTCTGCTGGCTCGGTCCCGTAGAGGCCGAAGAACAGATCGAGCATAAAGAAGAAGAGCCAGACTGTCGCGACGACGATGAGCAATCGAGCTAATGAGTCAATATGGTCACGGGTGATATACCGTTTTAATCCAAAGGCATAACGCATCACGATCATTACGGTGACAACGGCGGAGACTCCCGAGTGCACGGCTCCAATAACGAAGTACGGTGCAAATATGGTGTTGTGCCAACCTGGGACGCTAGTGACGGCGAAGTCCCAGGACACGATCGAGTGCACGGAGACAAAGATCGGAAGAATGATGGCGGAGAGGAGGATTCCCGCGATGGCTTGAATTCTCCATTGCCGAGTAGATCCCCGAAAGCCCATCGCTAGAACTCCATAGATTGCGCGGCTGATAGGGTTCGGTGCTCGGTCACGAGCCAAGGCAAGATCTGGAATGAGGGCTACATATACGAACAGAATTGTGGATGTTAGGTACGTGAAGATTGCTGATGGATCCCAAACCAAGGGCGATCGTGGATTCGGCCATGCGCCACGATTCCAGTCATAGGGAAAGGTCCAGTACATTGTTCGCCACGGACGACCCGAGTGGATCAGTGGGAACTGGACCGCAGTTAAAAGTGAGAAAATGGTCAACACTTCGGCTGCTCGTGTTACGGGTCGGCGCCATTCGGCTTGGGTAAGTCGCAAGATGGCTGAGACCATGATGCCGGCATGACTCACACCGATCCAAAACACAAAGTTCACAATTAGGAAGCCCCAGTACACGGGGTGGGAGTAACCGAGGAATTGCAGGCCGAACCACAGCATTACAACGACAACTAGGAACCCTGCCACAATTAGCCCATTGAGGGCTCCTCCAACCAAGAAGAACCATTTAGGCCAGCTGAACACGAAATCCAGAAGCTCACGGTTAGCGGTCTTGTTGTCAGCAATGACTGGTTCTTGCATTAGTCCGGTTTCCCGATTACGAGGACATGGGCTTTCATATACGTGCGTTCCTTGCGCAGCATCGTGCCTTGACGAAGTTCCCATCCATTAAAGATGGGTATCCGTGTTAATGCGAGGACGTAGATGCCGTACATCAGGCCAATTGTTCCCAGAACAAACAGTACATCAAGGGGGTTTGGCCAAACGGGTGCTGGCAATTCAATGACAGCGTGGCCGAATGGGGATTCGTTGGCCATCGGCGCAACAAAAAACCTGATTCGATCGAAGACGAGTCCCACAAGGACGAGTAGAGACACCCATGCCAAGCGGGCTAGTGATCTCCGGATTGGGTTAAAGATCAAGGCGATGAATGGAAGGATGAACATTAAGAAGAGTGCCAGCAAAAAGGGAAGCTTGTAGGTGATCGCCACGTTCGTCTGTAGTGCGGTTACCTCGCCGGGGAGCCTGGCGTACCAGATCAACAGGAAGTCCGACCAGAAGAAATAGAACCACGCCAGAACAGTTGCCAAAAGCAATTTTCCAAGTGAGGCGGCCTGCTCGTCACCAATGAACCGGCGACCTTCTGGTGAAAACCTTCGAACAAGCGCGAGGGTAATGATCGTAGTGGCGATGGCCGCCTGAATACCGGTGACTCCACTGTAGAGCGGGAAGATACCAGATCGCCATCCGGGCAAAAGGCTTTGGCCAAGGTCTGTGGTAAGAAGCATGTGTACAAAGGCATAGCCCATCAGATAAAAGGCACCAAGCGTCAAGTTAGCGAGCTTTAAGACTTTCCACTGGCGTTTTGTTCCAGACCAATTCAAGTACAGCAGGCGTCGGAGGGGACTCATAGCTTGCACTCGGCTGGGAGGGCCAGCAATGTCAGGTACAGCTGAGAACCAAAGCAAGGCAAAACCGGTTAACAACAGGATTGCTAAGGCCAGAGCGTCCGTCAGGAATGGGGCTCCTGCACTAAAGCCAAACCATAGATTTGCCCGACCTTCAAGTGTGGGCACTGTCGTCATGATTGGAATCAGCAACACAAAACTTAACAATGAAGGAATGGCATACAGGGCGGTAATTCTCCGAAGCGGTAGTGCCCAGTAGCCCTTGGCTAGCCGCGACATATAAGCCAAGAGTGGTGCTGCGGTGGCGGTTGACAGTACGAACATGAGCGCCACTGTCGGGTAGGCCCATTGGGCTCGATCGCCCCATGCGGTGATGAGTTTCAGCACGTAGGCCACAACGCCGATTGCACTAAGTAGTGCTAGGACCCATACCGCGATATGACCCGACGAGATGTTGAGGGCACGTGGCCGGTAGGGTGGGCGAAGGCTCAGGCTGAGCCCGTCTGGTTCAGGATGGATCATGCGTGTTTCCCAGCTGTTTCAGCATGGTGTCCGTGATGATGGTCGATTTCCACGTGGGGATCGACTTTCTTTAAGTACACCACGCTGGGATCTGTCCCAAAGTTTTCAAGGAGCGTATATCTGCGCTCTGACTCTGCCAGGCGGGAGGCTGTGGTGGATGGATCGTTGAGATCACCGAACACTAAAGCCGTGGTCGGACATGATTGCACGCAGGCGGGTTGCACTTCGCCATCGGCGATTTCGCGGTCTTCGTTCTTCGAGGTTACACGAGCGCGATTAATACGTTGGAGGCAGAACGTGCATTTTTCGATGATGCCTTTGGTTCGAACAGTAACGTCAGGATTGAGCTGATTGTTTAACGGCTCTGGCCATTCAGGATTCCAGAAGTTGAAGTAACGAACCGAGTAGGGGCAACCGTTCGCACAAAATCGAGTGCCGATGCATCGGTTGTATACCTGAACGTTGAGGCCTTCCGGGTTGTGATACGTCGCCCATACTGGGCAAACCGTTTCGCACGGGGCATTTCCGCAGTGCTGGCACAGCACTGGAATGAATCTGGCTTTGGCATTCGGGAATTCGCCTTCCCAGTAGCGTTCAATTCGGATCCATGTCTTGGCGCGTCGTTCAAGAACGCGATTTTCCTCGTTGATAGCAATGTTGTTTTCAGCTTGGCAAGCGACGACGCAGGCTTGACAGCCGGTGCATCGATCCAGGTCGATGACCATACCCCACCGCCGACCGTCGAGTGGCGTCACTTCAGCGTCGGTTGGGATGGTCTCGCCAAGGGTGGCAACGGCAGTTGCTCTGGCAGAGGCTTCGTGTGCGCTACTCATGGCTAATTTGCACCACCGGTTCTTCGCTGTCGTTTCGTGCGTTGGGGACAACCTCGATAGTTGGAAGTTGTTTAAAGTTGTTGGTCGGTGTTACGGCCGCTCGTGTTGCGGCCCATGCCAGGCCTCCAGCGCCAGCGACAGTCAAGGGTGCCAGCGCGGCCAGAACATTTGCTCCCCGATCTTCACGCCAGCGACCACCAAACCTGTGGCCCTGCCCTATGGGCACCCCGATGATTCCAGGCGCAGAGACTGGGGATTCATACACGGTCGCTTCGAATTTCCCATGCAGTGTGCGAATCTCGACTACATCTCCTCGGGTGACGCCGAGCGCAGCCGCTGTTTTCGGGTTGACCTCAACCCAGGTTGTCCATGTGGTGGAGGTGATAGGGTCCGGTGTGGCTTGCATCCACGGGTTCGCGGACTCATCGCCTGTGCCGAGGGCAACGCTTTCAAAGGGAACGAGATGCATTGGAAACTCTATCTCGTCGCCAGAAAATTGGGGTTCGGCAAGAAGGTTGATGTTCCAATCTTGGGAGGGTGAAAATGAGCCACCGTGCGCTGTGTTCCAAGCCCCACCGTTTTTGAGTAGGTCGATCCATCGGGCTTCAAAGTCACCACTTCCACCGAATGACTGTTCTGCTCCGGCTCGGACAGCGTCTCGCATCGTTTCCCATGTTGGAGCGGTTTCAGGTTTAACCTCATGCCATGCGGTGAGCAGGACGTCGCCGAAACTTCGTCCTGTCACAAAGGGTGTGATCACAGGCTGTTGATAGCCCGCGACTTGTTGGCCCGGCATCGGGTCCGGTGCAAAGTCTCCCCATTCTTCGAAGGCGTGAGTCGCGGGAAGGACCAGGTCTGCGTGACCGAGCGTTTCGCTCATAGCGGTTCCAATTCCCACCACGAAGGGGATTGATCCCAGGGCATCAGCAAATCGTGTGGCCTCGGGCATTCCATACACAGGATCTGCATCGAACACGATAGCTACGTCGGGGCTATCCCCGTCGAGCCACGCGTTCGCACGACTTGCAAGGGCTTCAAACGTCGTTGGTACGACCGGCGGGGTAATTCCAGTTCGAGGGCCAGGGTTGGGCAGGAGGCCTCCTACGCGCCCGACGCTTCCGACCATTCGATTTAGCAGGATAACGGCGAGACCGTTATCCAGCCCATTGGCACTGGCCAACGCCGGACCTCCAGCTATCGCAAGACCTGGTTGGTGCGACGCGAACTCGCGGGCGATTTCTTGAATGCGGGATGCCGGGACGCCGGTGCGCTCTGCCACAAGGTCTGGGGCATAGGCGTTGAGAGCATCCAGACCACCGACAGCATTGACTGCGTCAAACCAATTGTCGTTGCCTGTAAGGCCTTCGGCCGCGATGACCTGTGCGATCGAGAGGGCGAGCGCACCTTCTTGTCCCGGGTGTACATATACCCAGGAATCGGCATTGGCCCCGGTCGTCGACATCCTCGGTTCGACCTGGATGAGTCGGCCTCGTTCACCAGCGCCTTGCCGGAACTCCCCGTAGCCAATGCTGTATTGGGTGGGGGAAATCCACGTACTAAGAAAGTCTGCCCCAAAGGACAGGATCGAATGGGCGTTCGCAATGTCAAGGTGGGGCAGGCGATCAACACCGAGGCCCGCTTTGGCAACTTGTCGCCATACACTAGATTCGATGGTTTCGTAGACTAGGTGCTCCCCGGCAAACGCCCCTGCGAAATCCTGTGCAATGCGTGCTCGAGTTCCACTGATGGGTCCGGTAATAATCGTGACGCTGGAGGCGTCTGATAGCTTTTCGGCGAGTAGGTCGAGTGCGGTTGCCCATTCCAGATTATTAAACGTACCCGCGCCCCGCAGCCCACGACGCTTTTTCGGAGTGTCTAGGCGGTCTGGGTGGTATAGAGATTGGACGCCTGACTGGCTACGGACGTTGAGCTTGCCTTGGTTGACCGGGAATGCCGGATTGCCTTCGACTTTCTTGGCTCGCCCGTCAATGGTCCGAACGACCACACTGTTACCACAGGAGGTGTGGGCACAGGCGGTGGCGAACCACAGCTCTTGGCCAGGTAAGGACTGTTCTGGTTGGAGAACAAAGCTCTGGACTTGCGATTCTCGCTCCGGTGCGGCGCAGGCCACAACCGTGGCGCCACCAATCAGAGCGGTGGACCCCATCACAAAGCGTCGTCGTCCGAGGGTGCTCATAGTTTTGGCCCGATCATTTGTGGCATGTTGCGCAATCCAGCGAGGCCGAATTTTCTCGGTGACACCCTTGGCAATCTCCCATTGAGAGCGAACGAACCTGGCGAACCTCACTCATTGATGCCACATCGCCATGACACGTTGCGCAGTCTAAACCGGCCTGGATATGAGGCGCATGTACAAAGCGTACGTGATCAGGCACTCGGTGCACCCGAGTCCAGTCGACCGGTGTATTGGTTTCCCAATGCGCTTGGAGCAGTTGGATTTGAGGGCGGTCAGTGGCGACCACGCCATGGCAAAACATGCATTGCTGAACGGAGGGGATCGTAGCGGAGGCTTCCGTTACTACTCCACGATGACAAAACTGACAGGGGATGGCGGCTTCTCCGGCGTGGACCGAGTGGTCAAACGCGATCGGTTGTTCGGGCGCACCGGTCACGGTTCCACCGGAAGCCATCAAAAAGAGCAGCAATGCAATGACTCCAGCGCCACCGAGTAACAGAGGTGTCACGGCCAATCCAATGACGAGGGCCTGAAGGCGTGTAATACGCGGGAGGAGTGCGCCGAGATACTGCATGAGTTAGATGGCAAGCCTCGGGTAAATCCCGGGTAAGACTTCGAGGCCAAGGATCACGAATTTAACGATGACGATGATAGTTGTGGTAATGCCGGCCAAAGCAATCAGGTAGAGCGGTGCTCGCATCCGTCGTGCAATGTGCGCTGGCAGTTCGCCGGTGTCAGCGAGCGACGGAATCATCGCGTGGGCCAACATATAGGTGAGTCCAGTGATAACAAGGGAGGCAGCAAATACCCAAAGGTGCGCAGCTAATGCAGAAAGTTCGACCCACTGGCCCGATGTAAGCTCCGCTAGCTGCACGCACAACACTCCGTTGGCATCCGGCCCCTCCGAACACCGGCCACATGGTAGCTGACTTAGCGGCGGGCGGCTTAGTGAAATCTTTCACAAAATCTTACCGCGTTGGGAGGCAGGTGGGTGAAACATCATCGGGACGTGAATTTCAACTGGGTTCGGGACGTAGCGCGTGTGCTGTGCCAAGATGGTGTAGCGACCTACGACGGTCGTAAATCCCGTTTCGCCAACCTGTGACCGCGCTTACTTTAAAAGTTTTGAAAGGAATGTAGTCAGAATGCAGATGTACGTTGCCGGCGCGTGGACTGACGGTCAGTCAACTATGGACGTTAGAAATCCGTTTGATGGGTCTGTTGTAGACACTGTGCCTCGCGGCACGGCGGATGATGTTGATCGAGCGTTGGAGAGCGCAACGCGCGGGGCTCGGGTGATGGCGGCTCTTACCGGCTACGAGCGATATCAAATATTGCATCGTGTGGCCGATCTTATTGTGGCGAACCACGAGAGGCTGTCTGAATCCTTGACCAGGGAGCAGGGCAAGATCCTTGCAGAGGCTCGGATTGAGGTTGAACGGGCGTCGGAGATTTTTTACCTCTCGGCCGAAGAAGCCAAGCGACTTGATGGCGAAGTGGTGCCTCTCGATGGAGGACCGGGTGTAAAAGGTAAGTTAGGTTTCACCCTTCGCGTGCCTTGTGGTGTGGTGGCTGCCGTAACCCCGTTCAATTTTCCTCTCCACCTGGTTGGTCACAAAGTGGGTCCAGCACTAGCAGGTGGCAACGCAGTTGTCGTCAAGCCTGCCAGCGACACCCCGCTTTCGGCCTTGCATCTCGTCGAACTTCTCCTTGAGGCAGGCGTTCCAGAAGAAGCAGTTCATTGTGTGACTGGTTCCGGTGCTGAAATTGGAGATGCCTTGGTTTCCGACTCACGGGTTCGGAAGGTGAGCTTTACCGGCAGTCGGGATATTGGTGAAAGGATTTGCAGGCAGGCGGGTATCAAGAAGGTCACGATGGAATTAGGTTCTAACGCTCCCGTTATCGTGATGCCGGATGCGGATATGAACAAGGTTCGAAATGTGATTCCTCAAACCGCATTTGCCAATGCTGGACAGGTTTGTATCTCTACCCAACGGGTGATTGCTCCGGAACCAATCTATGACGAGTTGGTTGAAACCCTTGTGCCTGCAGTGAAGTCGCTGTCGACCGGTGACCCTCTTGATCCTTCGACCAATGTGGGTCCGATGATTCGTGAATCGGACGCGATCCGAGTAGGCGAGTGGGTTGATGAGGCGGTTGGCGCAGGTGCGGAATTGCTGGCCGGCGGCGAGCGGGCAGGTCAAATGTTTGAGCCGACCTTGTTGGCCAATGTCAGTCCTGACATGCGCGTGTCGTGTGAAGAGCTTTTCGGCCCTGCTGTTGGAGTGACCCGTGTGCAGTCGACTGATGAAGCGATTGCCCTCGCCAATGATTCCATCTATGGCCTGAGTGCGGCGATCTTCACCCAAGACATTGATGTGGCGCTTCGGTTCGCTCGCGAAGTGGATTCGGGCAATGTGCACATCAATTGGGGTAGCCAGTGGCGGACGGATCTCATGCCTTATGGTGGCCTTAAGGACAGCGGTATGGGTAAAGAGGGGCCACGTTATGCCGTCGAGGAGATGACCGAGCATAAGCTGGTCGTTATTCACGACTGAGACGTAGGGTTTCTGGGTACAGGTTGGCCGCTGTTTTGAGTAGACGACCGAAAACTTTTTGGGTTTTCGGCTTGTTGGTGCTGACCCTGTGTTTTGGGTGTGGCGATGGGCAATCGGATGGCCCGGTAGCTGAGGGTGGGGGGCAGACGCCATCGGTGTCACTGCAGTCTCGACAGGCGCATGAACTTCAGGTTGCATGTCTGGCCGGTGGTGGGACGTGGGCTGATGGTAAGTGTCAGCGATCGACAGCAGGGGCTCCGGAAAACAGGTCTACTGCTGCGACTCCTTCCTCGACTTCCAAGCTGGAGGGGCATGACCATGGATCGCATAGTCACGAGGAGGCATTCCAGCCGACTATGTCCGGCACAACAGCTGGGCTGCGGTTGCTCAACCTCACGAGCTGGCCGACGGCGACGCTTAAGGCGGATGCTGACCGAGCATCGAGTCTTATGGCGAAGCGCCAAAGTGATGTTTGGGCGGTGATATATCCGGTCGGGGCGCACATTGCTGATGTGTCACCGGGTACTTGGTCACCGGATGGCAACCCAGAGCACGGGAAGCCGTTTGCCAAGTTTGAGCGGGTGATTTCCCAAGACCAGGTCGAGGCATTGCTTGGTGAAATCCATACATGGATGGCATCGCACGGCTGCATTGATTCCGAGCACCGGAACCATCAACTAGCCGAGTATCGCCTGTGGATTGAAGGCGGCGCCGACGTTTCAACCCAAATTCCGCTCTGTGCTGATGTGCGTCTTGTGATGATGGCTGTGCCGGAGGGCATGCCGGACTGGGACCTGCACATGTTCCTGGTGCACGAGCTGTACCACGCGTTTCAACATGATCTTGAGGGCCGTGAGTGCCAGGACGTTGGACACATGATGTTTGTAGAAGGTGCCGCCCAGTACTTTGGTTATTTTCTCACTGAGACTAGGTTCCCGGAGCGACCTGCTGTCTCCTCGCTGTTGGGTGATGCGCGAGCTGGCTTTCAGCAAGGTGACGGGATTGACCAGGGCAATTCCACGGCTGCAGCAGCGGCCCTGCGATTAATGGTTGAGCGAGGGGATTTGTCGCATAACGCGATTATGGATGGCACTTTGTTCCATTCGTGCGCCCGTAGTGGTGAGTATGGGCCCGATGTTCCGTCGGTCCAGAGTGCTCGTTCGGATTGGTTTCAGATAGAAAATCGTGACGGCGAATATGAGTTTGCCCGGGCTGTGGTTGGTCGGGCGGCTTCAGCGTCGCCGGTTACTGATGGCCGGTCCTCGGATGACTCAGGTGCTACGTCAGATAGTCCGGTTTTGCATGGTTCGGCTGGCACAGGCGGGCCATTGAACTTGCTGGTGACAGGGTGTGACGATGAGCGACTCGAGATTTCGCCATCGGTACGTCAGGCCCTGGCGGGGCTTGCATTCACCCAGTGCAGTATGCCGTTTGGAATCCTATTGGCGGCGGCTGATGACATGCCAGGGCCTGCGGTGACCTATGCCGCCAAGATTGTGGCGGAGTTCATGGACCAGGACCGGGATGGTTATGCGGACCATGCAGAACTAGCGGCCATGCTCAAATATCCAGGCGGCGTAGATGATCAACGGGCCTGGTTGGCCATGCCGACCAGACATGCTGGATGGGAAGAAGGTGCCAGTCGGGATCATAAGCAGAAGATTGGGGATGAAATCGGAATCCCGGCTTGGTGGCTTTGGGGAGATGCTGGCAGAAATGGCGACTTTTCGGCCGGCCTCGACGAGCATGCCAAAGCCGTGATCTGGGAAGAAATTGATCATTTTGTGCACCAATTCGGGCTCTCCAACGTGTTCCCATCAGAATTTGGTGTGCAGAACTGGGACTCGCTAGTAGCTCAGGAGACGAAGCGGGCGGCCTGTGAATGGTGGCAGCATCCGGAGAACGATTGCCCAGGCAAGCCAAGAGAGCATGATGGGCCGCAGGATGGGTGTGCGGATCCTGGGTGCGACGTGGTGGAGTTTTTTCACCAGGTGCAAACCATGCGGGCCGGCATGCAGCCCGGGTGGCGGGGTATTGGATTTCCTGAGAACAAACAGGAACTGGAAGCACGTCTCAGTCCTGAATTCAAGGCACTGATGGATGATCCCCGTTTCCCTTTAGTGCGTCGTCCGCTGACGGGTGACTACCCGTTGGCCGGTGAGGCTGTGACGGTATCGGAGACTCCGACGGCGGCCCCAACTATGGCGGCCAAGGTATCTGCCCCTGTCGTGGCCTTAGTTCCTGCTCAAGCAGGGGTGACTGGTGCGGGTGTGCGGTATGTCAACTTGACGGATGTCAGCACTAGTGAGCTTGAAGAATGGACAAAAGTCTTGGAAGCGAAAATGGCGCGACGGCAAAGTGATGTGCTGTACATGATGTGGCCGATTGGGAAATGGATCGGTCCATGCGAGGGCTGTTTCGATAGTCACCCCTTGCAACAACACGAACGTGTGATTGCTCCGGACCAGGTCGAGTTTCTCCTTGGCGAACTGAAATCCTGGATGGCAACGACGTCCATAGATTCTGACCACGCGAATTCAGAATTGGCTATGTGGCGGAAGGTTTTAGAAGGTGGGGGGGATGCGGCCACTCAGTTCTCCCTGTCCCAGTCTTCCCGTTTTATCATGCACGGTGTCGAACAGGGGCGCGAAGCACGCGACGTATATCACACTGTGACACATGAGTTGTACCACGCCTTTCAGCACGACATTTCATCTGATGGTGAATGCCACCATGGGTCTCGAATGATGGTTGAGGCTGGCGCTGACTACTTCGCGTATGTGGCGCTCGAAAATAAATATCCGGACTATGGCGTGGGTGGATTGTTGCGTGATGCGTGGCGGTCCTATCAGGATGAAGGCGAGCTGGCCATTCGCGGTAGTTCGGTGGCTGCAGGCGCGTTGCTGCGTTTGCTTGTGGAACGTGGGCACGCGTCCCATGAGGCGGTGATGGACGGTAGCTTCTTTCATGCGTGTGCTAGAGGTAATGAGCTGGGGTCCGACACCCCGGCTATGCAACAGGCGCTGCAGGACTGGTTCAGAATTGAAGCCCATGCGGGCTCCTACCGGTTTGAGCCTATTGTGGTGAGCAATGCGTGAGTCGACGATCAGTCACGGCGTTGGGGTGCTACTCGTGTTCGACGGCGATCAATCGTAGTCGGTTAGCGGAGGCCCCTGGGGGCTAACTCACCGATCGAGTTTTCAAGAACGTCGGGTGTGTCGGTCCGGACCTTTCGTGCTGTGGCTGGCAACGGGGTGTCGAACTGGTAGGAAGGGTCGGTCTCTTGTCGACGCCAGGTCGTAAGCATTTCTCGCCAGGCGCTGCGCAGCGTGCGGGGTTCTGGCATATCGTGCGCGATCACGCGTCCGAGTTTCTTAAGGTTGTAGCACGGGACCCCAGCGTACATGTGGTGCTCAAGGTGCCAGTTCATGCGCCAGTACAGAAACTCAAGCGGGAAAATGAGCGTGTTGGACCGGACGGCCTTTCGGAAATCAGGCACGTTGTCCATTAGGCCTGTGTGCTGGGGCAACCCGACAAAATAGATGGCCCAATTGGCAATGAACGGGGCAAACGAGATGAGTAGGGCCAGGATCCAGAGGCCGGTGCTAATTGACACGACGATCACGGTCCCGTGGAAGGCCAGCAGGAAGCGAGCCCACCATATGGAGTTCCGGTGTTGGTCCGGCTGGTCGGCATGGAGGGCGTTGATCCATTCGTTGGAACTGTCTTTCCCACAGGCCGTCTTGAACGTGGAGTAAATCCGTCCAATGAGACTGTTGCCCAGCGTCCGGCCTCGTTTGGTCAGAATGTTGATGGTGAACATTTGGATCAGGAAGGTTTTACCCACGGTTGGTTTAATGGGTAGCAGGACTTCCCGGTCGCCTTCAGGATGCAAGGTGTAGCGATGGTGGTAGGTATGACTGGTGTTGTAATCAAATGTTTCGAACCAACCGAGGAGGCTGAACACGTAGCAAAAGATCTTGTTTAATCGCTTGGTTCGGAAAACCGTGCCATGGCCGAGTTCATGGGGGGCCACGCCAACAAAGAAGCTGGCCATCGTGCCATGGACAAAGAGCATGAGAATGCACCCCAGCCACTGTTGTTGCGACCAGAGTAGAAACGTGATGGTTCCAGACAGTGCAACCAATCCCAGGTGTCCGCCGGCCTGAAGCCAACCTTGAAGATCACTTCGTTTTGACAACTCACGAAGCGTCGCATGGTCAATGGGGCATCGATACCATTCCACCCGCAGGTCTTTTCGAACTTCTTTCAGCGGCTTGTGGAGGGATCCAGTCTCGCCTCGTGGGCTGGAGTCGTACCAGTTCATCCGGAAAGCTTTCCGGAGATTCGTAAGCGTCGAGTGTCTCATGCCAACCGGTCCGCGTTGGTGGAAATGTGGATTTAGTTCGACCGGATACTGACATATTTAAGGTTGCGTGTCAGGCCGCTTGGTACAAGGGATTGATCGTGCCTAGTGTTGACGGCTCGCTGGTAGGCGGCGCACCGCGGCGAGGCCGATAAGGCCAGCTGTGGCACCCGCCCAAAAAAGGGTTGCTGGCTCCGTGTCTCCGGTAGCTATTGCGAGAATGGCTGCGATTGTGACGCCGATGGAGTATGCCGTGGAGTCGATGGCCATGACCTGGCTTAGTTTGCGAGGTGGCGCGATGTCGGCTGCGATAGCCACGATCAAGCCATGAAAGGCGCTTTGCGTGAAGGCATATCCCGCCCAGAGAATAAGTAGGGCAAGAAACCCATGGACTTGCCCGTAGATGGCGGTGGTGATGGCACCAATAGCCAGGGTTACGGCCAGCGCGCCACGACGACCAATACGATCTGACATGGCCCCGACAACTACCTGTGCGGATGCACCAGCGACTGCCGCAATGAAGATAAGCCAGCCGACGTCGGACAGGTCTCCGCCCGCCGCGACCAGCTTCGGCCCGGCGAGGATGATAAAGGCACCATAGATGACAGTTGTACAGGCTCGGATAAGTGCGAGGATCTGCACGGCTGGATGGCGGAGCATTTGAAAGAGGTTCGAGGTTAGGTCTCGGATGGATGGTGAGGGGGATAGTGATCGCGAGGGGTTGGCCGGCAAGAACTTCGTCGCCGAAAACGCGGCCAGGGCAAGTAGGCCCGAAGCAACAATGGCGAACAGGCGAAAGCCATATGTGTTGGCAAGGGTTCCCAGGGCTACGCCGCCGATGCCTGGTGCGGCCACGACGACAAAACTCATGATGGAGGATGCGAGGCCTCGACGGTTTGGTGGGGCCACTTCCATCACATAGGTCTGTGCGGACGCCCAGTGCATTGTGAGGGCGAGGCCGCCGAAGGGCGCCGCGATGACAAAGAGCCAGAGGTTTGGCGTGATAGCCATGATGGCGACGAGCGTGGCGAGGCCGGTGAGTCCAAACGCGTAGGCGCGCTGGCTACCGAATCGGCTGATTGCGACGCCAACAAAAATTCCGATTGTGCTTCGAGATCCGTGCATGGCGGCCAGTAAGAGGCCTGCGCCTGCGATCCCGGCATTGAGCTCGTCTCGCACAAAGAGCGACAGGAAGTTTACGACTGGCAACCATCCGGCCAGTCCAAGGGTAAGGATGCACACCACCGAGATAAATGGGCGGGAACGTAGTGACGTGGGGTGGTTCAGGGTGAGAATGCCCGTCGGGGATTTACTGGTAAGCTACACGGTGTAACCGTAATAGTCCTCCTGACGAACACCTGAGGCGAGCCCGCGTAGTGTGGGCCACAAAGGGGAAGCCGGTCGAAATCCGGCGCTGTCGCGCAACTGTAGCCCGGGAAACCGGGGAGCCAGAATGCCTGCCTCTGGCGGTGTCGGTGGTCGCCTTCGCAAGAGAGGGACGCTGACGATGCGTGTATTGATGTGACCTGCAGCCCCGGTGTTGGGGTGTTTTCTATACGTCTGGTCTGGGCCGTCATGTTGTGGCCCCGCGTGATCTCTCAAGGAGTAGTTAATTTTCCTATGTTTCAATTTATTCAACAAATAACACGTCCGCTGCTTGTGTTGGCCTGGATGGTGATGATATCGGCCTGTGGCCAAGATGGCGCTGCAGTCTCTCTGTCTGATCACGGGCCAGTGCTGACTGTGACACCAGGTATTGCTCGCATGCCGACGGCAGAGGTTTCACCGGTGGCGACAAGCACTCCGAAGCCGGTATTAACGGCGACAAGCACTCCGAAGCCGGTATTAACGCTGTCACCTTCAACAAGAGCCACTCCGGCGGTTACCTCAATGCCGAAACCCACGGGGGATGAGCCAGTACGTGTGCTCATCGATAGTGCCGGGCGCGAGGTCACGGTCCCGGTAACCGTAGCTCGACTCGTCTCGCTTGCGCCTAGTGCTACCGAAATTCTGTACGCCATTGGCGCGGGAGAGTGGCTTGTAGGTGTTGATGATTTTAGTAATTTTCCTGAAGCGGCTAAGGAGCTGGAGCAATTGGGCAGCTTTACCCCGGATCTCGAACGGATTGTCGCCATGGAGCCGGATCTCGTGGTGGCGGCTCAGATTATTTCGCCAGAGATCATTGAGCAGCTCTCAAGTGCCGGAGTTCCGGTTTGGATCGCTGATAGCAGGGATGTCCGTGGCGTGGCGGCTTCGATTCGTGGTCTTGGGGTGGCGGTAGGCCGTGAATCGGCGGCGGATGCGGTCGCAACTGAGCTCGAGGCCCGTCTAGAAACGCTGACAGCTCTTATGACCGAAGTGCTCGACCGTCCGCGGGTGTTTTATGAGTTGGATGCGAGCGATCCAATGAAGCCATTTACGGTGGGCCCAGGGAATTTTGTACAGGACTTATTATCAATGGCTGGTGGCGACAACGTGTTCGCTGATGCGTCGGCACCGTTTCCGCAGGTAAGTTTTGAGGAAGTGCTTGCGAGAGATCCCCAGGTGATTATCCTCGCAGATGCTCCGTTTGGAATCACCGCAACAGCCGTAAAAGCGCGTACGGGCTGGGAAGTGTTGTCCGCGGTTCGTGACGACAGAATACTTGAAGTGACGCCTGAGTTAGGTGACATGATTTCACGGCCCGGCCCCCGTATTGCAGATGGTCTGGAGGCGCTCGCGCGCTTCATGCATCCGGAAGCCTTTATGAAATGAAACTCCTGGTGATGTTGGGATGACGGTCTCACAAGAACGTCCGGCAAAGATGGACCGCTGGCACGGGCCTCGGGGTGCACTTGTGCTCGGGGTCCTGGTGGGGTTGTTGTCGTTAACCCTCATGGCAGGTGTTTGGATCGGAAGTGTTGGTATCCATCCGCTCGTCCTGGTTGGCGTTGCGTGGAACGCCCTGCCGTTCGCTGATGTTGATCCATGGTGGCGTCCCACCGACAGCCAAATTCTTATTGGCATCCGATTGCCCCGGGTGATTGGTGCGGCGGCGGTCGGGGTCGCGCTGTCCACCGCTGGCGTTCTATTTCAAGGCTTACTCCGAAACCCGCTAGCTGACCCATTTGTTATTGGATCATCTGGTGGAGCGGCGCTTGGGGCGGCAGCGGGTTCCTTGCTTTTGAGTCTCAACATTGCTTTTCTCGGATTTGGGATTGTTCCCTTGCTGGGATTTGTTGGCTCGTTCGTGACGGTATGGATCGTATATATCCTGTCGAGACATCATGGTCGGACGAGTATTAGTGGACTTATCTTGGCAGGGTTCGCGCTTGGTTCGGTCGCAGGGGCGCTCAACGCTCTACTCGTGATCTTGAGCGATCAACTCCAAATTCGATTCATGCAAACGATTTCATGGATTCTTGGTGGGGTGTCGGTCAACGGATGGGCACCCATCGCTTCTGTGGTTCCACTGGTCGTTGTTGGGGTAGTGGCAGGGTTTTTGCTGACGGTTCGACTAGATGCTTTGGCGCTTGGTGAGCGAGGGGCCACGAGGGTAGGGATTGACGTCGAACGCACCAAGCTCGCAGTCATTGCGACGGCGTCATTATTGACAGCGCTCGCTGTATCCCTGAGCGGATTAGTCGCATTTGTCGGGTTATTGGTGCCGCATGCGGTCCGACTGATCATTGGCCCCAACAATCGACTGCTGCTGCCTGCCGCAGCATTGGCCGGGGGATCCTTCCTAATCATGGCGGACCTCCTGGCCAGGACCTTGCTTGCCCCGATAGAGGTTCCGGTAGGGATCTTCACCGCGATTGTGGGGTCGCCAGTTTTTGTTTTGTTGTTGCGACGGGCTCGGGGTTCCTATGACTTCTAGCGGGGCTTCCGAGGCTATTGGCGTTCGTGGCTTGCAGTTTGCCTATGAGGATGTGCCTGTGTTGCACAGTGTGGATCTTTGTGTTTTACGTGGAGAACGGGTGGCCCTGATTGGCCCAAACGGTGCAGGGAAATCGACGCTGCTCGGCTGCGTCAATGGGTTTTTGCGAGCTGCTGCTGGCGATGTGTGCCTGTTTGGTCAGGATGTGCGGACTATGTCGGCACGTGAGATTGCTCGGGTTGTGGGAGCGGTACCACAAGAGTTTCAAATGCCGTTTGCGTATCGGGTGCGGACCGTCGTTGGTCTTGGACGGAGCATTCATCTCAATTTGCTGGGTGCACTTGATGAACATGATGAAGAGGTGATTGATCGGGCTCTAGAACGTGCGGAGGTAACCCATTTGCAGGGCCGGGAGTTTAACGCGCTTAGTGGGGGCGAGCGTCAACGTGTTGTGCTGGCCCTAGCGCTAGCCCAGGAACCTGACATTCTGCTGCTGGACGAACCCACCGCACATCTGGACTTGTCACATCAGATCGAGGTTATGGAGCTGATCGGACGTGTGGGGCATGAGCGTGGCGCTACGGTGGTGGCGTCGATGCACGATATTGATCTAGCGTCTGCGTTTTTTGATCGAGTGGTGGTGCTTGATCGTGGGCGCGTCGTGGCAGATGGTGTGACATCTGAGGTCATCACGGTTGAGCGTCTACGTGACACATTTGGGGTGGATGCGGATATCACAAAGGATCCTGCTAGTGGACGACCCCGAGTCACTGCTCGAGTGCGTGCCGTAGGTAGCTGGAACAAAAAATCCTCTTCGGATCTTGACTCGGCCTGAGTAGGCTTCCGAAGTGGATAGTTCTCTCTAACGTAAGGAGCCCGTTCTGCGGTTAATTGGACGTTCGGTGTTCCGATGGCGCTGGCTGGTGATCTCTCTGTGGCTCGCGGCAGGTGTGGTCGGGTTGTTTGCGGTGCCGCAGGTGGGCTCAATTCTTCGAGCGGGGGGGTTTTCGGCAGACGGCATTGAAGCCGAGCAGGCCTTAGCCCGGTACGAGGCGGCTTTTGGTGATGTAGGCGCGCCGATACAAATCGTGTTCCACCACGATACGTTACGGGCCAACGAACCGGAATTCGTGGCTCAGGCCATGGTGGCGTTAGCACCACTATCGAATCTCCCTGAGGTGACGGCAGTGCTTCCATTCTGGGACCAGCCCGCACAGGTTTCGCCCAGTGGTAGCACCGCCTACGCCATGGTGACGGTCGATATTGAGCCTGAGTTTGCCCACCATATTGTTCCGGCGCTTCGTGAGAATCTAGGGCCCACAGATTTGGATGTCCATGTAGCTGGAGCCGCGGTGTTTTACGCGGACATTCAGGCCCTGAGTGAAGCTGATTTACAGCGATCGGAGGCTATCGGCTTACCGTTTGCGCTCATCACGCTGCTGCTCGTGTTTGGGTCTATCCCGGCTGCCGGAATTCCTGTGCTCGCTGGAGGCGCCAGCGTGGTGGTTGGGTTGGCAGCGATCTGGGGGGTTGGCCAGTTCACGAGTTTTTCCATCTTCGCCTTGAATGTGGTCACCCTGGTTGGCCTTGGCCTTGGTGCCGATTATTCCCTGTTTCTGGTGAGTAGATTCCGTGAAGAGTTAGCGGATGGTCGGACGACGGCGGAAGCGGTTGAACGTACGGTTGCGACCGCGGGGCGTGCTGTTGTTTTTTCCGGCTTAGCGGTTCTCACGGGACTGTCTTCTCTCATGATCTTTGAATTCATGATGCTGCGATCGATCGGCGTTGGTGGGGCGATTGTGGTGCTGATAGCAATGGCGGCAGCGACAACGTTTGTACCGGCGATGCTTGCCGTGCTCGGGCCAAGGGTAAATGCGTGGCGGATATGGCGGCCGCGATTAGGCCCGCGCAATGGATGGGGACGTCTTGCACATGCAGTGATGCGACGGCCGGTACCCGTCTTCCTCGGGGTAACCACATTTCTTGTTGTTCTTGGGTTGCCTTTTCTCCACGTCCGGATCAGTGCCCCTGACGCATCTGTCCTCACAACTGATGCGCCTTCCCGTCAGGCCTTTGACTTGTTGCGCACCGAGTTTGGCGAAGGTCATGTGGCGCCGTTGTTTCTCGTAAGTGTGTTTCCTGAGGGGCCGTTATCGGCGGAGGCAATCGCGGCCCAGCATCGGTTGGGCCGAGCGTTGAAGGAAGACCCCCGAGTTGCTCGCGTGCGAGGGTTGGCCAGCGTTGATGATCGAATTACGTTGCCACAGTATCAACTCTTGTATCGAGATGCCCCTGCTATTGGAGATCCGTATGTTCGTGCTATTGCAGGGACGCTCGCCCGGGGGAATACGAGTGTCATGATTGTGGAACCGAGCGTTGCGTCGATTTCTCCAGAGGTCGGTGAACTTGTCGCGGCTATTCGCGAGTACCGTGATGCCGAGGGCCTTGATCTGCTTGTTGGTGGTGGCGGTGCCGGTCTTACCGATTTTGTTGATCGCTTGTATACCGACTTTCCAAAAGCTGTGGCCATCATTCTCAGCGTTACGTTTGTAGTGCTGGCCATCCTGTTCCGATCGATTGTGCTTCCTTTGAAGGCCGTCCTGCTGAATGTACTGAGTCTCCTGGCGAGTTTTGGCGCGCTAGTGCTGGTGTTTCAAGATGGTTGGCTTTCCAATGTTCTCCGGTTTGAGCCGCTCGGGTTCATCGAAGCCACGCTGCCGATCATCTTGTTTGCGCTCCTATTTGGATTGAGCATGGATTACGAGGTGTTTCTGCTATCCCGGGTTAAAGAGGCATACGACGAAGGTCATTCGAATACCGATAGTGTGGCCATTGGTCTTGAACGGAGCGGTAGTGTCATTACCAGCGCAGCCCTCGTGGTGATTGTGGTCTGTCTCGCATTTGTTACAGCCGATATTGTGTTAATCAAGGCGGTTGGCCTGGGCGCCGCGATCGCGGTGTTTGTTGATGCGGCGATTGTGCGGTCCTTGTTGGTGCCGGCGACGATGCGTCTTCTTGGTCGGTGGAATTGGTGGGCACCCCGATGGATGTCTGGAACGCATAGGGGGTTGCGGTGATGGTCGTTCGGGCAGCGCTCTGGATGGCCATGAGCCTATGGTTGCTTGCGGGGTGTGCTGATGCGGCACAGCCGTTACGTGTTGACCCAGCAAAGCCGTTCGACGTGGCTACGTTACCGCCCATCAGCCTGCCACGTGATGATGCGCCACATGACAACCTGACGGAGTGGTGGTACGTCACTGGGCATCTTCAGACAGAGGAGGGTCATCCCCTCGGATTTGAGTTCGTGGTTTTCGAGTCGATGCGTGAGGGCGCACCGACCGGGTACGCAGCGCACTTTGCAATCACAGATATTGGTCAGGGTGAATTTACCTACGCGGAGCGGACGGCGACGGGGCCGTCTGGGCCTCCGCCAGCTGAGTTGAATTTATGTGTGAGTGAGTGGTCGATTCGACGAATCCCAGGGGGTTTTTCGATCGTTGCCTCTTTGCCGGAGGCGGCGTTGCAGCTGGAACTTTTGCCAACGAAGCCAGCGGTCTTACACAACGAAACCGGGGTGCTTGATTTTTCGCCCTTCGGTTGGAGTTATTACTACTCCTATCCGCGTGTGGACGCCCGAGGTGTGTGGCTTAAGGAGGGCCTGACCCGTCCGGTTCAAGGCACCGCGTGGATTGATCACCAGTGGGGAGACTTTATTTCGGTGGGAACCGGCGGCTGGGACTGGTTCAGTGTCCAGTTAGCGGACGGGCGGGATTTTACGGCATCCGTGGTTCGTGATGACGCAGACAATATTGTGATGCAGTACGGAACTCTTGTTGATGAGGTGGGGGCCCCTCGGCATTTAACCGCTAGGGAATTCTCAATACAACCTACGGAGGCGTGGAGTAGTCCGCATACAGGTGCGACCTATCCATCGGGGTGGCGCATTGAAATTCCAGGCGAGGCGCTTCGCATGAACGTACAGCCGTTCCTTAAGGATCAGGAACTCGATACGCGAGCGAGTACGGGAGTGGTGTATTGGGAAGGAGCGGTCGAGGTTACAGACCAAGCGCAGCGAATTGGTCATGGATACGTGGAGTTGACGGGTTATGCGCCTGTTTCCCAGCTTCCGCCTGCGACCAACACGGTTGCCCCCGGTGGATCTTGTTAATGCAAAACCGCTCCAGGTTTTGGCCGGGCACGTAGTATCACGCTGAAAAATGTTGTGATGGAGCCGAAGCTATGACTGTGGGCAAGGCACGGATTGGCGTGATAGGTGCTGGATGGTGGTCGACGTATACGCATATCCCGGGCCTCCTTAACAACCCTGACGCTGAGCTTGCAGGGATCTGTGACACGAATGATTCGGCCCTCCGGCGTGTAGTTGAGGCGTTTCCCGAGGTTCCCATGTACGCAGATGTAGGTGAGATGCTTCAGGCGCAATCGCTGGATGGCGTGGTTGTATCTATACCGCATGTGGCTCATCATCCGGTAGCAGTGCAGTGCCTTGATCACGGGCTCCATGTCATGGTTGAAAAGCCCCTGACGCTGACGGCTGCGGATGCAAAGGATCTGGTGGATCGGGCGGAGGCTCAGGGCGTGCAGTTGATCGTTGGGTACCCGTGGAACTTCACTCGACTGGCTATTCGCGCTCGTGAGCTCCTGGTGTCAGGAGCGCTTGGTCGTATCGAGCACGTGCAATGCATGCAATCGTCGATGGTCGTCGAGTTTTATCGTGGGAATGATGCGGCATACCAGCCGATCTTTGACTGGACAGTGGCTGGTCCTGGTGATGTATACGCACGCCCTGAACTCTCCGGGGGTGGTCAGGGTCATTTGCAGATCACTCACTCCTCAGGGTTGATGTTCTTTGTGACCGACCTGCGCGTGGCGCGTGTTAGTGCGCTGATGAGTTCTTTGGATGTCCCAGTAGATGTGGTGAATGCAATGACGGTTGAATTTGATGGCGGCGCGTTGGGTGTGATTGGTGGGACCGGGAATATTCCTGTCGGTGATGAAGGTGTTCTGACGGTTCACGTTTATTGCGAACACGGCTATGTCATGCTGGATGCTATTCGAGGAACCTTGGGGGTGCATCGACATGAGGGACCGAACGAGGACCAGGTTGAAGAGGGTTATGAGTATCCGAGGTTTGACACCGCCAACAATTTGGTAGATGTCTGTCGTGGCCAGGCTGCGAACGGTTCACCCGGTGAAATTGGGCTGCGGTCGGTCGAGATGCTTGATGCGGCTTACCGGTCGGCGGATCGAGGCGGGGTGATGGTTGAGGTTAGAGAACTGTATGTCTGAAACGATCGGTTCGGGAGACAAGGCGGAGGAATCCTCGATGTTAATTGTGGCGCCGGAAGCTGCTCTGGCGTTACGAGCGGCGCTTGATGGGGATCGGGCATCGGATGAGCTTGCGATTCGTATCTCCTTTGATGCTGGTGGCCGGATGCACATGGCGCCCAGTGACATCCAAAAAGGTGACAAGAAGGTGTTTTTTGACAACCGGGTTATTCTGGTGGCGGCGCCCGAAGTGTCTGAGGTTCTAGCTGGCCACACGCTATTAATTCGCAAGTCAAATGCCGGTTCCACGTTTGCCTTGCGGCGCACGTCGGGTGGTCAGGCTGACTAGGTGGCTGAGGCGTGTATGTGCGCTGAAACAAGCTGGTCGAGTTGCTCGTCGGTTATCGGGCCAATCCAGCGAGCGACGAGCACACCGCGGGTGTTAATGATGAAGGTTTCAGGGAGACCTGTGACCCCGTATTCAACGGGGATTTCCCGTGTGGTGTCTTCGGCGTTGAGGTACGTCACCCCGACCTCATTTAGGAACTGGGTAGCTGAGGACGGATCATCCCAGACATCAATCCCAAGAACGGTAACCCCACGCTCTTCCAATCGATCAGCGGCTCGTTGTAATACCGGTGCTTCGATTCGGCACGGTGGGCACCACGACGCCCAGAAGTTTAAGATGACCACCCGGCCGCGAAAGTCGGAAAGTTGTAGGCGCTGGTCGTCGAACGACGTCAGGTTGAAGTCGGGAGCCGGTCGAAGTTTCACGTTGGCTTGTTGGCCTGTTGAGATTATTCCGAGGCTGTCCGGTCCACTGCTGCCGCGCATGACCAGCGCAATAACCATGATGAGAGCCACGAGCGCACTGACCCCTACTACCGCGATCGCTATTTCAGGCGGTGACAGACGGGGTGGGCTGGACGTTGGGTCACTTTGTGGATTTAGGGTTTCGCTCGTCATCAGGTCCTCTACTGGTATATGGGGAGCATAGCGTTGGGGTTTGTCTTCGGGACAGGAATGCTGTTGCTTGATAGAGCGCGGAGTAGGGTTATGGTTGTTTTCGGGGGTTCGTGACGGTGGTGCGAAGAGGTTCTGACGGAACGAATCGGCGACAGGCTCTCAGGAAGGGAGGACTTGTTGCTGTCGGTGCGTTGGGGGCAGCTTGTAGCGGACCACAATTGTTCGCTGCACCTGAGTCAAAGTCCTTGAACTCACAGTCTTTACCGATAGCTGAAAATGTACGGCGTTCGGTTGGTGACGGTCGGGCTGCGGACTTCACATTAGAGGCGTATCAGGGGGCCGATGTGCTTGGTGCGGCTGTGGTTCGTTTCAGCCATGTTTTGAATGCCGGGCGACCTGTGGTTCTGAATTTTTGGGCAGGCCAATGTGCGCCCTGTCGGTTTGAAATGCCGGATCTTCAACAAATATATGAGGCCACCCGGCAACGTGCGTTATTTGTGGGAGTGGATATCGGTCCGTTTGTTGGCCTCGGTTCTATAAAAGAAGGACGGGCATTGGTTTCCGAACTCGGCGTGACGTACCCGGTGGGTACAAGTCGGGAAGCAGAGGTCGTGCGTGAATATCGGGTGTTGGGTATGCCAACTACTGTATTTATTACGCCATCTGCAGAAATTGTTCGGCATTGGACGGGGATATTATCCGCTGCTACTACACGAGAACTGGTTGACGAGTTAGTCGATGTCTCCAAGGCCGGAGGCAGTGCATGAAAAGTATCCCCGATGCCAAAACTCCTTCGGCCGACTCAAGCCGTGTACAGGTGCGGATAGTTGTTGGATACGGAGGGCCGGCGGTTCTGGTTGCGGTACTCATTGGTTTGATGATCGCGTTCCAGACGAATGCCGAGATCGCGATGTCTGGATTTGCCCAATCGTTGCCAATCGGATTTGCAGCAGCAGCCGGGATGGTGGCAACGGTCAATCCATGCGGGTTCTTCATCCTGCCTGGGTATGTGGCATATCAACTGGGAACTCAGGAGGCTGGATATTCTGACGTGGCTGTGTTTTTCAAGTTGCTTCGGGCGCTGAGCGTGGGCGTCATGGCCACCCTGGGCTTTGTTTTTATGTTCTCGATGGTTGGTCTTGTTGTTGCCGGTGGCGGAAGTTTTCTTGGTTGGCTATTTCCGTACTTCGGGTTGCTTGTCGGTGTGGGCATGATCATTTTCGGGGCCTATTTGTTAGTCACTGGGCGCTATGTTGGGGTGCTGGCTGCCAGTCGTCTGCAGGTTAATCATCGTCGTGGTCTCCGCAACGCATTTATCTTTGGTGTTGGTTACGGCATAGGTTCTCTTGGCTGCACTCTGCCAATATTTCTGGTTGTTGTTGGAGGGTCTCTCGCCACGGGGAATTTTGTGGCCTCGCTGGGTCAATTTTTAGCCTTCGGGGTTGGCATGGGCGCCGTCGTGATTGCTATTACTGTGGGAGCCGTGCTGGTTCGAGACGTCGTGTTTCGATTTCTTGGGACGTTAATGCCGTACGTGTATCGTACGGGGGCGCTGTTTCTGGTTGGTGCTGGGGCGTATGTGGTCTATTTTTGGGTGTTTTTTTCCGGCTTGAATATGTAGGGCATGGTCTTTCAGGGAATGGCAGTCACTCATTGATGTATACGTGTTGTTTGCTTTGTAGCGTCCCGGGGCGTCGGACGAATCCAGTGTTCCATGCGGTTGTTGAGTTTGAAGCTGTCCGCTGGGGTTGGTTGGGGTGTCGATGATTCGCAGAATCCTCGAGTATCCGGATCCTGTGCTCCGCCGAGTGGCTGATCCTGTTGTAGAGGTGACCCCGGCGATTGAAGCCCTAGTTGAGGATATGTTCAGCACGATGCATGAGAACTTAGGTGTGGGCCTGGCGGCGCCACAGGTGGGGGAGTCCATCCGTCTAGTCGTAATCGAACTTCCGTCGAACGAGAATGATCCGCAGGCTGGGACTCGTTACGTGTTTATCAATCCCTTACTTGGCGTGCTTGGCCAACGTCGCGATATGTTTGAGGGGTGCTTATCGCTACCGGGATTTCGTGCAGAGGTCAACAGGGCTGAGAGCGCGACTATTACGTATACAAATCTTCTGGGGGAGTCGGAATCTTTAGAGGCTACTGGCCTTCTGGCGCAGGCGATTCAACATGAGTTGGACCATTTAGAGGGAGTTCTTTTTTTTGACCATCTAGCTTCGCTTAGCGATTTGGAGCAGATCCCTCCTGATGGTCTGGATTGGACATTACCCGAGGAAGATGAGGCTGTTTAGCGCGAGACCTCTCGGACCAGGTGAGGTAGTTCCGGAATCAGAAGGCCATTTAGTGCTAATTCGACGGCCGCTGTGGATCCCGGAGAGCACACCACAAGGGCTTGTTTTAGTTTGCCGGCTATAGCACGAGACAAGATTGAAGCCGGTCCGATTTGCTCCCAACTCGCGCGCCGAAACCACTCACCATAGCCATCCAGTACTTTATCGAGCATTGGCGTTACGGTGTCTACCGTGATGTCACGGTCTCCCAGGCCGGTGCCTCCTGTGCAGAAAATGAATTTGCTCCCGAGTTCGATAGCTGTCTCAAGGGCGGCACGTATTTCGATGGCTTCGTTTCGAATCAGTGCTTGGTGAATGACATTGTGGCCACCGTCTTTGATCAGCCTGGAGGCTGTTTGGCCTGATCGGTCGGTGCGTTCATTTCTACTGTCCGTGATGACGATTACTGCGCTGGGAACGGGCCCAATATGTTGGGCCTCGTGTCGATGCTCCTCCGTGGAGGCGGAGTCCCCGTGGTTATGGCTATTCACGCTGCAATGACTCATGTGGTGGGAGACGTGTTGGAATCATACCGGCGTGAGCGGGTGGTGTTGGTAGGCTCATGGCATGGCAAAAGACGAAATGGTTTATGACGGCTTGTGGAATTGATAAAAGAACCGCCGGTGATTTGTGTCACCGTACTCTTTTTTGCGTCAATTGCAGATGTGATGGGTGCCCGAAGTCGTACGGTTTGTCTGCGCGAACCCGTGACAATCGCTGACGTGGTGGCTGCCCTGGTCGACGAAGTTTCAGATCTTAGGCCTCGGGTGCCTCATGTCTCGTTCGCAATCAACGGTCAGTTTGTCACCCAAGACAGTCCGGTCGCTGACAGGGATGAGGTGGCCTTTATTCCGCCGGTGTCCGGCGGATGATTGTCGAGTTAACCGTTGAAGAGATCGACGTGTCACGTTTGATCCGTCACGTTACCAGGCCAGGCAATGGAGCGGTGTGCACGTTTCATGGAGTGGTTCGCGACAATGCCGATGGTAGGGCTGTTACAAAGTTGTATTACGAAGCCTACGAGTCCATGGCTTTGCAGCAAATGCAGTCTCTCGTGGAGGGCACGGTTGACCGATGGCCCTTGGATGATGTGGCTCTCGTACACAGAACTGGCGAACTTCAGATTGGTGAGGCGAGCGTAGTGATTGCAGTTGGGTCGCCCCATCGCGCTGCGGCATTTGAGGCGTGTCGGCACATCATTGACACGTTGAAGACTACGGTGCCTATATGGAAGCGAGAGTTCTTTGATGACGGTTCGGTTTGGGTCGAGCCTATGCCACGTTCGTCAACGGATTGAACTGTGGCTTAGGAGTCCAGCATTTGGCTGTCTTTTTGTGTGCGTGTTCTCCATTCCCGCGCGATGTCGACCGGCTATCTGTGTGAACTAGATGGGGTTTGGGAATCCCATGGCGATAGCAAACTCTTCCTGGAAGTCTTCGACCGCCGAAAGCTCAACGTAATCAACCTGGGCAGGGAGGTCGATTGCGCGGACTCTGGATGTTAGCGATAGGAGGCACATGCGGGATCCATGTCCCGCCGCGTTTCCCACGGCTTTAATTGCGTCGGGTCCAACATCGGGTACAAGGCCGATGGCGATCGCTCCGCCCGGGTCGATGTAACTCCCAAACGCTCCGGCCAGAATGATTTCGTCTAGGTCCTCGACATTGAGTCCAGCGTGCTGCATCAGGACGTTGACACCGCATCGAATGCTGCCTTTTGCTAGCTGGAGTTGTCGAATGTCCTGAGCGTGCAAGTGGATCGCCTGTTCGGGTTGGTCTTTCGACTCATGAAGGATAAAAGCGCCGCCGGTTTCATCAGGGACGATCCGTTCTGCGAGTCCCGGGTCGATGTCTTTAGCTTCATCGGCGGTGAGAAGACGTCCGGAAGGTGCGATTAGTCCGATTCGCAACAGTTCGGCGACCGCGTCGACAAGGCCGGATCCACATATTCCCAGTGGTTCTGCGTTGTCGATCACGTCGATGTCAACCGAACCGTTGCTGACGTGTACGCGTTCGATAGCTCCGGAAGCTGCTCGCATGCCCTGGGTGATCTCGGCGCCTTCAAATGCTGGTCCTGCCGGGGCCGCGGTAGCAAAGAGGTTCTTACCTTTTTGGAGGACGATCTCACCGTTCGTTCCAACATCTATGGCCACGACATTGCCGTCTCGACGGCCGAGATTCGTGCTGAGCATCAATGCAACGATGTCACCGCCTACGTAACTCGCCACGTTCGGCGCAACCCAGACATTTGCTGAGGACAGCACAGGCAATCCGAGCTCTCCAGCGGTTGCTGATACGGGGTCAACTATGGTTGGAACGAACGGCGAATAGGAGATACGTGAAGGGTCTATGCCTAGGAGCAGGTGCTCCATTACCGTGTTCCCTACAAAGGTCAATTCATAAACTTCGTGGGCAGCCACGCTGGTTCTGGCGAGACAGTCGTTGATAATGGTAGTTATGGTTGATCGAACTGCTTCGGTGAGTCGATCGACCCATTCCGAACCCCGCATCGTGACACTCATTCGGCTAATAACATCGCCCCCGTAGACATGTTGGTCGTTGAGGCCAGACGCTACGGCGATCTCGTCGCCGGTGACTAGGTCCATTAATGCTCCAACGACGGTTGTTGTGCCGATGTCGAACGCCATGCCAAACATTCGCTCTGTTGTGTTTCCGGCCTCGACCGAGACGATTTGGTTCCCAGCAATAACGACGGTGACGCCGTCATCAACTGACTCTCCAAGCTCAGCGAGGTTTTGAAGGGCTTCAAGGGTGGGATCGATGTCACCAGCGACTGCGGCTAATTCGTCTTGGATGCGTGACCAATCGGCAGTTTGGTTATGCAACGTTGCTGGAGCTGGTTTTACATAAATCTTTTGCACTTCAGGGTCTAGCCGAATCTTTCCAAGGCCTGAGCTCTCCACGACTCGGATAGGCCGAACTCCAACGGGGTGAGTGTAGATCGCGTCTTCACTTACGGGGTGTTGACAGGCGAGGCGCCAGCCGTGTGCGAGTTGT
This sequence comes from Chloroflexi bacterium UBA6622, assembly GCA_002433065.1. GTDB lineage: Bacteria > Chloroflexota > UBA11872 > UBA11872 > UBA11872 > UBA11872. The sequence continues at coordinate 84,450 of DJHK01000023.1, forward strand.
TGATCTGAGAGTCTTCGTCGGTCGTGTGCATTTGGTATTGGCACTTGAGTGTTTCGGACTAGCACCCTGCAGGTGCCACAGGTTCCTTTGCCGGAACAGACAGTCTCTACCGGTATGTCGTTCCCCTGGGCTGCATCAAGGATCGTCGTGCCTTCCGGGCAGGCGATCTTGCAGTCCTCAGGCAGAAATTTGGAGTGAACAGTGATGCTTGTGGTGATGCTGGACTCCAACCAGGGGAAACCCCTTGGTTACGTGCATGCAAATCTTCGCATGTGGTCGGTGATTTGCGGAGGTTCTTCTTGTTTATATACGCGGTGCCGCTCGAGGGTACAATCTGTGGCGCTACATGCGAAGAATGAAAAGGGTGTCCCATGGCTGATCCCGCGGATAAGAGCGGTCGTCATAGACATGACTTCGGTCTAGATCGTTTGCCGATGGGTCACCAACCGTGGGGGAAGGCTGAGCTAGAACTTGGCGACGACACCATTCCGTTGGTTCAAGTTACAGCCCAGGTTGGTGGTCTTGATGTTGTGACGTCAACTGTGGACAAATTGTTCACTTGGGCGCAATCAAACTCGTTATGGGCTATGGGTTTTGGGTTGGCCTGCTGTGCGATCGAGATGATGGCGAGCGCGGCGCCCCATTACGATCTGGATAGATTTGGCACAGTTTTTAGGGGCTCACCTCGACAGTCGGACGTGATGATTGTTTCTGGGACTGTCACCAACAAGATGGCTCCAGTTGTGAAGCGACTCTATGACCAGATGCCTGATCCCAAGTGGGTGATAGCAATGGGGGCATGTGCGACCTGCGGTGGACCGTTTCGCAGCTACAGCACGCTGCAAGGCGTTGACCGCGTAGTTCCCGTTGACATTTATATTGCGGGTTGTCCGCCCCGCCCAGAAGCCCTAATTGACGGAATTCTAGCGTTGCGTAGGAAGATTGAGCGTGACGGCATCATGGGCACAGGGCGAAGGGCTGAGGCTGAGTCCGTCCAGACCTGATAAATGTTGAGCCTGGGGGCTTTGCGTAGTGTCTGAATGGCAAAGGGTTGAACTCCATACCCACACGTGGGCGTCGCCTGATTCCCGGCTCTCGCTTGAGACTATTATTCGTGTCAATCAAGAACGAGGCATTGATGCCCTTGCGGTAACGGATCACAACACGATGGATGGAGCCTTTGAATTGGCTGCGCGGGCGCCATTTACGGTCATCCTTGGTGAAGAGATTAAGAGTACCGAGGGAGATATCATCGGGCTTTTCTTGTCTGAGCCTATCCCGCGAGACATGTCGCCTGCCGAGACTGTGGCAGCTATCAAGGATCAGGGTGGACTAGTTCTGGTTCCACATCCTTTTGACCGGTTCCGTCGTTCAGCGCTTGGACAAGAGGCGACTGACTCCATCGTGAGCGACATCGATATTGTGGAAGTCTTTAATGGTCGAACGTTAAGGCATCGCGACAATGATTGGGCCGATGCATATGCGCGGTCTCACGGCTGTGTCCGGTCTGTCGGGTCGGATTCTCACTTGGCGGTTGAGATTGGACGCTGTTGGCAATTAGTTCGACCGTGGGATGGGCCAGATGATTTCCTTGAGGCCTTGCGGCATGCCGAATTACATGCGGAATTAGCACCTGCATGGGTTCATCTCGGCAGTTCGATCCACGCGTCGTTAGCGAAGGCTGACAAAAGAATTCGGAACTTGGTTCAACGCTGACTGAATCTATGGCAGTAAATGCCAGTGGCGATGGTCGGCCTTATCTATGGAAGGCCTCCACTTTACTGTTGCCAGCCTCCCTGAACCTCGGAATATCTAACGTCCTTGCGCCGCTGCTCAACGCGATGTTGGCTCGAAGTGTTGAGCCTGAGGCAGCGATTGGCGGTTATGCGATTGCACTGAGCATCATGATGTTGATTGCACTCCCACAGCTGCGCATCCAACAACTGACGCTCGTCTTCCTGGAGGATCAGGCCTCACTGTGGCGGATTCGGATTTTCGTGGGTGTGTTTGCAGGCCTTGGTGGGATTGTCGCCTTGTTGGCAGCTTTGACCCCGATCCGAGACATTTTGTTAAACGTGGTTTTTGCCACGGAGGGTTCTCTCAGGGATCAAACTCGTCTTGCCTTAATCGCGCTTGTGCCATTTCCGGTGCTCGCAGTGATTCGTACGCACTTGTATGGGACGGCTCTGCGTATCAACCGGCCTCGCCTTATCTGGCTTGGCACGGGTACCGGCGCGGCCACCGTCATGCTTGTTGGTTTGGGTATTTCTGCAGTTAAAGCGAATGCAGGCTCGCCGATTGCGGCTATTGCCGTGTCAGCTGGGGCTGCGGCGGAGACAGTTATCTTGCTTTGGGCTACCAACCGGCCACTCCAACAGGCAGTGCGGGCCTCGCACCGGCCGCCGCCGGAATACCAAGCCATGCTGCGTTTTTTTGGTCCTCTTCTGTTCGCAGCGTTTCTTCCGACGGTCACAACCCCGATAATTAACGCGGTTCTTACGAGGGGTCCGCATCCAGATACCAGTGTGGCCGCTGTGGCCTTAGCATGGGGTGTTAATCAAACGTTTCTTGTTTTGATGTGGGGGATCCAGCCCACGCTGTTGGCTCTTATGGCGCGCGGGGAAAGTCCTGCGAGCGGACGTAGGTTTGCCTACGTTGTAGCTGTCGTCGTTACGGTTCCTTCTGCCGTGGTTGCGTTCGTCCCGCCATTGACCTCGCTAGTGGTACATACGCTACTTGGTGCGACTGGTCGACTTCAGGACATGACGGAAGCCGGTCTTCGCGTGCTTGCCGCGTTGCCGCCTCTCCTTGTGCAGGAGGCGATTTACACCAGCGCAATTCTCTCAACGCGACACACCCGATTGATTGTCTATGTCAACATCCTTCGTCTCGTAGGGCTCCTAGTGATACTAGGGGTAACTGTGTCGTTTACGGACTGGCCGGGTGGGGTGATCGGTGTGGTTGCTATGGGCGGATCGCTTGTCGTCGAGGCCATCACGACCATGTTGTACGGATACCAGTCGCAAAAGCAGCTTGAGGACCGCTGGGCCGCTCGCGTGTCTGGGTCTCAAGCATTGACGTGATTTGAACGAACGTTTTCTTTGCCCGCGTAGTCACTCTAATTGAGAGTTGCTTCATTTGAATGCTTCTTAATTTAAGCAACGAAACCCGACCGGACGGTCTGCTCAGTCGATATCAATAGCACCCATTTTGGCCAAGCTGACTAGCGTTGTGGTTACGAGATCGTGTAAATGCGGAGCGAGGTTCGGGTCTTTGTATTCAGATCGTAGAGTGTTCAGTATGGCTAGGCCAGTGTGTTCTCCATCGATTTTTTCAACAACGGGCAGGGCGGCTATGGGTAAGTCCCCATGTTGCGGCCCGGCGTTAGGATGAGCACGGGTTACTCGAGTAATCGGCTCAAGAGATGGTCCGGATGTGATCATGTACGGCCGGTAGCTAATCGACTCTTGAAGCTGAGGCCGACGAGACAGTACGGTGCTTGAGTTTGGGTTAAGACCTTTTCCTGCATCTGTTATTGAGGCTTCGGCTTGGGAGACAGCGGTTTTAATCTCTCCAGTCAGGGTGACATCAAGGTTTTGGTAGATCAGATCGAGTTGGCGAGGACTATACCCACCAGAGTTCTGAAGGTTGTTTCCGGACTCTTTAGTGGTTGACGTGATTCCTGAGGACAGATGCACAAACGCTTGACGTATCGAGAAGTTCTGTGCCGGATCGGCTAATGTCTTAGCTCTCCAAAACCAATCGTTGGTATCCGCGTTACCTGTATACCAATGGCTTGCCATATTCGTAAGGTCGTCTGCGACGTTTCGGTATTCGGATTGATACCAATCGAGAGCTAGATCGTTAAGCCACGGGCTTGCGTGGCTAGTTCTCACCACGCGCGCTGCTCGGGATGCTGCGTTTACGGCAAGGCTGACCCCGGTGGATAGGATCGGGTCGATGAAACATGCTGCATCGCCTACGAGGAAGTAGCCGGGTCCGGCGAAGTTGGAACATGTGTAGGACCAGTCGCTTATGACCGAGACGTTCTGGCTTTTCCATTGAGCGCCGGTTAACAAGGCAGACACTTCTGGGCACGTCCGAACCTGTGAAAGGTAATAGTCCGTCCGGTCGGTGGCAGTCAGTTTTGCGGCAACGGATGGGTCGGTTACAAGACCAACACTTCGGATATCAGGGGTGATGGGGATGTGCCAGATCCAGCCGTCAGGAACCGTCACAATAAGGATGTTTCCGGCATCCTCAGGGTCATTGGAAGGGAGAAGATCGGGAAGGGCGCAGCCGCCACTCCAATAGCCATATAAGGCGATGTGGCGAAGTCCCTCATTAAAGTTGCGAGTTCGGAAATGTCGTCCGAACAAAGCATTTTGGCCAGTGGCATCAATTGTTAGGGCGGCCTTCATGTCGAATTCTCGGCCGTCCCGGTCACGTAATCGAGCCCCGCTTACGGCGGTTGGGTTTCCGATGGGGGAAAGAGCGGTTGTTTCCTGGTGAACGGTGACTCCGCTTTCGGCAGCGTGGTCGAGCAGGATTTTGTCGAATTGAGATCTTTCCACTTGGTAGGAAAACGCTTGATCAGGGTAGACCTCGTTAAATTTGATGGTCCATGGGGTTCGGGTTCGTCCCCACACATATGTCGCGCCATATTTCTTCGTGAATCCGGCAGATTGGACGGAGGCTAGGGCACCGCTTTCTTCCAGGGGTGCTAGGACCCCGGGGATCAGTGACTCTCCAACGTGAGGGCGTGGCATGAGCGATTGTTCAACGATTGCGACGGTTAGCCCGTCGTTTGCAAGCATTGCGCCGAGTGTCGAACCGGCTGGTCCTCCACCTAGGATCAGGACATCATGGTCCGGTTGCGCAATGTTCATTCGGATGGCCCATAGCTGAGGATGGGTGTGGGGATGGAGGGCATTCTCGTCTTGGCAAGTAGCGCGTTAGATGCGGCGGCCGCCCGAGTAGCGGCTTCGGGATCCGTAGCCTGCAGGGCGTGGGCTCGGATCTGATAGGCACACGCTAGTACGTAGGGCGCAGCAGTGTGGCTCAACATGTGGATGCTCTTGGCCGCTAGCTGTAAGGCAGACGAAGATGCCTCTTCAGAGTGGCGATCTGGATGCTCTAGCAGAAGACCGGCCTGAACAATGAGACATCTGGCATGGCCAATAGGGTTGTGAGTGGGTGCGAGTGTCGATACGGCGCGGCCTGCACAGGTGAGGGCACGTTCGATGACTGCAACAGGGCTGGTGTCACTGTTTGGGGAGGTGTCTGTTTGATTGCGAATGAACGTTACGAAGTCAAGGGCTTCCTGAAATTCCAGGGCATCCTCTCGGTTCTTCATATTAAAGGCGTGGATCCGAAGCGTCTCGGCGAGTTCAAGGTTGGCTCGAGCTTCGCCCACCACATTAGAGTTACTTTTGTGGGCATCAATAGCGAGTAGTAGGTCCGAGAACGCCTGTTGAAGGTTCGAAAAATACACGGCAGTGTTTTCGAGGCTGGCAAAGCGGTATGCGATCGCTCTAGCTTCGAGCAGGGGTGCGTGCAACTCTGTTTCCTGTGGTGATGTCGTACTGAGAACGTGCGTGACTGCTTCGACAACATTTCTTGCCTCTTCAGGCAGTAAGGGATGGCCAGACACGACCAGGTGGCGGGCGGCAAGGGCTAGTGGGCTAGCTGCTTTGCGATACACGTCTGGAAATGTTTCGGGTCGCATCACGATCGCTACGCGACGGCTTGCGTCCAGAAGGTTGTACGCGTCGGTTATTGGCGAGGTCGTGTGCAGCGCCCCTATTGACCGAGTGGTGTTGAAAGAATCTAGGGCGAAGCGTATAGGGTCGTCGCTAATGTTTGTGTCTAATTCGCCGTCCACGCTTAGAGCTGTGCTCCTTGGTCCTGGCTCGTACAAACTAGATGTCTGCGATGATAAGTCAATAGGTATGCAGTTTTTTCTGTAGTAGTGGTGAGGCGGATCTTTAATGGCGGGTTCGAACCTGAAAGTATTGACGGCAGCCCAAGCTGAGCAGTTCTGGGAAGACGGTTACCTTGTGCTTCCTGAGTTCTTGAGCGACGAGGATGTGAGTGCTCTGCGAAGCAGTCTCGATGTTCTTGAAGAGTGGGTGCAATCCCATAGGCATCGCGATTTTATGCATGAACCCGATTCCCAAGAATTAGGTCGGACGGTCATTCGAAAGATCACAAACATTCATGTGCACGGGGGAGTCCCGTGGCGTGAGCTTATGGAGCGGGCGGATGTGCTGGATTTGTTTGAGGATCTTATCGGGCCAGATATTTCCTTTCACCACTCCAAGGCCATGATGAAGCCGCCATATGAGGGTTCGGCCAAGCCGTGGCATCAAGATCTTCCCGAGGGCTTTATCTCGCCCGACGAAGCCGATCGGCTTCGTCCTCTCGGTACCGATCTCCAGCCCGAGGACGTTCCGGTCGTGGCAATCCAGTACTACGTGGACGATTCAACGTTAGATAACGGGTGTATTCAGGTTATTCCAGGCAGTCACCGGCGAGGGTTGTTCGAAGACCCACTCGATGAAAGCCTGATCGATCCGGCTGAAGCCGTGGCAGCCGAAGTCCCTGCTGGTGGTGCTCTTCTGTTTCATTGTCTGACCTACCACTACTCGGCTCCAAACACTTCGCCGAATTGGCGCCGCGGAATGGTTTACGAATACATGGCCCCCACGGTGGGCGTGAACCTCTATGACTCCGGGACGGGTAATCTCGGATGGGGCACTACGCTTCGAGGTTCCTAAAGAACTGTAGTGCTGGCGGTTTTCATCGGTATGCTGGTGTTTGCCGGGTGAAGGAACGCTAGTCAACCGATCTCATGCGAACGGAGTTTTCTCGTTGAGCAAGCTTCCTGTTTACCGCGTAGCTCTTCTGAGTTGTGCGATGCATCAGCCCTCAATCTATGCGCCTGCATTTGCCGAGCATCCGCGCTTTGAGATTGCTTGTGTTGCTGATGACCCGGGCGAGATTGACGATTACATCATTTCTACAAACCAGGGCGTGGCGAGTGAATACGGTGTGCCTTATTTAGAGGACATAGCGCAAGTTTCCGATAATCCAACGATTGATGTGTGCAGCGTCTGTGCTCAACTAGAACGCCGTGGAGAAATTTCACGCCAAATGGCCGCTGCCGGCAAACATCTCTTTATGGATAAACCTCACGCTGTGAGTGTTTCTGAGGCCAGGGATATAGCTGAAGCTGTACGAACCACTGGGGTCAGGGCCGTGATTTATGGTCGGCAGTTGTCAGCAACACCGAGTTTGATCCGAAATCAGGTCGAACTCGGTGCTGTTGGGAAACTTGTCGCGATTCATTGGGATCTTATTTTTGCAAAAGGTCAGGCGGGTACTGTTCCGGACGGTTGGGAAACGTGTATATCCACGGATCTCGAGAAATTTACGTTTCGATCACCGGGCCTCGACCCATCAGGGTCAGGTCACAACGTTTGGGCTAAACGTGAGTTGCATGAGATTGGTCTATACCCGGTTGGGCTTGTTCAGGATCTGGTTGGGGTGCCGGTTCGATCGGTATACGCAAGTCTCGGTCAGTACTGGTTAGCGACACATGCTGAGCGGGGCGTGGAGGATTTCGCGTTGATGCAAATGCGATTTGAGAATGGAGTAACGGCCACAATTACAACAGGTCGCTATGGTCGTCAGACGGATCCTGCTGGTGGTGTAGACAAGGTGCTGGTTGTTGGTAGTGAGGGCTCGATCGTGGCTGATGGTTCGCCGCCGAATGCCGCTGTTTATGCAACCGCTGGATCGGATGGAAAGTCAGCAACTCGGGTGAATGGTTCTGATGCGAGTGGGGTAACGACGTTATTGGATGAGTTGGCGTGGGCGATCGACAAAGGACATGACCCACCCAACAACGTTGATCATGGCGTAGCGCAGGTTGAAACGTTGTTGGCTGGGTATAAGTCTTACTTTACTGGTGAGGTGGTCTCGCTACCTCTCGAATAGGCGAGGGTTGTTAGTTTTCTAGAGCGTCGTCCAGTGTTTCGGTCTTTCCGCGCTCCACTTCTTTATGGACGTGAAATACTCGTTGGATAGCTGTTATTTGTGTAGCTACTGCTAGAAACCACATTCCGGCGGTGAGAAGCCATGATGGACCCAACAGGGAAATCCCAATTAATAGAAATCGTTCGGGACGTTGGAGAAATCCCACGTTGCATTCAATGTCCAATGCTTCTGCGCGTGCTCGGGTATAGCTAACTAGCATTGATCCTACTAAGGTGAGCACCGAGAGTATGAGCTCGGTTTGGGTGCCACGAGCTGCGAACAGCCAGGCCAAGCCAGAGAAAATAATGCCTTCTGCCCATCTGTCCAGGGTGGAGTCGAGAAATGCGCCAAACTTTGATCCGTTACCGGTCAAACGAGCTACAGCTCCGTCCAGAGTGTCAAAAGCACCGGTGCACAGCACTAGAATTCCGCCTAGCCATGTCCGATCTGTAGCTATTGCGATTGCCGTTGGGATGCTAACCAGGAATCCAGTTACGGTGAGCGCATTTGGGTCTATCCCAGTACGGGCAAGCGGTCGAGCTAGTTGCTCACTGCTTCGTCGGGCTGATTTTTCCAGTGCGTCTCTGATCATTCGGGGTGCCCCGTGCCTACGAGGTCAGCCGATTTTGTCCAGTATGGACCGCCAATTTCACTCTCGTTAACCAATTCTTCGTAATAGGCGATTACCCGATCAGTAATCGTGCTCCATGCGAAGTCTTTTGCGCGGAGTCGGCCAGAGCTTGCTAACTGTTGTCGCTTCAACGGGTTTCTCGCTAAACGTACAAGACTGCGAGCAAGAGCCACATGATCTTTTGGAGGAACAAGAATGGCAGCGGTTCGTTCAACCAGAACGGTACGGAAACCTGGAATGTCGGAGGCAACCACTGGCGTTCCAGCGGCCATTGCTTCTAGCAACGCAATGCCTTGGCTTTCCCCACCTGTCGCTGGTGAGCAGTAGACATCGGCTGATTGAAGATGGCGTCGCTTTTCGTCGTCGGTTACGAAGCCCTTGAATATGACGTTGCGAAGCCTCAGGTCGTTGGCTTGGCGTTGGTAAGAACGCAGCTGCTTTTGCCTGAATGCGCCAATCACGGTTAATTGGGATGCTGGCCGCATTTGCTGAACAAGTTGCCAGGCTCGCAGGAGGTGCTGAAGACCCTTTCTTTTTTCAAGTCTTCCTACGAAAAGGACGTTGAACTGATGGTTGTCCATGTTCTCAGCTGGAGGCTGAGGAGTACCGTAATAATCCACATCGATTCCATTTGGAATGATTCGGTAGGAGCTTTTGTATGACCGAAATATGAGTTCTCGGGCAGCTTCAGAGACGGCTATTTTCCCGTGCAGTCGACGTTGTAGGCGCTGAATTAACGGTCGGGTTGTTCGGTAGAACATTGCCGAATTTCGGGCGGCGTGGAATGTTCCGACGTTTACCGTTTTTGAATATCGCAACACTGTCAGTGGAAGGGCTGGAACAAGGGGTTCCTGGAGGTGGATGATATCGAAATGGTTTTCTTTTAGGAATCTTCGAACTCGTGGGAGTAGTTGAGGTGACAGAGTTAGCCGGGCTCTGGACTGGTTTACGGGAAGAGGGATGACCTTGGAGCCGACTCGGACAAAGCCAGGGAATGTTTCCTCAACAGAAGCTTCAGTGCTTGGCGCCATGATCCGGACTTCATGGCCTCGAGCCCGCAACTCACGGTCGAGGTTAATGATGTGTTGGCTCACGCCTCCTGGATAAGGAAAGTCGTATGGAGAGACTTGCAGTATTTTCATCAGGTGTAGGGCTCAGTCCACATTTTTCGGAACATGTACCACTGATTAGGTGCTTTTCGAATAAGCGATTCAATGGCCCATATGATTTCTTGCATGGTTTCAGCTACCGCTTCTTTTGTAGGAAGGTCCAAGTTGGGGTATATGACTGGCATGGCGTGGGCGGTGTAGGTGCCATCTCTTTGTCTGATTACACCACCTACAAGCACAGGGCTGTTTGTTCTGACAGCGAGTCTTGCCACACTGTCAGGAAGCTGAGCTGGCTTTCCGAAAAAGTTGACTATGGCACCTTTCCCAGGTGTGGGTCGGTCGGCTAAAAGGGCGGCAATTTCCCCTCGCCTAAGTGTGTTCAATAGTTCTTTGCCTGCGTTACCCATTTGTATGGATCGAATGTTCTTACGGGCCCTGACGCTATGCAGAAATGCATTTACTGAGCGGCTTCCAAACGTTTCCGCCACAGCATAGGTGGGTTTATCAAGTGACACGAGTCCGCCACACCATTCCCAATTTCCAAAGTGGGCGGTGACCAAAATGCCTCCGAGGTTTCGGCTCTGGAATTCGAGGTAGTGATGGAAACCCTCCATAGAGGTGGTTTGACGTAAGAGTTCGTCAGTGCTCAGGCGATAATTGCGAAGAAAGTCCACGAGGTGTTCCGCGTAAGCAATGACTGATGCCATGGCGAGCTTTCGAACTTCCGGCCTTGTAATTGGGAGGTTTAGAACTACCGCCATATTCGAGTCTGTGTTCTGTCGGATTCTTGGATTTAGCCAGTACACGGCCACCCCAATAGCTCGGGCGATCCCGAACTTTATGAACCCGGGTATCCAGCGTTCAGCGTGAGCCGCTACGGTGACCAGCGTTGTCACGGGTTATTGGCCGCTGCTTGTCCCGTTTGCTGGAGATGAGTTTCGGATGAACTCCTGGGTCATAGCATGGGCTTCCTCGTCAGAGTACTGAATCGGTGGTGATTTCATCAGGTAGGCGGAAGGTCCTTCAATCGGGCCACCCAAATTTCTGTCTAAAGCGATCTTGCAACATCGGACTGCATCAATGACGACGCCAGCCGAATTGGGCGAATCAACAACCTCTAGCTTCAATTCCGCATTCAAAGGCTGATTGCCGAAGGAGACTCCTTCCATTCGGATGTATGCCCATTTTCGGTCACCAAGCCACGGTACGAAATCACTTGGCCCTATATGAACATTCTCCGGCCCTATGTCGTAATCGAGTTGGCTCGTCACAGCGTCCGTCTTAGATATCTTCTTGGACTCTAGACGTGTGCGTTCAAGCATGTTCTTGAAGTCGGAATTCCCACCGACATTTAGCTGGTATGTCCGGAGAACTTTCACTCCCCGTTCTCTAAACAGTTTGGTGAGCACGCGGTGAGTGATTGTGGCTCCGACTTGAGATTTGATGTCGTCCCCTACAATTGGCGATCCCGCCTCACGGAAGCGGTCTTGCCAGTAACTTTCTCTTGCAATAAAAACCGGCATGCAGTTGACCATGGCGCAGCCGGCTTGCAGGATTTGCTCTACATACCATTTGGTAGCTTCTTCACTTCCTACCGGCAGATAATTCACGACGACGTCAGTGTGGGTGTCTTTAAGCAACTCGATGACGTTGTCGGTCTGTCCGTCAGCCTTAATGACTGTGTCCGCCATGTAGGAGCCGATGCCGTCATGTGTCATTCCACGTGAGACGGTCACGCCAGTCGGGTCAACGTCAGAGAATTTTGGGGTGTTGTTGGGCTGGGTGAATATGGCTTCGGATAGGTCTTTGCCAACCTTTGAGCGATCTACGTCAATAGCAGCTGAGAACTCGATATCTTGGATGTGATAGGGGCCGAGTTGTGTGTTCATCAATCCGGGCACAAACTCGTCGGCTGAAGCATTTCTGTAGTGTGCTACGCCTTGGACTAAAGCTGAGGCGCAGTTGCCAACGCCTACCAAAGCTACTCGGACCTTACTCATAACTATCCTCCAACCACATTTGAAGTTTCCTTAACTGTGGATCTATTGCGGTTACTGTGAATGCTGTGGTTTTGCGATAAAAATGTTTGGATCAATTCGGCTAGCGTTTCTTGTCGCTTTCTCAGTGTTGCTAGGTCAAGGGCGTAACGGACGTGCCGACCTTCTCGTCGAGCCCGCACGAGACCGGCTCGCCTGAGCCGTCTTAGGTGCCACGACATTAGCGGTTGACTTACGTTGAGTCGCCTAGAAAGTTCGCTAACATCGAGCTCGGTAGTTTCTGACAATTCACCAATAGCTCGTAATCGAGTTCTAGAGCCCAACGCTCTGGCAAATGAGCGCATTACTCCGAGGTCGGTAGTCAAGATTTTGTCATATAAATAAATGTTTAATAAACAAATATTTTAGCATGGGGCCGAGCCCGCGCGCATTTGACAGGTTTTTCATGGAGCCACCTGTTTTAGCGGGCGTAATCGACGGATCTAGTTTCCCTTATAGCCGTAATCTTTATTTGGCCCGGATATTCCATGGATTCTTGGACTTGTTTGGCAATATCCGCCGTCAAATGTTCGACGCTGGCTTCCTCCACCTCTTCCGGACGTATAAAGACACGAAGTTCACGTCCGGCTTGAATGGCATAACAAGATTCCACTCCTTTAAAGGATGTGGCGATTTCTTCAAGCTTTTCAAGGCGTTGCAAGTAACGCGTAACTGTTTCACGGCGGGCACCTGGCCGGGAGGCCGAAATTGCATCAGCAGCTGCTACAGCGAATGCCTCGAAAGATTTCAGTTCGACTTCAAAGTGATGGGCCTCGGCAGCGTGTGCGATCTCTTCTTTAAGCCCTGAACGTCGTAATAGTTGCCCTCCTATCAAGGCATGAGGGCCTTCAACTTCATGATCTATACCTTTTCCTATGTCATGAACAAGACCAGCTTGTCGAGCAACTTCTACGTCTCCGCCTATTTCTGCAGCCATTGTTGCTGCGAGTAGGGAAACTTCCACCGAATGGCTCAGTACGTTTTGCCCGTAGCTGGTGCGAAATCTGAGACGCCCCATGTATCGGAGTATTTCGCGTGGCAAACCGGGGGTGCCTGCGTCATACCCGGCTTGTTCGCCCTCCCGTTCAATGATTTCATCAACTTCAGCTCGAGCTTTTGCCACCGCTTCTTCGATCTTGGCCGGATGGATACGCCCGTCGACGGTTAAGCGCTGGAGAGCGACTCGGGCAATTTCTCGGCGTACGGGATCAAACCCTGACAACACCACCGTTTCCGGCGTGTCGTCAATAATAATGTCAATACCAGTGGCCGCTTCTAAAGCACGAATATTTCTACCTTCACGTCCAATGATGCGCCCTTTAAGCTCATCGCTCTTGAGGTCAACGACGGAAGTGGTTATTTCGGTTGTATGGGCGGCTGCAACTCTCTGGAGTGACAGTCCGACAAGCCATCGTGCTTTTGACTCGGCGGTTTCTTCGGCTTCTACCGTTATTTGGCGGACTCGTTGGTTGGCGAGCTCTCGAACATCGCGTTCAATCGAGGCGAGAAGCTGGTCTTTTGCTTCGTCTCGAGTCATTACTGCGACAGATTCAAGCGCGAGGATTTGCTGTTGCCGAATCTCTTCGTTCGATTTTTCGAGCTTCTCGAGCGCAACTTGGCGTGCTGTTAGGGCGCTGTCGCGGGTCTTGAACTCAGCATCTAGAGCATCGAGACGATTGCCTCGTGTGTCTAGTGCTTGTTCACGTTGGCGTAGTTGCCCCTGGAAATCTCGAAGCTCGTTTCGACGGCGCTGAATGTCGCGGTCGGATACAAGCTCCTGTTCATGGATTGCATCGGTTGTTTGCTGGATTTTGGCTCGTTGCTGGGCTGCGACTTCTTCCAGTTCGCGCTGAACCCTTTGAGCTAGTTTTTGCTCGAAGGATCTGGAAAGCTGAAGCTGGTAAAAGTACCCGGCCACGAGTCCAAGCGTGAGCGTCGCAATTGTTGCGACTACCACCCATAGGGCGTCCAAGGCTGGCCTCCAGTGGAGAGTTGTTAACAAGTTTTGTTCTATAGGTCATTTGAAATGCATGGTGGGCCCTGCATACTGGGCTCTCTAACGTTGATGCTACTGGCGGTTTCTATCTCGGTCAAAATCCGATTGGTCGTGAGTGTTAGTTAACCGCTGCATATACTTGTAGAAAAGTCCTTGCAGAAAAGTCATAGATGGAGGGTGTGCGTGAGTGACGCGGTAACAGGAGAAACAATGACGGGTCGCGAACGTTACATCAACGCCCTTCTTGGGAAGCCGATAGATCGAGTCGCGGTAGGCAGTCCGACCTCGTTAGCAACGTATGAAGAAATGCGGCGGCTTGGTGTCGAGTGGCCTGAGGCGCACTACGAGGCTGAGGCCATAGCTCTTATTGCTGAGCGGAGTTTTACCGTACATGGCTATGACACGATCATGCCGTATTTCAGCATTATTCTCGGTGCCGCGGCTCTTGGAGCCGAAATTGAATGGGGCGAGGATCCGTGGGAATTCAATAAGGGCACTGGCCAGATAATTTCTGGACCTCGGATGCCTGCTGTAAGCCCTCCCAATCCCTGGACGCGACCAGAGGACATCGTTATACCTACAGATTTTCTGGAGCGTCGTGAGACTAAGGCTGTTATAGAGTCGATAAAGATCTTGCGTGACCGGCAACCTGACGCCGCTATTGTCGGGAAGGTTATGGGGCCGTGGACTCTTTCTTACCACATGTTTGGTCCTCAGGAATTTCTCATCAACGTCATCCTTGATCCTGATTATGTACATGCGTGTCTTGACCGGTTAATGCCGGCGTCAATTGATTTTGCTAATGCTCAGCTAGAAGCCGGAGCTGATGCGATTTGTTTGGCCGACCATTCAACAGGTGATCTAGTGCGTGCGGAAACTTATCGTGATTTCCTGATGCCTGTGCACCAGAAAATCACGCCTGAGATTAAAGGGCCGGTGATTTTGCATTGCTGCGGTAAGACGCTTGACCGAATGCAGTACATAAAGGACGCTGGATTTGAAGCGTTTCATTTCGCCACTGAAAACAACCCGCATGAGGCCAAGGAAATTGTTGGGGATTTCAAGCTTGTCGGGAATGTAAGCAACTTTGTCACGCTTTTGAGTGGTAGGCCTGAGGATGTGGCTGTCGAGGTTCAGGATATTGTTTCGGCCGGAGTAGATATTATTGCTCCGGAATGTGCAATTCCTCCTCAGGTCGTCAACCGTAACGTCGAGGCTATTCCAGCGGCTGCGCGTGGGGAGTTCGAGCCAGATCCGTCTATCAATGATGCGAAGAATATGGCTGACGAATATCGCGAACAGGTAGCCCAACAGAGTTCAGCTGGCCCTTCGCTTAGCCTTTAGCTCCGGACTTGTCGAGACGCTGAGGCAAGCGATGGTTGCCGTGGTTGGGACTCATCTCTATGGCCGGTTTTCTATTGATGGGTGACGCACGGTCTCGATGGCGCAACACGAATGGTTTTGCGATAGAAGCATCTTTTCTTAGAGCCTTCACTTCTCTCGGGGGACAGAGTCGTCTTGGATCAGCTATTACCCCTGGTCTTTTCGCCGGTGACACATTGCATCAGTACTTCAACCATGGACGGCTTGATGTTCCTGGGCCGAGCCAACCATTCAAGGTGGGTGTGCCGAGGCTGGCTAAACTGGGCGTTTCGATGGCCACCGCTGTATCGGCAACCTCTCCCGGTCGGACCGATGGTAACTTTGCCGAACCTTGGGCGGATGAATCGAAGCGTGCCATTGCAGGCCAACTGGTAGGCGGCCCTGTGCAGTGGCGAGGGTGGCAGATGCAGTTTTTTGAGCGGGAAGTGGTTCGTCTTCTTGAGAGGTCGCCAGGGGAATATTATCCGTATCCTGGTCACGTCGGCGATTTGTTTACATCGCTTACTCCTGATGAGCGGGCGCGGGGCGAAGGTCATGAAGCTCCAATAGAGCGGCCCAACAGCCCCGGGTTGATCGATGTCCATGTGCCCATTCTTACTTACCACCTCACCCGTGGTGCAGAGGCGTTCCGTTCACAATTACAGGGTCTGCTGGATAGGGGGTTAGTTCCGGTTTCCTTTGAGCAGTTGGTAGCAGCCGTGGAAGGTTGGGCTGCTATTCCCGCCAAGGCGTTTGTTGTTTCTTTTGATGACGGCTGGCTTATCCAACTTGATGAGGCGGTACGGGTTTTAGAGGAATTACGTGTGCCGTCCGTCTTCTTTGTAATGCCGGGCTTTGATCGCCATCAACAAGGTCATATGTCCACCGACGATCTCCTGGCGCTAAGGCGCTCGGGAGCTACAGTCGCGTCTCACACGCTTAACCATGCTGATTTGACGGCGTTGTTAAGGGGAAATCTTGGGGCTGCTCAGGCCGAAGTCATTGAGTCTCGGGAGCAGATTGAATCCTCGGTAGATGGTGTGGATTTTTTTGCCTATCCGCTTGGGCTTTTTGACGAAGGTGCAGCTCGTCTCGTTCAAGCTGCAGGCTACAGGGCCGCGGTGACGACTCAACCGGGGATTGTTCATCGGCAGGATAGGTTGTTCGAAATGCGTCGCATTAGTGTGCAGGCATGGTGGCCCGTTGGCGATGTTGTTAGGGAAATTCGTCTGGCCGCTCGTGTGGATCGAGTCGAGTCACCTGTCTAAGCCTAAGGGCTAGCTACAAACGCGATCCCAAACGCCCCCGGTCCCGCGTGTGTGCCAAGCACCGGGCCAATAGCGATGTCATCAAATGTTTGACCGGCTGCGTTGAGATTGTCAGTGATTTCTTGGCGCACGCGGTCACGATGTTCTGGCGCATTGGCGTGCAGGATGGCCCAGGTTTCCACGCCGTTAGGAGCGTGTGTGTCAACGTATTCCTTGAGGGCGGCGTGTGCCTTGCCGAAAGAACGGACTCTGGTCACTGGTTCGACGCGACCGTCGCGGCACTCTAGTACTGGTTTGAAATTCAGGAGGGATCCGAGGTACGCGCTTGCGCCCCCGATACGGCCACCCCGCTTGAGATATTCAAGGGTCGGTACGACAATTGCTACGTGAGATCTATGTGCGCGGTCGTCTACCAACTGGCTAATTTCCTGAGCGGTGGCTCCAGCGCGCGCGGCATGTGCAGCAGCAATCACAGTAAATGCTAAGGGCACGCTCACAAGACGTGAGTCAAGGACATGGACTTTTCGCTGTGATGTTTGTGCGGCAGCTTGGCGGGCTGATTCGATTGTTTTGCTCAGGTCGGTGGATAGATGGATGGACACAATGTCGTCGACACCGTCAATCTGACGGTAAATCTCCAAGAACTCAGCTGGATTCGGTTGAGAAGTGGCTGGATGGTCGGGCGATGTGCCAAGCAGTTCATAGAATTCTGTTGTGCTTAGATCAATCCCCTCGCGATAGCCGGTGTTTCCAAAGTGGACGTGCAATGGAATGACCGAAACGCCAAGCTCTGTCGCAACGTTGACGGGGATTGATGAGGTGCTGTCGGTGACGATACGAACTGGCATGAACTCTGTTCCCTTGCTGCGATGTAGTGGTTCAAGTTGATGAGGCTATTGCCGCGCACGACTAAAGGCAAGGTTATGGCCCTGTTGTTTGCGCCTTGGGCACTTTTCGTGCTCGCCCTAATTATCCTTGTGGTCTATTGGGAATGGATGTCATACGCGCTTGCAGCGTTGTTTGTTTTTTACGGTGGGGCTGTAGTGTTACTGGGATTGGGGTTGTTTTTATATTTGTTTTTGCGTCGAAATAAACTCGCAGCTTTTTGGCCGGGATGGAGAGGCGTCGTCGATCGTGGTGGAAGGCCGGACCCGCGTGAACGATAGGACGCGTTGGGCACGAGTGATGCATGCCAGTGATGAAATTGAACGGTGATGTTGATTAACACGTGGGGGGCGCGGTGCGAATTGGTCGAATTGAACTAACCAATTTTCGGAACTATCAACGTCTTGCTCTCGATCTTCCTGAAGGATTGAGCCTAGTGGTTGGGAGCAATGGCCAGGGCAAGACCAATCTCGTTGACGCGATTCACATCATGGCGACCGGAAGAAGCTTGCGTGCAGGTCCGGAGGCATCGTGGGTCCGGTTTGAAGCCTCGAGTACGGAGGGATTCGCCCGGCTGTATAGCTCGCTGGTTTCTGCTGATGGTCCAAGTGAGGTTGAAGTTGTCGTAGCTCGTACCCGCCCTGAAGATGGCGAATATTCTGGTGTTCGACGACGGGTTAGGATTGACGGGCTGCGAAGACGTGTGGCCGAACTTTCGGGCCAGTTACTTGCGGTTAGTTTTTCACCCATGGACTTGGAGTTTTGGACGGGATCTCCATCTGGACGTCGGCGGTGGCTTGATACGGCTGCTGCCCAACTGGACAGGGCGTACATGGGAACTCTGGAAGATTACGAAGCGCTGCTAAGTCGGCGCAATGCGCTGTTGCGGCGTGTTCAGGCAGGGCAGTCATCGGCCGAGGAACTAGGATTTTGGGATGACCGTATTGCTGTGCCTGCAGTGGCCCTGGGTATGGCGCGTCAGCACTATTTGGAACGGATAGGGCCTGGTGTTGCCGAGGCTTTTGGAGCAATGGGAGAAGCGCTGGCTTTTGAAATCGAATACCGACCGTCGTCGGACACGAACGACCCCGCGGGGTACGCGGCCATGCTTCTTGAGATTAGGGACGTTGATGTGACACGAGGGACGTCCAGTACGGGCCCCCATCGTGACGATGTTGGAGGGCTTCTGGAAGGTCGTCCAATTGCGCACGTTGGGTCGCGAGGGCAATTGCGTGTTGCAGCTTTGTCGCTAAAGTTAGCGCAACATGATTTGGCCCGTTTAGATCGCGCCGAAGCTCCGGTTCTTTTGCTTGATGATATGGGTGCTGAGCTTGATCTTAATCATCGAAAACTTTTGATGGAGCGGATCCCACGAGATGCACAAGTACTTGCGACAGCCGCTGATCCGGGACTCTTTGGTGACTCGTCAGTCAGGCCTGTGGCTGGATTTCGTGTTAGTGACGGCGAGATATTTGAGCTCGATGGCTGATCGTCGTTCTGGATCGCCACAAAGTATTCGCGATCTTATTTCGCGGTTAAAGGAGCGTCCGGATATACGGCTAGGGATCCGACTTGCCGCGTCGGTGGACGCGGTTGAAGCAGTGCTACCTGAGGTGCTTGGCGCTGACCTTGCTGGACGCTGTCGTATCGGCTCGATTATTGGGACGGTTGTTACGATCGAATGCCGATCAAGTGCAGCCGCACAACGTGTGCAGTTTTCAGTTCCGGGTCTGCTGAAACGAGTTCGATTACTTTTGGATAACGAAGACGTTTCCGAATTTAGAGTCATAGTGGATATGGAAGGATGGTCGGATCTGGCGTAGCTTGAATTCGTTGACACCATTTAGGGCGAGGCGATTTGGTTCAGGATTTCAGTTTCATGGAACGTGGGAAAAGTGAACTCGGCGAGGGGGCGAGGTGGCCAGATTTTCACGGCCTTACGATACACTCTCGCCAACCGCCGATTAGGGCCCGAAACTAATGTTGCTTTCGAGATCTGTTGACATAATTGCTAGGCCGGATGTCCTTGTGGTGGGTGCGGGTTGCGCAGGGACGGTTGCAGCATTGGCAGCAGCTCGGGCTGGTGCGGATACGCTGGTTGTTGAACGAGGTGGATTTGCAGGTGGCTATATCACAGGCGTGGTTGGGGCATCGCTTGACGGTTTTGTAGATCTTCGGTCGGGACTTCCAATTGTTGGGGGCCTTGCTTTTGACTTGGCTCGTGCGGCGGCGAAGACGGATGCCAAGGGTGATCTCGCATCGACACGATTTCGTTTTAATGCGGAGGTTGGTCAGTCCCAAAGCAATCTTGATCGTGCCACGATCCATTTCGACATTGAACGTTTCAAGCTTGAAGCTGATCGGTTGATGCAAGCGGCTGGTGCGCGCTTGCTTTACCACTCTGTTATAGCTGATGCCATTTGTGAGGGGGATCGGGTCACTGGTGTAGTGGTCGCAAATAAGGCCGGCCTCAGCGTGGTACAACCCAAGGCCATTGTTGATGCGAGTGGCGATGCGGATGTGGCGGCTTTTGCAGGTGCTCCATATGAGCAGGATCTTGACGCGCAGCAGCCGATGAGCTTGCACTTCCGTGTCGCTGGATTTGAAGCGACACCAGAGGTTAGATCGCAGTGTGGCCAGGTGCTCGAGCAGGCTCGAGCAGATGGGCGGTTGCGTCTGTACGGCGGGCCATGGATGGCTCCGTTAAGCCCGGGTGAGTATTACTTTAATGCGACGAGATTTGCGGGCGACGGGGTAAATCCTGACGATCTCTCGGCGGCTGAGATTCAGGGTCGAGAAGATGCCCGATTAATGTTTGATCTTTTCAAAGAGCGAATCCCAGCGTTTAAGGACGCGTATTTTGTGACGACAGGTCCAGTTGTGGGCGTTCGCGAAACGCGTCGAATAGTCGGTGATCAGACCCTAAGCATTGACGACGTTCGAGGTTCCAATGCGTATGACGACGCTGTGTGCCTTGGTGGGTGGTGGCTCGATCGCCATCCGGTTGGGTCTTCTGGGTACCACGAGCATGTCATTACACGCCCGTATGACATTTCATACGGAACCCTTGTGCCTCAAGGCCTTTCTAACGTGTGGGTCGCTGGCCGATGTCATTCGGCTGACTCTGCGGCTCTCGCGTCAAGTCGGGTGACCCTTACATGCATGGGGATGGGCCAAGCCGCCGGGACTGCTGCAGCAAAATCAGTCCGTGAGAATCTTGGGAGTCGGGAACTGGATATCCCGTCCTTGCAGGATGAGTTGGTAGCTGCCGGTGCGATTGTCGGAGCGCGTGCTGAGCAGGTTCGGGCTGTGGGTGATGCGATGACTTCCGATCAAATGCCATCGGCGGCTGCGAGCCACTAAAACCAGGGCGGATGAGCACCTGGAAGGGTGCTTAGGGCTTCCCGACAGGGGGACGGGGTCGTCCGGTGGCGTCGAGCATGTTGAGGACGGCATCTCGTGATTCTCTGAAAAGATCTAGGGGGTCGCGTCCCTCTCCGTATTTTGAGTTATGCAGGTGCGGTTCAAGGGCGAGGTCCTCCACGGTCGAACTGTCGGCGGCACTTACAATCTCAGTAAGTTGGCCGTCACCCTGGCCAACAGGAACGATGGTCTTTGTTTCTGCCACATAATCTTTTAGGTGGAGCACCTGAACCCACGGTTCAACTTCCGGCCATACCTCGTCGAAGGCCCTAACGCCAGCGACGACACAGGCGTGTGCATCAAAGGCTAGGGCTACTCGTCCCGGTGCATAGTCAGCCAGAAGGTCACGTGTGGTAGGTCCATCGGATGCGTACATCCGATAGTTGTTTTCAAGAAGTGGGGTTACACCGTTGCCTTGGCTCTCGATCGTTGTGACGAGAGCCTCAAACGCGTGGTGGATTTGGTCGCGATCGGTTTCAGCGGTTCCATTGTCCAGAGGGGCAAAGGAAAATATTCGTAGGTAGCGGGAATCCAGAATGTTTGCCGCCTGGATCGATCTGTCTAGTTGCTGGGCGACTATGTCAGGATCAGTGTCTACGGAGTATTTAGCGACGGGGGAGGTGACACAGTATCCGGTGATACCGTTGGTGTTGAGTCTCTGTCGAAGCTCTACCAGTTCGTCATCAGTTAAGGCGTTGATTGAGCGAGGTTTTTCCTCTTTCGAAAAGCTCAACGACGTGAGGTTGGCTCGAGCGACACCGAGCGAACGGAGGCCTGCGAGTTGTTCATCTATAGGTCCTGCAATTTCGCCGCACATTCCCGACATGCCCCAGCTCATCAGCCAAGTCCTTTGCTACTTCGCGATTCACGTGTGTGTAGTGTACGTGTCAGTGACCGAACCAGTTTATTTGGCTGTCCAACCATGTGCTGAGACAGGTTGAGTCGGATGGGGTGGTCGGTGGTAGTGGCCTGCTTGCTAGGGGTTGTTTGTCACTGACTCGACGTCCGCAACATACATCTGGCGCGTGCCCTCGTGGGCTGAATCAATGCAGATTTGGGTTCCCGCGCGGTTCCACCGGGGGTGCAGGTCGACTCGTGTAGGGCCGTCAAGTTCCGGCGGTGCATAAAACGCTCCAATATCTATGCAGGACTCATCGGCGACCCTGACCAACTTGAGGGTTCGGAGTCGAGCTTGGTTAGGGTAAGTATCAGTGACCAGCCAACGTCCGTCTGGAGAAAATGAGCAATGGCCGTCCTCGCGCAAGAGGTTGGGGGCAAACGGTCGGGCTGGGCGACCAGCGTCACTTACTTGCCAAAAGGAATTTGGTGCAGCAGGTTCGCCACCCCAGACGAGAATCTCATCTTCGTTGCGCCAGTCGTAGTGTGAAACATGGCGGGCCGCCCACACGATTCGTGGTGATGAGCCGTCGTGGCCAACGGTGAGGAGTCGTGTTTGGCGGGGGCCATGATCCGGTTGCCACCGGTGTAAGCATGCGATCCGAGTGCCGCTGGTGTTGATTTGGGCGTGATTCAACCAGTGCATGTGGCTTGCCATAGCGGGGTCAGGTTCGAGGCTCACCACCGCGGCGAGGGATAAGAGTAAGGTGGATTCACCTGAGTCGAAATCGATTTTCCACAGACCGTCTTCGCCGGAAGATGGATGCGTGGCGTAAGGATCTGGCACCCCTTCGTAGCCATAGCCTGGTCGATGCGAGGCGAGACGAGAGAAATTCAGACCTATGGCATAGCGACCTTCGGGATCTACGGCATAGAGCGCCCGGTCGAGTGTCGTTTCGTGGCGACGGTGCAGTTCTCGTACGACGCCTACGAATTGGTTGTTACGACGGTCGTTGTAGACCACCGTGTCTTGGCGGTTAGGAAGCCACTGCAGCATGGTCCCCTGTTGCCAACACCATGCGGTCGTGCTGGCAAATCTTTCGAAGCGAAATGACTCACTAGGGATGAGCACACCAAGATCAATCGCATCGCGTGGGGTTGGTTGCCGGTTGCGAAATGTTGCTCGCATCGTTAGCACTTTTTCGCCGGTGTTCGACCACGGCGTTTTGTCGTAATAGCCAAACCAATGTTCGCCGGGTGGTTGGGTGATTCTGGTGATTGATACGGATGGAGTCGACGGGCGTATAGACATGCTTCAAGTGTACGGGTAGCCCACAGTCCCCGTCGCTGTGGTGTGGGCGCGCGCGGACCGACTATCGAAACTCCATGTAGTCAGCCCTCATGAAGTTTCCCACCGAGTATTCACTGTATTTCCCGATCGGGATCGGGTTTTTGACTCTGGTCGTCAGCTCGCGCATCATCCAGTTGTTTGGAGGAATCCTACTGGATTGGTGGATCGTTATGTCATTGGTTAATCACAAGAGAAAACAAGTCTCACGATTAATTGCCATCTCGTTGCTTTTGGTTCTCTCAGTCAGTCTTTTTGGGTGTGGTGGAGCCGAAGAGCAAAAGAAAAGCGGCCAGTTCAAAATGAACCAAAGTGAGTATTATGGCGGGTGAGTATTATGGCGGTAACTAACGACTAGGATTCATCATGCACCGTATTGCCGTGATTGCCGGAGATGGAACCGGACCAGAAGTTACTGATGAAGCGCTAAAGGTGCTTGAGGCTGTTGGAGCTGCCGAAGGCTTCACGTACGAACTCACCAAGTTTGATTTTGGGGGTGAGCGGTATCTCAAGACCGGCGAAACTTTGCCTGATGAAGCCCTTGAGGAGCTTCGGGGCTTTGACACGATTTTTCTTGGGGCCATCGGTCATCCTGACGTTCCGCCCGGAGTACTGGAGAAGGGGATTCTTCTCAAGGCTCGTTTTGGTCTCGATCAGTACATCAATCTCCGTCCCGTCAAGCTTTATCCCAACGTGGATACCCCTTTGAAAGATAAAGGGCCCGAGGAAATTGATTTTGTGGTGGTTCGGGAGAACACGGAAGGGATGTATACGGGCATGGGTGGTGTGCAGTACGCGGGCACCGATCATGAGGTCTCCACTCAAATTCATTGCACCACGTACCGGGGTGCCTCTCGGGCTGTTCGATACGCTTTTGATCTCACCCGCAAACGAAACTTGCGGAAGCAGCTTCATCTCGTGGCTAAGACGAATGTACTCACGAGTGTTGGGGGTACGTGGTGGCGCGCCTTCAATGAGATAGGTGACGCGGAATATTCGGATGTCACACGCGAATATGCACACGTCGATGCGGCCTCAATGTGGTTCGTTAAGAATCCAGAGTGGTTTGACGTCATTGTTACCGAGAACTTGTTTGGTGACATCATCACCGATATCGGGGCGATTATTTCTGGTGGTTTGGGAATATCCGCTGGTGGGAACATTAATCCCGAAGGCGTCTCAATGTTTGAGCCAATCGGCGGCTCAGCGCCCAAATACGAAGGGCAAGATGTCATCAACCCGCTGGCAGCCATAAATGCGATGCATATGCTGTTGGACCATCTTGGAGAGACGACCGCAGCAACTCGCGTGGAAGCGGCGATTGTTGGCGCGCTCAATAGCGGGCAGATCAAGTCGATGAGTGCGGGTCGTATGGGGATGGGGACCAAGGCGGTAGGTGATTTGGTGGCCTCCCTGGTCTAGGACTGGCGGCGAAATCCATGCCGGTAGGTCGCTGTGCGGGAAGGGTTAGTCTCTCAAGAAGCTCAACCTGTGGCTGCGATCCTGATTGTATGGTGCGTTTCCCTAGGCATCGTGCAACGCCATGTCTCCCACGCTACAGCAGCTATGGCTGCTAGCAGGGTTCCGGTAGTTCCATGCGTGTATATGGTGGATGACGAACAAGCGCGGTATGCAGGTAATGGGTCTAAGCGAGTTCTCCGGAGCTGGTTTCACAGGGGGGATGTTTCGGCTCTTTCTGGATAGCCAAGGCGAATTGGCGGGCCATCGATGGCGATCGACGTGCAACGGCTCGCATGG
>DJHK01000023.1:109460-122170 GCA_002433065.1 Chloroflexi bacterium UBA6622
GCAACGGCTCGCATGACCAGGTCGATGAGACTGCTGAGATCCGGAGAGGCGGTTGTCAATGAGGCGCCGGCCAACGTTGGGTTGGTTTGGGCAGCAGCTGTTAGGGGGATTACAAGCGCCGCGATACCGGCCCCATCAAAGCAGGTTGTTGCAATATCAAGCATTCGCTTCGCAAGGCCTGGATCCTGACGGGCGAATGGTGTAAGGACGTGAGGCCCTATCATCCGAAGGCCGGGTTCGGGACTTGCCATAAGTACTGTTGCAAGTGCCAAGGCGTGAGCAGTTCCCTCTTTATGCGTTAGCAACACCTTCGCTATGGAGTGGCCTAAATGGGTTGCAGCTTGCGGGCTGATATACAGCATGCCCGGTGAGGCATAGTTTGGGTCGCGAGCGACTCTTGACAAGGATGTAAGTGCAGTTTGGGGGTCGCCGGAAGCCCATAGTGTGGCGATGGTTTCTCCAAGGGTTAGTAGAGCAACAGTTGCTTGGGACGAGTTTGGGGGCGTCACACGTGACCCGTGCCTAACGTGTCCGAAAGGATTGTGAGTCCAGGGCGTTATTAAGAAGACGTGTATCGGTTGGCCATAGCTTGCATGGAGGTATTGGGTACGGCACCTGCGTGCCCGGCCATGCCGAAGGCAGTCATGCGAGCAATGCATACGTCGGTCATTGCGTCTCGTGCTGGGGCCAAATATTTTCGTGGGTCGAACTCGTCGGGGTGCTGCATGAGAATTTGTCGGACAGCCGCACTCATGGCAATCCGGTTGTCTGTATCGACATTGATCTTTCGGACCCCGTGCCTAATACCCTCTTGTATTTCCTCAACAGGGACACCCCAGGTCTGACGCATCTGGCCGCCGTATGAATTGAAAAGGTCCTGTAAGTCTTGAGGAACAGAGGAGCTTCCGTGCATCACGATATGGGTGTCCGGTAGCCTTCGGTGAATGTCCCTGATGCAATCCATGACGAGCACACCTGCGTCGGGTTTTCGGGAAAATTTGTAGGCACCATGGCTCGTTCCAATCGCAACCGCCAGGGCATCCACGCCGGTTTGTTTTACGAAGTCCTCGGCTTGTTCAGGGTCGGTTACGAGTTCGTCGCGCGACAGTACACCTTCGGCCCCATGCCCATCTTCTTTCTCTCCTTGCCCGGTTTCGAGGCTTCCGAGCACACCTAGCTCGCCTTCTACACTCACACCGTGCGGATGAGCCAGTTCGACGACCTCTCTGGTGACGCGAACGTTGTACTCGTAGTCGGACGGTGTTGCTGCATCTTCCAAGAGTGATCCGTCCATCATCACGCTTGTGAAATTATGCTCGATAGCGCTTGCGCAGGTCGCGGGGCTGTTTCCGTGGTCTTGATGCATCACGATCGGGATCAAGGGGTTAAGTTCCACCGCAGCCAGCATAAGATGTCTCAGGTATGCGTCGTCCGAGTACGAACGGGCGCCCCGGCTTGCTTGAATGATCACCGGTGATTCAGTGCGGCTAGCCGCAGTCATGATGGCCTGAATCTGCTCCATGTTGTTCACGTTAAATGCGGCTACGCCGTAATCGTTCTCAGCTGCGTGGTCAAGAAGCACGCGCATTGGTACCAGAGGCATGAGTCAAATTCCCACCGACGATATGGACAGAAAAATTTCTGAGTCTTACTCGATGATACTTCGGAACGACGTTTTTCCAAGTGACCTAGGGCTGCTTGGGTAACTGATGGGGGAATCGCACATGTGATTTTCTTTGGTGCGTGTCTGCCGATCACCTGCCCCAGAAAACGTCTTCTTCAAGGCTTGCATCCCAAGCTACTGGCGAGCACTCTTGCCAAATGAGTCGGTCGCTGTTGTTTAAGAACGTAGATGTGGCGAATGGCGGCGTGGTCAACGTTAACCGTGACGTCCTTGTCGTGGATGGTCGAATCGCAAGGAATGACCAAGCTTCGTCACAGGAGCATTCCAATGTTCTCGTTATTCATGGTCCCGGTCTGTTAGCGCCCGGGTTTGTGGACACGCATGTTCACGGGCGTGATGGACTCGATGTCATGTGCCCGGGTGATCTCGGGCCATTGTCCCGTGTCTTGCTTAAGCAGGGCGTTACCGGGTTTCTGCCCACCATGATTTCTGCAAGTCCTGCTGACATGATGAAGGCGCTCCACGGAGCTCACGGAGATCCGGCTGGAGCAAAGATTCTCGGTGTTCATATGGAAGGGCCATTCCTGTCTCCCGAGCAACCCGGGATGTTTGATCCCGTGAAGTTTTCCAGGTTTGACATGGGGTTGTGGACCAAACTGTGCACAGTAAGCGCTGTGCCGATTCGGCTCATGACGGTTGCGGCTGAACGACTGGACCCGAAGGATCTGGGCGACCTGGTTGGTACAGGTCTTATCCTGAGTCTTGGGCATACAGATGCCTTGTACGGCACTGCGAGTGACGTGTTTGGCCAAGGGGTCACACGAGTTACTCACGCCTATAACGCGATGCGAGGCTTTCACCATCGCGACCCGGGAGTTGTGGGAGCTCTTTTAGACCATGGTGAGATTGATGCGGAGATTGTGCTTGATGGACTTCATGTCCAGGCACCATCTGCTCGAATCTTGTTGGCAACCCGGACCCATGGTCGCATTGTCTTGGTTAGTGATTGTGTGCCGCCCGGGGGTAGACCTCCCGGCGCATATGAATGGGCAGGGAGGTCGCTTCAGGTGGACGGTGAATCTGTTCGTCTTGAGTCTGGCCAGCTAGCAGGTAGTGCGGGGACTATGGACGCGGCGATGCGTCGGGCTGTGGACTGGTTCGGAGTGTCAGTTGCACAGGCCATCCAGATGGCATCGACCAACGCGCGTCTATCGGTGGGCTTAGCTGCGCAAGATATTTGCGTTGGTAGCCCAGCTGATTTGGTGCTGCTCGATGGTGATCTCAACCCGAGTATGACCCTCATAGACGGCGTGATCCGATGGCGTCGTGATGAACCTTAACGTTGCGCGGTTGGCGATGGTGCGGCAGATTTAGGGAAGACAGAACGCTGTGGAACAAACAAGGATCTCGAATTTATGACCATGGGTTTGTGGGGGCGGATTCGAAGCTCGACCATTAGCTGGTTAGTGATCTCGGCTTTCTTTGTATTTCTAGATGTTGTGGACGGGGCACCCTACCCGTCTTGGTCACTGATTCTTGTCTTTACGTTTCTGCTATGGCCATTATTTTTTGCCGTTCGATGGATTTCACGCGGATTCTGAGGCACGTGACCACGTTCCGGAGGGTAAGGCGATGACTCAGACGAACGATGATGCTCCGCAACTGCTTGGGCCGGGCGGAGAGCCGATGGGTCCTTCAGGGGCGGCTGCTGCTGCGCCGAAAGAGGCGCCTGCAACGCAGGAAGATACGGGCGCTGACGCCGCCACGCCCGAGGGTCCGGCCTTCCACGTTTCTGCGGTGCTAGCCGTTCCGCCTCAAGTGACGATGGCGACGCTTGTAGCCATGATGAATCATGATCCTATGGAGGCCTATAAGCGTAGGCTAGAGGCCGCTCGTCCAGATTTTGAGCAGTCGCGCGATGTGCTCATTGCTGCGGCAGAAGCAAGGTTTATGAGTCAGGCGCCAGAGGGCGACCCTGATAAGTATGGGGCTGCCGCCATGCGTTATGTGGAACAAGCATTTATGGCGGAGCTTTGGGACATGTGTTTTGAGACGGTTTCGGGATCCCAGGTGTCTATTATTTTTTCGTCAGCTGTTGGGGGTCCTGAGCATATCGCCAGTACCATCATGTCATCCGATGCGGAAGTTCCAGCCGTCTGGGTCACCACCCGAGCGATTCAGTTGGGTGACAGGTTTGGTGTGTGGGCGGTACCGGTTATGCGTCAACAGGAGATGCCTGTGACGGTGCCATTAACTTCAGATAACTTCCACCACTTGCGTGTCACCTACGCGAAGGTCCAGGTGTAGAAGTAAGTACTGATTGACAGCGACCTGTTGCCGGGGTAAAAAGACTGACCAGTCGGTTTTTTATGGCGTGATGGATCTACACTTACCGGGAGATGGGCGTAACGATCGTAAAAGCGCGACACGACGTGCTTTATTGGAAGCGGCGCTCACCGTTTTTGGGGAAAAGGGATATCACGGTGCGGTGGTCGACGAAATTGTTGATAAGGCTGGGCGGTCAAAAGGCGCTGCCTATTTCCATTTTCCAAGTAAGGAAGCGATTTTCCGTGCCTTGATTCGTGAGCTTGGTAAACATCTCGTGGATCGGATTGAGCAGGAAATCGAATTGGCCGCGTCGCCTATAGAGCGTCTTGATGCGGCTCTGCTCGCGCTTATCGATATTTTTGTCAAGCATCGAACCTTGGCGCGTTTCGTGCTCTTGGAGGTTGCTGGTGCAGGTCGTATGTTCAGTGAAGACCTTATCTTCGTTCGGAAGCAATTTGTGCTTGTGATTGCCAGGCAACTTGATGCGGGTGTAGAAGCGGGAATTATTGAACCGTGCGACACTGCCCTCATCGCAACGGCTTGGTTCGGGGCGCTGAACGAAGTCGTTATCCACTGGTTGCATGAAGATGGAGCTCCACCCTTGCAGCAGAGCTATCCGAGCTTGCGGCAATTACTGCTGCAGAGCATCACTATTGATGATGTGGCCCCGGTGGTGGTCTGAAACTCATGTTAGACGTCGACACGAAACCCGAGATTAGGTTTCGAGATCCGGCTCTGGAGCCGGTGTGGGACAAGGTGGCTTCCGGTGAGCGGCTAAGCGAGGCCGAAGGGCTGTCCTGTCTGGACACGCAGGATTTGATTGGCCTGGGTCGCATGGCTGATTTCGTAGCCCGTCGGCGATCGGGCAATCGTGTGTATTTCACGTTTAATGTGCATGTGAATCCGACAAATGTTTGTGTGCTGTCCTGTAAGTTTTGTGACTTTCAGGCTAAGGCTGGAGACAAGCACGCCTATGAGTTTTCGATCGAGGATATTGTGGGGCAAATACTCCCTGAGGTTCACGAGGTGCACATGGTCGGAGGACACCACCCAACAATTCCGTTTGAGTGGTACGAAGACTTGATACGGACCATTAAGGCTGAGCGACCCTCGGTGCAGGTGAAAGCGTTTACAGCGGCTGAGGTCGACTACTTTCACAAGCGA
The DNA here is from genome assembly GCA_002433065.1 of Chloroflexi bacterium UBA6622. Lineage (GTDB taxonomy): Bacteria > Chloroflexota > UBA11872 > UBA11872 > UBA11872 > UBA11872. Next base: position 114,577 of record DJHK01000023.1, read on the forward strand.
TTCAAGTTGTCTGACCGGGAGGTTTTGACGCGGTTAATTGAAGCGGGTCTTGATTCGATGCCTGGTGGTGGTGCTGAGGTGTTTTCGGAACGGATCCGTCGAGAACTTTTTCTCGGCAAGGTGGGAGCCGACCGATGGATTGAGATTCATCATCTGGCTCACGAGCTTGGGTTGAAGTCAAACGCGACCTTGCTATATGGGCATATTGAGACTCATGCTGAACGGGTACAGCACTTGGTTCGGCTACGCGAGGCGCAGGACGAAAGCGGCGGGTGGCTATGTTTCATTCCATTGGAATATCAACTGGGGACCACGATGCTGGTGCCTCGTCAAGCCTCGCCCATCGATGACTTGCGTACCTTGGCCACTTCCCGACTCATGCTCGATAACTTTCCGCACGTTAAGGCGTACTGGGTTATGAGTGGAGAAAGCACAGCGTCGATCGGCCTTAACTTTGGTGCGGATGACCTTGATGGCACGATTGGCACCGAGAGGATTGCGCATGCTGCTATGGCGGATAGTCCGTTGGGGATACAGCGAGATCAGATTGTTCGATTGGTTCGCTCGGCCGGTAAGGTTCCAGTTGAGCGCAATGCGACCTACGACGTGCTGAAGGTGTATGACGCTTAGGATTGGCCGTATCCCATACCTCAATACGGAGCCCTTTTTCGCAGACGATCAGGTTCGCGAGGAGGCAGTTGCTAGCGTGCCTCGACGTATGGTCGATCTCGCGCTTAGTGGCGAGGTTGATTTGGCCCCGTTGCCGGTGGTTGCGGCGTTTGATCATCCCGAAATGTTCAAGCCGGTCGGCGATATAGGTATTGCCACGATAGGTGCGGCTCGAAGCGTGTTGCTGTTATCAATGAATCCAGTTGCCGCCTTAGGAGCAACTCGAATAGGTGTTATTGATGAAACAGCGACCTCGGTCCGGTTACTGAAGGTGCTTCTGCGTTTTCGCTACGGTGTGGACAACTTTGTGTTTGTGGATCTAGATGAAGAGCCTGACGCGATGTTGCTGATTGGGGATCGAGCTTTACTAGGGCGACCAGAGCCACAGAGGTATCCACATGTCTTGGATTTAGCGGCGGAATGGCATGCGTGGACGGGTCATCCATTTGTGTTCGCGTGCTGGATGGTTCGACGTGGGGTCTTGCCATCGCAGTGCACGGAAATCATGGATTATTTTGAATCGAATCTGACCCGAAATCTTGCCGATCCAACCATCATCCATTCCCGTCGCCAGGACATGGAACTTTCGCCGGGCGAGGTTGAAACGTATATACGGACCTTTTGCTATCGCTTTGATGAGAAAATCTGGGAAGGATTTGAGCATTTCAAGGAACTCGACATGCGAATCAGCTCGGTCGAGAGTGTGGCTTAATGGACCACATCACGACAAAGATTGATGCGGGTGACCGCATTAGTGAGAAGGATCTGCTTTACCTTTTGACCGACGCGCCGTTGCTTGAAATGGGGGCATTGGCGGATCGCGTTCGACATCAACGGCATCCTGGCGAGACGGTGACGTATGTCGTTGACACAAACCTGAATTACACCAATCTTTGTGATGCCTACTGCTCTTTTTGCGCGTTCTACCGGCCCCATACAAGTACGGCTGACGACGCATACACCCATACCGTTGAAGAAATGATGACGCAGGTTGCTGGTGCGGCCAGCCTTGGGTGTACAACCGTGTTAATGCAAGGGGGGCTAAACCCGGAACTTCCGTTGGACTATTACGTAGAGATGGTGCGGGAAACCCGGGCACGGTTTCCTGGGATCACACCACATTATTGGTCTGCTCCAGAGATATACGAGATGGCAAAAGTTTCTGGTCTTGGCTACCACCAGGTTTTCGAGGCACTTTGGGAAGCGGGGCAACGGACGCTTCCTGGCGGCGGTGCAGAGGTGCTTACAAACGAGGAGCGTCACCGGATTAGTCCCCTAAAGATGGATGCGGACGAGTGGATCGAGATTCATCAGGCGGCACACGAAGTTGGTTTCAGGGGGACCGCGACGATGATGTACGGACATGGCGAATCCATTCCCAGTCGTGTGGAGCACTTTCAGCGGACGCGTGATCTTCAGGATCGGAACGGTGGGTTCTATGCCTTTGTGCCCTGGAGTTTTTCTCCGGGCGAAACGCCATTGGGTCGCAAGCTCAACGGGTTGCGGGCGAATGCGAACGATTACTTGCGGATCATTGCTGCCGCACGTCTGTATTTCGACAACATCGACCATGTTGACGCTTCCTGGTTTAGTGAAGGGAAGAAAACGGGTCAGGTGGCCCTGCATTTTGGTGCAGATGATTTTGGTGGCACGCTTTTTGATGAAAACGTGATGCAGGAAGCCGGACACTATGTTCGAACGTCGGTTGAAGAGATGCGAACGATGATTAGGGAGGCTGGATTTGTGCCTGCGCAACGGAACACGCAGTACGAGGTGCTTGAAGTTTTTAATGAGGATGCTCTTGAGGTTTAGTCCATGCGTCGCCTGACGGTTGGCCATAGTCCTGATGCAGATGATGCATTTATGTTTTATGCGTTGTCTCATGCGTTAGTAGATGTCGCGGGGCCGGAACCCGTCACAATTGAAGCAGTACATGCCGATATTCAATCCCTCAACGAACATGCCGCTGAGGGGGCCTATGACGTGTCACAGATTTCTGCGGCTGCTTACCCGGGCGTGGCAGATCTTTATCGAATCACGGCATGCGGATCTTCGATGGGGGAGAACTATGGTCCGGTTGTCATTGCGCAAACGAGGGTTCCTGTAAGCGCTCTGGCTGGGCGGCGTGTGGCTGTACCCGGTTCTCAAACGACTGCGTTTCTCTTGGCACAGAAGTATTTGCCAGACTTTGAACCGATTCAATTGTCGTTTGACCAAGTATTTGCCGCTGTCAAAGACGGACGCGCGGATGCTGGTGTTGTTATTCACGAAGGTCAAATCACATACGAAGGTGAAGGCTTTGTGAAGATTCTTGATCTTGGAGAAACATGGTTTGCCGAAACAGGATTGCCTCTCCCACTAGGAATTAATGTGGTTCGTCGCGATCTTGGTGACGCGTGGCATCGGTGGGTTGCTACAGCTCTTGCGGCATCGATCGAGTACGCCAGGACGCATCCGTCTGATGCGCAGGCGTATGCCCGCGCGGTTGCCCCTGGCGTTGATCGAGATGTGGCCGAACGCTTTACGGCAATGTACGTCACTGAACGTACTCGTGATATGGGCCCAGAAGGTAGGGAGGCACTCTCACGGCTGTTCAGTCAATCGGTCACGCACAGTGAGGAAATTCCGGTCGATGTTGTGTCTTTGGACTAAGCCGAGCGATATCCTGAGGAGTCGCCTACAGCGGCGTCATGGAGGAAGTCTGACGAGATGAAACCGCTCGATTTCGGGGTTCCGGTCGGCAGTTTGCAGGAAGCAACAATTGAACTATTTCGACGTGCAGGCTGGCATATCTCAATTAGCTCGAGGAATTATTTCCCCGAAGTTGATGATGACGAGCTTCGGTGCACGCTCATGCGAGCCCAGGAAATGTCGCGTTACGTGGAGGCTGGAACACTTGACGCTGGAATTACTGGGAAAGACTGGACACTAGAAAACGAGTCCGATGTTGAAATTATCGAAGTGCTCCCCTATTCCCGAGGAAGTACCCGGCCTACCCGGCTTGTGCTTGCAGTGCCCGATGCCTCAAAAGTTCAAACTGTCGATGACTTGGAAGGTAAAACAATCGCTGCTGAGATGGTTGGGTTTACCCAACGATATTTTCAGGAGCGAAACGTCAATGTGACAGTTGAGTTTTCATGGGGTGCAACCGAAGCGAAGGTGGCCGGAGGTTTGGTGGATGCGATTGTGGATTCAACCGAGACCGGATCAACGCTGCGCGCTCACGGGTTACGAGTGATCGAGACGTTACTCACGTCCTATCCGCACGTAATTGCCAACCGGGCGGCGTATGCTGATCCGGCTAAGAAAGCCAAGATCGACCAGGTTTCGATGATGCTTAAGGCGGCTCTTGATGCGGGATCCCGGGTGGCGCTAAAGATGAATGTTCCGAGGGATCGTCTCGACACGATGATTAAGCTGTTGCCGAGCGTAACGGCACCTACAGTGGCTGATCTGTATGGACAGCCCTGGGTGAGTGTGGAAATCGTGGTGGATGAGCGAGAGGTTCGCGAGTTGATACCTCGGCTTATGGGTGCTGGAGCCGTCGGGATTATTGAATTCCCACTGAACAAGTTTCTCTAATGTCTGCCAGCAAAATTCGATTCGGAATTATTGGTACCGGGTCTCGAGGTATTGGGTCGTATGGCCGAGCGATCGGCGAAGTTTACGGCGATGAAGCGGAAATTGTGGCGGTGACCGATAGCGATCCCGTACGGCTTTCAGTTGGAGCCCAGCATCTTGAGGTTGAACATGCGGATACCAATCCGGGGATTTTGCTCGATAATCCCGACGTGGATGCCGTCATCATTACTACCCCTGACGCCACCCACGCTGATTTCGCTTGTGCGGCGCTTGGTGCAGACAAGCACGTGCTATGTGAAAAGCCGATCGCCACCACCATTGCCGATTGCAACCGGATTCGTACGGCGGCGGAGGCTAGCCGTGGTGAGTTAATGACGGGGTTTGTTCTGCGCTACGTCCCGTTTTATGAAGAGATGCATGCGGCTATTACACAGGGAGAGATTGGCCCATCTCGGTTTGTCACTATCGCGGACAACCGTGATGGTGCCGCGTACTTTCGTCGTTGGCATCGGCTTCGTGCTAACTCGGGTGGGCTTTTGGTGCATAAGAGCACACATGCGTTGGATATCGTGAACTGGATGCTCGATGCTCGTCCGGTCAGTGTTAGTGCGACCGGTGGGGTTGCGGTTTTTACACCAAAGGAATGGGCCGGCGAACGATGTCTGACATGTGATGCGGCTGACACTTGCCCGGAGTACGTGGATATTCGTGAGGGGCGTCTCAAGACGCTGTATCACGATGCTGAAGCCACCAGTGGCTACATCTTTGATACCTGCGTGTTTAATTCTGAGAAAGACACGGTGGATCATGCCACCGCAAGCATTGAATACGAGAATGGTGCTCGTGCTAGCTACAGCCTCTGTCTCTTTGCGTCATATACGGAACGGGAGATCGGGGTGTGGGGAGATGATGGCAAAGTCGAGGGGCGTGACGGCGCTGGACACTACCGGATTAGCGGACGCCGAGATGGTCGTGACGAACTTCGCCATGTCGAAGTTCGTAAAGGGGGCCACGGTGGGGGCGATGTTCGGTTGCTTGCTGACGCGCTACCAGTATTTCGAGGTGAACAAGACCCGGTCGCTGGCCTCGAGGCAGCGTATTGGTCAACGGTTCTTGGTATCGCTGCGGAAACGTCGGTTGCTGGTGATGGGGCCCGGATGACACTAACTGAATTGGGTGCTGCATTGTCGTGACCGGATCGTGTTGACCGGCCGGAAAGTGATCATTCATCGGGCACTGGACGTGACGATGGAAGAATGCGAGATGCCGGAGCAACCGAGGTCATGTGATGTCTTGATTCAAACCGAATGGTCGTTTATCAGCACCGGGACTGAACTGGCGAACTTTACTGGTCATGATCGCGGTGTGTATATCCCGGGTAACTGGAATGCGTACCCGTATGTTCCCGGGTACGCAAATTGCGGTCGGGTGCTGGCGTGTGGAGCACGTGCTGCGGAGCTGGAAGTCGGTCAACGGGTGTTCACCATGGCCAAACATGTATCCCACCACTGGGTCCCGACAGATGACTCCGACTGTCTCCTAGTGCCAGTTCCCGAAGGCATATCGGGAGACGTTGCGGCAGCTATGCGGATGGGCCTGGTCGCTATGACGGCTCTGCAAACCGCAGAGTTCGATCTTAACGATCACGTGGCAATTTTGGGTCTGGGTCTTGTGGGGAATCTCGCGGCGCAACTATTTGCTCGGTCTGGAGCCCGCGTGATTGGAGTGGACCCGGTTGAGTCCCGTCGGGCTTTAGCTCGACAGGTTGGGGTTGAGCACGTGATTGGTGAAGATTCAGAGGGGATTGAAGACCAGTTGCGTGATCTTTCGGGAGTTGGGGTGCGTGTAGTCGTTGACGCAGTTGGGCATGCCGCCATTGCGGCTTCTGGCATTCGAGCCGTGAAGCCGCATGGGGAGGTCATCCTGCTCGGGTCACCCCGCCAAGAATATACAGAGGATCTCAACAAGTTTCTTGAACCGGTTCACTATCAATGGGTCACGATTAAGGGTGCGCTCGAGCATCGGATTCCCAGAAATCCGGGTCGGGGTATTCGTCGCTCTGTGGTCTCAAATGCGGCTACTGTGCTTGACTTGGTTCGGTCTGGGCGATTGGAGCTCGACAAGCTCATTTCTCACCGGATGCGTCCCGATCAGATTGGTCGAGCCTATGACGGGTTACTCAATCATCCGGAGACGTACTGGGGGGTGGCGTTCGATTGGAATCCCGATTCAAGTTGAGGCCGACAGGGCGAGGTGGGTGAAGACCCTCTTTACTCTTTAAATGGACCCATGAGCCAACCTGCGAGCTAGGCGGTCCACGGCACTCGGATCTGTACTCGGTGCGTAGTGGCCTGGCAGGACAATCTGGAGGCCGGAGTTTGCGAGCATCTTGGCCGAAGCTAATTCCTGCGCGTGATTTGTGGACAGGTGCCATACGTTCGGCCGCAGTTGGCAGTTGCGGTAAACCAGCGCGTCGCCGACGAGTCCAACTGTGCCACGAACGAGACTGATGCTTCCGGGGGTGTGTCCGGGTGTATGCAGAACTTTCCAGTCTCCAAGGGTGTCACCACTCGATAATTCGATGTCTGCTTGAAGCGGCCGCCACCTGAGAAGGCGAGGGATTGGTGGGTGATAAAGGAACCGGCGAAGCCCGGGGCATTCTTGCGGTCGCATAAGAAGCGAGGCGTCGGCCTTGTGAATCGAAACCGGAGCATTTAACTCCTGTGAGAGTTCTTGTGCGCTGCCGGAATGGTCATAGTCGAAATGCGTGAGGACGATACCCGTGATCGTGGAGGGGGATATTCCGATGCTCCGGATGGCATCGATAATCTTTCTGGCGTGGCCTGATGGGCCAGCGTCCACCAATACCGGTTTGGCACCAAGCACCAGGTACACCAGGACACCCCACCATCGGCCTAAAGCGACAACGTCGTCAGCAATCCGACAGGGATAGTTCATGGAGTGGTTGGCCCTGTGTCGTGCCAGCACACTGAGGTCTGCACTATGGCTACGACGTTCAATTGTCGGAGTCGAGCGTTACAGCGTTAGCGCGGACACTCCTGGCCAGCCGTTCCAACCCAGTAGAAATCTCCCGGCAGAAGGTTCGCGTCTCCAGGGCTCTTTTCCTTGTAACCCTTGCAGTACCATTCGCCCTGGTTCATCTTGAACTGACCGCTTTTCTTGGGCTCTTCTTGGCCGCCGCATGCGACAAAGCTGATAGCTAGTGCCAAAAGCAATGCGACGGTGATTAGCCGTGAGACCTGTTGTCGAAGGTGGCCTGTCATGGACTTCATGCCTGGGAACGCCTCCATGCATTACGTGCAGCCTGGACCACGCCACTGGG
>DJHK01000023.1:122482-122663 GCA_002433065.1 Chloroflexi bacterium UBA6622
TGCAGCCTGGACCACGCCACTGGGGACGAGTCGCTGTAGTACCAACATGATGCGTTGGCCGAAGCTCATGGTCAACATTCTGAGCAGTGTTATGTTACGAATTGGGGTAGACCAGGCTGGCTGGTTTGGACCGGCGGGTCTAGGGGTTGCTCTCTCGGAACGCGTTCAGTATTAGGGATCC
>DJHK01000003.1 GCA_002433065.1 Chloroflexi bacterium UBA6622
TGCCGAGACACCATGTCGGTTAAGTGATCGTCTACGGTCCCCGGCTGTGAGTTGATCTTCAAGATTCATCCATGCCGCCAGTTCACACTGGTCAAACCCCGCCGCAGCCACTCCCGCAATGACGTCGTCGAAGGCTTGATCGGAGCCCCACATACTGGTCGCAAGACTATATTCGGCCATTAGCAATCTCCTCCTGACGGTCGGACCTCATTGAGGTCTTCAGGGTGCATCCAGGGGCACCCCAATTAGGGTACTTGGCTTACTCATTGATGTACGTGCTGTATATCCGGTCGTACCGTGATGTCGTCTCGCCGCGGCCATGCAAAGAATGAGAGATCGATATCTAATGGTTGTTGCGTGATCAATTGTGCCAGCGATCGACCAACAGCCGGGGCGCTAGCAAAACCATTGCCGCTCCACCCACAATTGCACCAAAACCCATCCGGGCCATCTACGAGACCAACGATCGGATGTCCATCCGGCGTCATGTCATAAATGGCAGAAAACCCACCAAAAACTGGTGTGAATCTCATCGATGGCGCCCGCTGGTGTGACGCACCTCGCAAAGTCCGCAACTGCTCTTGCGAAACAGTCTCGTCAAAATCATCGGGGTTCGCTAGGTCAGGATGCCATCCAAAATGCGCGACGCGCAGCAGATTGGCACCCATCGACCGCATGTAAACCTTGTTCCGTACGTCGGATTGTATCGGCGCACCCTCCGGATACCCTTCCGGGGCATAGAGAATGGCCGTTGGGGTCCGGTGATCTTCAATTGGAAGTTCAACCCCAACCATGCGGGCCAAGTCCCGGCTCCAGGCCCCCGCACAGTTCACGACGACAGGACTCGAAATCCGTCCGGCCGAGGTTTCAACGGCCTGTATACGGCCGTTGGTGACGCTGACTCCGGTGACCGCAACACCTTCCATAATCGTGGCACCTGCCTGCTCCGCCGCACGCGCCAGGGTACGGGTCGTCCATACCGGATCCGCAAAACCGCCGTCCGGCAAGAACAGGCCCAGCTCGTCGTCATGAAATGTTCCCAATGGGACGTATTGGGACAAATCGCTCTGGGAAATACGATCGTGCCGGACGCCGAGTTTCTCGAAAAGCTTAAGATCGGCTCCAAGTTGATCGTCCGTCCATTCACTGACAATACGCACAAATCCGGGCTGGCGGTATCCCGCATCACCCCCGACGATCACGTCCCATTCCTCGAACATCACCGTCGCCGCAGTGACCAATTCGATGTATGCCCGCTCAGTGAACAACGGCCGGATCATGGCCCCGGACCTTCCCGTCGGTCCCGAGGCCAGCGTGTGTTGCTCAAGCAAGATGACAGAGCCAGCACCGGTCGATGCCAAATGGAAAGCCAAGCTCGCGCCGTGTACACCACCACCGACGATTACAAAATCTGCTGCCGCGTTCACAAAACCTGCTCGCGGAGCTCGATCCTTCTAACTACGACTTCTTGACGCACTGTCCTTCAAACCCGAGGCTGAGATCTGCTAACCATACGCCGATTAATGAGCAAGCTTCAATCAAGCAACGGCGAGGCCGTGTACGACAGCGGTGTAGGACATCGGCAAACAACGGAAAAGCCAGACCTCGCCGTCACTCGACACGCCTCGTGTCCTCACGCATGATCAAACCATGCGAATGGCCCAGTACGGCATCTCCCACGATCACGCCCACGACAAGGCCCTCGTCCTACAAGAAAACGAGAGTGTTGAGTTCGCCGGGGTGTACGAACCCTCTGAAGAAAAAATCAAGCAACTGGGCATCCACGAGGCGTATAAGGCCGTTCACTGGTTTTCCTCGAAAGAAGAGATACTCGAGGACCAAAGCATCAGTGCGATTGCCGTCACAGGGGAGATCTTTGACAACCTTGGCTTTGCTCGGGAAGTTGTAGAGCACGGCAAACACGTGTGGTTGGACAAACCAGCTGGGAACGATCTCCTCGCCTTTAAAGAAGTGATAGAGATCGCAGGTCGACGTCAGTTACACGTGCAACTCAGCTATCCGTGGCGCTACCACCCCGGTTTTAGATTCATTCTGGACTGGGCGACTTCCGGAAGACTCGGTGAAATATTCTCCATTCGGGCTCGCCACTCGGCCTGGCCGGGAAGTGAGGATCGGTGGAAGATGTGGGAGTCACCCGGCGTACGCGCCGGGGGCATCATGTTTATCCAAGGCGGTCATCTTGTTGACATCGTCGTTTCGATTTTGGGACGTCCACAACGTGTGTCGTGCTTCCAGCGTCACGATGCCGAGGATCCCCCCTGGTACCACAACAACACAGCCGCCGTCCTGGAGTATGCGCAGGCCATGGTCACCCTCGAGTCAGCCAACATGGAAGTTAACTCTAGAGAATCACGGCGTTTTGAGGTATATGGAAACCGTGGCAGCATGATTATGGAGCCATTCGAACCGCCAGCGTTACGTCTATGCCTCGACAAGGCCCGAGACGGATACGCAAAGGGTTGGCAAACGGTGCCGCTACCCTCAGGTACCCGTTACCACCCTGACCTTGCAGCACTGCTTGCGGCGATACGAGGCGAGAATCCACCGAATCGGACGTTGGACCACGAACTGACAGTGCAGGAGACCCTCTTGCGCGTCATTGGATTGCCCTGAGTCACCAATTGGCCAGTCAATAAAAGGAAGGTAGGCCGGGTGGGTTTCGA
>DJHK01000031.1 GCA_002433065.1 Chloroflexi bacterium UBA6622
CGATCTCTGCTTTGATTCTGTCAACGAACCTACTTGGTGACGGGTTACGTCGCCTGGTCGATCCAGTGGATCGTGTCTGATCCCATGACCAATAACAAATCGGAACTTGGAGAGAGACCACTCGTCAACGTCGAAGATCTGACGGTGATTTTCGAGGCGCGCGGCAACATTGTGCACGCCCTCGACACTGTGACACTGAGCATCAATGCAGGTGAGCGGATCGGCATTGTCGGTGAGTCAGGGTCAGGGAAAAGCACGTTGGCGCTAGCACTTGGTGGCCATATCCAAGGTGCCGGCAGGCGATCCGGTGGAAGTGTGGATGTCGTGGCTACTGATGTCTTCACCGCTTCGCCTGAGGCGCTCGGACGTTTACGCCGTGGCCACCTAGGCTACATTTTTCAAAATCCGATCGGTACGCTAGACCCAACGCGCAAGGTGAGTCGACAGTTCTTTGGCACGGATGGCCGACCTATCAGTGAGGCAAGGATAGCTAATGTACTCGAACAGGTTCGTCTGGACGATATTCCTCGTGTGTTGAAGAGTTATCCACATGAGCTTTCCGGTGGTATGGCACAGCGTGTTGCTATCGCGATGGCAATCGAGCATGAGCCGCGACTTATTATTGCGGATGAACCGACTTCTGCTCTCGATGCATCCGTCCGTTTGCAAATTCTGGATCTTCTTAAGGAGATTAGTATTCGAAGTGGTGCCGCGCTCATTATTGTTAGTCACGATCTGAAGGCGGTCAGATCCTATTGCGAGCGTGTGGCGGTTATGTACGCTGGGCGCATCGTGGAGTTAGGTGATTCAAAAGATGTTTTCGCTGAGCCTTCGCATCCTTATACCGCCGCCTTGATTCGAGCTATGCCCGGCGAAGAAGGCATTGACGGCGAAATTCGAGGTATCCGAGGAAATCCGCCATTAGTTACCAAACGACTGGAGGCTTGTGCTTTTGCCGAGCGCTGTGACTATGTGTTAGACGAATGTTGGCATCTAAGAACTGAACCGACATTGCAGAATAATCGCTGGGTCAGCTGTCATCTTGCTAGCCGCGGTATTTCCGCTCGAGCAGCAGAGGGCTGAGATGATCCACCTCGATCATGTCTCGGTCCGTTACCGTAGTGGAATGCCTTGGGCACGCACCTATAAAGATGCTGCCCGTGAAGCTTCTTTCTCAATTCCGGAAGGTTCGACGTTAGGCCTCGTGGGTGAATCTGGTTCAGGAAAGAGTACACTTGGAAAAGTCTGTCTCGGTCTGCTACGCCCTGACGCCGGACAAGCTCAGCTGGCCGGTGAGCCGATCTACGGTATCGGTCGTCGTCGGCCGGGAACTCTCGCCGCCGTACTGCAACATCCTGAATGGTCGTTTAACCCAAAGCTGACAATCGGGCGTTCCATCGGAGAACCGTTATGGAGGACTGGCATAACGCGGGATGAGGAAATCAAAGCAGTGGTCTCAATCTTGGAACGTGTAGGCCTCAGTGAGGACTACTCGTCGCGCCTACCGAACGAGCTCTCAGGTGGGCAAAGGCAACGAGCCTCAATTGCCAGAGCGCTTGTCACAACCCCAAAATTTGTTGTGTTCGATGAGGCGGTCAGTGCGCTCGATGTGTCAATACAGGCGCAGATTCTCAACCTTATCAAGGAGCTGCAGAACGAGATTCGATTCGCGACACTCTTTATTTCGCATGATCTCGCTGCCGTGAGATATCTTGCCCACGAGATTGCCGTGATTAATCAAGGCAAGATCATCGCAACAGCTCCTGCAAAGAGCTTCTACTCACCAATGGCGGATTCCTACGTTCGCCGCCTGCAGGAGGCCAGTGGACTAATTGAGGTTGATAAAAAGGAACCAGGTTTATGACTACTACTGAATTCAAGCCAACACCCGATACATCTTTTCATGGGCCGGTCTTGTCGTTCGAGTTTCCTGGCATGCGTATCGGCGTGGCCGAATATGCAGAGGGACCGACCGGCACAACCGTGCTCCACTTCCCGGAGCGTGCCAAAGCAGCTGTGGATGTGCGAGGAGGTTTTCCCGGCACATTCAATGTCGACATGCTTCGGATGGGGTACGACACCCGGGTCCTTGACGCAGTTGTGATCTCGGGAGGCTCCATCTACGGCCTAGAAGCAGCCAGTGGGGTGGCACATGCGCTGAAAGACGATGGTTACCGTTCGGGCGATATCACGAATGTTGGGTTTGTGTCGGGGGCCATTATCTTCGACCTTGGCGACCGTCGCCTAAATGAGCTATGCCCGGATGCAGCACTAGGCGCAGCCGCTTTACGTAATGCCAAGGAGGGTCATTTCCCGCTCGGTGCACACGGTGCCGGCCGAATGTCAGTGCACGGGATGTATTTTGGGACACCACTGCATTCAGGGCAGGGCGGTGCTTTTCGCCAGATTGGACAAACTAAAATTGCAGCGTTCGCGGTCGTAAACCCTGTCGGTCTTGTGGTTGACCGCAAAGGTGGAATTGCCAACGGTGGCCAAGCGCTACCGGATGGAATATCGACTATTGCAGACCTTCTTTCTGGGATGCCTTACGAGCGAGATGATCTTGGATTCGTCAAGAGCCAGACTTGGAGTGGCGGTCGGGTCAATCCCTCGAACACGACTATTAGCGTCGTCGTCACCAACCGCAAACTATCTTACGCTTCTATTCAACGTCTTGCCATTCAAGTACAGACATCGATGGGCCGGGCGATTCAACCGTTAGCAACCGGCTGGGATGGTGATGTTTTGTTTGCTGTATCGACAGACGAGGTTGATGATCCGAGTGTTCATGAGATGGAAATCGGAACCATTGCATCAGAGGTTATGTGGGATGCGTTGTTGACTATAAACGAGCCAAGAGTCGTCGAACCTCTTGGTCACGCAACTGCATCTCAGGTTGAAAAAATCGATGGGCGTTTTATCTTCGACAAGGGTTTCGAGCTCACGATTCGAAGAAACAGCGAACGACTAACACTCGAAGTTACGGGAGAACGGGCGATTTTCGGATTGCCATCAGGCCACAAGTTAGAAGCTCGCCTTGAGCCAAACGGCCGGTTCATCGTCGAAGGCTCACCGATGCGTCCACTTCGTGACGGCGCTTTTGTACTTGGTGATAACGGCGAGATAGAACACGTTGTCGTAAATCTCGGGGCATGGCAACAGACTGGGATTCAGCAAAAAACTACCGGTTGATGCTCTATGTCCCGAGAGCATCGATTCAAAATTAAGATGTCACGTTATGATGCGCAATCAGTGCATTACTGTAAAATGTTGATTTACTTAAATAAAAATACGGTAAACTCCAAAACACTGGGGGATCGTCTAGCGGTAG
>DJHK01000017.1 GCA_002433065.1 Chloroflexi bacterium UBA6622
AATCCGGCCGGGCGTGTTGCTTTACACCGAAAAAATTACTTACCTGTCACGAATAATCGTCGTATGACGTAAGAAAAACCCAAGAGATGTCCAACTCAATGGCTTTACTAATATTGAATGGATTCGAATGAACTCACCGGCCCTCAGCATCACGAATCTGACTAAAACATTCCCACAACGTGCAGGACACGACGGATTTCTGGGATCTATCCGAGGCCTACTGCCATCCAAGGCTGATGGGTTCATAGCCGTAAAAAACATTAGCTTCGAAATAGGCGCTGGCGAAATCGTGGGATTACTTGGACCCAACGGCGCCGGAAAATCAACCACCGTCAAAATGCTAACCGGAATTCTTCATCCAACGGCAGGCCAGATTCGAATCCATGGACTTGACCCGATCAAAGATCGCACGGCAAATGCACGCCAAATGGGTGTGATCTTCGGTCAACGCACACAGTTGTGGTGGGACCTTCCTGTAATCGACTCACTCGACATGCTGCGCCGAATCTATGACGTTCCAGAGAAAACCTACCGTCAAAATCTCGACAGATTTCGACATGTGCTCGAACTCGACGAATTCCTCAATGTACCGGTACGCCGTCTTAGCCTCGGCCAACGAGTACGTAGTGATCTTGCTGCAGCGCTACTGCATGATCCACGGGTGATCTATCTTGACGAGCCTACCGTCGGTGTCGATATAAGCGCCCGACAACGAATTCGTGACTTTATCAGAACGCTGAATCGTGAGGCTGGGGTCACGATCGTTTTAACGACCCACGAGATGGCTGACGTTGAACGACTGTGTGAACGTATAGTCGTCATCGATCGTGGGCAATTGCACTACGACGGCAGCCTGGAAGTACTCCGACAGCGATTGGGGTCAAACCGAGAGCTTGTTATCGACCTGCACGAACCAAATCGAGTTCTCGACCTACCAGAGGGTGCCACTGTGATCAGAACCGCGGAAACACGCACGTGGATTGAGTTTGAACGTCATCGTCTGACCGCGCCACAGCTCATCGCGCACATTCAATCGCAAACGGATGTTGCGGATCTGAGCGTACGCGAGCCTGAAATTGAGCAGGTCATTCACCGTTTATACGAAGAAGCTCAATCAGACGAACCAAACCCTGTACATTAGACCGTCGTCCGTTCCTACCGGTTTTCGCTACTGGGAATTGATCCTCCAAGCCTTCCGGGCCGTGTCACTGAATATCCATTGACGATCTTCATCACTAAGAAAAGGGAGGTTCCACGCAGATTCGAAGGCTTCTCGATACGTTGCCCGTGACAAACACACGGGCCAATCAGTTCCCCACATTACCCGTTCGGCTCCAAAAACCCGATAGACACGTTCGATCAACGAATGAGCCGACCTGTAGGGATATCTCTCACCAGTGCCACACGGATATCCCGACAGCTTTACATAGACATTAGGATAATCGGCAAGCCGTAAAAGGTTTTCAATCGATGACGGTTCCGAGTAATCCGGGCTTCCTAGATGGTCAATAACGATCGTCACGTCCGGATGACGACATGCCATTCGGGCGGCCTGAGGTAGTTGATTCCACGAAATCAATAGTCCAATTGTGGCGCCCGTGGATGCCGCAGCTGTCCAGAGCGGATCTTGGTCTTCGCCGTCCAGCCACCGATCCTGATCAGTATTTGGAGCAAGCCGAATACCACGATATCCAGGCCACTGCATAAGCTCACGAAGCCGATCAGAAGCCCCAGATGCAAGCGGATCCACACGACCGGCAACTACGAAACGATCTGGAAACTCAGTCGCAGCCTTTGCCAAGTAGCTGTTGTCCCACAGGTAATATCTGGGCTGAATCAGGACGGTCCAGCGAACACCGCCTGCTTCATCCTGCGCCTTGAACAACTCCGATGGTCGAGCCTCAATGTCAGGCTGCGTATCCGAATCCGGATGCCGACCATAGCGCTGATGCCCGATAGTCCAGATATGCACATGCGACTCAACGAGATCCATAAGCTAGTTACCTGAAAGACGACCACTCCCCATCATGCCAGCGAACTGCAGGATCGTCCGCCGTGTACTAAAGACCCATGGCCACGAGCCGTGAATCACAGGAGCAAGTACGGTTGTTCGATAAGTTCCCGAATTCGAGCCAAGAATCGAGCCGCAGGAGCACCATCAAGTACCCGATGGTCAAACGTCAGACTAAGTGTCATTGAAAGCCGGGCAATTACCTGTCCGTCGTCAGCCACTGCTTTCTCTCGCAAGGCTCCCACTCCTAAGATGGCCGATTCCGGAGGATTGAGAACAGGTGTAAATGCGTCAACCCCATAGGTTCCCAGGTTCGTGATTGTGAACGTCCCACCGGTAATGTCGTCTAGACCCAACCCGTCGGATCTCGCCCGGGTCACCAACGAACGAATATCGTTGGCAATCTCTACCAACGACTTACGATCGGCATGCTTCACATTTGCTACAACAAGATCTGTGCCAGCCTCCATCGCTAATCCAACATGCACGACGTCGTGGAGATGGATCTCTTCACCAACAATGCTGGCATTCACCCGAGTATGTTCACGCAGCGCCTGGGCACAGATCCGGACCAGGATGTCGTTGTAACTGATCCGGAACCCCAGTGTCGCCTCATGACGGGAGGCTAACTCAGTGCGGAGATCATGGAAGCGACGGGCATCAGCTTCGGCGACCAAAGTAACCTGAGCACTCTGCTGCAAACTCTGCTGCATTCGGTCAGCAATAACACCACGCACGCCGGCCAGCGGAATCACACTGCCCGCTGGGAGCTCTGGTACCGCGACCGGAGCCACAGTCGGATTAGTGGACGGCGCGACTGCTGCTGGAGCTTTCGAGACGTTAACCACGTCCTGTTCAATTATTCGGCCCCCAGGACCAGTCCCGACGACCGTCGCAAGATCAACCCCCAGATCCCGAGCCACACGTTTAGCTAACGGCGAGGCCTTGACTCGCGCCCCAACCTTCGGCACCTGCACAACTTGAGCTGTAGCCGGCACTACTGACGCCTGAGGAGCTGTCACAACCGGAGCCTCAGCAACCGTCGTGGAAGCCTGCATAGCCGGAGCTTCAACCGGAACCCGGGGTGCCGGGACAGCAGGCTCAGTCTCCGTCGTCTGACCACCACCTGCTGGGGGATCCGGATCCTCCGTTGGAGCCGTTTCACCATCTTCAAGGACCCAAGCCAGTAGCCCCTGAACCTTCACCGCATCACCACTTTGGGCAACAACACCACCTAATAATCCGTCGGCAGGAGCTTCTACCCGTGCATTGATCTTGTCAGTTTCGAATTCAAGAATTTCCTGACCTTTGCTGATTGTTTCACCCTCATCAACAAGCCACTCACTCACAACACCTTCTTCCATCGTCATGCCCATCAACGGCATTCGAATAGGTGTGGCCATAGGTTTAAACAGCTAGCCTAGCGGACGCCCTGAAGCGACTCGCGAATGGCCGCCGCTACCTTTTCGGCATCGGGGAAAGAACCCTGTTCCAGTGGTTCCGAGAATGGCACAGGCGCATGGGCAGCACCAACACGTAACACCGGAGCATCCAAATCGTCGAAGGCAAGTTCTTGAATCTGTGAGGCAATTTCCGCACCAAACCCACCAAACCGCACAGCCTCATATAACACCACAGCACGATGCGTCTTACGCACTGATCGAAGGATCGCATCAGTATCCAGTGGATAGAGTGACCGAACATCTACAACTTCAACGCTGATGCCTTCGGCGGCAAGTTGTTCGGCCGCTTCAAGCGCGTAGTGAACCTGCCGGGCATATGTGATCACACTTACGTCGGTACCCTCACGTTTAACGTCAGCCACACCAATAGGAACCAGGTATTCCTCTTCTGGCACATGACCGCGCATGGCATAGAGCGCCTTATGCTCGAACGACACCACGACGTTATCCTCGCGTATAGCCGATTTGAGTAGACCCTTAGCGTCGTAGGGTGTGGAGGCAGTTATCACCTTGAGTCCCGGCACATGAACAAACCACGCCTCAAGGCTCTGGGTATGCTGAGCGGCGTTTCCCGTACCCGCACCAAAAGGTGCCCTATAGGTCAACGGGAGTCGCGCCTTCCCCCCAAACATGTATCGATTCTTGGCCGCCTGATTAACGATCTGATCCATCGCGATACCCATGAAATCACTGTACATGAACTCCGCAATCGGCCGGCTTCCGGTAAGTGCCGCCCCAATACCGAGCCCAGCAATAGCAGCCTCAGCAATCGGTGTGTCAACAATCCGATCAGGACCGTACTTCTCGAGAAGCCCAGCTGACACCGCGTACGACCCACCCCACACGCCAATCTCTTCTCCAACCAAAAACACCGTGGGATCACGTTGCATTTCTTCGTCGATAGCTTCTCGAAGAGCCTCGCTCATAAAGATTTCGCGGGTTGCACCGTTAGACATTGTGTTTGCCATGGGAATTACTCCGCGTACACATCACGCTCGATAGCATCGAGCGTTGGCCACGGACTAGCTTCTGCAAACGAAACTGCATTCTCAATCTCCCGCTCTATGTCTGCGTCAATCGCATCAAATTCCTTGGCCGTCATGCGCTTGGCAGACGACACAGCCGTTCGAAAACGTTCGATAGGATCGCGAGCGACCCACTCAGCAATTTCTTCCTTTGTACGATAGTTCTTCTGATCAAGGACCGTATGGCCCTTGTGGCGGTACGTGAGGGATTCGATGAGCGTTGGACCCTCACCGTTGCGCGCTCGATCCGCCGCTTCTTTCACCGTTTCATAGACTTCGAACACATCATTACCGTCGATCTTTGGACTTGGAATCGAGTATGCAGGACCCCGAGCACTGATCGGGGCAGCGTTCGCAAATTCATTATGGGTCGCCATCCCATATTGATTGTTTTCGCAAAGAAAGATCACGGGGAGTTTCATGGTAGCCGCCACGTTCACCCCTTCATGGAAGGCGCCAGTCGGCCCGGCGCCATCGCCGAAGAAGCTAATTGTGACCTGCCCATCCTGACGCAGTTTCGATCCAAGGGCTGCACCGGTAGCAATCGGTATACCAGCCCCAACAATGCCATTAGCGCCCAGGTTGCCAAGTTCAAGATCCGCAATATGCATCGAGCCGCCCTTACCACCGCTATACCCTGTCGTGCGACCAAACAGCTCCGCCATCATCTTGTCCATTCGGGCACCCTTGGCAATGCAGTGACCATGGCCCCGATGAGTGCTCGTGATGAAATCCCCGTCCTCCAACGCCGCACAGGCTCCGGTCGCTGTCGCCTCTTCCCCAATATAGAAATGGAGCGCCCCACGCATCTTGGCAGCTTTGAAAGCCTCTTCAGCAGTTTCCTCAAATCGACGGATACGCCGCATGGTTTGATAGATCCATCGAACCTGACCGTCATCCATCGACTTCAATGTGGTATTCACCGTCGCAGTTGGACGAGCACGTGACTTTGTTGCCTTGGCACGAGCCTTGGAAGCCTTTCCTGTCTTACTAGAGGCACGAGCCACAGCTCGCCTTCTTGCGGCCACAATATGCCTCCGTTAATTCGACTTAGACGCCATCGTCAGGCGACGTTACTAGTGATGTTTTACAAACCACCGAGCGGCGGGAGTATATCGCACACGGGCTCTAGACCCCGTAACTTAAGCCATATTCGTGACGAACTAGCGAACAACCAGGTTAATCAACCGCCCCTGACGGTAAAAAACCTTATGCACCTCGAGGCCTTGGAGATGAGCCTGTACCCGTGGACTGGCGAGTGCCAGTCTCCTCGCCTGCATCTCGTCGATCGCAGTAGAGGCCTCGATTCGCTCCCGGACCTTTCCATTGACCTGGACCACCAGCGTGAAAGTCTCGTCAGCCGCCACATTCGCATCCCATGCGGGCCATTCCTGCTCGTGCACGCTGCGGGTGTGCCCTAACCGCTCCCAAAGCTCCTCTGCCATAAAAACCGCGCTAGGGGCCAGCAAAATGAGAAAGGTTTCCAACGCCTCTTGCCACGCCTTTGATGTTCGAATGTCCTCATCGTCAATCTCGATAAGAAAATTCGTGAATTCCATAAGGGCCGCCACCATCGTGTTGAACTTCAAAGCATCAATGTCCTCGCCCACACGGCGAACCAACTGATGGAGACGGCGTCGTAACTTGACCTCAACATCCGTGGACATGTCTTGTCGCCGCTCGCTCTCCCTGACGGTCTGGCCGAGCACAAGATTCCAGACACGACCCAGCCACCGTGACACTCCGGCCAGTCCTTGTTCACTCCATGGCAACGTGCGATCAAATGGACCCATAAATAGCGTGTACACCCGTAATGCATCACCGCCAACCGTTGCCGCAACCTCATCGGGAGTAACAACGTTGCGCCACGACTTGGACATCTTGGTAGCCCGAAACTCAACGAGGCTCACCCCTTCACGATCGCTCCGGGCACCGGTCAAATCAAATTTCGCATCGAGGGGGTAGTGGCGATACGACTGAGCGGCGCCTGGTGCGTCATAAGCATCAACGCCCTCAGTTGCGATCACACGTGCACTACCTTGACTGTCCACTTGAAGATCAGACTCAATAGTCCACCCTGGCTGGGCTAGAAGCATCCCTTGGTGCCGAAGCTTCCGGAAGGGCTCCTCGAGCTCGAGAACGCCCGCATCCCGTAACGCCTTGGTCCAGAACCTGGCGTACAACAGGTGCATGACCCGGTGCTCACCACCGCCAACATAAAGATCGACCGGCATCCACCGGCGCACCGCTTCAGGATCAAACGGCCGTCCATCTTCATGCGGACTACAGAACCTGAGGAAGTACCAGCTTGAGCATGCAAACCCTCCCAGGGTGTCCGTTTCACGACGAGCAGGACCATTGCAACTCGGACAGGCCGTTTGCACCCAATCCTCCGCAGCTTCAAGCGGAGATTTACCACGGAGCTCCTGAACATCAAATTGATCTACCCGCGGCAGAACGACCGGAAGTTCGGCTTCCGGAATAGGCACCGCACCGCAATCGTCACAGTGGACGATTGGAATTGGTGTGCCCCAATATCGTTGTCGTGATATGAGCCAGTCACGCAGTCGATAATTGACTGCGAAATCACCAGTCCCACGATCCTTCAGCCACTGGGTCACAGCGCTAGAAGCGTCGTCAACACCTAATCCGTCGAATTCGCCAGAGTTAACTAGCGACCCTTCGCCCAGGTATGCCTCATCAAACGGCATTCCATCCCAATCTGGCGGCGCAACGACCGGCCGAATCTCGATGCCAAACTTCGACGCGAACGCAAAATCTCGTTCGTCGTGAGCAGGCACGGCCATGATGGCTCCAGACCCGTACGACATCAGAACGTAATCGGCAATCCAGATGGGCAGAGCCTCGCCGTTCACAGGATTAATCGCGTAGCCGCCGGTAAAAACACCGGTCTTGTCCGGATCAAGCGCCACCCGGTCAAGTTCAGATTTACGAGCAGCGGCATCCACGTAATCCCGAACCTCGACAGCATGACTGTCAGTTGTGATCCTGGAAACCAAGGGATGCTCAGGCGCCAAAACCATAAACGTAGCCCCAAACAACGTGTCGGGACGCGTCGTAAACACGCTGATCACATCTCCATCATCCGTCGTAAAGCAGATGTCAGCTCCATCGCTTCGACCTATCCAATTGACCTGCGCTCGAACGGTCTCCTCCGGCCAGTCCAGATCATCTAGACCGTCAATTAGCTCGTCGGCATAGTCCGTAATCTTGAAAAACCACTGCGTGAGCTCACGGCGGGTAATGTCTGCATGACCACGCCAATCAGTCCCATCAGCATTAACCTCTTCATTCGCAAGGGCCCCACACACCGGACACCACCACTGAAGCCCGGTGGACCGATACGCAAGGCCTTGCTCGTACAACTTGAGAAAAACCCACTGCGTCCACCGATAATAATCAGGATGGCTGGAATTAATTTCCCGATCCCAGTCATACGATGTCCCAGCCAAATCAAGCTGTCGACGATAATTTGCAGTCCATTCCGTGGTCAGATCCTCAGGATGACGGCCGGTTTCAATCGCTGCGTTTTCGGTCGGCAAACCAAAAGCATCCCAGCCCATCGGACGCAACACGTCGTATCCCCGCATCCGCATCACCCTAGCCACAACATCTGATGGGATGTAATTACGAAGATGACCCACACTAATCCCATCACCCGAGGGGTATGGGAAAAAATCCAGACAGTAGAACGTAGGACGGTCGGACGGATCTGGCGTTCGATACATCCCTTGTGTTGCCCAGCGACGACGCCACTTGGTGTCCATCGCCACGGGATTGAATTCAGTCGTCATAGCGTCTTGCCGTAATGCCACATATGGTTGACCTGTCTCATCATTCTAGAATTCTTGATCCAACAACGGTCTCAGCACGTGAAGACCGTTCCACGCACATAATCAGCCTCAGGCGACGCAAGAAAGCTAAGGACACGGGCCACGCCAGATGGATCGAAAAGCTCGGCTTGCTTACGCCTGATAGTTGCCTCATCTGTTCCAACACTCCGACCAACATCCTCCACATTCTTGTTTTTTAGTGGGGTCGCGATGCTCCCGGGCGCAACAGTATTAACCCGAATTGAACGTCCCTGAAGCCGATTTTGCAACACGAGACCGAGACCATGCACGGCGCCTTTACTCGCGCCATAGGCATACGAGGAACTCCCGCCAGTGACACCCGCCCCCGACGCAAGCAACAAAACCACACCATGCCCCGATGTTCCCATCGCCCGTATTGCATGTTTCGCGCACAGGAATGAGCCGCGGGCATTGACATCGAGAACCCGATCAAACGTCTCAACATCAAGATCCTCAACCCCAATGGCAGCACCCTCCAAAATGCCGGCACACGCGATAAGGACGTCCAAACGACCGAAAGCACGAGTTGTTCGGTCCATTAACTCGTGGACGGCAGACTCATTCGCAACATCACACTCCACAAACATTGCGGAGTATCCTGCTCTCGACAGGTCGGCCGCTAACTCTGTTCCCTTGTCTGTCGCCACATCTGCTACGACTACATGCGCGGCGCGTTTTGCACATAGTTCGGCGGTAGCTCGACCAATCCCAGAAGCTCCACCAGTGACAACGATCACACGTCCCTCAAGACCCAAGGACATTAGGGCTCATCCCAGGTGAGACCAGCGTCAGACATCGCAGCATCAATATTCCGCTTGGCCGCAGGAATTTGTTCTGGTGGCAAATGCTCAATCAACACGCAAGTGTCAGGCGCAGCCTCGTTCAGCGCGGTCAATCCTGCCACGTGATCAACAAGCCCTTCACCAATTGGAACTTCACTGATATGGAGAACCAACGGACTGTCCACGATGTAGTCCTTCCAGTGAGCTGCGACAACTCGACCACTGGTCGCGTCAAGCAAGCGGTCTATAAGAGCTTGAGGCGTCCATGCGTCCCAGATACTTCCCACGAAGTTGACCGGATCAAAATTCATCCCGAGAGACTTAGCCGGTACCCGACGAAGCACTTCAGAAACCCGCGACGGCCGATCGAGAACGGAAAGCACGTGCCCTTCGAGAGCCAGAATGACGCCTTCCGCATCAGCAGCGACGGCTACCGCAGTCAGGCTAGAAATCACCCGTTCAAATACAGGCTCTCTTTGGTGTTCCGGATGGGGGGCCCAGCTACCTGCTGGATTAAGACTGCCAGGTCGTACGTAGAGCGTATGAGCTTCGAGTAGACGAGCTGCTTGCATGTGCCGTTTTAAACCTTCAATCCCCGCGGCACGGACTTTCTCATCATGGTCCACAAGCGACGGGTAAAGCCCGTTAGCCTGAGCGACGGCCACACCCTCACCGTGGAGCATGGCGCGGATTCTCTGGAATTCTTCAGGTTGATATTGATCCGGCTCGCCTAGTTGCACGGTCGTCCCAGTAAAGCCAAGTGCACGCAACTCGCGAATGTCACCAAGGGTGATCTTTCCTAGATCGCTTGGCAATAAGCCAACAACCCCACTCTGCATACTTTTCCTTCGTCACGGAGTAACAGAAACCGCAGCGTACACGGTCTTCCCATGCCGCCGGTTCACACGCTGATCCGAAAGCGTGGAGCACAGCGTCTTCCTGCGTTTACACCCGAGATTCCTCGTCGCGATCCGCCAATACCTGCTCCGGATCGATAGTCCACAATCCTTGATTCCAAATCATGACGCCGAGCACGACCAGCACACTTAGCACGCCACCCATCACCATCGCGACCGGCGTCCCCACCGTCTCGGCAACTACAGCCATTGGCAATAGTCCCAGGGGGGTCAATCCCCAGCTCAGCATCCAGATTGACAGCACGCGGCCCCGTAATTGATCTGGCACTAACAGTTGAATGATGGACTGATTTGTCGCCATGTATACCGCCTGGAAAAACCCGGAAATAAACAGGACAAGTCCAGAAACCATTAAGGATCGAGTAAACGCCAGCACAATTACAAGCGCACCAAAGGTAAAAGCGGACATGAGAACAACCGGACCTTTATAGCGATGCTTGGCGTATGTCACCACCATTAACGAACCAATGACCGCACCCACCCCCAAGGCACCCATGAGCAACCCGAGATCTTCAGGCCCCGCCCCCAAATCTTGTTTCACAAAGGCTGGTAGAAGCATGATCATGGGCATGCTGAACAGGGCAGGGGACATCCCAAGCAGCATTAGTGCAAGCATTATCGGGGTCCTGAACACGTATCCAAACCCCTCACGCAAAGCCCCGAGAGTCGAACCACGGGCACGTGGATGATCATCACCACCCTTGACCGTCAGAAGGTTCAATGTGCTCCAAACATAGCCACCCACCTGAGCAAAATATGTGCCGGCAATGCCAATAATCCCGATAAGAAATCCGGCCAGCGTCGGACCAACGACCCGGGACGCATTCATAGTTGTGTTTGTTAACGCGACGGCATTGCTTATGACATCGCGCGGCACCAAATCTGATACCAGCGCATTTCGAGCCGGCACACTCAACGCGAACGACGCTCCAATCGTGATGCCGGCAAGTGCAAGATGCCAGACCTCAATCACATCGATCGCGACCAGGATCCCAACGGCCAGCCCTGATCCACCCATAAGTACTTGTGCTCCCAGTAACAATCGGATGCGGTTAAAGCGGTCAGCAAGCACCCCACCAAACGGCGAGAGGATCAGCATGGGGATGGATCGAAAGAACGCCAGCAAACCGAGTACAAAGGGCGAGTCCGTTAGTTGGACTACCAGCCAACCCTGAGCGATTGACTGCATCCAAAAAGACATCGTGGTACCCAAATTGGCCCGCCACAAGCGACTAAAATCCCGGTGGGCAAACGCCGGAACAAAACGATCCCGGAATCGATCCTGGGACGATTTGTACTCGCTCACCGTACGGAGTGCCCGACCAAAGGCATGCAGGAAAAACTCGGTGTTACCAACACATAGCAACTTCGACAAACACTACTGAACACGATTGGCGCAAATTGAGGGCTCAGTAGAACCATGTCGGAATTCGTTCTCCTCGCTATAGCAAGGACATTACTCGATATCCGTTTGAATGCCTACGAACCGCATCGAAGATCGAAACCACCCGCATCGCTTCATCAGCAGAGACCGTCATGAGACGGCCAGTACCTATCGATTCGACAAATTCGTCGAGTTCCTCACGCCACGGATCCGCTTCCGGAACGGAAATGTCACGAGATTCTCCGGATGCCGTAACCGTAATATGGCCGGCTCCGTCGGCATACGCGATTGACCCGTTTCGGCAAAGCACATTGCGTCCGGCCTGAGCCTGACCAGAAAATCCACGTCGATAAGTAATCGTTGCCAAACCCCTATCTTCGAACCTCAGGGTTACGTGGACAGCACATCGATCAAAAACATCTCCGTCCGGTTCCATCCACGTTCCAGCTGAAACTTCCACAATCGGCCCACGGGCATATATCACCTGAAGCCCAAGTATCACCGCATATACGACGGGATGTCCGCTTATCCGTTGATCAAAACCAGGGCGACGACCGCGGCGCGCATCATTTGAAGGCTGTACCACCGCATGGTCATGCACAGGACCACCAAGCGCAGCGATCTGTTCTCGAATCAAACACTGGGCGGGTCGAATTACGCTGGTATGCCCAACCCGTATTACCAACCCATTCTCATTCGCCACCGCAAGTAAACGTGAGCCATCCCGAGGACTCATCGCCAATGGAGATTCGGTGAACAGATGTTTCCCAGCGCTTAGGACAGCCATCCCCATCTCGGCACGGGTATCTGGATGCGTCGTCAGCACCACCGCGTCCACATCCGGCCTTCCAACGGTAGCTCTCCAATCCGATGTGTACTCAACGCCATGTCGTGCTGCAAGTTCTGTACCCGTCTTCTCGTTTCGCGCCGCAACTGCCACCAAACTCGTATGCGCGCTATTGGCCAGTCGTTCGGCCCTCACGCCAGCCATCTGGCCACTACCCACAATCGCAACACGTACATGACCCGCAACGTCTTTATCCACGAGCAGCGCCCTTTCCAAGGCTTAATCGAGCCCATTGAGTGATCAAAATTACTTCGGCTGGCTCCGACACGTCATTAATAACAATCTCAACATGTCCAAAAAGCCAGCCCACGTGTCATCATGCCGGGCGCAACACAGCGGTCGAAAAAGAGTAAGCATGACTGACGGCACACTCGGCATTGGCATCGTAGGTGCAGGTGACATCGTACGTTCCCGACACATGCCGAACCTTGAAGAAGTCCCTGATGTCTCCGTCGTCGCTGTAGCGAATCGCCGCCGTTCCACAGCTGAGGCCTTTGCCAGTGAATTCAACGTCCCCAACATCTTTGATGACTGGCTGGAAGTCGTCCGACACCCTGAAGTCGATATCGTATGGATTGGAACCACGCCCTACCTGCATGCACCGATCTCCGTAGCAGCCCTAGAAGCCGGAAAACATGTGTTTTGCCAAGCTCGAATGGCACGAAATCTTGCCGAGGCTCGGACCATGCGAGCTGCCGCTGCAGCGCACCCGCATCTGGTCGCGGCCATCTGTCCTCCGGGCCACGGAGTTCACGGGGACCGTACGATGCGTCGGCTGCTTGGGGTCGATCGTTTCATCGGCACCTTGCGCCAAGCTCGTATGACCTCCTTTACCGGCGTTGCCGTTGAGAACGAGGACTTGCATTGGCGACAAGATTTCGACATTAGCGGACACAACGTCATGAACGTCGGGATCATGGTCGAAGTTCTGCAGCGATGGCTTGGGCCAGAACGAACAGTGCAAGCCATGACGCACGTCCACATCAAAGAACGACGAGATCCTGAAACACGAGCGTTTCGACCAGTACGCGTACCTGACTCGTTTACGGCAATTGGTGAATTGGCGTCCGGTGCCGACTACGTCTATCAATGGTCAGGCTTAGCCCATCACGATCCGGCGTCTGAACTCTGGCTCTATGGCGACCAAGGCACGCTGGTGTACGACCTCGATACCGACTCGATCCTCGGAGCCACCATAGACGACGCCGAACTCGAACCAATCGAGATCCCTTCAGACGAAATTTACGATCCGAATGTAGAGGCGGATTTCATTGCCGCTGTCCGGGATGGCAGCGGGAACACCGGCCTAGCTCCAAGTTTCGACCGTGCCTACCAATACATGGAGTTTCTCGAAGCAGCCGCGCGATCCTCTCGTGATGGCCGTCGAGTTGGCATCCCGCTGGACTAAACCCCAGGCCACACTCCCCACATGATCTTCCACAGACGCCGCCAATACTTCCCTGATTGTCCCACTGTTCCGTGGCGAATCGTATGTGTCGTGATGATTGCGCTTGTTGCCATGTTGGGAACATCTGCGTCAAGTGCCCACGCCGAGAACGGTGAGGTGGCAATCAATGCTGGAGCATTCTTCCCAACCACGATTGATGGAAACGAAGATCTCGGCTTTTCAGTGACCGATGACCGAAACATCCGCCTGTGGAGCGCATGGCAAGCATTAGGAGGTCAACAAACACTAGGCGCCCCTCTTTCTCGTCGATTCATCATGGACGGACTGGTTTCTCAAGTCTTTGAACGAGGCGTTCTGCGGTGGCATCCCCACGGATCGGCCTCCATCGCCAACGCC
This sequence comes from Chloroflexi bacterium UBA6622, assembly GCA_002433065.1. Classification (GTDB taxonomy): domain Bacteria; phylum Chloroflexota; class UBA11872; order UBA11872; family UBA11872; genus UBA11872. Next base: position 14,109 of record DJHK01000017.1, read on the forward strand.
TTCGACGACCTGGCAGCTCGTGGGCACAACCCGCTCCTGCTCAACCAGTTCGGGGTGCCGCAGTCAGCTAACTGGGCCGAGGATGACGGGGACGATTGGCCAGGCATCCAGACTCGCCACATGGCCTTACTCACAGGCTCAGAACCATGGCGCATGGCCTTACGAACGGCGTATCGCGCAGCCAACGGACCTCTGGATAGTGAGGCCGCCGCAATCAACCTCTATGGCCTGCCTATGGCGGTTGAGCCAACGACTGCCGGGTACGTACTCCGTGCTCAACGAGCCGCCTGGGTCATTGACCCCGACCACTCGTCTGTCGCGGTCCCTATTGATCTCGCCACGGTGCTGACCACAACAGGATCGATCCCGAGCTTCGCCAGAGTTCCTCACCGGGCCGACGAACGACCGCACCTACCGCCCCGAACACCAACAAGCGCAGTCCACTTTTTCGACTGGTGGCGCGATGCGAACCTCCCATCCGAATTTTTTACCCACAGCCTCAACTGGGACCGTATCGGTATTCATCCGTCGCAAATCGGAACGCCTGCGTATTACGACGCTAACTTCCGACTCATTCGTGACCTTGGCGTGGACGGTGTGTTTTGGGAATGGTACGAGGGGGCAAACCTCAAGCCCACGACGACAATTATCAACTCGCTGCGTCGTCACGGCCTCAAAATAGGACTGTTTTATGACTGGGAATTGTTGCACGCCGGGGGGCAGGCGGTGCTCAGCGACCGCGCCTATATCGCCGCCAACGAAGCCAGTCTCAGCAAGATCGTCGACGAAACGATTGCGTTCTACTCGGATATTCCACGCGACCTGTGGCTGACTGATGCTGAGGGACGGCTGCCAGTCGCGGTCTACGCCTACGGATTCCCACAACGCATGACCGACATCGCGTCATGGACCTGGTTTTTCACCGAACTCCCGCGAAGGGTTGAAGCGGCGCTGTCCGCCGATGTGATTTTTGACTGGTCCGTCGCCTACCTGCCGCCATCCCAGGTTCAAGAATTTGCGTTCGAGCGATGGCCCGAAACGTATGCACCTTTCAACTTTGTTGTCGACCTGCCCCAATCGCAGTTTGGACACCACATCGTCACCTGGAATTACATTTTCGATAACCGAGGCGTCGCTGCCCGAGATGGATTGCCACGTGTAATTCGCGATGACAATCGCTATCTTCAAGAAACGGATTGGCTGGCTCGCCATACGCAGCCAAGTTTGATCTTCATCTACAGTTGGAATGAGTTCTGGGAAGGGTCTCACCTTTTCCCTGACGATACCTATGAGTGGCGACGATACAACCTGGCCCAAGCCCAGCTGAAAGCACTGAGAAGCTCCGTTGTGGACGATCTTCCACGAACCGTAGTGATTACAGACTCCGCGGTGGCATTTCCCGACGGAACCAATGGACTCCTTGAAAACCAGCGCACGCTTGTCCGTAACTTTCTACGTCGCTACGTACCCCAAGCAAATTTGATTACCGCAAATCAAGTCACGATGGCTACTCTCGAAAAAACCGACATGATCGTCAGTCTCACGACCGACCGTCGTGTTGATGCGCTTTTTCAACAATTGCCCGCACGAATACAGATCGTCTATTGGAACGCCAACGACCTGACAACCGAATTTGCTCGACGTTTTGTACAGGAAGTGGATGCAGAACGACCTCTGGGCCGGTTTGAGGTTCAAGATTCGAAAGATCAGGCCACTGGGCACTCGATGTTTGCCGAGGGCGACGTGTGGCTCGTCACCCCGAATCCCGACGCCATCGCCAATCTTTACTTTGATGTCAATGGGACCAGCTATCCGCTAATCATAAAGTCCGACAACGATCAGTGGATCAACATCTACGGCCCAACCGAAATCGCCCTCCAAACCGCGTTTGAGACGGTGTACGGGCGAGCGCTTGAACCCGCAATCACGTTCGCACTGGGTGGAAATATCCAACGTCTGGAAGTGTATCCAGATGGCCGTGTGATCCAGAACACATTCAGTGCGCCGTCCGTATTCCGACATGAGCCGCTGGCCATTCCCACGTTCGAACCCGCAACACCTGCCGATCTTCCAACCACTCGGTGACTGACCGGCGGCCGATGCCGGAAACCCCGAACTCAACGTCCGATACATCACACCGGTTAGGTGTCCTGCGTCATCGCAACTTCGCATTGTTCTGGTTCAGTCTCGTGTTCTCACACAGCGGGACATGGATGCAGCTCACCGTCGTGGGTTGGCTTGTTTTTGATATGACAAATTCCCCGGCTTGGCTTGGTGTAGTGGGCGCCTCACGTGCAGCTCCAATGATTGTTCTACCGTTCTTTGGCGGAGTCATCGCAGACCGTATGGATCGACGCCTGCTGCTCTGGATCACACAGAGTGGGCAAGCCCTTTTGGGTCTGACTCTTGCCCTGCTCGTGGCAACGGACCTGGTTTTGGTTTGGCACATCATCGTGGTGATGTTCCTCGGCGCAATTATTGAAGCCGTGGATCAACCAACCCGCCAAGCAATTGTCCCGTTACTAGTGCCCCGCATTGACCTTCGTAAAGCCATCGCGCTCCACGCCGTTGTCTTTTCTGGTGGTGCTCTCGTCGGGCCAGCCGTAGCAGGACTGTTGGCCCCTGCGGTTGGGCTTGCGACGGTGCTGTTCATCAACGTGGCCAGCTTTGTGCCCGTATTTATCGCTCTCCCCCTTCTCCATCTGCCTCGATTTGAACCACGACAACACGAACCCGTACTAACGTCCGTCAAAGACGGTCTGCACTTCGCGTTTACCCGTGAATTAATCGTTGTTGTAATCCTCGTGTCGGCTGTCGGCAGCCTGTTCGGACGTTCGTACCAACTGCTGGCACCGGTGTTCGCCCGAGAAGTGCTCCTAACGGACATTACGGGGCTTGGCTGGCTTGCATCAGCTCCGGGTCTCGGGGCTGTGCTTGGAGCGTTTGCCATCGCGAGTGCACGTTGGCTCCCGGCCAACGGAAGACTTACCGGTTTCTCGGTCGCCGGATATCTCCTCGCTCTCGTGGGATTTGCGATCTCTAACAACTTTGGTCTTTCGGTGCTGCTGCTGGTCTTAGTCGGACTGCTTAACACGGTGTTTTCTGCCGCCGTACGAACCATGCTCCAACTCGAAGCCCCAGAGCAGTATTACGGTCGCGTGATGAGCCTCAATACCATTACGTTTATCGGCCTAGCACCTCTGGGCTCCTTGATCATCGGGGCCATCGCGGAATTGGCTGGCATCCAACTCGCAACCCTCATCGGGGCTACTGTCGTAGCAATCGTTTTTTCCTTTGCGTGGTTGACCCAACCCGCCCTCCGAAATGCGTCTTAATATCTAACGTCCGCACAACGTAGAATCTACGCATGGCAAAAATCGGTGTGTTCTATGGAGATGGTTTTGATCCTGGGGCATATACGCTTGCGCTTTTTCATGCCCAAGTGGCCGTCGCACATACGGCTCATACCATCGGTCTGTATACCTTCAGACCCGATGACCTGAAAACTGCGTCGATGCAGGCTCCAGAGGTTGACGGGCTACTGACATTCGGACCGAGCTCGACAGACATCGAATTCCTGAAGACTCACGATCGACCATCCCTCGTATGCGAGCGCGTAGTTCCAGGCTGCGCATACGTGGCACCAGACAATTACGATATGGGTCGCACAGCGGCTACCCACCTTCTTGATCTTGGGCACAAACGACTTTCGGTGGCCCTTCCTGGTGATCCCAACACACTGGATGCGTATCACGGTACTCGCTTTGTCGGATTCCGAGAGACTGCCGCCGCCGCCGGACAACCAATTACCGATGACGACATTTTCTTTGGGGCCAAAGAAGCAACGACCGGAACAGCGGTCGCCGAAACTCTGTTGGCGCGAGGAGATCTCCCCGATGCCATCTACGTCCAAAATCTTCCTATGGCCCTTGCGGCGTTCCAGACATTGACCGCTGCTGGTGTTTCAATTCCAAACGACATCTCGTTTGTCGGCACCACGTTTACGCAACTCAATGCTCCAATGGCAACAACACACACCATCCCTCCAATGACCACTGTGACGTTTCAGAAAGAAGAAATGGGCCGGATGGGCGTCGAGTATCTATGTGAAGCTGCTGCAAATCCTGCGGTGAGCCCTATTGAAGTACTACTTCCCGGGATCTTGATAGGTGGAGAGTCCACGGCCGAAGCATAGTCGTCACCTAAATTTACTTCCTGGAAACTAGTATCTATCAAAAGGTCCGTAACTAATTCCTCTTCGCATCGGACTACTGTGAAACGGCTCCGGGGTCACCGACTACGTTTCCCTAACGAAAGAACTACAACGCCCTGTATATCGCAGGAATCAAAAAACATTCCGTTGGCCCACACCATTGGCGTGAAGAATTTGAACTTGCAACGTACCCGCTAATCAGTAGGATCGCGCTGGAGAACAGGGCGACGTAGCGATTGGGGCGCAGGTTCACCAACAAAACCCTCTTGCTCAAGCCGATGCGCAAGCTTCAGCGCCAAGGAACGTCCACAGCGAAGCTCTCGCGAGAGCATATCTGGTGTAATGCTGTCATACCGCATTACGAGTTCGGTCGCTTCAATAAACATTTCGTCTTCATCGTTCTCCGATTCAGTCACTTCTCTGAGTTCGTTCGGTGCTACAAGCATCGGATCGCCCTGCTCACGCCAGTGACCAACAACATTCCGAATCTCGTCATCGCTTACAAAAACACCTTGGACACGCTGCGATTTTCCACCCTCAGGCGGCAGATACAGCATGTCCCCACGCCCAATGAGGCGCTCAGCACCTGCCGCGTCCAGAACAGTCCGAGAATCTGCCTGGCTGCTAACCATAAAAGAAATCCGTGTAGGGAAATTAGCTTTAATCAAACCGGTAATCACATCGACCGAAGGACGTTGCGTCGATATCACCAAGTGAATACCAGTTGCACGGGCCATTTGGGCAAGACGTGCAAGCAACCGTTCGACATCACCAGGGGCCGTCATCATGAGGTCAGCGAGTTCATCAATGACTACAACCGTGTATGGCAACGGACCATCCGTTCCAGGCAACGGATCCTTGTTGTAGGCCACGACGTTTCGGACTCCAGTCTTATTGAACAATCGATATCGCCGGGCCATCTCGTTGCTTACCCACGTCAAAACGTTCACAACCTCGTTAACGTCTGTGATAACCGGCATTCGTAGATGCGGCACGCCTTCGAAGGCCACTAGCTCAACCATTTTGGGATCTATCAAAATAAGCTGGAGCTCTTCCGGAGTCTTAGTGAACATCAGCCCGGTAATCAGCGACGTCAGGCAAACCGATTTTCCCGCGCCGGTAGCTCCGGCAATAAGCACGTGCGGCATTCGCGTCAAATCAACGACGCGCACCTGTCCCGCTACATCTTGACCGAGTGCAATCTTTATCTCGGCATCCGAGGCTACCCAAGCCTCACTCTCCATTACCTGACGTAACGTCACCGTTGCAGGATCTGTATTTGGTGTCTCAAGACCTACGTATGGTTGGCCAGGCACCGGCGCCTCGATACGTACACTTCGTGCCGCCAATTTCAGCGCCAGGTCGTTTGCAAGAGTCGTGATCCGTGCAACCTTTACCCCAGGACCGGGCTGAAGAAGATACTGAGTTACGACTGGCCCAGGAACAGCCTCAGCAACCGTCACCTGTACGTTGAAAGACGCTAACGTCTCTTCAATTGTTGCAGCCTTCGCCACAATTTCCTGTTCCGAAACCTCTGACGCGTCTTCAGAAATCTCAAGCAAATCAATTTGGGGGAGATTCCAGCGACCATCTTTCGGGGGAGGAGGCACCTCGGCTAATACGCGTTCAGCTGTCCGGATAAGAGGCTTCTGATCCCATGACGTATCTTCATCAGCATCAGAAACCTCCTCCACGACGTCCACAGTAGCGACTTCTTCATCTATAACGACGTCGGCAGATTGTTCAGTTTTTCCATTCGGTGTAAAAAATGGTCGAGCCCGAAAGTTTGCAGCAACGATTACTCCTCTGATCCACGATAGGCTTGCGCGGACACCCACAATGATGAACCGTCCAGGCCACTGAATGGCTGCAAGCCCCCACGGAGATGCAGTTAGTCCGTACGCCAAGGCCAAGACGGCCGACACGCTTAGCACGATGTATCCAGCAAGATCGCCGGCACTCGCACGTATAGCTCTAGCCATCATGCCGCCAACAAATCCACCGGCGGATGACAGGCCCTGCTCAGTCGAAGCTGCTGCCAGATCCACCATTGCGGATAACGCAGCCAGAAATACACAAGCAGCGATGAGATGAGTCACATCGATATTAGGCCGTCGTCGAGCACCACCAATTGCGAGAGCACCACCAATAAATACACCAGCAACCGGGGCCAATATGCCTGCTCGACCAAGAACGAACGCTACGGCTTGAGCTGCACCTGTAAACACGGGGGTATCACTAGCGAAGTAACCCACGAATGCGAGAACAGCAAGCCCGCTAATGAATACTCCACAAAGGCCCACTAATCCCCAGCGATCAGACCGCACTGAATTTGCCTGCGGTCGTCCATCCTTTCGGTTTTCGGCCACGGGAGGCCCTCCTCGGCCCGAGCTAACGCTCGCGCCGCTCTTAAACCTCGGTAACGATCGGTAAAATCACCGGTCGTCGCCGGGTTTCCCGGTAAAGCTGCCTCCCAAGCACCTTCCGGATCTTGTCTTGTAAATATTCGGGGTCCGGATCCGGATGATCACCCTGCTCGATAGCCGAACGAACAGCATTTCGAACACGATCCAGCAAGGCATCAGCCTCCGGAGGGTAAACGAACCCTCGGAAGATGATATCCGGCTCGGCCAAACACTTTCCACTATGACGGTCCACATTAACAACTGCCACAACCACACCGTCTTCTGAAAGATGTCGCCGATCGCGAAGGGTTACATCACCACCACCGCTTACGGTTAATCCGTCGACAAACACATTGCTGACATCGGTCGAATCAACAACATCAATACCGTCCGCGGTGAGGTGGACAACGGAACCTGACTCTGCAACCAAGATGTTTTCTTCGTCTACCCCCACCTGAACCGCAAGCCGTCGATGTTCCTCGAGATGCCGAAACTCGCCGTGCACCGGCATAAAGAACTTGGGTTGTAATGTCGACAACATGTACTTGAGATCTTCCTGGCTACCATGACCAGAGACGTGAACCGGAAGCAGTCGCTCATACAACACCCGAGCTCCCTGACGACCCAACCGATCAATTGTCTTGTTCACAGCCTCCTCATTCCCGGGAATGGCAGTGGCTGACACAATCACCGTGTCGTCAGGAATGATGTCTATAAAGCGATGATCTCGGTTTGCAATCCGGACGAGCGCCGACCGAGGTTCCCCTTGTGAACCAGTACAAATAACCACCATTTCCTCAGCCGGAAAGTCTCCTAGATCACTAGAGTCAACTATCAGATCATTTTCTGGTAGATGCAGGTAACCGAGCTCACTGGCGACCCGAACATTGCGTTCCATGCTGCGTCCGACAAAGCAGACACGACGGCCAAATTCATGCGCCGCATCTACAACCTGTTGAACGCGAGAAATAAGTGAGGAAAAAGTGGCAACGATAATCCGCCCTGGAGCAACCTCAAATATCCGAGCAAATGTGTCCGCAATTTGCGCCTCCGACGGTGTATGACCCGGATGATCTGCATAAGTGCTATCCGACATCAGGAGCAGAACCCCATCCGAGCCAAGACGCCCCAACGTCTGAAAGTCGGGCGGAATCCCGTCAACCGGAGTGTGATCAAGCTTAAAGTCACCCGTGTGAACAATGGTTCCAATCGGCGTATGCACCGCGATGCCCATCGCATCCGGAATGCTGTGACAGACGTGGAACCACTCGCACCTGAACGCCCCAAGCGTTACCGATTCCCGAGCAGCCACGGTCTGTAACCGAGCCTTCTCTTCAAGACCAGCCTCCTCAATTTTCACCCCAACAAGACCCATTGTGAGACGCGACCCGAAAACCGGTACATCAAACTCACGCAGCGCGTATGGCAGCGCTCCAATATGGTCCTCGTGGCCATGCGTAATCACAAATGCCCGAAGCTTGTGGCGAATCTCGCGCAAATACGAGAAGTTCGGTAGCACCAGATCAACGCCAAACATGTCGGCGTCAGGAAACGTGATTCCACAATCCAGAACGATCGCATCGTCACCATATTCGATGACGGTACAGTTCTTTCCAATCTCTCCTATACCCCCAATAGACACAATTCGCACTGTGTCTGAGGTCATCGCATGGGCCACTAGCGCATCCTTCCTTTCGACGCCTACGAAAACAACGACAATTGGCGGGTCGAAGGAGGCGTCGGCGGATCGGCCTCAGCCGATGAAGCATCAGCTAACAGTTTGGGGATCATCTGAAAATCCTCGGCAAGCACATCTCGGAGTTTGAACTGACGAAGGGCAGCCGCCGGGTGATACACCGGCAGAAACGTCCGTCCGTGGAGCCGTCGGGCTACACCACGCGCCCGAGAAATTCGAGCCTCAGGAAAGAACGCATTCAGCGCGTATCGTCCGAGTAGCACAATAAGACGAGACTGAATTAACGCGAGCTGTTGCTCCAAATATGGGAAACATGCCGTAGCTTCTTCAGGTTCCGGGTCCCGATTGTTCGGCGGCCGACATTTAAGCAGATTGGCAATAAACACGTCACTACGACGCATCTCAATTGCCGTAATCATTTCATCTAACAACTTGCCGGCCTGCCCCACAAACGGACGGCCTTGCTGGTCTTCATGAAAACCTGGACCCTCACCAACAAGTACCACCCGAGCGTTTGCCGACCCCTCGCCAGGAACAGCGTTAGTACGTCCAACGTGAAGATCGCACCGATCGCAAATTTTGACAGCCGAGGACAGACTCTCCAGATCCGGGAATACTGGAAGATCGTTCACGCGCTATGCACGGACATCCGCGGCCTGAAGAAATGGATCCAGCTCGTAGGAATCAAGCACCTGCCGTAAGCCGTCCTGCATCGTCGCCGGGAGTTCGATAAGCGGCGATCTTGGAACGCCAACAGAAAATCCACTCATGGTCAGCGCAGCCTTCACAGCAATAGGATTGGCCCACCCTGCTGGAAAGAGCGCACGAGCGATCGGTAAGAGCCGGAGATGCTGCCGGCGTGCCGCCTCGAAATCACCGTCAACAAACGAGTCAATCATTCGTCGGGTCTCAGTGCTCACCACGTGGGACTGCACACTGATAACACCAACACCTCCAAGAGCCAAGATCAGAAATGTATCGCTGTCGTTGCCGCTATATATCTGAAAACCTTCCTCCGCAGTTCGAGCAATTTCTCCAATCTGGTCGAAATCAGCACTCGCTTCCTTAACACCAATGATGTTCTCAACCGCACTAAGTCGAGCCACCGTATCGGCTGTCATGTTGAGGCTTGTGCGAGCAGGCACGTTATACAGAATATTCGGAAGCGGGGTAGCGGCCGCAATCTCTTTGAAGTGGGCCACAAGACCGTCCTGCGGAGGCTTGTTGTAGTACGGCGTCACCTGCAACAAGCCATGTACACCAATCTCGGCCGCCTCACGCGATAGGTGAACACTTTCAGCCGTGTGATTTCCCCCGGTGCCCGCGATCACACATGCACGATCCCCAACAGCAGCAAGCGCCTCGCGATAGAGCTGAAAACGCTCCTTTTCGCTGAGCGTAGGAGACTCTCCGGTCGTCCCGGTAACGACAATCGAATCATTACCAGCATCAACCAACCCTTCAACGAGACGTCCAAAAGTCTCGTAATCAACAGACCCTTGTTTATCAAACGGCGTAACCACTGCAGTGATGAGCCGGCCAAACGTCAGCATGCAATTCCCACCATCCCCGACCGACTTTTGCAGCCGTGGCATCCGTTCTTGATAACCAAAATTGTACCTGTGCTCAGAACATAGGATGGGATCTTCTGTAAAAGAAGCCCCACCTACACACATCTAACCATTTTTCGTCGCGCAAAATAGTGAACCCAGCGGCGCCACTCGATAATCGTCACGTCTATCTGCTTGCTACCAAAAGAAACGCCACCATATACGAAATGTCCGAGCCAGCCTCACGATGCGAGTTGGCAATAAATAAACGCCGGACTCTACGGAGGGTTACCGCAACCCCTGGTCAATCATTGACTCCACTATTTGAATAGAGTTAGTAGCAGCACCTTTTCGGAGATTGTCGGAAACCACCCAAAAGACGATTCCATTTGGATGAGACATATCAGCCCGAATCCGACCAACCCAAGTAGTGTCATTTCCTGCCGCCGTGCTCGGCATCGGATATTGCTCGCCTGCTAGATCATCGACCACACACACGCCGGCGGTCCCTTCTAAGATTGATCGGGCACGTTCAACCGAAAACGGCGTTTCGAATTCAGCATGCACCGCGGCCGCATGAGCACGGAAGACCGGCACACGAACACAGGTCGCGGACACCGCCAGATCTGGCAAATGCATGATCTTTCGGGTCTCCGCCGAGACTTTCCACTCCTCTTTGGAGTATCCATCATCCCGTGGGTCATCAATGGAAGGAATCAGATTCGAGGCAATCTGGTGCGGGAAAACATCAGTATTTACCGGGACTGATTCACCACGACCCATGGCTTGTGTCTGAATTCCGAGTTCGTCCATCGCAAGACCTCCGGCGCCAGACACCGACTGGTATGTATCAGCAATCAGTCGACACAGCGGAATCTCGTCATGGAGCGGAGCAAGCGCCTGCACAATAGGGGTCGTTGAACAATTTGGAATAGCAACAATCCCCTCGTGGGAAGCAAGATCTTCCGCATTAACCTCCGGAACGACAAGCGGAACATCGTCGTCATATCGAAACGCCGAACTATCGTCAATCGCGATCGCTCCGGCCGACGCAACCTTTGGTGCAACTTCCCGGCTGATGGCCCCTGAGGCCGAGATCAGAACAAAGTCAAGTCCTGATAGCGCGTCCTCACTGAGCACATCCACCGAGTGCTTTTCATCATTAAACTCGAGTTGTCGTCCTTTACTTCGAGAAGATGCCCAGAGACGCAACTCGCCAACCGGAAAGCCACGCTCTTCCATCACCGATAGGAACTCCCGCCCTACCGCACCTGTCGCACCAACAACGCCTATCCCGTATTTTCGACTCACTCTTCAATGTCCTGATCAAATAGTAGATGCTCCAGACCAATTACTAGTCGCTCCTGCTCACGTACACGACGGGCTGCGAGCAATACTCCTGGCATAAATGACTCACGGCTAGTCGAATCGTGTCGAATGGTGAGAGTTTGGCCAAGCGCACCAAAAATCACCTCTTGATGAGCCACGAATCCTGGCAACCTCACACTGTGCACTCGCACACCATCGTGCGCACCACCTCGAACCCCTTCAAGGGTAAATTTTTCCGTCGGTGCGTCGATGGCCGGACGTCCCGCACGCGCCTGTACAATCAGCTCGGCGGTCCGAGCCGCCGTACCAGAGGGAGCATCAATCTTCTGGTCGTGATGCAGTTCAATGAGCTCCACATGGTCGAGATGCGGGGCAGCTAAACGGGCCATTTCCATCATGAGCACCGCACCAATTGCAAAGTTCGGAGCAACAAACGCACCGACATTCGAAGTTTCTGACGCTGCACGAATCGCGACAACCTGAGCGTCAGACATTCCCGTCGTACCAATAACTGGCGATACGCCTGACTCGATTGCGATAAGCGCATTTCTTGCCGCTGCATCGGCCACGGTGAAATCAATTGAAACATCCGGGTTGGCCATCTCAATCGCGTCCGACGTGTCAGTAAACCACGGAATATCCTGATCGCTTGATGCGTAATCCACCCCAGCTACCACTACCATGTCAGGAGCAGCAGTAACGGCATCCACGACGGCCTGGCCCATTCGGCCAGCCGCCCCAAACACAGCAATCTTAAGCAGCGACGCCATCCCAAGAACCTAACCTAATAGTCTCGGCGTCCACGACCACCACGACCGCCGTTTCTACCTCTATCGTCACGTCTGCCACCACGTCCCTCACGTCGAGGTCCACCACGACCACCACGCGGCGGAGCCGGCGTAGCAGATGCACGTGTTTCTTCAACTGAAAGACCTTGTAGCACGGCACGTCGTGAAAGGTTGACACGACCCTGATCATCAGTCTCGATCACCATCACCATGATGTCGTCACCGATGTTCACGACGTCTTCAATCATGTTTGGCGGTTCCTCTGCAATTTCATGGCGCGGAACCAATCCTTCACGGCCAGGCAAGAACTCGACCATCACACCGAAACCAAAAATTCGAGTGACTTTACCGAGCATGGTCCGTCCCGCATCAACCTCACCAGTCATATCTTTGATCATCTGAAGAGCCTGATCAGAACCATCCCGTGACGGTGCCCCGACCATGATCGTCCCGTCTTCCTCGATATCAATGGAAGCTCCTGTGTCAGCCTCAAGCCGGCGGATCGTCCGACCGCCAGGGCCAATGATGGCTCCAATCTTTTCAGGATCAATCTGCGTCTTAACAATTTTAGGTGCGAACTCGCCGACATCACTCCGTGGCTCTGAGATCGCACCGTTCATCACTTCAAGAATCTTGATCCGGGCATCCCGGCCACGACGAATTGCCGTCTCCACAATCTCTGCCGTTAAATGCTTAACCTTAATGTCAAGCTGGATTGCAGTGATTCCGCGTTCCGTGCCCGCCACCTTGAAATCCATATCGCCGAAGTGATCTTCAGCACCCTGAATATCTGTCAGAACCTTCACCGAACCATCATCGGCCGTGACCAAACCTATGGATATTCCTGCCACCGGCGACCTTAACGGCACACCTGCATCAAGCAGCGCCAGCGAGCTCCCACAGACAGATCCCTGGGAAGTTGATCCGTTAGAGGAAAGAACCTCGGAAACCACACGAATTGCGTAGGGAAACTCCTCCTGTGGCGGGACCACGGGCAACAAGGCCCGCTCGGCAAGTGCTCCGTGACCAGTTTCACGTCGACGGGGCCCTCCAAGACGACGAGCTTCACCCGACGCAAATGGAGGCATGTTGTAGTGATGCATATATCGCTTCGGCCCAACGAGTTCCTCAAGATCACTCAAACCAATTTTTTGCTCATCGCGCATTGTTCCAAGCGTCACGACAGAAAGCACCTGCGTCTCTCCACGCTGAAAAAGACCCGTACCATGGACACGGGGCAACACCCCCACTTCAGCCGACAGCGAACGGATTTCGTCTTCTGCACGACCGTCAGGTCGCACGTTGTCAATGACGATCGCACGCCGTGCATATGCACCTTCCAAGTCATGCATAGCTACACCGACGTCGCCGGCTTCGTATTGCTCCGCAAAGACTTCAACAGCCTCATCCTGAATTGAATGCATCCGTTCACTACGTTCAGACCGATCGGTAACACGCATGGCCTCAGCAATTGCGTCTCCAAATCGCTCCTCTATGGCTGGAGCTATCGCAGGATCTGGAAGTTCCATAATCGCCTCACGAGGTTCAGGCTTGACCAAATCGCGGAGCTCAAGCTGTAGATCGATAGCTGCCTGCAGTTGCTCTTGGCCCCAGGTAATAGCTTGAATCATCTTGTCATCATCTATCTCGCTGGCTCCGGCCTCGAGCATCACCACACCATCGCGAGTACCCGCAACCACCAAATCAAGATCACCCTCTGCGTTTTCCTGAATCGTCGGATTGAGGGAAAACTCTCCATCTGCTAACCCCACACGAACCGCAGCCACAGGACCTTCAAACGGAATTCCAGAAATCATCAGCGCTGCCGACGCAGCAATTGTTCCAATGACATCGGTTTCTACAGCATGGTCATGAGCGAGCACTGTGAGAATGATCTGAACCTCACTACGCATACCCTCTGGGAACAAGGGCCGAAGTGGCCGATCGGTTAATCGGGACGCCAGAATCCCCGCAAGCGGCGGTCGTCCTTCCCGGCGAAACACAGAGCCTGGAATCTTCCCAATGGAATAACTCCGCTCCTCGTAATCAACCGATAACGGAAAAAAATCGAGACCTTCTCTAAATGGCTTGGACATGACAACCGTGCCAAGCACTACCGCATCACCGTAGGAAACCACCACTGCGCCGTGCGCTTGTGGAGCTAGCCGACCGGTCTCAAACGTGAGACGCCGACCCCCAAACTGGGTTTCAATCTTATGCATATCACAACTCCTCATCCTCAGGGACAAAGAGCGAAGAAGCGAGCCCGCAACACGGTTGCGCCCTCGGTTCTTGGCTCTTTCTTAGGTCCCCACAATCAAGTGCCGAAGCAACTAAAAATTAATTGTTGCTGTTCAAGAATTGTGATTCCGCTTCGGCACGAATCGCCAATTCATTTAATTGTGTCGTTCGATCCCAACTCGACACATTCATCCAAACTTTCCCACGAAAACTTACGCTAACGACGCGCCCGAATCTCAAGCTTTGTAATAACCTCTCGATACCGGTCTGGATCTTTACGCTGAAGGTACTTGAGTAATCGACGCCTACGTCCAACCATTCTGAGTAATCCGTAACGAGAATGCTTGTCACCTGTCCGAACCTTGAGGTGTTCCGTAAGCTCATCAATTCGAGCACTCAACAATGCAATTTGGACTGGAACCGATCCCGTATCAGCTTGATGTTGTCTAAGACCGTCAACAAACTCGCGCTTGGGAGAAACAACTGGCATTCAAACGAACCTCATGCCACGACTAAACCAATTAATCGAGCGAATGTATGTATGTAATGTGGAGAAGCTTCAAACAAGCTTCTTTGCTTGCGCTACAGATTGTAGCGTAGCTCGACCTACTTTTGGACCTGTAGGAACCAGCGACGAGATATCTCCCGCTTCCCTTGAGCAACAACCACACATAGAACAGTTCAAACCTCAAGCCCAACCGAAAAGCTTCTCTATACTTCTACCATCTCACTGGAAGGAAAGTTAGATGGCATCGCGTCGTCGTCGTCGTAACCGCAGCGCAAGCAAACAGCCTAGTCAACCCAATAGTTCGTCTGCTTCCTCGTCAAAGCCATCAAAAAAAGACCGCGCCAACAAAGAAAATAAAGACTCGGGTCGATCACGTCGCGGGGGCCTCGGTCGGGGATTCTGGTTGTACATGGCGGCAATGATGGCGGTGCTGATGCCACTGAACTTCATATGTATGAACCAAGCAAACCCTCCGGCTCCTGGAGAATCAACCAACCTCCAAACCTCCACCGTCCTCGCATCAATCAACGAGCCCCATGAACCGTATGCCACCGATCCGCCCACATCTGGCCCTCACGTAAACGAAACTGCAGCACCGGGGTTCCGAACCGGAACATTACCGGATGAAATTCAGGTCGCAAACCTAGAAATCGGATTCGTAATCGTTCACTTCAACCCAGCCATTGCTGCTCTGACCGATGAAATGCGAAGGCTAGCAGCCGAATTTGAAGGCCACGAACTAATTGTTCAGCCGGATAGGGACCTTCCTGAAAACACGCCGGTTGTCATGACCGCATGTGGACGAATCGAACGACTTGAAAGCTATGACAAGGGACGTGCTTACAGCTTCATCAGAAACTACGCCAACCTTGACCAGTGTCCTTCGTCGACAGCTAGCCCTACCCAATAGATTCGAAACGAACCTTTACAGGCCCTAACAAACCGGAGACCAGAGCTTCTGGTTCAATATTGTCCTCATGCCAGTACCGATGCCAAGGATCTCCCATGCGGGTTTCGTCACGCTTCCACCGCATCTCGTTGGCGAGCAGGTTGCTCACACGCACGCTCAACGAATTCGTTCCCTTCTGCACGTACTGAGATATGTCGAACTCATAAGGTGCCCAAAGACGTGCACCAACCCGACGATTATTCACAAACACCTCTGCCGTATGACGTACATCGCCAAGTTCCAAGATCACACGCGAGTCAGCTTGCCCGGCAGTCAAATCGAAGTTCCGCTCGTATATCCCTGTCCCTGAATACCAGCCATAACCAAGCTCAGCCCAAGGCTTGAGCGCGACAGAGACGGAACGTGCATATAGATCAAGCGGGCCAAGAATCCCACTTGAACGATCCACTGCGACGATCTCCACACTGAGTAGCTTCCCTGTGGTTATGTTGTAAATGCCTTCAATGTCAGCTTGGCGTTCACGAACGTCTACGAACACCTTGTAGTCTCCCTTGATCTTGGGAATACCAATTCCCACACAACCGACCGGAAGCCGTTGCCGATACATCAAAGTCCGGGGGAAATCTGTTTGGTCACCCTTCAGTGGCATATGGCCCCAAGGCTGGATTGGTGGGCGGCCTCGCTCCCATGTAACAAGAGGCGTGTCCCGATCATACGAACGCTCCGACCACACTTCAGTCGGAATAGCTGCAACATCCCATGTGGCGTCTGAAACAAGCACAACGGAATCTCCGGAGCGCAAATCAATCTGAGACTCCAGAAGCATTGATATAGGCGAGTCAGACGTGCACTCCACGTCGACAACAATAGTGTTCTCGCCGAGCTTTAAGTACGGCATTAGATTGAATGTGACAGGAGTTGCCCACTCCTCGGACTTTCCGACCTGAATGTTGTTCATATAGACAGTGGCAACATCCACCGCAGAAAATGAAACCATTGCCTTGATCGGAGGTTCATTAACTTCAACTGACCGAGTAAATCTCAGACGTTTATGTTGATCACTCGAACGATCAACAGCCCACCCACCATGTTTTCGGACACCAGTAATCCATTTCCCTCGCCAGTTTCCGACTATGTCAGCTCCAGCACGGACCAGCCATGTCTCACGCCAATCCGCATCGTCGTAGGACGGATCTCTCAGTTGCTCAAGCCGACCATGACCCAAAGCAAAACTCTCTGTGCGCAGAACTGGCAACTCAAACTGCTTCACAGACCCTTGACCAACGGGGGTCCCATCAGCAAGTGCAAAGGTCCAATCCGTTTTGAATTCAGTCCTCTTTGGTCTCTTGCGACTGCCCTCACGCTTCACACGAGTAGCCTTGGCTGATGCATCAAAAACCACCAAACGTGCAGCATGTGGCGGCAGCTCAAGATCAAACTTCCGTTTCCCACGCGATCCTGCAAGTGGCAACGGAACAATCTCTGCGGTTTCTGGATTCCATACCTCAGCACCACCAGGCGCACCACTCGTAATTGAGACTTTTGCATTCTCGTTTGAGCGATTTACGACTATTTGTACCGCAGCCCCGTCAACCTGACGCTCCACAGCGAACACATCATGACTACCTTCCACTGTGATTTTCGGCGCGACAATCGCTACGATGCTTTCGATCGCTTCCTGAAGGTTTTCACTGACCTCATAAGCTCGCCCCTTACCGATCTTTACGCCGGCGGAGGAACTCACATTCTTACCAAAAACGTCTGTTGCTGTTCGAGAAATACCACGATCTTTGGCGCCAGCTTCACTACTACCAGACGGACGCTCACCAACGGCAACAATCACACCCCCAGAGCGAGCTAATGCGGCAATACGACGCATTGCCGACCGACCAATAACCGGCGTGGGGGGCAAGACGAGAGTGTCCACAGCCACATCACCTTGCTTCAATACCCCATTTTCAAGACGGGATTCCCCCAAAAATCTTTCGTCAAGCACATGGACATCGACGCTATTGTCAAGAAGACCATCAATGAGTCCCTCATAGATCTCGGCAATCTCACGGGCCCGACCATTCGGCCGTCCATCGGCGGTATTAGCAGCAATACTCGTCCATGGATACAAAACTCCAACAGAAGTCGACGCCTTTGATTGACTGACGATTGAGGACAACCGGGTCACATAGTCAACTAGTTCCCCGAAATGAGGCCAATAGGGATTTTGGTGCGAAAGACTAGGCGGCCAATCATCTGCCGCATCCGCAGAACCCATTGAATAGAAAAATCCCCGAAACACTTGAAACCCAATCCCGTACGCTGCAAGCAAATTGGCACCGTGACGAAGCTCGTTTGGGGTAACGCCCCATCCTGCACCACCGAAGGCCTCAGCTAAACTTCGATCAACCCCGTTAAGCGCCGCGACTGACACTGCCGGTTTGACTTCGGCCGCCTGTACCGTTCGCGGACGATCAAGCCGGAATCCATGGTGGTCAGTGCCAGGAATAGATAGGTGCCGGATCGTCCGAAAGTAATCGCCCTGACGTGCCGGATGGGCAGCGACATGCTCCTCTGTATAGCCTGTCCACTCCAAGCCACGCCGTTTACACCAGGAACTTATTTGTTCGAACCATGCCTCTTCGTACAGAGCACTAACTGTTGCATAGAAATCACATCGAACCTTGCTTGTTTCGTCACCACCACGGAGTACTAAGAGCGGTAACACTCCAAGAAGGTCGTATCCGTGATCTTTCTTAAACCGTGCGGGTAATGTGTCGGTCCAGGGCAGCGGCTCGGCAGCAATATGTGGTTCATGGGAAAAAATCCCGGGGATTTCAGAACCAAACCCGGATTTATGACGGGCCTCGTACGCATTGTAGGTAGCCGCTAGAAAAGCTTTCACCGTCTGGGGTCGCAGGTAGTCAATATGATGATCAAGCTTGAGTACCGAGAAACAAATTAGTCGCCATTCCCCTTCGGGGCACGACCATGTGTTCGGCCTCGTGACATTTTCAAACGTCGATGGATCCAAGTCCCCATTCTTATCAAGACGCGCAGCGACTTGAACTACCGGATCACCGGCCGGGAACCGGCCTTCCAGTGCAATTTGCTGTGGCCCCTCAAGCTTATGAATCTTGCGAACCAGTGTTTTCGCACGATGTTCTGGACCTGCCGACAAAACGGCAGAGATGGTCTGCCCATTTCGATCATCTGTAGATCCAGCAGAACCACTAGGCGAGCCATATTCATCACAAATCCACGTCGTGAGACCAGCGGATTGACCTTTACGAACGGCGTAGTCCACCGCGTCCCACCAGCGATCACCAAAATACGGCGTCTGCAGGCTCTCACGTGCTTGCATCGCGACACCTGCAAGACCGTGTCCAGCAAACTCTGTGAGCTGGCGGCCTAACTCGGCCTCATGAAGATGGCCATTCCAATTCCACATGGCCACAGGTGCATACTTGCGATCCACCTTGGTGAAGGCAGAACGTAATCGATCAAGCGCAGCGCTCACAGAGAACTCCATTTCTGAATCTGATGCGGCCACCTATGCTGTATCGACGCGTGGCACACAGCGACGTCTGTTTTAAGGTTAGGAATCAATGCCTGTCGGATCAGTGACTCGCGCCAAAAACTGGCGCTTCTATTACTAATTATAAAGAACACCTGCAAAAGACACCAAATTGCTAAACATAATTCCAGTCTGCGAACCTGTTTTTGCAGCTTCATGAGCATGTACGAACGAACGAGAACAGCCGTAATTCTTCCGTTAGATCCTCAAACCTGGTCACAGGTCATATGCCCATCAGCAGCGAATCAGTGTTGTTGACGGACCGAGAATTAATCGCGTTAATCGATCTCTTGGCCGATGATGATTCCTCGATTCGTGAGCGCGTCACCGCACAACTTATCGAGGCCGGTCCACGTGCACTCTTGATGCTGGGCACAACGGATTACGTAGGAACTCATGCCGAACGAGTTCAGGTGGCGCTTTGCAAAGTTCAGCAAGCTCAAGTTCTAACTCGTCTCAAGTCGTTCGGCCAAGAAGCTCCAAACACCTCTGTAGAAGATGGAGCGCTCCTCCTTGCAGAATTAATGCATCCTAATCTGGACCGTGCTGGTACATATGAAACTATCGAAACATTGGCCGAAGCCGCCCCTCGATCGATAGGAGGAAAAAACCGGACTGCCGGCCTAAAAACGCTGGCCACATATATGTATGAGGAGTGCGGTTTCGACGGTAACCACAGCGACTATGACAATCCAGCAAACAGCCTCCTGAACCAAGTGCTTGTACGGCGAGTCGGTCTACCAATTTCGCTCGCTGTTGTATATCTCGCTGTATGTGCCCGACTTCACGTTCCCCTCGAGGGCGTCGGATTGCCTTTCCACTTCGTACTACGCCTACCGGGAGCCGGGTCGCAGGCTTATCTGGATCCATTCAACCAAGCCCGGCTGCTCAATGAAAATGACTGCCGTGATCTGGTTCGAGCCCACGGATATGAGATAACACATAACCAATTCCGCGCGGTTAGTTCACTGGAAATCACGGCACGAATCGCACGCAACCTTCTCCTGAGTTATCAAAAACGAGGTGACACAGAAGACGAAAATCTCATGCGACTTGCACACAAGAAGATTCAACCGGGCACCGAATTGGTCGGATAGCGATATCAAGCATGGCCACCGGTCCTACCTCGTTCCACCTCTGGCAACTCAGTCATATCGACACAGCACGAATTTACAGCGCACTGGATGTCGGCTGTGGGGCGGGTAATCTGACACACGCCCTCCGAGCGCTAATGCCATCCAGCGCTCTTATTACCGCGCTCGATGTGCAACGAACCTCGGCCGTCGCGACCTACAAACGATTGGCTGTCGACGTCATAGTGGCGAACATGGAATCACTCCCAGTCGCTTCCACCCAATACGAGCTTGTAACCGCAGGACACGTTCTCCCATCGGCCACTAACATCAGGATCGCCATCACCGAAATGCATCGAGTGCTCGCCGAGGGGGGCTTGCTTATGGCTAGCGCCGACAGCAAAACATCAGGTCTCCGCCTGCTCGAATGGCACGCTGAAGCCTGTCGACGGGCCGGACACACGATGCAAGCATCTCGGGCTCTGGGCCCCTCCCTGCGCGACCAGTTCACGCTTGAAAGCGGCCACGTCGAACTTGCCCGGACGTTTTCGAATGTCACGGTGCACACTCGCGATACCGAACTCCATTTTCCCTCCGCGGAGTCACTACTAGACTTATATGAGCAGGGGCTTCACCTACGCGGTGCCCTACCCACAACAGATCGCGAAAAGATTTCAACCTTGGCTCTCGAGCTCAAACCTCACATGCTGGATATTGCGACAAGCCACGCCAACCATGATGGTGGCATACGTATCCCGCGCCGCTCCGGTTGTCTGGTCGCCGAGAAATGAGCTCAGGCAACAGGTGTCTAAATGACCGTGCGTAATAACACATTACGACTAGCCCGCAGCACCCAATGGTGCGTGCTGATCGCTATCTTCACGATTATTTGGACTGCCTGTGGCACAAGTGAAGCCCAAGTAAAACAACCGCCAGCACTATCAGAAAGTTCTACCGAAGCTGAGCGAGAGCACGAACTCACGGTCGCCTGTTTGACCGGCGGCGGGATATGGAGTCGTGACGGATGTCGAAGACCACCCGAGAACGCTCCGCATGCTCCAGCGGCCCCGACAGCGGCCCCGACAGCGGCCCCGACAGCAGCTCCGACGGCGGCCCCAACATCCGCCCTGTCGTCAACAAAGCGTCTCAACCCTTCCATCAGCCCCTCGAATGGCTGCGGAGGCATCATCCATCAGGAACCGCACCTGCTTACGGAGGAGGATTTCAGTCGCGACGTGATCGACTGCCTCGTCGAAATGACCAAGAGCGATGAGCCAATCCACATCATTCACGGCCCATCACTCGATCCTGACATTGTCAGAGAAGTCCGGAAGGCCTGGCAGGTGGGAACCTCGGTGCTTGGGGCCTGGGGGCCACTCGTAGTAACCCTCGTCCAAATGAATGATCCGGATGCTGCCACCATTGCGGCGGAGGACTGTGCGAAACGCCGAAGCCTCAAGGCACATGTGCTAGAAGGTCCAAATGCCTGTGAAACGGAGAAAACCGCCTATTTCAATACGTTTACCGAATGCTGTGGGGCAACCCACGACCCGCCGGAACCACTTGCACCAATCAGGGCACAATTCATGACATTTGCCTCGGTCGACCAGATGTTCAAGGAAGGCAAAGGTGATGTGGCAAAGGTCTTCCTCCACGAATATATACATGTCTTCCAAAACGGAAGCCTCGTACACACACATCAACTACGTCACCCTGAAGGAGACGGCGAGGATTCCATTGATAAATATGGATTTGGTCCGGTGTGGATCGAAGAAGCAGCCGCCGAATACTTCGGACAACGATTTGCCACTGAGCACGGATTTTGGGGGAAGCCCCAGCTACGATCAGCCTTTACAGAAGCTTTACGTGCAGCCAGACGGGTTCGAGCAGAGTGGGGCCTGAGCTTGCGTGACGTGGAGACACGCACCGGGCAACGCCTGGTGAACGAAAAATGTGATTGCGGAGGGGCGCTGTACTACGAGACCGGAATCGTCGCGACGTCATGGCTGGTCAACCGTGTCGGATCTGAAAAAATGCTGCGGTACTACACATTAGTGCCATACAAGACATGGCAAGACGTGTTCAAGGATGTGTTTGGCTTGTCGCTTGAGGCTTTCTACACCGAATTTGATCAGTGGCTCGACCGCCCCTTCGAGCAACAACTGGAATCCATGATGGAATCCCTGTCCAAATAGAGTCCAGACACCGGTAGGGCCCACTGCTCAAGACAGGCCTCCCTGATCTTATTCAGGCTGGTCCTAGTCTTCTTGTTTGTAGGAACAAGATAGGCACGCAGTTGGACCGCTGCAGATTGCTCGACACGGACAAGCGGTTTACGCTACTCCCGAGGTGTCGTGGGTTTTTCCAATAAGTAGATAGGCCACATACACCTAGGAGCGTAATGAACGTATCTCATGGTCATCGTCGAGTAAGCACGCTTACCTGTGCAATTACGATCGCCGTCGCGCTATTGGTGGGATGCGGATCGGAGGCCGAACCCGAGCCGTCAGCAACCCCATCGCGAACCGAGGTCGCGGCCGCAGAGGTGCCCAAGTCGCCACCACCAATACCCACACCCACTGCCACCGAAAAAATCGCCCCGACGGCAAAAACTCCCACGCAAACAACTGTGACTCCAGCTACCACGGCCGCACCAAAAATCACACCCACGGCCGTGCCAACACCAGAACCAACCCCACTACCGGCGTCTGAGGCCGATGTCTTAGCAGGCACGATTGAGGTGCAAAGAGGAGGCAATGGCCAGTGGCAGCCAGTCGAGAGTGGGGTCATGCTGTGGCCCGGAGACGCAATTCGGACAAGTCCTGACGGCCAAGCCGGACTGTCCTTTGCGGACGGATCAGAGGTTGTTCTGCAGGGCTCTACCACTTTGATGCTCGATCGTTTCTTCTTGCGCACGCAGGCCGAGCAAGTTATCGAACGGTTCGGAAGAATGGTGCTTTTCGCTGGAAGCTTGGCCTTTAACGTAAAACCCTTCCCTAACGTGCCTTCTCCCTGGGAATTCGTCACGGGTTCTGAAATTATTGGAATCACTGGAACCTCCGGTGTCATGGCCGTCGGCCAAAAAGACTCCATGGCCGACCTGCCAGAGAATGTCCGGAAATTGATTGCGGCTGGCGACGGACAAGCAGCTCTAGCTGCAGCCAAGGCAGCCGGCTTAGAAATTCCCGCTGGCGTCGAAGCGGCCCTCGCCCGTGGCGATCAAGCGGGAGCTGCCGCGGCTGCAGGAGCCGCCAACCAAAAACTCGAGACGAAACGCGACCTGCCAGCAGGAATGCAAGCAGCGCTGGACTCCCAAGACTTTGCCGGAGCCGAGGCAATTGCTCGGGCGGCTAACTTTGAGATCCCTGCTGAGTTACAGGCAGCAATAAGCCAAGGACGGTCGGGAAAACAAGGTGCTCAGGCCGCTGGCGATCGACCTGAAGTCCCAGCAGCAGTGCAGGCTGCTCTTGATGCCGGAGACTTCGAAGCAGTCCAAGCCGCAGTTTCAGCGACTGGGTTTACCCCTCCAGCTGATCTTCAAAAGGCTATTGACGACGGTCGTGGCGCAGTAGCGCAAGGTCGCCAGCAGGGACAGGACCAACCTGAGCTCCCGGCTGCGGTCAAAGCTGCACTTGAAGCTGGCGATCTGAATGGAGCCAAGCAAGCGGCATCGAACGCCGGATTCACACTCCCAGCAGAAATCCAAGCGTCAATTGAACAAAACGCGTCAGCCCAACGGGCCGCCGGCGTCGCTGCAGAGCCGATGCCGGCAGCAGTCAAAGCAGCTCTAGACGCCGGGGATGTGGCAGCCGCCCAAAACGCGGCTGCGGCAGCCGGGTACACCATGCCGCCAGATGTGCAAGGAGCTGTTGATAAAGGCTTCGAAGCCCGAAAAGTTATTGACGCTCAGATAGAAGATGGCGCTCTTAAGGTTAAGCCCGAGCTACCGGCTGATATTCAAGCGGCTCTAGACTCAGGCAACGTAAGCCTCGCGCGAGATCTCGCCGGGAAATCAGGCGCTTCACTTCCACCGAATTTCTCAGAGGCTCTCGACGCAGCGGACAACGCCCGGACCAAGGCAGCAAGCAGTTCGGTCGCTTCCGATACCACGAGCCACGAATTGACCTTTGCACTTGTTGAAGGTTCGGCGGTGCTTACAGAAATAGTGGCAGCCAAGCCCGGCACAGCCGCCGACGGCAACGCCGAAGATGCGGCAGCTGGCATTCGAGTGGCTGAAGTTCCAGCCGGTGTCAGCCTTGTACTCCCCACCTTAAAACCCCCCGACAAGCTTGACGCAGTAATCGCAACCATCGCTGCTGACGGTCAGGGACAGGATGCAGTAGCTGAAGTCGCCGAAAGTTCCGACGCCGCTGCTTCCGACGGAAAAGCTGCCGACAAATTGAAGGGGATCGTCGCCCGTGACAGTGACGGAGACGGTGCAGTCGATCAGTTCGCCGTGTCATTTGATCAAAAGAGCAATCAAGCTAGCTCCGGTACAGATGGAGCTGCCGTCGACGTAGAGAAAGCACCCGCAAACACAGCACCTGGCGAACAGAAACTTCCACCAACCGCCTGGGGAGTGCTAGGCGCTGCAACAGTCGCTGCACAGCAGGCATTGCCCCCAGCCAACGGCGAACCAACAACCAATACTGATGGCGCTCCGTTGGCTGCCGCTGACGGAGCCCCGACCACGGATGCCGAAGGCGCCCCGGTAGCCGCAGGTCAATTACTTGAACAGGTGAAGCTCGCCAACATGGTCCGAATGGTGATCTCCGATGAGGGCGCCAGAAAAGAACTAGTCGCATCAGGAAACATGGAACGCTCGCTCCAAACAGCGCTAGTCAACATCAGCGAAAAGGACACTTCACGATCCTCCCTAAGCCTAATGGCTCGAGCCGGAGGGTTTCAGGTTGAGTCCAAGCCATCCACAAGAGACGGTCAGCCAGGTCAGAGTGGTGAAGCGGCCCCACCAGGTAATGAGGTGGCTTTCTCGGTTCCAAAACTTGATATGGGCACCCCTCCACCGACCGACGCCAAGAATACTGACGAGAAAGGCCCTGGTGCACCTCGTGACATCAAACTGTTCACTGCCCCACTGCCCCCCGCAGAAGCTGAGGGCCAACCCCCACGTCCAGAAGCTGAGGGCCAACCCCCACGTCCAGAAGCTGAGGGCCAACCCCCACGTCCAGATGGTGAAGGCCAACCCCCACGTCCAGATGGTGAAGGCCAACCCCCACGTCCAGGTGGCGAGGGCCAACCCCCGCGTCCAG
>DJHK01000022.1 GCA_002433065.1 Chloroflexi bacterium UBA6622
ATCGTGCATCGTGAAATCCGTAATTCCCACATTCGAACAAGCGCGGTTAAAAGCGGTTTTCACATCACCAATCCGATCACCTTCTTTGTTACAGAACACCCAGGGGGAATCAGGACAATGCTCGGCCCTGAATCTCGCCCGCTTGATGAGGGCAGCTCGTGCATCATCATTGATCGGGACCGTACGGCGCTTTTTGGTCTTGGTGTGACAGGCATTCAGCGTGATCACATCACGACGAAAATCCACCCTATCCCACTCAAGACCCAAGAGCTCCTGCTTGCGGCGCCCGGATGTGTCTTCGATCCAGATGCCTTCGGCGCGCGCAATGGTCGAGACGCATGGAGAAAAAAGCGCTTGATGCAGAAATGCATCCGAATCCCGCTGCAACAGGGTATTCGTAGCTGTGTTGGTTTCTTTCGAAGCCCAATCTGCACGTGCTGCGGAAGTGTTGGGTTCGCCTTCGGTGTGAATGATTTTTTCAGGCATGTGTCGCCTCCGGATAAACAAATCGGGGCCCGTGATGCCTAGGTCCCGCAGTTGGGAGATACCGTTGGCCTAGCGAGGCCAATGCAGAGTATAGGTCTTGACGTTGGTGAAGAATTTCATCGGCTCGGTGACGCCTTCCTTGACGGCGTTACCAGAGTCCTTGATCCCGCCAAAGGGAGAGGTCTCGATCCGATAGCCCGGCTGTTCCCAGATGTTACAGGTGCCGACGTCCAGTCCTACGTGCCTTCGCGTCTTGGAAAAATACAGTGGTCTAAAACGGCAAGAATTACGGGAATTTTCTCGATTTCAGAAGTTAACTTGTCAGTGCCATATTCGAGATACCGCAGCCCACCGTGGAGGAGCTTGGTCGATGACGAAGTAGCAGAGGCGAGATCGTTCATAGCAGCCAGTTCGACAGAGAGCCTGCGGCCGGCCGCGTCGCGAGCGAGACCGCAACCGTTGATACCGCCGCCTATGATGGAAAGGTCGACTTCCAATTCGGGCGTGTCGACTGCCAATTTACTCTCCTTTTGCATCCATCGCTCCGATGAGCCCAGAAAATTTGCTCAAGTTTGTCGGGGACTCTTGATCGTGGCCAAGTGTCCTCAGTTTTCTATCGATCAAACTTCGTTAATAGGGCTCTGGAAGGCTTACAACGTAGCACGGTGTTTCACAACGTTTGCATCCCCACGACAAATCAGATGTGCGTGATCTCCAACAAAAGAGCGATGACATCCATTTGTTCGGTACAAAAAGTATTTGTGAGTAGCAATAAAAATGTTGCACTTACCACATTCTGTATCTATCATTCAGGCTTGAAACAACTTCGCGAACGCAATGGAGGCTCCGTTGGATTTCATTTTCATGCTCACAAAAGATGATCAGACGGTCGAGGATTGTCTCGAAATTTATGAGGAGACTCTACCAGTTGGCCTTACCCACGTTGGCTTTAAAGACGTGGGGGTCGACAAGGGTACACTGAAGGCGTTGACGGATGCGATTAACGCTTCGGGCGCGATTTCCTATATGGAAGTGGTTTCGACAACGGATGACGAGGCAATCAACTCCGCAAAAACCGCCGTTGAGCTTGGTGTACAGCGTCTTTTGGGTGGCACGCAGGTGGCTGAGATCACCGAAATCGTAAAAGGAACCAACACGTCCTACTACCCGTTTCCAGGATTCCCTGAGGGTCATCCGACCAAGTTGGGCGGGAGCGAGGCAGATGTTGAAAACCATTGCCGCGATTTCATAGAGAGGGGCTGTGCTGGGTGTGACATTCTGGCTTATCGTGCCACCGAAGCCGATCCCGTTTCTTTGGTTCGGGCCGCACGCCAGGGGCTCGGCGATGGGTACCTTATCGTCGCGGGTTCGGTAAACGACATCGATCAAATCGACAACATTGCTACAGCAGGGGCTGATGCATTTACGATTGGCACCGGTGTATTCAATGGCTCCTACGCATCTCGCATGGGATCGATCCGAAACCAGTTAAAGGCTGTGATGGCAGATTGTGCCAAAGTGAGCGCCCAGATGAATGCCGCATGACCCACACTTCTGGCGGCTTTTTTGGATGGATCTACCGAATAAATGACACATTTGCTTGACCGACTTCTCTCCGGGCGCCTACGCGACCCTGATGGATCCGGGATGCTGAGTGTACCGATTCGTTCAATCGTCATTGATCGAAATTTGGCAAAATCCGCCTTTGATCTGATCGCTCCGCTCGATTTTGGATCACATGTTTTCGTAATATCCGACCCAGATACTCGTCAGGCGATGGGTGAGAGTATTGTCGCGAACTTGCAAAGCGACTTGAGGGTCAGCGAATACGTTCTTCCGCATTTGCCCCATCCTGATATGGACACAGTTGACCTGATAATGGGCCAGGTTACCGACCCGACAATTACCGGTATCGTTTCGGTCGGTTCGGGCAGCATTTGTGATTTGGGGAAAATGGTGTCGCACAAGCTTGACCTACCCTACGCGGTTTTCGGGACCGCGCCGTCTATGAACGCTTATACATCTGTCAACGCCTCGATAACCCACCACGGGCACAAAAAAACACTGTCAGCATCAGCCGCAAGAGGTGTCTTTCTGGACCTCGACGTGCTGGCCGCGGCACCACGTCGGCTGATTGCTTCCGGATTTGCCGATTCCGTCTGTCGTTCTACA
>DJHK01000004.1 GCA_002433065.1 Chloroflexi bacterium UBA6622
GGAGTGGGCGTAGGCATCGGCGTGGATGCGACCGACGCGACATCCGATGACAGCTGCGCGCAGCGGGGTTTTAGGACTCATGGTGCCGCTAGCAAGGGTAGCAATGGGTGGTTTGGTACAGAGGATTGTTCTTGAGGCAGGTTGAGTTACAGAGTCTGGACGGCTTCCTAGATGAGCAAGGGGCGGAGTACATCAGGCCGATTATTACGGGGGTTGTTGACGATTGAGGAAATTGGATTGGCCTCTAACAGGTCTTCCCCTGGAGCCTTGAGCAGTGGTTTTAGCGCTGCTGCATTGGTCTTGGGGTTTAGCCACGTATCCCATGTTCTATGTTCAAGGAATACCGGCATCCGGTTGTGGTAATGAGCCATCCAGTTGGAAGGAGCACAAGTAATGATGGTGCAGGTATATCCGAATTCTGGATGGGATTCCCAGAGTCCGGCCATCATCAGTAATGCTCCGTTCGTTTGATAGATGTGCCAGGGTTGACGTGACGTTTTGGTCCCGGTCCATTCGTAGAATCCACTGGCCGGAATCAGACAGCGACGATGCCTGAAGGCATTTCGAAACGAAGGTTTGGTGTCCAGGGTTTCCGAGCGTGCGTTGATCAGACGGGATCCCATCCGAGGGTCTGTAGCCCAGGATGGGAGGAGGCCCCATCGGAACACGCCGATCTCACGTTCGCGATCTTGGGTGGCGGCGGCGATCGCATGGGTTGGCGCAATGTTGTAGTCGGGAAGCCTGATGGACGTTTCCATCAGGTCAGGAACCTTGGCCTGCAACACTTGGGCTACTTGCTGCATGCTGCTCGTTACATTAAATCTTCCGCACATCCGGCAGGCTCGGGCGATAGATAACGTTAGCCTACCTCTACGAGAGATATCGGTGTCGCGAGTTGTCGGTTGTTCCTGTTACCGATTATTGTTGATATTCCGTCGGACACTTCCATGGGAATGTGGTGATGGCGAAGACTATTGCCGTAATTGGCGCTCTTGATACAAAGGGTGATGAATTCGCGTTTGTGAAGCGTGAAATCGAGCGTCGTGGACATCACGTAGTAATGGTCGACACGGGTGTTGTCGGACAGCCTGCATTCAACCCCGATGTTGCTGCTCAACAGATTGCTGATGCCGGGGGAACCTCTCTACAACAGCTTAGGGAGACTGCGGATCGTGGCCAGGCAATGAACACCATGGCTGCCGGTGTTGCCAGGGTTGTCGAGCAGCTCCATCGAGACGGAAAAATCCATGCCGTCCTGGGAATGGGAGGCGGAGCAGGCACTGCGTTGGGAACCGCAGCTATGCGATCGTTACCGGTTGGGGTACCGAAGGTCATGGTCAGCACGGTCGCGTCCGGCGACACCAGTGGATACGTCGGTACGAGGGACGTCGTGATGATCCCCTCGGTTGTTGATGTTGCCGGTATCAATCGGATCAGTGCCCGTATTTATGCGAATGCGGTGGGCGCTGTGGTCGGGATGGTTGAAACGGTGGCGCCTCCGGTGGACGAGAAACCGATGGTGGCCATGTCAATGTTTGGTAATACGACACCAATTGCGGAGCGTTGTCGCCAAACGATGGAAGCTCATGGCTACGAGGTGCTGGTCTTTCATGCCACTGGCACTGGTGGACGGACGATGGAAGATATCGTTGCGGGCGGCTTTGTGTCTGGCGTGCTGGACATTACGACGACTGAGTGGGCTGACGAGCTTATGGGTGGCGTTATGGCGGCTGGTCCGAGTCGGCTGGATGCGGCCGCCTCTGGCGGCGTACCACAGGTTGTTGTCCCCGGGTGTCTTGATATGGTGAATTTTTGGGGCATTGACACCGTGCCCAAGGAGTACCGGGACCGTCGTCTGTACCAGTGGAATTCCAACATTACGCTGATGCGAACAACCCCGCAGGAAAATGCAGAACTTGGTCGAGTGCTGGCTGACAAGGTCAGTCGGTCGTCGGCTCCTGTCGCACTATTCCTTCCGCTGAACGGCCTTTCGATTCTCGGTGGAACCGACGGGGAGTTTTGGTGGCCTGAGGCCGACAAGGCCCTGTTCGATGCCATTGTTGAACATACGCGCGAGGATATTCCCGTGTATAAGCTGGCGAACAACATAAATGACGATGATTTTGCTGACGCCGTTGTGAGCAAGATGCTGGAATTTTTGTCCTGACAATGCATTTCGAGGGTGGCGACTCTAAGGGATAGCCATGACGAGAAAGAAAGGATGGTCACATGCCGTTTGTTACACGCGATGAAGCCTTAAGTCGATTGCGGGCCACGGTGGCGAATGGTCATCCGATCATTGGATGTGGCGCCGGGACTGGTATTAGCGCCAAGGTTGCTGAACAGGGTGGCGCCGATCTCATCATCATTTATAACTCGGGTCGTTACCGCATGGCTGGCCGTGGTTCGTTGGCCGGATTTATGCCGTATGGCGATGCCAACGCCATCGTGGTGGACATGGCTGCTGAGGTGCTCCCCATAGTTCAATCGGTCCCTGTCTTGGCTGGCGTGTGCGGCACGGACCCTTTTCGATTGATGCCGACGTTTCTTGAACAGCTCAAGGGAATGGGGTTCGACGGCGTCCAGAACTTTCCGACGGTCGGGATGATTGATGGGGATTTTCGTCAGGGCCTCGAAGAGACGGGGATGGGTTTTGCATCCGAAGTTGAACTTGTTCGGATAGCCCATGATTTGGACATGCTTACGTGTCCGTATGTATTTGATGAGGAACAAGCTGTGCAGATGGCTAGGGCTGGGGCGGATGTCTTGGTGCCGCATATGGGCCTGACGACTAAGGGGACGATTGGTGCCCAGACCGCACTCACGCTTGAAGATGCGGCGGATCGGGTACAGCTGATTCACGATGCGGCAACAGCTGAACGATCGGATGTGCTGGTGCTATGTCATGGGGGGCCGATCGCTGAACCTGCCGATGCGCAATTCGTGCTGCGGCACACCAAGGGAGTAGCTGGATTTTTCGGAGCATCAAGTGTTGAGCGATTGCCAACCGAGGTTGGGATTCGTCAGCAGGTCGAATCATTTAAAGCGATGCAGGTCTGAGGTCGGTAGCGGTCAGATGGGCGTCACCCGAGGTTTGATTGCTCGCACGCCCATATTTCTGAGCCCGGGTTCTTGAGGGTCAACGTATGAAGCCGTTTGTGGAGCGAGTACAGATTTGGACCCCCGAGCCTGAGACTGCTAAAGAGCACGTCTATCTGCAGTTGACTCGGTCAGGCGCAATCATCGCGCTTGGGACTGCATTGCCTCGTGGCCGGTTGCCCGGTGGAGCCGATCACGGATTTCCTTGGCTGCATTATCGCTTCCGAAGCGTAGATATGGGCCAAACATGGCAATTGCATGAACGAAACTGGTGGGAGCCTGAAAAGCGGGGACGGCTGGCGAGTGTTGTCGATCACGAGACGGGTGAAATCTTTGTGTTTACGCAGGGCACGTGGCCTCTGCAGGATGATCGGGGTCGACCGATGTCCGAGAGTTGGATGATCACCAACTACCGACAGGGTCGGCAGATGGGTGCGCGTCTGACGATGGAGTCCAGTCGTGATGACGGACAGACTTGGATAAGCACTGATATCACTGATCAGTTTTATACGTACCCGAATGCCGGTCTAGCATGGTTTATCGGTGGTGGTATTCAGCTGGTTCGTGGTCCCTACAAGGGTCGGATGCTCATTCCAGCAAGATATTTCACGGGTGATTGGCAGGAGGTTGATCCTGCAAAACACAATATCCTCTATCACCACCCGGCACTTGGTGCGGTCTACGATGACGGTATTGGGCAGGTTGCCCAGGTGCTTGATGAGCAGGCGCATAACGCGGTGATCTACAGTGACGATCACGGTAAGACGTGGCAATGGGGTGGTAGTTCTCAGGGATTCGTTGGCGAGGCGTGTATTGTTGAACTCGCTGATGGATCGGTTTATATGAATAACCGTAATCATGATCCGAGGTCATTGGGGTATCGGTCGTGGTGTGTGAGTCGGGATGGTGGTGAAACGTTTTCGGAATTTGGGGTGCACAAGGAACTCGTCGAAGGTCGGTGTCATGCTGCGGTTACTCGATATGTGGACCCTGCGACTGACAAGGTGGGATGTCTTCTGTTTTCCAATCCGGCGAGTTTTGAAGGCGTTAATCAACTGCACACTCGCGAGATCGGTTCCGCTGCACGCAGAAACATGACCGTGCGAGCTAGTTACGACGAAGGAAAAACGTGGCCGGTCTCCCGACTCCTGAGCCGTGAAGCCGGGTATTCATCGCTGGTCGTACTAGGCGATGGAACCATCTTGTGCGGGTTTGGGCATTGGGTATACCGGTTTAATCTGGCGTGGTTAGAGGCGGGTGGTTGAGTTGCTCAGGTCGTCAGTAAGAGTTGGTGTATCTGTCCGCTGACGCTTGTGGATGTCAGGTTTGCTCGGTCACTCTAGAACCAGGATGAGTCTCCAGTTCACTTGCTCATCGGCTGTCACAGAAATGGTGATTTGCCCGGCCTCCAACGCCGGTGTGGCATAGGTATCCATCCCGCTCGTGTTTGCTGGCCGGCTATAGAGTCCCCGGGTACCGGACGAACCATCACTGATCGCGACGTTGATGGGGCCTCCGTCTGCCGCGATAGCGAGTACGTAGTTGGAATCCACACTGAAGGGGCCGAGTGTCTGAGTTCCCGAGTTCGTGAATTCGCCAACGATCTTTCGGCCTGAGGCCAAGGTGTTCGTGTCAGGCAAGACGGGGGCTTCAGCGGATGCGGGGGTATTTTGTGCTGGCGATTGGCTTGGTGACGGATCTCTAGTTTGCAGCCACACAAAATGGTCTTTGTTGTCTTCATTTGCGCGCTCGACAAAGGATTCACCGTCGCACAGCAACGGGTTTGACGCGCGCTCTTCTGCAGAGACGATGAAATCACTTCGGACAACGTTGGCCAATTTCTGGTACTCCGCGAATACCTCATCCGTCATGAACTCAAAGACTGAGTGCATTTGTACTGTGGCTTTACATCCCGGGAGCGTGTTCATAGGAAATTGTGACCTGGTCGCGGCTGAGTTGCAGGGCGACGGAACACCGTTTCCGTCAAGATGTCGCTTGATGATGATTTCTCCGAGCCCGTAACCGATCAGGTCTCCAGCTTTGACTCGGTATCCGGGTGACGCGGGCCTTGCAGTGCCCATCATCCGGCTCCTTGCATCTGCTCGAGGCACATCTTTGATGATCTGGTCAATGGGGTTTAGGTGCATGTGTGTGATCCATACATTCGGTGCGGCGTCTGGTCGGATGATGATGTTCCAGTCTCGATAATCGGAAGGTGGGGTCTTTCCAGTCTGTCTGACATAGGCAGCTTTCCATGCGTCGGCTTCTGGTCCACTGGGTTCGACGAGGTAAAAAACAAAGCCGTCAACAGCCGAATAGATCGGTTGTGTAAATCGGGTGCCGTAGAAGTCAACGAGATGGAAATAGTGTTTCATCGAGCAACACGTTTCGAAAGAATCTGAAAAGTCATGGCCTGCGGCAGACCGGAACCTGGAAACCGACGCCACATCGCTGACGTCAATATGTGAGGCCGTGATGAATTGGGGCAGACTGGTGCTCGCCCATGTTTTGAGATCAGCCGCTAGTCCTCCAGGGCCAAACTGGTGACCCGGGCTTTCGGTAGTTGTCGGCGAAGCCGTTTGTGCTTTCGATGGTGATGTAGGTCGGGCGGTAGCCGCGGGAGCACTGGTTTTTGTAGCAGTTGTTGGAAGGGATGGGGTAACAGGTGTGGGCGTCGTGGTTGGTTCGGATGGTCGGGTGACCTGTAGCTGCTCAGCCGAGGTAGTGGTAGTTGGTGTCACCGAACGCACGCGAGTTTGCGGTTCGCCTCGTGAAATTTCACGAACAGGAGTTGTAACAGGAATTGTTGCCGATGCAGTGCGGGTAGGAGCGGTGGCTGCGTTAGCAGTGACTTGGGTCTGTTCCGGGGCTGTGGGTGCATCGGTCGGCCCGGTGTCACCGCAGGCGAGCAGTCCGGCGGCACCAATAAGTAGTACGAGCCGTATCAGGAGGGGAGGAGTCACAGCCGAATCGACCGTGCCTTTAGTGGGGATTGCAACTGGACAATCTTAAGATGGTTTTACGTTTTTTGCTTGTCGATGACGAAAAGTACAGCTTCGAATAATTGCTTGGTCGGAATAGGTTGGTGGCTACTGTTTCTTTTCCTGTTTCTTCATGGTTTCGAAGCCACCACCACCACAAAATCCTCCGACCCTGCCACTGCCGCCGCATTTTTCCGGATTAAGCCCGGAGAAATCTCGCTTTAATTCTTGTTCTCCTCCGCAGGCACCTTGTACAACACCGGCCATGAGGGCTCCTACTAGAACGACTACTGGGAGCAGCGATGTTGTTCGTTGCTTCAGTGACTGGCGACCAATCTTCATGTGTCTGTCCGTTCCAGAGAGCGGGTCTGACGTCTAGCTTACCGTGGTGCTTAGGAACTGGACGGAGCCATGAGTGAGAACGCTCCTTAGGAGTGGGCCTTGCTCTGGTTTTGATGTGGTCCCAGCAGAGACATCACAGTGTTGGTTTGGGTGATGTGGATTTAGGGCAGGATGAAGGCCAAATAAACAATGGTCACAACGCCCGCAAACAATAGGCTGGCGCTGCGGAAATAGTGCCAGTTTTTCAGGTGTTGTGAGGCAAGCAATCCCGAGGTCACAATGACTAGGGGCAAGAGGTTTGCGAACTCATATCTTCCGCTGACAAATGCACCAAATCGAGCCGAGATGCTGGCCTGAATTGCAAAGGCGACTATTGGCGCCGCAAGGGCACCTAACAGTAAGAACTCGTGGGGTGGTCGGTGTTTTTTACCGATCCGTGTCCATTGGAGTATTTGGAAGGTCGTTGGTATGACGACTATGGCGATCCACCCCATTAGGGCGATGGGTGCAATCCATGTGATTCGAAGGAGCATTCTTGATCCTTGCACCCATGCCCATGGTGTTGACGACAAGAGCGAGATTTCGGGGAACGAACTCTTTGAGTATTTGATCCAGAGTTGATTTTCTCGGGCTACGAGCGAGTGGCCCGAGGTGCGTGTTGCTTCGACATGTGCGATCACTCCGATCGGATCGTCAAACATAAGGAAACTACGAATCATCCACCAGGAATTCGCACCAAGTGCGACGGCAGCTACGATTGCCGCTTGGCTCACGGTCCCTCGAACACCCAGCCTTGATCCCAGAAGCGTCATGGGTATGAGAAGGAGGCTTGGATATCCGACATGGCGGGTGCCGACGATCGCGGCGGCGGCTAACCCCACGGCCAGGGTGGATGGACGCGACCACCTGTCTTGGTTGGCATAAATGAGCGCGGCGGTTAAGCCAGCAATTGCGAGGAACATGAGTGTTTCCGGTGACGCACTTGCTGCGGCGGAATGGAACCCTGGCATGAGAGTTAATCCCGCAGTGGCAAACGTACAGGCTTCCCATTGCCTGTTGTCTGTAACCAGCCATCGGATGGCTTTTCCAACCACGAGCAGTGTCAGAGTTGCTGAAATGATGGCGATGATGCGCATGAAGACGAGGATGTCGGTGGTTTCTGGCGTTCTGCCGGTCAGTGTGGCGGTGGCTGCTGCGGCGAGGTAGGGCAACGGAGGTGAATAGTGATAGGCGTAGGATCCTCCAGGTCCTGCGTGAGCAATTTCTGGGAATGCTGCAGGACCTGGCAATCCACCGATTCGCATGATGTCGGTGACGGTATGTACATGGGCTAATTCGTCAAAGTCGAAGTTTTCTGGTTGAAGGATTGCTCGAATCGCCAGAAACACAATGGATGCGGTGAGGGTTACCAGGTAAATGCGACGTGACATCACCTATCTCAAGACTGCAACTACTGGGAATTGCGGGCTCGGAATGAGTCCCACATCAAGGACGTCAAGCGTGAGGGCGACTGCGAACATAAGCGCAAGGGATGCGAGGAGGATGTTGGGGCGCAGGGTCCGTAGGTGTCTACCGGTCGTTGTGACAAGCGTCGCTGTTCCCACAAATACCAGTCCCACTAAGAGGGTTCGTGGTAAATCAGAGCCGTGGGTGAATCGCTCGAGGGTATAGATGTCCGATGGCGATCGAATTGCCCGGATAAGCTCGAAATACACGTCCTGATCAGCCCACGCTTGTTGATTCCCAATGAAGGATGTTCCAGATGGATATGCGTCGCCTTTGGTAACGCCGACTTGGATGGGTGGTGAATGTTCAGCGGCGCTCAGGACCAGATAGATCGATCGTGATGGTCCAGCATCCGTGGGTGTCAGCGGCGGATCGATGGCGACGGTGACCTCTTTACCTGAACCGGTGATTGGGACAATCGCTGATCGAATGGATCCAGCGTCTGGCTGTTGGCGAATTTCAAGAAGTGCGTCGGCGGAATCGTAGCCCTCGCCAGGGGCTATCCATATTGAGATTGCGCTGGTTGCGTGAGTTAGTTGTACGGCTTGGGTAATGGAATGCCCGGGACTATACGGACCGGACAGAAACGGAGGTGTACGAAGGCTTGGTGGGACGATCGCAGTACTCCGTTGGTCTGGCGAGGGTTGGCCGAGTCCGAAAGAGGCTCGCCATATAGCGCCCGTGCCTGCCACAAACACCAATATCCCGATGAGGACAGCAGCAACAGCGAATTTTGAACTAAACAACCCCATGACGGGCGCTCATCATCTGGTACAAGTGTCCGCCAGAATGCGTGCCTCCAAATAGACGGTCAATTTCTGTTTGGTATGGAAGGCCCAGCGTCTAGGCGTTCAGGATCGTCTGGATTGTGATTTGTGTGAGCTGATGCAGTGCTTTATGTGGCATAGATTCACTGACTGAATGCACGTTGAGGTATCCAGAACCCAGCATGGCTGTTTGGATACCCTTTTCATTAAAGTTCTGTGCATCACTGCCGCCGAACGTCGGCATATGACTCGGCGTTAGGCCTGTGGCTCTAACTGCCGTATCGGCTAGCTGAATGGCGGGATGGTCGGGGCTGAAGCTCGTGGCCTTGAATCGGCATGTTTTCTCTATCTCCACCTGGCCGCCAAAGGCGGCGGCAGCGTCTTCGGCAGCTTGTTGCATGGTGGCGACCTGTCGGTCGAGCGCGGTCTGGTCGAGGCCCCGGGCCTGGCCTACAAGCGTGGCTTCGGGCGGCACGATATTTGCGGCCTGTCCGCCTGAGACGACGCCTACATTGGCCACGGTCAGTTCATCGATTTGGCCGAGGGGCATATGATCGATGGCCCGGGCGAGCATGGCGATGGCGCTGATCCCGTCCGCGGCTTCAATACCGGCGTGGGCGGCCTTGCCGTGAAATGTGGCCGTAAACGAATAGGATCCTGCCTGCTGGCTAACGATTTCGCCGACTGGCCCTCCTCCATCCAGAACCAGGCCGACCCGAGCCTCGATGTCGTTGGGGTCGAAGGCGTCGGCACCAAACTGGCCGACTTCTTCGCCAACAGTGAACACTAGGTCGATTGGGCCATGCGGGAGACCGGCCTCATGTACGGTGGCTACGGCTTCGACGATGGCAGCCACCCCGGCCTTGTCATCAGCCCCAAGTACGCTGGACCCATCGGAGTAAATCGCATCAGGTTTGACGACCGGGCACATCTTGGGGGTGGGTTGCACCGTGTCCATATGGGCGTTGAGCATGATGGGGGCAGAGTTCTTGCCGTTGGCGGGCCAGCGGCCGATCAGGTTCCCAATAGCGTCCTGGCTGCATGTCACATCGAGTGCTTCAAGACGTGGTTGGATGAGTTCAACTACGCGGTGTTCGTTGCCCCAGTAGCTGTCGACACTGAGGATTTCGATGAAACTGTCGAGGAGGCGCTGGGTGTTAAGCGGGATGAGTTCGTTGTCGATGGAACTGGATGCAGCCATGAGTGAGAACGCTCCTTGTGGACTGGATATCTCTAATG
Source organism: Chloroflexi bacterium UBA6622 (assembly GCA_002433065.1). GTDB lineage: Bacteria > Chloroflexota > UBA11872 > UBA11872 > UBA11872 > UBA11872. Next base: position 9,935 of record DJHK01000004.1, read on the forward strand.
ACTAGGTCCAGTCCTTAGAGACTATCGTAGCTGTTCTGTAGTACGGATCGAGGTTCATCGATTGCCTCGACTTGGCGTGTTGTGTGGGATCACGGCTTAACTTGGTTTTGTCATATACGCTTCCACCCGACACTCGCGAGCTACGAGGGAAGAGAGCCTTCCGTTTTACTATGCCCGGCGATCCCGTAATGCTGGTGTAATCGATCTATGGGCGCGTGAGATCCATTTATATGGTTGATCAAGTACTGCACGTGGTTCCATTCCTGATTCTTTTCCTTGTGTTGCTTGTGGTGACGGGAGGTGGGACCGCGATCCTGGGCTCGAGCATTCCACTTACCGGGAGCTCGAGAATTGCGGTTGGCTTGGCAGTGATACCAGCAACGGTGATGGTGTTGGACACATGGTTGTTCTAGAACTGCTAGGCGGTGCTCGGGGCCTAATGTGCACTGTTGCGGTGGGTTTGTGAAACGAACACTTGTTCCGGTTCCTCTTCGTGAGCCGAGATTTCGACGGCTGTGGTTTGGGTCGATCACGATCGCGTTCAGCGAGTGGCTGGAACGGCTTGCCCTTGGATGGCTAGTGCTGGAGCTTACGAATTCTATTTTTCTCTCGACGCTCGCTTTTGCTGTTCGAAACATGCCCAGCATGTTCTTGGGACTGTTTTCCGGTGCAGTCGCCGATTTGTTTACCCGACAGCGGCTGATCGGGTTTATGGCGGGCCTTCGCGCAGCCACGATGTTGAGTATCGGTGGGTTGGCGTTAGGGGATGGCTCCGTCACATGGGTGATTCTGGTGCTGGCAGCGGTGGGCGGAGCAACCAGAACTGTGGAGGTTCCGGCAACGCAGGCGTTGATCAGCGATATTTTTGGTCGTGAAGGGACGCCTCGTGCGATCGGGGTACATGGGTTCGGCGTGCGGATGATTAGCCTATTGGGGGCGTTGGCGGCGGGTCTTTCCATTCAGGTGATGGGGTCAGCGAGTCCATTCTTTCTGGGGGCAATGTTCCTTTTACTGGGGGCTGCACTGGTGTGGGGCATCCCCGCACTAAGACCGCCGAAGCCTCCCGGGTCCGGGCTATGGCGCGAAACGATAGACGGTGTTCGAATAATGCGTAAGACCCCGGTTGTGATGGCTGTTCTTATGCTCGCCTTTATGACTGAGATCTTTGGGTTTTCGTACAACGCCCTGCTACCAGGGTTTGCGGATCGTTCAATGAATGTGGGTCCCGCCGGGTTGGGCACACTGACGTTCGCGTCGGGCATTGGGGCGCTCCTCGGGATGGCGATCGTGGCCTCGTATGGGTTCCGAATGGTCGCCCTACGCACTGTACTCGTGGTGATGATTTGTTTCGGATGCTTGCTGGTGGGATTGGCATCGATGCGGTCACTCCCGATAGCTTTGCTGCTACTTGTCGGGATCGGTACTGCAACCGCGTTGCTTGATGCGATTGGGTGGGCGTTGCTGCAACGTCATGTGCCTGATGAAATGCGGGGTCGTGTTTTGGGGGCTTGGATATGGGCCATCAGTTTTGGATGGATGGGCGCAGTGATCCTCGGTGCTGTTGGGGAGATCGCTGGCGTTGATGTGGCGCTGCGTGCGGGAGGTGTTGTGGTCTGTCTTGTGGCTGCTATCGGAGCCTTTTGGGTGCGACGGATTGCTTTCCACACGGGAGGTGCTACCTAACATGGCCACAGCCGGAGTGCTCCGGGATTCGTGGCTATCGAACGATAGATGCTGGTCTGCTTGGAGGTTCGGCAGTGAGAGGACGTCAGTGTTTGGGATGGAAGATTACCCGTGCAGGCTCCCCAATTATGGATCTTGCGAAGTTGAGTAATATACGGCCGTCATGTTGACGGCTCTCGAATTAAGGTCCAACGAATAAATGTCTGTAGGTCGCGGGAACCAGCTGGAGTCATACGCCAATCGTGACGAACTTGTCGAACAGGGTTACACCATTGTGCCGGGGGTGTTTAGCCAGGACTGGTTGGACGAATTTCGGGACTGGACGTCGGACTATTTTGATCAACACCACATCGACAGACGTTATAGGTTTCAGGGCAGTGCTATTCGTGTGTATTCGCCGGATCGTTGGGAACGTGAGGATGCTGCGGTGAAGAACCATCCGGAACTAATGAGCCGTATCTTGCCGGATCCGATTGCGGATCGTTTCTTTCACGATCCTTCGTTTCATGCTGCGTGTGAACTGCTGCAGTTTGAAGGGTTACAGTCTGAGGGAAAGCTTATAGTGCTTTCGAAACCGGCTCACGGCCCTCCGCTCTACTGGCATCAGGATTTTTCTAACTGGAATAGCCCAGAGGCTGCGACGCCTTGGCCGACCATGGTGTTTCTCTCGACCTATCTCACAGATACGTCCAAAGCCAACGGGTGTCTCCGGGTCATTCCTGGAAGCCATCGCCGTCGTGTCGATCTCCATGATGTTCTCCCGGATGCTCATGGAGCAGCCGTACAGGCTTTGCAAGATTTGAACACCCCGGTGTTCGCAGATCATCCCGATGCGGTCGATATCCCTATGAAGGCGGGAGATTTGATAGCTGCGGATGCCCGACTGCTCCACGCGGCGCATCCCAACGATACTGATGAACGGAGGACACTTGTGCTTGCATGGCACAAGGTCTTTCCGTTTCCTGAGCCACCCAGTTGGTGGACAAGGCCGATCCCTGATGTGGTTCAGGGAGCTGATCCAACGGTTGAATATGAGCCCCGGCGTGCTCCGACCGAATACCTGCGCTAGCCGTAGCGATGAGGGCATTCCTTAGCGGTCTAGCTGGTGCGATCGGTTTCGACGGACATGTGGCGAGTCGACAGCCGTGACTTATGACGTTGTGATTGTTGGTGCCGGGGTGATGGGAAGTGCCGCGGCGTACTGGCTTAGCCGTGCTGGCAAGCGAGTCGCCTTACTCGAGAAACATGAACCGGCTCATGTAGGGGCAGCGTCTGGTGATCATTCTCGGAAGGTCAGGTATCAATATCAGGGGCAAGATATCTACACCGAAATGGTTGCTGAGGCTGTCAAGCTCTGGAACGAATTCGATCGACAGTTGGGAACGGATTTCTACCAGTCGCAAGGGGCGCTCACCCTGCAATCGGTGCCGGACCATCCGTCCATCACTGCTGATTACGAGGGGCTTCAGCGTCTCGGTTTTGATCCACGGTGGCTGGATTCCAGTCAACTTCGGCGGATGTTCCCCCAATTTTCGAATGTTGATTCGGGTTATTTTGTCGAGGGCATGGGTGGATATATTGATGCTGCTGGCGCCACGCGCGCGCTCGCACATGCTGCTGTGGATCTTGGTGCCGAACTCCATTCGGCCACTGAGATCGTGAGCCTATCTGAGGCAGGCGGATGTGTTTCGGCTGCCGTTGCCCAGGATGGACGATCATTCGAAGGCGAGGCATTTATTGTCGCTCTCGGATCTTGGACGCCTCGCCTTGTTCCGAACCTCTCAATTGACGTCAGGCCAAGTGCGGCCCGTGTGCACTATCTGAAGCCCGAAGACCCCTCGCTCTATGCATTTCCCAGCCTGCCGCCATTTGCTGTCGCGGATACAAACTTTTACGGATTCCCGATTCACTGGCGTGGATCTATGAAGGTGGCCGAGCATGCGATAGGCAGACTGTTTGATCCGGATGCAGATCGGGAGCGGCCGGATCCGGAAGCATTCTCTAAGTTGCGTGGTTTTCTGCGCACGTATATGCCAGGGCTTGCGGATGCTGAGGTGACATACAGCAAGACCTGTACCTATGCGATGACGCCAGACTCTGATTTTGTTATCGATGTTTTGCCCGAGCGTCCGAATGTTCTCGTAGCTACCGGGTTCTCTGGTCACGGATTCAAGTTCGGAATCCTTATTGGCCAAATGCTCTCGGAATTGGCGGTGCACGGTTCCACCCGGTGGGATATGTCGAGATTTAGTTTGAGCCGGACTCCCACGGTAGTAGAAGAACCCTGGTAAGCCAGTAGGGACGCTAGGGCAAGGCGGCTGGCGCCATTTGGTGAGGACCATTGGAGGCCGGGTTTGCACGTGCGAGGGCATAGACCGCGTCTTGTACTTCAAGGATCCGTACAGCTTGGTGAATGCTGGGTTCAAACGGCGTGCCCAGACGCAAAGCGTTCAATGCATCTTCAATGATTTCAGAAAATCTCTCGCCATTTCCGTTGTCAGGGATAAATTCAATCCCGCTGGTGGTATGTATTTCGATAATGGGTTGGTGTTGTCGATCGTATCGTTCGAAGACCATTGCGTTTGTTCCAACAAACCGAAAGAAATGGTCGCCAGCGTGTGTTCCGGACGGATACGTATAGCCGGCCTCAATAACCCCGGTGGTGCCTGCAGGTGTGCGTAGCACGCCCATCCCCCAATCTTCAAAATCTCGGCCGTGCATGGCGTTGGACATCACTGCGCCGACAACCTCAACTTCGACATCTCCAAGCACATCCAGAAAAGTGTCAATCCCATGGGCTGCTTCGACCGCCCAACTTCCCCCGCCGGAAACAGATGGGTCGTTGTGCCAGTAGGAGGGGGTCGGGTCATACCGTGACGGCGGACCGTTGTTCAGGCGGCTTCCGAAAAGAACCAGGTCGCCTAATCGCCCGTCGGCAAGCATGGTTTTTACCAGTGGAACCAGGCGGCTCTTGCGGTTTGGGAGCGTGCATGCGCTGAACACGTTGTGACGAAGCGTGGCTTCGGCTACCGGTCGGAGACGAGATGCACAGTCGGCGAATGGTTTGTCGACGAGGTAAGGGATTCGCCGTTCCACACATGTAGCGAGGTGGGAAGGAATTTCGATGTGTTTGCCCGAAACCAACGCGACATCCGGCTGCGCGGTGTCCAGACATGTTGCGACGTCCGAAAAGCCGGGACAGTCAAATTCCTTTGTCAGGGCATCTCGCGGCGATGTTTCAGCATCCATGACGCCGACGATTTCATGGCCGAGGGCTCGGGCTTGTTGTGCGAGTGAGCGACCGTGATGACTAAACGACAGAATGACAGTTCGCATATCAGGCCTCCGATGTGTTCTGTGAATCGTTTACGGGCGGGGTGATGAGGATTTTTATCGACCCCCGGAGACGATCGTTGGCAATTGTGGTGGGCAGGTCATTAAGAGCCACTCGATGCGTGATGATGTCGCGATAACGCGTCATGGGCCAGGTTCCTTCCGTTGCTTGTGCGACAGCCCGTGCGACATAAGTTGGTCCGAGCGATGCCTTGGTTCCAAGCACTGTGAATTCCTTGCTAATGAGGTGGTTGAAGTTTGCGGCCTGGTCACCAATGAGGCCAATGATGGTTACTTGTCCGCCGCGGGCGACGCTCTCAAAAGCTGTGGAAGCTACCGATCCTGGTCCAGGCGCTGCAAGCGACGATGCCGTGATGATGCACAGGTTTGCGCCAATACCATTAGTGATATCGAGAACATGTGTATGGGCGTTTTCAACACTTGGGTCGAGGGTATGGGTGGCGCCCCACGCGATGGCCAGTTGGCGTCGGGAACTTATGGGGTCGATAGCGATCAGGGTAGACGGACTTTCCATGCTAGACGCCATTACGGCCGTTAGTCCCATTTGGCCCAACCCGAAGATTGCGACATGGTTGCCTGGTGTGATGGGCGATCGGTCCATTGCCCGTAGGACAGTTGGGACAGTGCAGCACAATAGCGCCCCATAATCGAAGGATAGTGGCTTTGGTAGGAGCGTCAGCACACGTTCAGGCGCGAGCAAATACTCAGCCCACGCGCCGTCTCGTCCGAACCCAAACACGGTTTGGTTCAAACAGAGATTGGTTTGGCTACGGCTGCAGTAGGTGCAAGCGCCACAATGGATACCAAATGGTCCGGTCACCCTGTCGCCTACACGGAATGCTGTGACGGATTCGCCGATCGTGGCTACACGGCCCGCGTATTCGTGGCCCTGGGTAATGTCCCGGGTGGTTGCGATGGTGTGCCGCCCATGGATTTGCTCGAGATCGGTGCCGTCCATGGAACTGCTCAAGACCTGGATCAGCACCTCGTCACCGGTCGCTTGAGGAACGGTGACGTTGGTGACCGTTTGTTCTCCATCGGGATTGAGTCGTACGGCCTGCATCAGTTGTGGTGGTCGAAGCATGTCTTCCTGGTTCGATGAGCGGCTTTAGAGACAGCGTAGCTTGAAATCCTCCGCACTATGGATCGGTGTGATGGACACCAATATGTCTCGAGGCCGATGGTTCCTGTGGCCTGAGAATTTTGCTGCGTGAGGTCCTAGGACTTTGGGGTCTTGCGGGTTGGAACAAAAATGCCTACGTACCAAATCCCGATGAGCGCCACCGCGATCACGACCAACTGAATGGGGAGGTTATCGATGATGAACAAGGCGCATAGGCCACTGCTCACAGCGATACACAGGATGATGATGAGCTTGATTCGTATTGGAAGGCTACGGTGTTTGTACCAGTCTCGAATCGGTGGCCCCAACAAACGGTGGGACAGTAACCAGTGGTGAAGCCGTGTTGATCCTCGTGCATAACAAGCAGCGGCCATGATAAGGAAAATGGTCGTTGGTAGGCCGGGTACGACGATTCCGATGAGACCGACGATTACGCATAGAGTTCCAAGTACGATCAATAGCCATCGTGTTGTTCTCGATTGGGCGAGAAGCCGGTCACTGTGGGTTAGATCTTGGTCTCCAACATCGTGCTGTTCTGCATGCTTTGTCATGTGTATAGGAAGTGGTCTGATAGGTGGAGTTACGGGTGGATTGTCTTATGAACGGGCTATTATCCCAATTCTCAGGTAGACATAAGTCTTTGTCGGCATGAGATGCAGGGCCACGAATCTATGACGCGATATACAGGAGACGGCCTACGACTTTTTGTAAGGCTTTCCAGTCATCAGAAGTGAGATCGAATCTCTTTGTTCGGATGAGCCATCCGTGAAACTCTTTTTTATGACTTCGTATGGACACGTCGCCGGTTTTACTTACAAACGCGTTGATCTGCTGATCTTCCGAAAGCGCCCGGGCTAGGCCAGTGCCCCAGTCGTTACCTTTCCAGTGCACCTCCAACACTTTTCCGAATATCGGAAACGATTTCCTTCGCACGGTGCTGATTTTGAATGTCTGGTTATGGGCCATGGGGATCTCCGACGGGATTAGGAAGATATACCACCACTGGGGAGGGCTATTTTTGCCCCGATCCTTTTTAACCACGTGTATTGAGGAGATAGGACCTTCAGCAACATCGATGAGTCCCAGAGACCGCAAAAAAAATCCCCACCAGGGACCTTTGATGTTTTCTTCGGGTCGACCTCTCGGGGCTATTTCTGCAGATATTCCAGACGATTTGAGGTGTTCGGCGAGCTTGTCCCTGCTTTTGTCCCGCAGTCGTTCTTTCAAATCTTTCATGCGTGTTTAGCCAAATGCTCGTACGGCCACACTAGTTTGGCACGTTCCCTGGTGGTCCAGGTCACCCTTGTTCCGGGGTGTATGCGTGGAAGAACCATAGGGTTGATGCTGGAACTGGCAGTGGGGGGCACGCATGGTTGAATTCCCTCGCCACAACATGAAGTGCTCGGGGCACGAATATGTGCAGGGTTACGAGGAATTGTGCAGGTATGCGGCGTACAGCCGCACGTCTTCCGGCCTTACACCACCGAAATCGAAACGCAGGCGGAACGGCTCCATAGGCGTGATGGTGTCGTGAGCATTCCAACGAACATCGTGGTTAAGCCCTGAAAGTATCGGTCCGTCGAGATCGTCAGGGCCGTATCCGGAGATGGTTTGAAACTGTTCGTCCAGCACGCTGACTTTCAGGTGACTGTGAGCCGAAATGCCGTCGACGTTGAGGCTTAGATTTAGAGCATGGTTTTCCGGGTCAATCACCGCGGTAATGACATGCGGTCCTTCGTCGGCGGTGAGAAACGGTTCTAACCAACCGAGCCGGTCACGGGGCCAGCTAGCGACCCGAATGCCGTCGCTATCGTCTTCTGGCCACGGGGCATACCAGCTGAGCGTCTCATCACCGATGTTTTCGAACCCTTGACCTTGCATGAGTGCAGGAAAGTGGGTCGATGCACTTCCGTGTGGTTTGTGTTGCCAATCGACTTCCATGGCTTCGATGATTGGAAAGTCAGGGATTGGCTCGCGGAAGTGAAGACCGTCGGTGCTGACGACCAGTCCGATGTTCATCCATACGAGACGTCGATCATTGGACGGGTGGCCGTTCCACATCCCGTAGAAGCCCACCAGGATGTTTCCTCGATTCCACAGGGAAGCCCCAAGATGCACTTGTGGCCCTTCGTGAGGTCCGTAGACAGATGGGCGTGGGGGTAGCGGGTCTCTTCTGAGACCCAGGCTGGTGGCCTCGGTCCACGTCTCAAAGTCATAAGAGGTCCGGGTTACAAGGCGTCGACCGTGGCCCGAAGGAGACCAGTGGGTCCCGCCCTGGCCGTTGACCAGGTACGCGCCATTCATTTTTGTGCCGCCAATAGGTTCGAGGAATGGGCCAACTGGATTCCCGGGCCAGGCGTTCCAGCGCAGGCCATCCGGACTAAAGGCCACCGCCATCTTGGAGGGGTGATGGATGCGGTCGTGATACATCATTTTGAATTGACGTTCTGGATTGGGATCATCGGGCTCGTGAAAAACCAGGCACATGGTCACGTGGCCATGACCTCCCACTAGATCCACGAGATTGTTGTCGGTAGCCCCGTTGTATTCGACTAGTCCAAGATTTGGCCGTGCCCATGTTCGGCCGTCTTGGCTGGTGGCGAGACATACGCGCTGTTGCCACTGGTCGTCCTTGTCGCCTGCACCGACGTACCACATCCAGAGTTCATCGTGGACACGTCGGACCGTGCCAAAGTAGGTGACAACGCGGTTGTCGGGCATTCCAGGTCCACCCAGGCCGATTACGACATTGGAGGGTCCATCGACGGATCCGCGAAAGCTGCTGAGCTGGAGCCGTAGTCCATGCCGCCACGGAAGCGAGACATCATCGAATGCAAAGAGCACCAACTCATTGAGGCTACTGCTATTGCCGCTGTTTCGAATGAACATGGATTCATCCGCTCCGAACTGGCTGTCTCGCCAACTACGATTGTCAGGGGTTAGTTTTGCGAAGGTCCCGGTCTCAGGTTACATGTTTCTCCAAGGTAAGCGCGGTTGGTGTGGGGCGGGCATGTACGGGAACTTTCTGGGGAGGCCCCACCATGATTCTTATCGGTTCCCGTGGGCATCGCTTCTGCTAACTAGATGGCGTGGCTGCTGATCTCAGGTCCAGCCTGACAGCTCAATTTCTATGATCGATTGCAGTGCTTCGATCGCCAGCTCACTATCGTTGAGACATGGGAGTACCGCGTAATGTTCTCCGCCGTGGTCCATAAATAGTTCTCGATATTCAATGTCGAGTTCCTCAAGTGTCTCTATGCAATCAGAAATAAATGCAGGAGATGCGACTGCAACATTGCGTGCTCCGTCGTCAGGTAATTTTTTCAGCACATCACTCGTATGCGGCTCTATCCATTTAACAGGACCAAACCGGCTTTGAAACGCCAGTGTCCATGCCGGGTGGCCGTCGTCGTGGTGCTTGTTGATTTCCTCCGTTGTGCGTTGGCAATGGGTGTAATAGGGGTCGCCTTTTCTTATGTAGCTCGTTGGCAGACCGTGAAACGACAGAATTAGTCGATCGGGTGTGAATTCCAAATTGTCCAGACCTTGTTTCAGCGAACGACATAGACAATCGATGTACGTTGGATGATCGATCAGTGGTCGCCCGGTGCGTACTGGAGGTTGCCACCGCATGCGACCGAGTATTCGAAAGACCTCGTCATAAATGGTTGCTGTTGTTGTACTTGAATATTGTGGGAACAGGGCGATAACGCAGAGTCGGTCGCAATTCTGATCTCGCAATGCTTCGATTTTTGATTCAATCGATGGGTTGCCGTAGCGCATTGCAAACTCGATGACGATATCGGATGCCGGATCCATCCTGGCGCGTATCTTTTTTACTTGCTGGTCGGTGTACCAGCGTAATGGCGACTCGTCGTGCTCGTGCATCCAGATTTTTTTATACGCGGCGGATGATCGAAATGGACGAAGTGGCAGTACAAAGCCGTGCAGGATTGGTTTCCAGAGGAAACCGGGAAGATCGATGACTCGTCGGTCGCTAAGAAACTGGGAGAGGTAGCGACGGACAGGCCAGTACTCGGGAGAATCCGGAGTTCCTAGATTGACAAGTAGAACCCCGGATTTCCCTCTATCCGACTTATGATTCAACGCGAAACAATCTCGCTTCTTAGTAGGGGCTAATATCTATAAGCAGTATAGGTAACCACAGTGTGGTCTAAGTTGGTTCGTCGGAACGGACCAATACGGGTAGTTGTCTTTCGTCGATGTCCCGCTTAGAGTCTGGTCGTCACCAGTGCGTCTCGCATTGAGCGTTATGACTGAGGAGAAGAGGTGACTGACTATCGGTCAGTAGTTCCGTTTTCTGAGTTTCCGGAATCGCTGGAAGATCAGGAAACAGCCTTGGTGGCGAATCCCCTACTACAGCGAATGTCGAGTTCGCGCGCCGCCTTCGCCGGAGATCGATACCGTCCGGCCTATCATTACGTTACTCCGGAATCGACGCTTAATGATCCGAATGGACTCTGTTGTTGGCAGGGCCGATGGCACTTGTTTTATCAGGGCTATCCGCCGGAGGATCCCAGGGAGCATTGGGGTCATGCGGTTTCCGATGATCTGATTCACTGGAGGGATTTGCCGTACGCGATCTATCCAGGTCCAGAACGATGTTGCTTTTCTGGTTCAACGCTTGTGGAAGACGATCGGGTGATTGCGATGTACCACGGGACCAAGGCCGGGAACATGGTGGCGGTATCAAGCGATCCGCTTCTGTTGAATTGGTCAAAGGTCAGTGGCCGAGCCGTGATTCCTCTTGAGGCGGAGGACGGGACGGCACTGCCGTACCCGGTGTTCGATCCCTGTATATGGTCGAAGGATGGCGTGTATTACTCCCTGTCGGGAGGGGCGAAGCCGGAGGGGATGTTTAGTAACCCGGTGCGCGCGCATCATCTGTTCCGATCAATCGATCTTGAGAGCTGGGAATATATGCACCCGTTTGTGGAGGATGACCGGGTTACGTCGATTGGCGATAACGGCCATTGCCCGTACTTCTGGCCGATCGGCGATCGTCATATGCTCCTATTTTTCAGCAGTATGAGCGGTGGCCAATACCTGTTGGGTGACTACGACACGGTACGCGACAAGTTCGTGGTGGCCGGCGGTGGGAAATTTAATCATGGCGCCACGCATCCCTCGGGGGTCCATGCACCATCGGCCAGTCCTGATGGACAGGGAGGGCTCATCGCAATCTTTAACATGAACCCCGGGAAGCCCACAGAGGGCTGGGATCAGATCATGACCCTTCCACGCCGATTGACGCTGCAGGAAACTGAGGTGCATATCGAACCGGCGGGCGATATCGAGTCGCTGCGCACCACACATGTCCGGGTCGGACCGCTTGCGCTTCCAGCTAACGAGGATGTGGTGCTTGACGAGGTCTCCGGTGATGCGTTGGAGTTAGCACTAGAGATTGATCCTCAGGACGCAACCCAGGTTGAAGTCAACGTTTTACGGTCACCCGGACGTGAGGAATACACCCGAATCGCCTTCTTTCGGGAGCGAGGCTTTCGTCCGACACGATGGAATGATGCTGGAGGTTTTCAGCCCGACGCTGCTAACGGTTGGGTGTACAACATGGA
>DJHK01000040.1 GCA_002433065.1 Chloroflexi bacterium UBA6622
GGCTGAGAGTCCGGCCACCGGGGGGCTGCATGGCGTTGGTATGCGTAGGGATGTGGGTTACGTGCTTGAAGGTGGGAGTCCCGCGTTTATCGAAGCACTGGAGCGTGCGGTCGTGATGTTGATGATTGAAAAAGAGGAAGCGGTGCGTCGGCTTGATGAAGTGCTTGGTGTTGGTGGCATCGATATGGTTCAGTTCGGTCCGAGCGATTATGCGATGAGCATTGGCAAGGCTGGAACTGGTCGTGATCCGGCGGTCACGGAGGCCGAGCACCATGTCATTAAGACCGCGCTGAGCATGGGGATTCAACCTCGGGCTGAAATGGGTTCCCCGGACGATGCCAAGCGGTATCTCGATATGGGTGTGCGCCACTTCTGCATGGGGACGGATGTAAGCATGCTTTACAACTGGTGGTTAGAGAATGGTGAGGCCATTCATTCGATCTTGGATGGTGCCTAGAGATCTGGGAAGGCTTGATTGGTCGAAATCGAAGTGGCCAGTTCTCGAGGTCGGCATGTAGCTATTGTTGGGGCTGGCGTCATTGGTCTCAGTTGTGCACTTGAGATCAGGCGTCGCGGATTTGAGGTTACAGTCGTGGAGCAGGGAACTCGGGCCGGTGAAGCGACGTGGGCTGCTGCTGGCGTGGTGGCCCCGCATCACTACGGTGCGACTCCCGGGCCTCTGTACGAATTGCTCAGACGATCACATGCGTTGTACCCGGCCTTTGTGCAAAGTCTTTCAAGACGTTCTCTGGATTGGCATGAAAACGGGACGATGGCGATTGCGCGGACCAAGGCTGAGGCGGAGGAACTTGAGGCTCGCGTGCATTGGTTGAACCATGCCGGTTATAGCGCGCAACTGCTGACTCGATCGACTCTTAGTGAACTGGAGCCTTTATGCGACGGTGCTTTTGAATCCGCGGCCTTTTTCGCTGGCGATGCGCACGTTGATCCTCGTTTGCTTGGCTTGGCACTAAAGGAGACCGTGCTGCAGGAAGGCGTGCAGATATGTTTTGGAGCGTTAGTCGAACGTATTGAGACCATGGGTAGCGCGGTTTCCGGCCTCTCGTTATCCGGCGCAGACCATATCCTGCCTGCCGAGGCTGTCGTCTTGGCGGCTGGTGCCTGGAGTGCGGGCTTGGCGCCTGGGTTCCGGCTTCCGGTCCGTCCGGCGAAGGGCCAAATGTGTGCTGTGAAAACTGGAGGGTTACGTCGGCCAGTTCAATACCCCGAGGGCGTAATGATTCCAAGGACCGGCGACCTGATGGCCGTTGGGGCCACCGTTGAGGATGTGGGGTTCGATCTAAGGATTAATCCAGATGCCATCAGTGAAGTTCGAGCAGCTGCAGCGGGTGTTGTGTCCGTGGTAGCTGATGCAGAGATTGTTGAAACTTGGCTTGGATTTCGACCTCGTACGGCAGACGGATTTCCTGTCGTGGGTCAATCGGTGGTTGATGGTCTAGTTGTGAGTACAGGGCATGACACCAAGGGGATCGCTTTGGCGCCGGTGACCGCCAAGCTCGTGGCTGACCTTGTGTGTGATCGTCATGTAGACCCTCTGCTCACCCCTTTCTCACCCGAGAGGTTTTCGTAGGCTGATGTTATAGATGTTGTTGCACAGGATTTTCAAGTGACGACACTGGTTGTTTTCAACGGCGATGTGGATCGAGAATTTCTCGTGTCACAACTGTTGGTCAGCGGTCTGGTTGTTGCTGCCGATGGTGCCGTCCGGGCGATTCTTGAGGCTGGCGGTTCGTGCGATGTCCTTGTCGGTGACATGGATTCGCTTAATCAGAGCGATCTAACGGAGTTACGTGTTGTCAACCCGGAACTTGATGTTCGGATGTTCCCGAGTGAAAAAGACGCGACAGATGGTGAACTGGCATTGCGAGTGGCGCTTGAGTCTGATCCTGACCGGATTGTCGTAGTAGGTGCTTTCGGTGGAAACCGACTGGACCATGAGCTTGCCAATATCTCCTTGCTTGCCAATGAGGCTTTGCGTGATCGTGACGTCGTCCTTGTTGACCCCACGCGTCGGGTTTCGTTACTAACGAACCAAACTGAAATCAATGGTGATCCGGGGGATGTCATCACGCTAATTCCGTTTGGTGGTGGAGCAACCGGGATTTCGTCTGAGGGTCTTCGATATGAGTTAAACAATCGAGACCTCTTTTTTGGTGCAAGCCTTGGTGTCAGTAATGAGCTGCTTGCGACGTCAGCGGTGGTGACTGTGGTAACTGGGATGGTACTTGTGATTCACGAGGGCCAAGGGTCGACGGATTGACACTTTCGTGTCTTCGTGGGAGCTTTGGCTTCTGGGTATGGATTTCCATGCTCATTGTGTTGCAACAATTGAATATTCGGGGAGCCGGGTGGGCCCGGCTGAGAAGGTGGCCGCTGTTGTTACCGACCCGTGAAACCTGATCTGGATAATGCCAGCGGAGGGAATCGTGGGTTGACGATATCCGCAGGGCACACGGTAGCCCGCGGATATTTTTGTTTGTGGAGATGAGAATGCGAAGAGCACACCTTGCGATTCAAGTAGTTCCGCTTGGTGGGGCAGTAGATCGTGAGGCAATCGAGATATCGATCCGTTGTATTCGAGAGTCCGGCTTTAAATGCGGTGTAGGCCCGATGAAAACAACCACTGAAGGATACAGTTCTGACAAATTACTTCGAGCAGCCTTAGCTGATCACCGGGAGGTTGTTTCCACTGACCTCAAGGCAGTCCAAGCCAACATTCGGTTACTGGAATGTTCGGCGGGGCTTGATGCTCTGGGTGTTTGTGTTGTGCCATACATGGAATCGAGGAACCGGTGAAGGTTCAAGTTGTACGACTAGTGATCCCTCCATTCTTGTTGCTGGTGGCGATTGGAATGCTGTGGGAGTTGGTCACTCGAATATTTGCCGTTCCTGAGTGGCTTCTTCCGGCACCGAGTGTCATCTGGAGTGAGTTCTCGTCGTCGCTTCCACAGCTTGCTCCACACACGGTGCGGACGCTTGTGGAGGTTGGGTTTGGGTATGGCGTTGCGCTCATTGCTGCTTTTGTTATGGCTGGAATGCTTGAGCAGTCAATGGTGGCCCGTCGAGCTCTTCACCCGTTGCTCGTTACGTCGCAGGCCATTCCGATTTTTGCACTCGCGCCTTTGCTAGCGATCTGGTTTGGTTTCGGGATGCTACCGAAGGTGCTTATTGTGGCGCTGGTTTGTTTTTTCCCTATAGTAATCAGTCTAGCGGGAGGTTTCAGAGCTGCTGATCCCGACATGGTTGCACTCCTTCGATCAATGGGAGCAGACGACCGACAGGTGTTTTTTAAGGTCAAATGGCCTTCGGCTATCCCCGGTTTGTTGAGCGGTATGAAGATCGCTGCGAGCTACAGCGTGATTGCTGCGGTTATTGCTGAGTGGATCGGTGCAAGTCAGGGCTTAGGCTTGTACATGCTTCGGGCATCTAACTCGTTCCAAACTGCTCGAGTTTTTTCTGCTATAGGTGTAGTTGCTGTTTTGAGCATTGCGTTGTTTTTGTTGGTAGATGTTGTTGGGCGATTAATCGCTCCATGGACATATGTTCCTCGAAAAGGAGAGTAATTTATGAAGGTTTCGAGACGCCGTGTGCTAGGTGTGATCGGAGTAGCCGCAACGGCTCCCTTGGTTGCGGCTTGCGGCAACCGTGATAGTGGTCCGGCGAGTGTGACTCTCATGCTTGACTGGGTTCCAAATACCAACCACACCGGGCTGTACGTGGCCCAAGCCAACGGATACTTCGCGGAGGAAGATCTTGAGGTGAAGATTGTTGAACCGGGAGCTACTGGGGCAGAGGCGGCTGTCGGATCTGGAGCTGCGGATTTCGGGGTGAGTTTCCAGGAAAACGTGACGCTTGGCCGTGTAGAGGGAGTGCCTATTGTTTCCGTTGCAGCTGTTTTTCAGCACAACACGTCTGGATTTGCAGCGCCCCTTGATAGGGGGATTCGACGACCACGGGATTTTGAGGGCAAAAAATACGGCGCCTGGGGATCTGCCAGTGAACGACAGGTTCTTGCTTCCCTGATGGACTGTGACGGTGGGTCGATTGATCAGATTGAATTCGTCGATATTGGGATGGTGGATCCTTTTGTGGCATGGGCACGTGGGGACGTCGATTTTGTTTGGATTTTTCAAGGATGGACGGGAGTTGAAGCCAAGCTCCGCGGCGTTGACCTCCGATTTCTTGGACTTACGGAACTTGGGTGTGTGCCTGACTATTACACGCCAGTTCTCATTACAAATGAACGAATGATTCGAGAACGTGCTGATGTGGTGCAACGCTGGGTGAGTGCGGTTGCACGTGGATATCAATTTGCCATTGATAATCCGGCGGCTGCCGCAGAGGTGCTTGTTAACAGTGTCGACGGCATTAACGCGGAGCTTGTGCGGGCTAGTCAGCCTTGGATAAGTGGGAAATACGCTGAAGGTGCTACGCGCTGGGGCGAACAGGCCACATCGGTTTGGGATGACTATTCGCAATGGATGGTGGACCATGGGCTCCAGTCTCGACTAATAAATACGGCGGCTGCCATGGATGGCAGCTTCATCAATAATCGCTAGCAAGAATGACCAGTGCCGTTGGCCAGATGGCTCTTCAGCTACGTGGGGTGTCACGGGTTTACCAACAAGCGTCATCTCCTGAGCTGGAGGTTCTTCGGGACGTGGATCTGGATGTTCGTTCAGCAGAGTTTGTTGCGTTGATAGGTCCCAGCGGATGTGGCAAGAGCACGCTGCTGGGATTGATTGCCGGGCTTGATGCTCCGACTCGTGGTGAGATAGATGTTGGGCACATGGATGACTTGAACGCGGGTGTGGCTTATATGCCTCAGCGCGATTTGTTGCTGCCATGGCGAAGCCTTGTTGATAACGTCATCCTCGGGGCTGAACTGCGCGGGGAAAATCGTCATGCGGCAAGGCGTCGGGCGCTCAGGTTACTACCTGAATTTGGTCTTGAAGGCTTCGGGGATGCATTGCCGCGCACCCTGTCCGGCGGTATGCGACAGCGTGCCGCCTTGTTAAGGACTATTATGCTGGACCGACCGACTCTGCTCTTGGATGAACCTTTTGGTGCGCTTGATGCGCTTACGAGAGCTGCAATGCAGGAGTGGTTGCTTGGAATCTGGCGTCGCCGTTCAGCCGCGGTTCTTTTGGTCACTCATGATGTGGAAGAGGCTGTTTGGTTGTCTGATCGTGTATATGTCATGACAAGTAGGCCCGGCTCCGTAAAACTTGAAGTCAATGTTGGCTTGCCTCGACCGCGAGGCCATGAGGTCAGGCGTGACCCAGGGTTCGTGGAGGCGAAGCATCGTATTTTGGATGCGTTGCTCGCTGAAGATGTTCAATCGTGATCCAACTGTCAATGCTAGAAAGACTGAGATTTTTCGATGGGAAATAATCCAACTCAAGCTCTGGCAGAGATGGTCCTATCTGACACAATCACAACGAATCTTCGGGATGTGGAAATTCGAGCTCGAGACCTCTTGCTCGACTATTTTGGCGTACTTATAGGCGGCAGTGTTGAGCCCGTCGGGCATGTAATGGGTCGATACGCTGAGACTGACTCGTCTCAAGAAGCATCGGTCTATCTTAAGAATAGATCGAGTTCGGCCGTTGCTGCTATGGCTAATGGAATGGCAGCACATACGCTTGAGCTTGATGATGTGACCAACGAATCTTCACTCCATCCCGGCGTAGTGGTTTGGCCGGCGGCGATGGCTGTGGTCGAGCGGCGTAATGGCACTCTTGCTGATTTGCTGTCAGCAGGTGTTGCTGGATACGAAGTAGTGATGCGAGTCGGTGAAGCTCTGAATGCTGAATCGGTTTATGCCCGCGGCTTTCACCCGACCGGTGTTGCTGGTGTTTTTGGGGCGACGGCGGCAGCCGGAAGGAGTCTTGGGCTCGGTTCTGAGCAAATCCAACATGCGTTTGGGTTGGCTGGAAGCATGGCTGCTGGATCGATGGCATACAGTCAGAACGGCAGTGATGGAAAAAGACTGAATGCTGGATGGGCAGCGCATGCAGGTGTTATAGCGGCCGATCTGGCGTCGTTGGGTGTTTCTGGGCCAGTGGATGTTTTGTCCGGAGCCTATGGTGTGCTTTCTGCCTACAGTGACAAGTCCGATTATCGGGCATTGGATTCGGATGACGAGTTAGTTCGGGCACCTAGGCTGCTCGAGGTTGCTATTAAGCCGTATGCCTGTTGTCGTTATATACATCCTGTAATTGATGCATGCAGAATTCTTCACGCCGATGAGTCGTTTGGCCCATCCGATGTTGAGAGATTGAGGATCAGTATTCTTCCGGGTGGAGGGCCTGTCATAGCGGAGCCTGTAGATCGGAAGCGACGCCCTGAAAACCGGGTCGATGCCCAGTTCAGTGTCTATTACGGCGCGGCATTCACCCTTAGTCGAGGGGCTCCGGGAGTCGACGCCTTCGAGGGCAGATATTTAAATGACCCGGTAATCCAACGTCTTGCAGATCGTGTCGAGCTGTTTCATGACCCGGAACTTGATGCTCGGTACCCCAAGCGATGGGGTTGTCGAATGGAGGCTCATTTGTCCGACGGCGGTAAACGAGCAGTGGTGGTAGAAGATCCTCGCGGTGATGCCCGACGTCCACTCGTTTCTGATGAAGTGGATGCAAAGTTTTTGTCGTTGGCCTTACCGGTTGATTCAAGGCTTGCCGAGAAAACCTTGTCTTGGGTTCGTGGGGCGAGTATGGAGTCTTCGCTGATCTCGTTAGGGGAAGACCTGTAGTTTTAACCCCTTACTGGTCAAAGGGATTTTGGTGAAAACTGTTTCGTTTTGGAGCCAGGTGGTCGATATTGTTGAAGGTTGAGTCTTGAGGCGGTGCTTGTCGGCGCTAGAATAGATTATTAACCCGGCAACGGGACCTATTCGGAAAGCCATGAACTCAAAAACTTCTGGGGCCAAGAATACTGAAACCGTAAAGCGTGGTCTGGCGCAGATGCTCAAGGGCGGCGTGATTATGGACGTCGTTAATGCTGAGCAGGCGAAGATTGCTGAGGATGCAGGTGCAGCTGCTGTGATGGCTCTCGAGCGGGTCCCAGCGGACATTCGTGCTGACGGCGGCGTGGCTCGCATGTCAGACCCTGAAAAGATCCTTGAGATTCAGGAATCCGTCACTATTCCTGTTATGGCCAAGTGCCGGATTGGACATTTTGTCGAGGCCGAACTGCTTCAGGCTCTGGGTGTGGATTACGTTGACGAGTCAGAGGTTCTGACTCCTGCGGACGAAGAGCATCATGTGGCTAAGTCCAATTTCGATGTTCCCTTCGTGTGTGGCTGTCGAAATCTTGGCGAGGCTCTGCGTCGTATTGGCGAGGGCGCGGCCATGATGCGAACGAAGGGTGAAGCTGGTACCGGTGATGTTGTTGAGGCGGTTCGTCACATGCGGCACGTGATGGCGGATGTTCGAAAGCTTCAAACAATGTCAGCAGATGAACGGCCGACATTTGCCAAGGAGATTTCGGCTCCTCTTGCACTGGTGGAAGAGGTCGCTGAACTTGGTCGATTACCTGTGGTGAACTTCGCTGCTGGCGGAGTCGCAACGCCGGCAGATGCTGCGCTGATGATGCGCCTTGGCGCGGACGGGGTGTTCGTAGGCAGCGGGATTTTTAAGTCGGGAGATCCTGCGCTTCGGGCTCGTGCCGTCGTTGAGGCCACCACGAATTTTGAGGATCCGAGAAAGATTGCTGAAGTTTCGAGGAATCTAGGCGAGGCCATGGTAGGTATTGCGAATAGTTCGCTACAGCCTGAGGAAATGCTTGCTGGTCGTGGCTGGTAGCGATCTGGCCGAGGTGTGAGCGCCTTAATCGGTGTCCTCGCCCTACAGGGTGATTTTGCCGAACATGTACAGGTGCTGGATGCTGTAGGAGGCAGGGCACGTCAAGTTCGAGACGCCAATCAGTTGGAAGGTCTTGATGGCTTGATTATTCCAGGTGGTGAAAGCACCACGATTGGAATGCTTATGGAGCGCTACG
Organism: Chloroflexi bacterium UBA6622; assembly: GCA_002433065.1. GTDB lineage: Bacteria > Chloroflexota > UBA11872 > UBA11872 > UBA11872 > UBA11872. The sequence goes on from DJHK01000040.1 coordinate 8,023, forward strand.
ATCTGGATGGTCCAATCCGAGATCTTGCTAAGCACGGTATGCCGATTTGGGGCACCTGTGCAGGGTTAATTCTTATGGCATGCGATGTCGGCCGGCAGCAGCCTCTGCTAGAGCTAATAAACATATCGGTTGAGCGAAATGCGTTTGGCCGGCAACTCGAAAGCTTCGAGGTGTCCGTAGATATTGAAGGGATTTCGGGAGGAGGCTTTCCTGCGGTGTTTATCCGTGCGCCTCGGGTCGTATCCGTTGGCGATGACGTGGAAGTTTTGGCGCGGCTTGATGACGGATCAATAGTTGCAGTCCGCCAGAAAAATTTGCTTGGGACCGCTTTTCATCCGGAATTGACTTGCGATCTTCGATTGCATCGATATTTTGTTGGCATGACTGAAGCCGTATGACGGTCACGGTGTTTCGGTTGCGGCCCTGGCACATTCGTGCGCTGATTGGAACGTTCGTACTTGGTCCCAAAAGTTGTAGAAGTGTTGTTGGTGGTGAGGGGCTGAGGGCACTGTGCCTTCGTGCTTTGGCTTATGCAATCCCCTGTTTGATTCAGGGGAAGCGGGCTTATGGAGCTTGGATGGCAGGACAATTGGTCGGGTTCCTGCTCGTGGAGTGTCAAGCCAAAAGTCGTAGAGTTCGTGTTCTGGACCTAGCTGTAGTAGATCGATCGTTTGACAGGGACCAGGGCCTTAACAACATGTCATGTGTAAAGGCTATCTGCGAAACGTTGCTTATGCGCCTTTCCGATGTTGCTGCACGGGATGGTTTCATAAGCCTTTTTGTTCGAGTGGCTATCGATAGTCCTTTCGTTCCCATTTTTCAAGGCCTTGGGTTTGTAGTTGCGGTTCGAGAGGATGTGTATGTGAGGAACCCCAGGCCTATGAGTGTTCCTCACCTAGTCGAGGGCCTTAGATCAAGGGAGGCAGCCGATTTCTGGGATGTTTCTCAGCTGTATAGAGCGGTCACCCCGGCTGCGGTCCAGTTAGCGGATTTTCCTGACGCCAAGCTTTCCGGTGGTTTTCAAGGCCATGTTTTCGGATCTTTGCTATCGACGCGGCCCCGGGAGTTTGTCATTGGGAGCAGTGAGGCATGTGGGGTCGACGCATGGGTTCGAGTAACGGCTGCGAATCATGGCCGTCACACAATAAGCTTAATGATCCATCCTCGAAATGCGTCTTCCGCTTCTCCTCTCATTCGATATGCTCTTTGGAGGCTTACTCAAGGTGCCTCGATCCCAACGGAGATCACGGTTCGCTCCCACGATGACGTCTTGCGGCGGGCTGTAGAGTTCGAAGGGTTTAAGCTAACGGATACGCGTGAGTTGATGGTTCACCAAATGGCGGTGCGAGTACATGCGGAATCGCCTGCTCATGTGTTTGACCGGGTAACGAGTTAAACCTCGACATGCAAGAAATCAGGGATGTATCTGCACCTCCGGAGGTAGTTCCGACACCGCATATAGCGGAGGGAGACGAGGCCGAACTCAACGCTCTTCTTGTTGCGTTACCCAAGGGTATTCGAGAGGAGCTACTGGCACTACCCCAGTGGAACGAGATGGTCGAACTCGTGTTAGATCTTGGCCGTCCACCCGAGGTTCGGCTAAGTGACGGATCAGAACCTGTCCTTTCGGGTCAAATTCAGAGTTCTGACATAGACGCCGTAGTTGCTTCAATAGGGGAGTTTACGGCAGACAATAGGGCAGGCGTTCCAGGGACGCTTCACCGATTTTCGGCGATACGAAACCGATCAGGGCGCATCGTGGGACTTACAGTTAGGCGTGGTCGGGCAATGCGAGGCACGACAGCGATAGTTAGAGATATTGTTGCTGGGACCCAAAGTTTATTGTTGTTAGGTCCTCCAGGTGTGGGGAAGACCACAATGCTTCGCGAGATGGCACGGGTGCTTAGCGAGCAACATCGTAAACGGGTCGTTATTGTGGATACGTCGAATGAGATTGGTGGTGACGGGGACGTGCCACACCCCGGGATTGGTAGGGCGCGTCGAATGCAGGTGTCTGCTCCAAACCGCCAGCATCAGGTCATGATTGAAGCCGTCGAGAACCATATGCCAGAAGTGATTGTGGTCGACGAAATTGGCACAGAACTTGAGGCCAACGCTGCTCGAACAATTGCAGAACGAGGGGTCCGTTTGATCGGGACCGCCCATGGTCAGACGCTCGAAAATGTTCTCTTAAACCCTCTGCTAAGCGACCTGGTAGGCGGCGTTGAGTCGGTGACTTTAGGTGACGATGAAGCGCGGCGCCGCCAGACGCAGAAGACGGTGTTAGAGCGACGATCGACGCCAACGTTTGAGACTCTCATTGAATTGCATTCACGCGATACGTTTGTGATCCATCACAACGTTTCGAACGCAGTCGATGGGATTTTGCGTGGATCCAGTGTGCGTGCTGAGTCTCGTGTTCGATTAGATGACGGTCGTGTGGTGCGTGACCTTAACGTAGAGGCCCGTTCCGGCTCAGCCGACCCGATCTCTGCAGATGTGGAAGGAGTTGATTCCGGACGTCAATATGGTCGGTTGCATGTCCTCACGTTTGGCATTAGTCGTAGCCGGTTCGAAAATGCGATTGGGAACATAAGGACTGATGAGGTCCGGTTAGTTCGACATTTAGCTCAGGCAGATGTCGTGGTTACGTCTCGCAGTTTTCACCGGAAACGTCCACGTATCCTTCGAGACGCGGAGGCCCGTGGAGTGCCGGTATATGTGCTGAGAAACAACACGGTTGTTCAGATGGAAGCGTGTTTGAGCACGTTAATTGATTCAGAAAACAGCCAGATTGCTATGGAGGGGGCGAGCCTTCTTGGCGGAACGCATAACAATAGTGTTGCGCGACAACATTTGCGGGTGTTGACCGACACAGGTGGTCAAGGGTGAGCGCCGATCGCCGGAAGGGACTGTTTATAGTTTTTGAAGGTGCTGAAGGTACTGGTAAGACAACTCAAACACAGCTTCTTTCTGAGTCGTTGCGACGGCGAGGCCTCGATGTTGATGTTACTCGTGAGCCTGGAGGTACGCCGCTGGGAGAGCAAGTTCGACGACTTCTTCTTAATCAGCAGGAAATGCAGACTATAGATCCGCGTGTACAGGTATTAATGGTGTCGGCCGCACGCGCGCAACATGTTTCCGAGAGGATACGGCCGAAGTTGGATCAAGGTGGCGTGGTTATTTGCGATCGATTTACTGGATCGACGCAGGCCTATCAGGGGGCAGGGTTTAGGATATCTCGAAGGGATATTGAACGAATCGGTGAATTTTCAACCGATGGTCTGCATCCTGATCTTACAGTGTTACTTGATTTAGACGTGCAGGATGGTCTTAAGAGGAGTTTGAGTGACAGAGATACCGATTGGGAGAAGGCCGGAGGAATTAATTGGCATGGAATAGATTTTCATGAGAGGGTTCGGGAATCCTTTTTGAGTCAGGCGCGAGACAATATGGATCAATGGTTGGTGGCCGATGCGACGGCTCCGGTGACAACTATCGCCTCTGACATCCTTGATCGGGTGAGCATGTTGATTGAAGGTCGAGAATTGAGTCAGGCAAATGGTTTAGTTCAGCGTTCTTTTCCTATGGGCGGAACTTGAGCCTCAGAGGCGGCATCTTTTGGATACACGTAACGAAAAAATAAAGCTTTTTTTTGGTGTCGTGCAGAGTGCCGATGCTGAAGGTGTGGCGGAGACGTTGGTTGAACAGGGCTTCAGATTTACCCGGGTTGAAACAGCGGGAGGCTTTCTTCGTGAGGGTAACGTTACCTTTATGGTAGGTGTTGAAGAGCGTAGGCTAGGTGACTTACTCGGGTCTTTTCGTCGTAATGCCACGACTCGTGTCCAGATGGCTAACCAGACTCAACAACCGGACATTCAAGGGGCGGCTTTCCCTTTTCCTTTTGAGATCCAGGTTGGTGGAGCTACAGTCCTAATGTTGGATGTTGATAGGGTGGAATCCTTCTAACGAAGCTGGTCGAGACAATCTTTTATTCGGTCGATGGCTTGTTCGAGATTTTCTACCGAGTTAGCGAAAGATAGCCGCAGCGAATCTGACCCAACTGTTCCAAAGGCTGTACCGGATAAAACGGCTACCCCCGCATCATCAAGAAGTCGGGTAGCGATCTCGTCGGCAGACAAGCGAAACCCCTTCAATTGAGGGAAAACGTAGAAGGCTCCGGCTGGTTTTTGGCAATCAACGCCTTCAATGCTGTTGAGTCCGTCGACCAGTACGTTACGTCGGTGGCGGAATTCATTTACAAATACTTCAACTTCGTTTTGTGGCCCTGTGAGGGCTTCAATGCCAGCCATTTGTACAAATGCGGCTGTGCAACTCGTGCTGTTTGTCTGTAGTTGGGCGATAGCAGCGGCCAGTTCAGTGTTCATGACTCCGTAGCCCAGGCGCCAACCTGTCATCGCGTATGTTTTTGAAAAGCCGTCGAGGATGATGGTCTTTTCAGCCATACCTTGTCGGGAGACTATCGATGTTTGTTCTGTTTCTCCATAGACTATTCGCCCATATATTTCGTCGCTAAGTACATACAGGGATCGGTCGGCCAGAAGTGCTGCGATACGGTCGATGTCCCCTGGTGTCAGCATTCCACCTGTAGGATTTTGGGGTGAATTGATAATGACAAGTTTGGTTCGACTCGAGATTTTTGATTCAAGCTCGTCGATGTCCAAGCGGAATTGATTTTCTGCGCGGAGGCTCAGCGGTACTGGCTTTGCGCCTACAAATCTAATCATTGATTCGTAAATGGGAAAGCCTGGGTCTGGATAAAGCACTTCATCCCCAGGCTCGCACAAGGCCGTGATCCCGAAAAACATGATTGGTTTTGCACCCGGTGTGATTACGATTTGCTCAGCTGAAACATGGACTCCACGAGTCTTGGAGACTTCCTGAGCGATAGATTCTCGAGCTTCGAGAATTCCTGCCGATGGCACGTAGCTAGTAAATCCTTGGTCTAGTGCTCGTTTTGCAGCCTCTACGATATTTTGAGGCGTATCGAAATCCGGCTCACCGATTTCAAGATGAATGATGTTCTTGCCGGCGCGTTCGAGCTCCTTTGCACGTGCGAGTACTGAGAAGGCAGTTTCTGTTCCCAGCCGACTCATCGTGCTGGCAAGTTGTGGATATCTGGTCTGGGACATGGATGTGGTTGCTTTACGAGCTGTGATGGATTCCTGAGGGGATCTTAACGTGCTTGTGGCGTTGGGTTCTATCGCGCCGGACATAGACGTGTGGCAGCGATGATCTGTACTGTAGGCGGGCTTTGTTTAGGCGGTAGGGCGGGTGCTGACGAAAATCATTCGTTCACTGTCCGATTCAAAATCGTCTAGCTGTACAGACCCGTAGAGTTCAGGGGATGGAAACCCTACAGTACGGAGGGCGTCTTCGATCTGACCTCTAGTCCAGTAGCGTAGGCAGATGGAAGCTGTACGCCGATTCATCTGATCATTGCTGCTTATCCAATCATAAAAGTGATGGCTTTTAATTGTTTGGGTGTTTGGATCTAGGTCCCATGCAACAAAGTGAGTAACGCTGGTGTCTGACGGTCCGATGAATGACGATTGTCTTCGAACGAGGCCGTCCCCTTGCGCAAGTAAATCAGGGGTTGGATTGACGACATCGATTGAAAAAATACCGCCTGGTATAAGAGCGTTGAATGCTGATCTAAGCATGGCCAGGAGGTCTTCTTGTTGCGACAGATGAAGCAGGGTGTCCAAGGCACAGAACACCAAGCCAAATTTCGAGGGGCTAGAGAACTCTCGCATGTCCTTTTTTTTGAGGGTGACAGGGAGTCCTTTGTCCTTAGCTTTTCCAGCGGCAATTGCTAGGAGCGGTTCGCATATGTCGATACCGTGTACTACGTGATTATCTTCGGCTAAAGGAAGTAGCACTCGGCCTGAGCCGCAACCAAATTCTAGTATTGGACTTCCCGCTCTATCAGAAAGAGCGCGATACATTGCTACATCCTTTAGCCAATGCTGGTGTTCTGCTTCGTAGAGTGATGCTATTGAGGCGTACGGATCATGTGCTGGTGCTGACATGAATTGTTACCGGATCCTCAACCGGCGAAGCACATGATCCCCAATTATCGCGGTGAATATCAGCAACACAATGAGGCCGAAACTTGCGCTTTTATTTAGGGCAGCGCCCGCGAGAGCGGATACGCTTACTGCGACAAGGATGGAGTGTCGAGTTGTAGACCATGTGGAAATCCACTGGTTTTGTTCAGTTTTACCTGTTCTACGAGCCCAATGTTCGAATGACCATGCCGAGAAGAACACTCCAAAAAATATGGTGGTAAGCACAGCTAGTACGTTTGTGTTTGTGGCCGGGTTAGTGATCACCACTAGGTAAGCGAGTAGGCCGACGCAGCTGAGTGCACTGAAGCCACATATTCTTGCTAGCAGTAGGCTGAAATCTATATTTTCTTTAGGGGGCGTAGATGAGGGTCGATACGCTTGAGCTACCGGTTCTTTGAGGTCAAGCGTCAACTGGCTGTTTTCTCGATCAGGAGATGTTTCATTAGCAATATTGGTCATGTACTAGCCTGCTTGCCGCATAGGGAAACTCGAAGGAAGACCACCCGAGTTTGTCCTGGTAGTTGCCTCTGAAACGTATTTGAAGTGTGGTGGCAAGGCCATATCTTCTCTTGCTAGCACAATAAGTTGGGGGTATCTCCGGGCTGCTTCTCCCTGGTAAGCGGCACTTGCCAATGCTGTAAGAAAAGATCCATCGTGATCATCTTCATTTTGCTCAAGCCATAGAAAGGCTGGGAGATCGGTAGCATCCAATGGGGGGGCTGCAGAGGCAAAGGAAAGGGCAAGGGCGCATTCCGCTCGATATTGGGTGTCATCGTCGAGTTCTTCGAGTGTGATCCAGATGGTTCGTGAGCTGTCCCAAAGCTCTACAGTGAAGTTTTTGTTTAGTCGGACATCCCAATAGTGACCGCTGGTTACTAGGGGCAGTGTTGCCCGATACGTGTGCTCAACTGCGGCCGGGATTCCATCAAGTGTTCGTGTTAGGGCCTCTGAGGTCAGGATTCCTGCGATTTCTTTCGCTCGTCTGGCATGCACGATTTCCATGAGACGACGTTTTGCATCCTGACTATTCACGTCGGAGCTGGAGATTCCTGTGCGCAACTCCAAAGTTTGAAGCTGCTTTTCAATTTTCCGTTTGGCTTCTCTGGCTTGTCGAAGCGATGCCCGGATGGTGCGTAAGTCCTCAGGCTTGTGTGTCGGCGCGGGTACTGCTGCACGGGCTTCAGCGCTAGTGGGGTCTATTGGGGTCTCGACGCCAAGTGAACCCAAAGAGGTTGCTAGGTCTGTAGTGTGTCGTTGTAATGCAGAACGCGCGGATCTTTCGCGAATAGAAGCTGCGTGAGACGTTGTGAGAGATTTCTTGTAACCAATCTCCGCAAGGCTTGCGGCAAGCTTGGCCATGATTGTGGCTTGGCCACGCGCGGTACTTTCACCGGCCATGTTGCGTTCGCGTTGCATATGACCGGGGCCAATTATCTTTTCTAGTCGGACGACTTCCGAATTTGCGTGGGCTTGATCTCGAATTGAGACTTGGCGTTCCAACTCAAGCTCTGCTTGTGTGTTTAGGGTTTCGCGGAGCTTGTGGATGTTCTGCTTGGTCTGAGTTTGGGCTGCTTGCGCAGCCTCTCGGGATCTTCTAATGAGCAAGCTGCTTGACAGGTGGTCGATTTCACGTTGGGCTTCAGCCGATTTTTGTAGTTGGTTTTTTAACTCAGCTGTGATGATGGTTCTTTGGGATTCAATTTGTTTGTCCGTTAGTGCCTTTTCTCGGGCCTCGAGACGGAGAACTTCGTTTTGAGCAGCTTTTACCGCGTTCGAGGCTGAATCAGAAGCGGTTTTAAGTTCTTCAGAGTTACGACGCTCGTCCCCAAGCGAATACTGTCTAAGACGAGCAGTTGCACTGTCACGAAGTGTCGTTGCGCGTGCGATGCTTGTGGGTGTTTCCATGTTTATTTTGCGGAGATCCGAGGCGGCTTGATCTTGCGAGTTTTGGGCATTACTGCGGGAAGTTTTGCCACGATCAATTTTTCTTAACGCGTACTGAAGTTTGGAGCTTCGCCCAATCAGCTCGTTTCGGAATGAGTTTTGGGAGCCTTGTGAGAGGTGCATCCATAAACCAGTAGTCGTTGAAAGGATTCCGACCAGGAGGCCGACCGGAATAAGGGGAGCTGCGGCACCTAGCCCTAAACTAGCTATAGCAACTCCTACAATAGTTCCGGCCGCTGCGAGTCCGCGTTGTTGTGCTCTGGTTCGACTGGTTTGCTCGGTATCGCGAATCCGTAGGATTACGTTATGGAGTTCCTTGTTGAGGGCTATTGCCTGTTTATCGAGGATGTTTAGCGTGTCTATTTCTGCGGTGGCTTTGGCCCACATTTCCCAAAGCCTTACTGCAGTCGGTAGATGTATTTCTTCATGCGCACGCCCGGTCAGCGTTTGAGCTCGGGTGGCATCAGCTGACAGACGATCAAGACGTCGTCGTGCTATTTCGAGGTCTTGGCGTGTCGTTTCAAGGGCGTTGAACTCTTTGCTGATTGAGGCTATTTGTTCTCGAGTTTCTCTAGTCGATTCAGCAGCTTTTTCGGATCGTTTGTAGGCCGCCAAAATTCGATCGAGCGTGTCAAGTTTGCGTTCAAGCTCGGATACAGTTGGTTTGAGCTTGTGTAATTCAGATAGTTTTTGTTCATGATTTGATTGTTGTGACTGGGCTGACTTGACGTGAAGAATTGCTTGATCACGATCTTGGAATAGTTGTATGACCTCCAGTGATCTAGTGGCATCGGCGATTTGTCTGGAAAACTGCTTGGCCAGGATTTCCATGGCCCCGTGGGTTTCGCGAGAGGTGGTGATAAGTTGTTCAGCTTTGTCAACCTGTTGTATCGCCCGCCAGACACGATCACGTTTAAGGGCTAAGTCCAAGTCCTTAACCATCTGGGTTTTTTCTTGATGGTCTTGAAGGGTTTCTGCAAGTTTTAATTGAAGCTCGGCCGTGCTCTCTGTTTCCTTCATGTCCTGACTTATCTCGACATGGGCTTCCAAGAGGTGCATGCGTCGCGTTCCGAGCCAAGCTTGCATAACGTCAGGCAATCGCTTGGCAGTTTTTTCTAGATTTCCAATGGGCCAAATTAGGCCTTCTAACGCGGTGATATTGGGGCCTAGGATGTTGTCGAGTTCTCGGTCGATTTGAGAAGCGCCTTGGATTTGAACCAGACCTTTGGGTCCAGAGCGACCGAGCCGAGTTGTGATGAGGCGGTCCTGACCTATTAGGCGCTCGATGATGTAGGTAACACCACCAACGACTATAGATACGGCAGCGTATCCACCCGGACGACGATCAGAAGGTATGGCTGAGTCTCCGAAAAGGGCGAAACGAAGAGCTTCTCGAACATCGAGTGCCTCCTCAACGGATGTGCGCAAAATGTGAGTTCCCATAGCCTCAAATCGAAAATCGACGTCTTCGATGGCTCCTATTTGGCGAACAAGTAGTCGTTCAAGCAGGATCATGTCGAGGCCTCAAGACTGTCATGTGCTCTGACGGTTGCTGATACGTGATTTCGTGCTGACGAAATCGCACGTTGCTCGGCAATATCCTCGGTGGAGGAGGCCATTACATCGGCAATTCGTCGTGTATGGACCAGGAATGAGCTTCGGTGTCTTTTGGCTGCGATCGGGTGGTTTACTAAAAGTCCTGATAAATCCAGCCGAACGAGGGTCTCTTCTGCTGCTGCCGCTGTGACAAGTTTTCTGGGATTTACGGTGTGCCAATTATCGCGTGACACTGATCCAGATAGCACGAGGTGCAGAATGGATGCTTTCCCGAGAACAGGGGCTATCGAACGATTGATCTGAGTCGCAAGTGTTTCTTGACCTAGATCATTACAGTCAATGTCTATTTGTATTGATCGAACGGCTTCTATTTCAACAAAAGTTGCTTTGGAGGCTCGGTGATTTTCGATCTCAACCACTGTGAATCCAGAAACTGCTTCAACGTTAAGTGAGGGGGCTGCATGTCCAAGCTGGATGTTCGAGGGTATGGTTCCCAAGTCAAAGTTTGGCGATGGGGAGCGTGCATCGATAAGCAGATCAGTTTGTCTCACATAATCTAGAGATACGGTTGCATCGAGTCCTAGCGGAAGTATTCCAACATTTACATCTGGCGGTTCAATCAATTGGGTCGCTGAGCTTCCGAGTCTAAACAGAATGTTTTGTCCGGTGTTTGTATTGATTGACGCCTCTTGGCTCGTTTGGTCTAAAACATGAGTAATGAGCCCAATCTCGGTCAGAAACTGTACTCCGTCGGTCCGCAAGGAACGGCGGCTGACTGCGGCTAACACCGGAAGGTCAGCTCTTTGGGCATTTGCTAGTGCAGCCATAGCTCCACGTACATGGTCCAGGGATGGATTGTCGTCCGCGAATAGGCCGCCGCATATAACGAATGCGGAGGCTCTCATTCGTAGTGCTTGGTCAACCGCACCTTCTAATGATCTTTGGCAAAGATCACTGAACAGATCATGTTGGCTAGGTGCGAGGGTCGAAGGCGAAGCTCCGAGATGAAATCCAGACGCTAGTGCAAGACGCGTATGTAACTTTTGTGACCGGTTAAACGGCACGACGAAAGGACCACCCTTGCCTCCCGAAGTGCTGCCACACAAACTGTGCGGCGCAGCAGGGGAAATGGTAGCACTGTACGGCTATTCCCGACTCTGAGAACCTGTTTCCCTTTGACGGTTTTTGAATGCTTAAACAGAGCTTGTTAGGTCGATAGGAAGCTTTTTGCGTGCTCTAGTTCTCTCGGTCCTAGGTCGTTCTCGACATGTTCGAGTACCCGTTGGTAGGCAGCTCGTGCCGTATTTATATCACCAGAAATCTCGTGAGCTCGAGCCAAGGCAAAGTCCCATCGAACAGAGACCTGAGTAGGTCTACTAGATTCAAGACGGCTGATAGACTGGCGTGCTGTTTCCGGCGAAGGATCGACCGCTAGTTCTGCCAGGATTCGGTCAATGACTACTTCGGCCGAGGGCTTAAGGCGTTGGGAATGGCTAAGCGCTTCCAGCGCACCATATGGGTCGTCTGACTTTAGGCGGGCTCGGCCTAACGCTTGCCATACAGCTGGCCCGTCTGCGCCATATTCAATTCCGGTTTCAAGGCATCGGGCCGCCGATGCGGGTTGACCGGCGACCTCTAGTGATGCAGCGACATGACGATATAACTGGGGTCTGAGATCGTCTTGGTCCGAGGAACCAGATGCGATGTCCAACGCGTGATCCAAGGCTCCACGAGCGGCTGTGTTATCACCTTGAGTGGCATAGCGAACTGCTAGGCCGACAAAATGAAATGCGGAAGTCATCGTGGCGGACTTTGGTGTCTCGGCATCAATTGCTAGCAGGGCTCGCTGGGCAGCTGCGTCGATCTGACCTGCCGTTAGAAGGTCTGCAATATCGTCTCGACAGTCTTGGAACTGAGGCATCCGTGCAGTCGGTAGTTAGGTTTGCCGCATGATCGAAATGACCCGGCCTCGTAAACGAACATTATTACTGTAAATGGGCTTCATTGTTGAGTTAGCCGGTTGAAGCCGAACTCGCTTACCTTCCCGATAGATTCTTTTTAGCGTGACGCTGTCGTCGTCCAGCATGGCAACGGATATCTCGCCGTCATTAACGGTTGCTGCTGGCTCAATTATGACGATGTCGCCGTCGCAGATGTGGTCCTCTATCATGCTGTCCCCTCGAACCCTAAGCGCGTATGCCGTTGATCGCGGTGACAGTTCGCTGGGAATTGCGATTGTGTCGAAGCGAGCTTCATAAGTCTCGATTGGGGTTCCAGCTGCAATTTCACCCACGATCGGAATGTTTATGACCCCATTTGACAAGCCGTTTTTTAGCAGCTGGATTCCGTGCGATTGGCCAGAACGTTGGAGGTACCCTTTTTGCTCAAGGGCTTGGATGTGTTGTTGAACTGTGGCCGGTGCCAGATTTATTGCAGTACCAATTTCACGTACGCTTGGGGTGTAGCCCTCATCTTCAATAAATAGCTCAATCGCTTGCAACACGCGGTGCTGGCGTTGCGTCAGCGGGGTAGTCACTAGCTAACTTCCTAGAGTTCGGTTTGAGCACCACAATGTTCCGAGGATAGTGCTCACACAATTTCTGCAAGTTCGAAGGTGCCAGACAAGAAGCGAACAGTCAAGGTTCAAGTTTCCCGTGTGTGGCTGCCGCTTAGTGGGTGACTAAATAGCAGTGTTTAGAAGCTATCTCTTAAAATAATGTCTTTTGATTCGATACGTATCGATGTTCCAGTTCGAACGCGTCTTAGCTTGTCCGTGGGGGTGTCAATCAGGGTCCCCAACACCGTGACTGGACTAGCTGCCCTGATTTCTTGGCCTTGGCTGGCAGGTGTTCGTCCAAAGAAAATGCATAACGCTGAGCCAGGTGGCCAGTAGGCTATGTCTCCAACTTCAACAATGTCAGATGCTTCGGCTGAGTTCTCGATCCGGATACCGATGTCAAAGTAGAACTCATGGCCCCATGTATTTACGGTTCGTTCAATTGGCAGTGCTTCCCATAAGGCAAGCGCGGCAGGTGTGTCTGATAGCTGCGCATCAATCTCAATCTTATCGACGGTGATTCTTATTGGATGGGGCATTCGTTTAGCTCTCCGATGGTTGATGGACCATAACAATCTTATTCGGAGGCATGTTGCTCGCATTAAAAGGGTTGTAGATGTGGAAGCCCTTTGACACTTATTTCTATGGCTCAATAAGCTCCTTCTAAACCTTCATGCGCCCCGCCAGATTTACTAGGAGGCTTACTAGTGGTCGGACGATCCTCCAAGCACAAGATTTTAATCACCGACTATGTGTGGCCATCGACGGCTCCAGAGCGAGAAGTTTTGTCGGAGCTTGATGCGGAAATTATTGAGTCTGATTCTGGGGATGAGGCCCGCTTGGTTGAGCTTGCAGCTGATGTAACAGGGATACTCACTTGTTTTGCGAAAGTAACTGAGAAGGTTGTTCGGGCTTCACCACGCCTACGCGTGGTTGGTCGCTATGGTGTTGGTACCGACAACATTGCGGTTGACGTGTGTTCAGAGCTGGATATTCCTGTTACCTACGTACCGGATTACGGCTATGAAGAGGTGGCTGATCACGCCTTTGCTTTGCTGATGGCTATGAGCCGAGGTATTGCGAAGCTTGATAGGCATGTTCGAAAAGGTGAATGGAGCACCACTCCGGCGCGGCCCATGCATCGTATGCGGGGTCGAACTCTTGGCATTCTTGGATACGGCCGTATTGGTCGAGCTCTTGGTTTACGGGCGGCTCCTCATGGACTAAGAATCTTGGTGCACGATCCATATGTTGATGCTGAGCGAGTGGCCGATATTGGTGCTGAACTTGTCGATAAGGAGCGACTTATCGCCGAGTCGGATGTTATTTCAGTTCACGCTCCTCTAACGCCTGAGACGCGACACAGTATTGGGGAGCCAGAGCTTCGTGCGATGAAATCCACCGCGTATGTCATAAACACCTCGCGTGGGCCTCTTGTTGACGAATATGCGCTCGCACTGGCGCTAAAGAATGGCTGGATAGCAGGTGCGGGTATCGATGTCCTCGAAGAAGAACCCCCACCAGCTGATCATCCGTTGCTAGGTCTTGAAAATGTGATCGTAACCCCACATGCAGCCTTTCTATCAGAGGAATCGGTTCTCGAACTTGAACGTCGCGCTGCGGCTGCGGTGGTTCGTGTATTACAAGGGAAGATGCCGGAATATGTTTGGAATCGTGATGTTCTCGATCGAGTTTCTTTGGCTGAGGACTAGTTCAGCGACTGCCATCAATCTTCGATGACCTGTATGTAGAAGAGGGTAAGCCCAAAGCCAATAATTGGGCCGAGTGTGAGGCCGATAATGTCAGCGCTGATGTTGTCCGTAAACGGTACGAAAGAGATATCGCTCGACATCCAAGCCCACCAACGTACTAAGCCCCACCAGCCAATGATGCTTCCCAGGAAGATTCCTAGGTAGCGTGGTTTTACCCGGCTGCTACCAGCTTGTTGGGCCTCAAGCCTATGTTTTGTCGGGACAGTAGCTTGCTCGCCTGGAAGAACCTGGGTAGTGGGCATTTCTGCTTTTGAGCCGAGTTCATGCTCGATAACACGTCGAGCCTCGTGGCCGGCAGGCGCAGAGCTGACGTAGCTGAGGATGGTTGGGTAAGACCGGTAAAAGTAGTAGCGAAGAACGAAACTTGTTGGGAAACCGAGCACGATGCCTAGGCCGATAAAGGCATTGGCCTCACGGGATCCGATATACAGGTAAATGATGCCGGTTAGAACCCCGAGCACAAATGTCCACAGTAAGAGTTGGAGTAGCAGGTGTGATGCGTCGGTGGATTGCTTTCGCATGCGTGTATGCGCGCCTTCACGTCGTCGCCTACGTTTTTCGATAGCTGCCAGGCCCGTACACACAATGCCGAGGAGCGTTGCTGTCGCGCCTGCCGCTGGAGCGAATCCCAGAACTTGTTCGAGAGGCAATTGAGCGGAATTCTGGCTCGACGCTGATGCTTGGAGTACCCACATAAAGATAGCTCCAATTGCAAGTATTCCTATAATGGATATTCCGAGGATGACCCCGCTGACAAGACCGGCAAACACCGTCGTCTTCCATGGGGATATGGCCTCGCGTACCCGTGCCCGGTAGTTGATGTAGGCACTAGCAGCTTCGCGAGGTGGATATCCCTCACGGATCATCAGCCGTATGGCGAGGTCTGCGTGTTCCCGGTCGTCAGGACAACCTGGAGTGATTGTGACGAAGGCATTGCTCATGGTTTTCGAACGTCCGGCTGGGTTCTATGCTTCACGGATGCGCCGATCTACACAATTCCGAATAAGCGTTGGCAAGAGGCTAATGTCTTGCACTGTTTCGCCATAGCAGCACCGGATCGGTTTTCCAGAACTGTATGGCATGTAGGCGGTTTCAAATTCTTTCTGAGCGACTCCGATTCCAAAAGCAAGGATTTTTGTTGTTTGTGATGGCGGAAGATTATGGTTGCGCTGATCAAGATCCGTGAGGACACGGCGGAGTTCAGCAGGTTTGCTGCTGATACCGTCGGTGATGATGAGAACACTCTTTAGCCCTTTCTGAGGCAAGGTTTCTCTAACGGCGTGGGTTACTGCATTGGCGTCGTCGGTATCCCTGTGGTCTAGCGCATACAGTGTTCGGACGATACGACTATGGTCGCGCGGATGGTACTTTGAAGCTGAGGCGATGTTTGCTGACGTCCATACGTTTTCGTCGAAGCGCCAGTGCACGGTTGTAATTGAGCTGAAACTTAGGACTGCATAAGGGATTTTTAGCCGTTCATGGATCTCAATGAAGATCACAGCAGCGTCAACTAGACGGTCGAATTTCTTGGTGGGGAAACCGCGTTGCACCATGCTTCCACTAATGTCGAGCAGGATGGCGTTAGCAAAATCCCGCTGACGATCATGGCGAGCTGTACGAATGCCGTGGAGGAACGCTTGCGTTGGATCAGCAAGAAGTCGTTCGGGATGCTCGAGGTCAATTTCGCCCGTCTCGCGGCTACGCATCTTTCGAGGCCGTCGCCATGGGTCTACCGCGCCATGGCGACGGCGATTCATGATTTCCGCCAAGCCGATGTTCCGGCGGGTTCCATAAATGGATTCGTGGATGAACGGAGCCAACTTTTCAGTGGCAGCGATGTAGTCGAAGGTTTCATAGTCGACTTGAGTTCCATCGCCTTTCCGAAGCGTGGAAATCAGGCCGGGATGCCACGAGTCTCCGGTCGATCCCAACACTTGGTCACGAATGTTTTCTGAACTTGATTTGCGGTGCTGTCCCTGTGTGATTGAGGGCGGTGTGGTTGGTGACTGCTGTTTCATCGAAGGGTTGTTGGAACGATCGGTCGTGAACGTTACGGTTGCATCTCGTCCATCCGCATCTGTTTCGTCGTCATTTGTATCGGAATCGGTTTGGTGTACAGAGGCCAAACCAGCAGTCCGAGCATCTTCATGGTCCGTCGATGGTGGTGTTAGTCCTGGATCAGCATCATCAGGGGCATTCGGGCCGTGTTGCGCCACGACTTTTGTATGGTCGCGAGAGATGCGTTCTGTTTGGAGAAGGGCTCGGTAGGTCGGTAGCAGGTTCCTCGTCAAGGAATCGAGCATGTTCTCGATTTTGTTGTGTTCGGCCGTGGCGAGTGCAGCGTGACGTGTTTTTGACAAACTATCGGCTACTCTTTGGTCCAACTCCGGTAGCCCCTGGTTTTCAGGCCATCGGCTTTCCGTCCATGTATGAGTGAGAGCGTCGAGATACTGGTGATGCAGGGGGGGCGAGTCTTCCTGCAGGCCACCTGACATATCGTTCATGGGTTCAAGTTCAACCCCTCGTGTATAGAGCTGACGGAAAAGACGAGCGGTTCTTGGGTACCTCGCTATGTGTAGTCGGTTAACTCGCATATCGTTGATGACATTTGCGAGCACAGTCAGGTTTGCTGGTGTAATCAACTCGTCAGTGTGCAGATTGATCCAGTCCGCCACAGCCCGTCCTCCTGCAACACCTGTAAATCTTGCCTCTGCTGCTTCATGAGACAATGCTGCCATCAGCCACTCTGTAGGCCATGTGCTCAGCAACGATCGTGGATAATCAATTGTGGCTTGTGCCGGGCGATAAGCCCACCATGGTCCAGCTTCGATCTGTACGGGAAGTGGGCCAAGAAAAAGTTGAGCAGCCAGCTCGAATTGGGTAACCGAAAGGTGATTGGGATCAGACAAGGCCGTATCCGGTTAAGGTTGCTTCTAACACTGGCCTGACATCATTTTCCGAGCCGTCCAGCACCCCATGACGCAGCGAACCAACGAATGCTTCTGTGTCGGCGCTGGCTCTAACCAGTGCTAGGAGTTCGGCTGTCGTCAAGCCAGTTCGATCGGCAGCAGCTCCTGATAGATCTGCAGGGACGTTGTTGAGAGGGTGGTCATTGTCTGTGTTCCAGGTTCCGGACATGATAGAACGCCCGGTGCTTACAAGCTCGACAGCGCTGTTTAGGAGAGCTGGATCAATCTTGTTGCCGCCAACGAAGTTAAGAATGGCTAATTCATCTTCCGGACAGGGATAGTCCATATGGATTACCGCCCCGAACCGATTTTCAACGCCTTCGTTTAAAGGTTTGACGCCTGGGCCTTCGGGGAAACCGGTGGCAACGAGTCGGAAGTTTTTATGGGCTTGGACGCTCTGTCCGTTGGGGAGGCGTATGCTTTGGGCCTTGTCAAAGAGCCCATTGATAATTGAATGTACGTCTGGATAAGCGAGGTTGTACTCGTTGACGATGACGAACTTTCCGTCACGTGCGGCTTCAAGGAACGCTTGGACTGACCACGTGGTTATGCCTGCGTCCAGTTTTCGTGTTGCTGTTAGATCGGCTTTGCTTGTTTCCCCAGTGAGGCTGAACTCGACGACCGATAGATTCCAGAGTCTTCCAATTGTTCGGGCGAGTGCGGATTTTCCACATCCAGTTGGTCCTCGTAGGAATACTGGATGGCCGGCTATCAGTGTGCCTTGCGCCAATCGTAATGCGTGCCACGATGAGGAAGTGAGGCAGGGCAAGGCGCTTTCAGCGGACGGCAGGTGGCCGAGTTCTGAGGCGAGGTTTATTCCGTGTTGGTCCCGCAGGGTGCGACGGATTGTGCTGACATCTTGGTTATCGTCTGAAGAGCTTGCTGACAGTGAAATCTTTGGTGGTCGGTTGGTCTCCACATAGATATGGACATGCTGTCCGTCCGCTAGTCGTACCCTCGATCCCGAGGGGCGATCCATGATCTTTGTGTTGGCCATCACCTCCGTGTTGTCCGGAAGCGCGATGGCATGTCCGTCTGTTGGGGCATCACCGGTCAGCATTACATCGAGTAATGCGTTAGGGATAATCTCGGAGGCTGATGCCTTGAGACGGCCGAGCGCTTGTCGGATTAGGTCGACGATGCCCTCTACAAGTTCTTTCGGTACCGTGGAAAGAACGGCACGCTCGGCAACGTCAGCAAGCGGTAGGCCGGTTGTGTGTCCGAGCGTGAGCCAGTGCACCAGCGTTCGAGTTGAGAGCCGGTCTAGAAGAGTCGGTCCGAAATCAGAATGTTCGCGTAGTTGAGCGGTTACAGAGACTAGTCGTTTCACGACAGAACGATCTGCCCGAAGCTCCAGAGCTTTCGTTATCGGCTGGCGGTTGAATTCGGCTAGTACCGCCGTCACTTCTTCGTTAGCTGGAAGGAAGTCCATGGGGATCATGCCCAGGCCCCAACCAAATCGACGTTGGAATGCACGGCCTAACTCAGTAGTTCCGACGTAGTCTGGATTAGCTGTTGCGATTACCCCAAATTGTTCGTGGACTTCAATCTCGATGTTTCCCATCTCTGTTCCGGAGACGATTAGATAGCCGGTATCCATAGCTTGTGTTAGCGCGCTTAACAGGTCTGGGGGCAGCATGTTGATCTCGTTGATCAGTAATTTATATCCGTGCAGCATTGCTTGAATTGCGGGTCCCAGCATGGTTACTGTCGACGCTTCTCCAGATTCTCTGATCACCTCAGTTCGATGAAAGAAATCAGCGAGAGTCGTATCACCACTGAAGGTCAATTCAATGCATGGCTCGTTCGCGAGAAAACATCCTGTTTTTACTATTGTCGTTTTCCCACATCCTGTTGGTCCTGTGAGCAGTAGGGAGGGTCGGTGGCTGACGTCTCGTTGAAGTTCTGAAATGCGATGTAATGTTTCCGCCATCGATTTTGTGATGTGATGAAAAATGTGGTGCGGTGATGGGACAAGGTTTCTTGGGTCAACAGCAGGCGAAGCTTGCCAGGTGAGCTGTTCTTTAAGGGTCTCCGGAATGGATAGCGGGGGCCCGTCGGTGAGAACGCGTCGAGGGAATCGTGTGCCTAGGATCTCAGTGAAACGCGACTCGACGTGTACGTAATCCCCAAAATTTATTGAGGAATCATTCTCGATGGTCCAGGTGTCTGTTTGGCCAATGATCGAATCGAAGAGGCTCACCAAAGGGTCTCCGGGTGCCCAGATGCGAATTTACGCGTCATAGTGCGCCTTGGGCTATAGCTATGAGTATGGATGGTAGACCAAGCCTTGGTAGACGTTAAGTGTTCGACTTCCAGGTAGGTTCGGTTTAGTTCGTCATCAAACAACGCCTGTTCGAGAGTCTCAACTAAAGCCCCGCTGGGGATCGGAGTAGCTGGGATTCGTACTCGTCCAGGTTGATGTATCAGCGTATAGATAACCAGTTGGTCAGCGATGACTTGGCTCGATCATTGGGGTACACAGGCGACTCATTTCGTATCTGATGCTACCTGAAGGCAAACTGGTGTCTTGGACCAGAGGTTGGGCTACCGATTTTCAACCGGACGATTTCTTGGTTGCCAGGATGACGCGTAGTTTGGAGTGGGTGGGAATCTTGCTTTTACTACCAGTGAAGCACGACCATGTGGGCCAATATCGTTTTGAAAATAGTGACGTGGCCCAAGAAGTGTGTTGGCTTTTTCTCCACCCGATATAGCTTGGTCGACGGCGAGGTTTGCTGAGGCTCCTGATGTATCGAAGTGGAATGTAGCTTTTGTGGGTAGCGATGACGAAATGGATGAATAATCAATCGAGTGTTTCTCCTGATCCTGGATTAGGCGGAGGTATCGCGTCAGCTGCCTCCATCGTGGTTATGTCGATTGCGCTTAGCCGTGGACTGGGGTTTGTGAGACAGGCAGTGATCAATGCTAGGTTCGGGGTAGGTGCCGAAGCTGATGCTTGGTTTGCGGCGTTCCGTATTCCCGACACGGTTTTTATGTTGCTAGCGGGAGGTGCGCTGGTTTCTGCGTTGATTCCTGTATACGCGGAGGTCAAAGCCCGTGGTGAGCCCGAGGCTCTGTATCGGCTTCTTTGTGGCGTGGCTTCTCTTGTTCTTTTTGCCACTATCGTATTGGCCGCCCTGGGCGTGTTGCTGGCGGTTCCTCTGATGGCAGTGATTACGCCGGGCTTTGATGCTTCGACCAAGATGTTAGCGGTTGAGACATCCCGGTGGTTGATGCTTTCACCTGTAGTGCTTGCTTTGAGTGCAGTAGTCAAGGCGGCTCTTCAATCCGAGCGAAAATTCCTGTTGCCGGCGCTCAGTCCAGTTTTCTACAACGTTGGCATAATTCTTGGTGCGGTGTTTCTTTCATACACCTTTGGGTTGATGGGCTTGGTATGGGGCACGCTTATCGGCGTATGTCTGCATATCGGAATTCAACTTCCAGGTGTGCTTGTTTACCGGGTGCCTCGCGTGATGCTTGGTTACAACAATCCGGATGTTCTCCGTGTGCTGCGGCTTATGTGGCCTCGATTGCTTGGAGTGGCAGTCCTGCAGGCTAGCTTGATTGCTGTGACGATTTTGGCCTCAACGCATGGCTCCTCAAGCGTGGCCGCGATCAATAATGGATTCATGTTGATGTTGTTGCCACTCGGCATCTTTGCAATGTCTCTTGGTGAAGCCTCTCTCCCTGAATTGTCAGAACGATGGGCGACGGGCGATCGAAAGACATTTGCTCTACGTATGAGTGGTATATGGCGTTACGTGGTTTTCCTGACTATTCCCTCAGCGGTCGGATTGGTTGTTCTTGCTGAGCCCCTGGTCGCAGTGCTGTTCCAGCGTGGCGCATTTGACGTTCGTGCGACTGAGCTTACTGCTATGGCGCTGCGATGCTTTTCGATTGGCCTAGTAGGTCATGCGGTTGTAGAGATTCTTATCCGTGGATTTTTCGCGATGCAAGACACACGTACACCCGTTGTTGTCGGTTCGATCAGTCTTTTGGTTCATGTGGCGCTGTCATGGTTGCTCGGGCTTTGGATTGGTATTGGTGGAATTGCACTTGGTGTCTCGGTTGGCGTGCTGGTTGAGGCGTCGCTTCTGGTCCTTATTTTATGGCGTCGATCGGGTTTTCGTCTCGGGGCGGAGGAAATACGGAGTATGTTCTCGGCTGTTGCGGCCGCACTTATTATGGGTGCCATTGTGGCCATATTGCGTATGTTGACCTGGTCATCTGGAGTTGTGGATGTGGGCTCGGTGCTTCTGCTTCTGTTGTACGTGGTGCTTGCGCTAGGGATGTATATGTTGTTTATGACTTTGCTCGGTAGTGCGGAGCTTTTAGAACTGAGAACTCGGATGAACGTGCGAGCTCGGGTTTTCGGTCGACGTCGATAGAATTACCTATGGATATTGAACGTGAAATCCCACAGAGCCGAACGCGCAACTTTTGCATCATTGCTCATATAGATCATGGGAAGTCGACGCTCGCGGATCGAATGCTTGAGCTTACGGCTACTCTCCAAGCTCGAGAGATGCGTGAGCAGGTACTTGACTCGATGGATCTCGAACGGGAACGAGGTATCACCATCAAGGCCCACCCGGTACATATGACGCATGAGTTTGCCGGTGACATCTATGCGATGAACTTAATCGATACCCCTGGCCACGTTGATTTCAGCTACGAAGTGTCGCGGTCACTTGCGGCGTGTGATGGTGCTGTTTTGCTCGTTGACGCTACCCAGGGGATGGAGGCTCAGACGCTCGCGAATGCGTATGCTGCCACTGAGCTGGATCTAGCAATTATTCCGGTCGTTAACAAGATTGAGCTTCCGACGGCGCGGACCGAAGAAGTCGTTAAGGAGCTTTCTGAATTTTTGGGTGTCGTCGAATCCGAAGTTCTTTGTGTGTCTGCCAAGTCTGGGGTCGGTGTGAGGCAGTTGCTGGATCGAGTGGTGGAGGTTACGCCGGCTCCTGTGGGAGATCCTGAATCGGAACTTCGCGCGCTTGTGTTTGACTCAACATATGACCAGCATTTAGGTGTCGTTGCCTATGTGCGTGTGGTTGACGGGAGTCTTTTTAAGGGGGATCGGCTTCGGCTGGTTCAAGCAGGTACTCGTGCCGAGGCGGTGGAGGTTGGTGTCTTCGTTCCGACACGTAAGCAGCAGGCTATGCTCAAGACTGGCGATGTGGGGTTTGTCGCGACCGGTCTCAAGGATGCCCATGATTGGCCGGTGGGCGATACCGTGACAATGGATCGGGATGGGAGTCTAGAACCATTGCCTGGCTACCGATCACCCAAGCCCCTGGTTTTTGCTGGTCTTTATGCAACTGACCCTGAAGACTATCCAGATTTGCGTGACGCGCTGGCCAGGCTCCGGCTGAGTGATCCGGCGCTTAGCTTTCAGCCTGAAAAGTCAGCTGCTCTAGGATTTGGGTTTCGTGCAGGATTCTTAGGCGTTTTGCACATGGATATCGTGCGTGAGCGTCTTGAGCGCGAGTTTGGACTTGAGCTGGTTATTACGACGCCGCAAGTGGAATATGAACTTGAGTATCGAGACGCTACCGTGACGGTTCTGGACAGTCCGGGGGAATTCCCCGAGCCTTCGACCATCGCTGAAATTCGCGAGCCATGGATGCGGCTTAGTGTGGTCACACCCACGGACTATATTGGTTCTGTAAGTGAGTTGTTATCCAATCGTCGCGGCGAGCATCACAAGCTTGAGCATTTGGAGCCGACCCGAGTTTTGATCGAATACGATATGCCGTTAGCGGAAATGTTGAGCGGGTTTTTTGATTCTCTCAAGTCGGTAAGTCGTGGATATGCATCGATGGACTATGGGTTTTTGGGCTATCGGGCTGCGGATCTCACAAAGCTTGATATCCGAGTTAATGGCCAACCAGTGGACGCGCTGTCGACGATTGTTATGCGTGATCGAGCTGCGGCTATTGGTCGAAATCTTGCGCTTCGATTAAAGCGTGAAATCCCTCGACAGCTTTATGAGGTGGCGGTTCAAGCTGCTGTAGGGTCTCGGATTGTGGCTCGGGAGACGGTGCGTCCGTTACGGAAAGATGTGTTAGCCAAGTGCTACGGACGTGACGTTTCTCGGAAGAAAAAGCTTATTGAGTCTCAAAAAGAAGGCAAACGGCGTATGAAGCGGGTAGGTCAGGTTGATATTCCTCAAGAAGCGTTTTCTGCCGTTCTGGAAATGAATGGGGTCGGGACGCGCCAAAACTAGGGCAATTTAAATAAAGTCTGTGATCGCTTGGCTCTTAATGAAAGCTGCGGTTGTCTCGCCATTGGAACGCACCGCTTTTCTTGCCCCGTACCGATCTTCATCGCCTCCGCAAGCGGCAAATGAGATGCTGATCATGACCAGCAATACTCCACCCAGCAGTGTTCTGAATATCTTCGTGGACATTGATGATTGAACCTGATCATGTTCCAAGGTGAATGGTGCCAGAATTTAACAGGTGAGTATATTCTCGGTCTGCGTATCGTGACGCCAATGTGCGAAACACGTCGGGACCGAAGGCGGTCGCGGGCGTTGCCGTGCTCCTTGCTAGTTGTTCTTTTTTAGGTTCAAGCTCATAACGCTTTCCCCAAAATGCCGTCGCACCATGTTGAAAAACCATTGGAAAGGGCGTTGGTCATTTAGGAAACCGTGTTGTTCGAACAGCGAGCGAGCAGGTGCGTTTTCGCCTTCAATACGGAGTGTGATTCGGTCGTAGTGGCGCGCTTGCGCCAACTTGACGGCGTGAAGAAGCAACGCAGATCCATAACCACGACCTCGTGCATTCGAGGCAACCGCTAGCGCGCTGATGTAGGCCTCCCGTTCGTGTAGCCAATGCGGGGGTAGCGGCGGGATGTGATAGGCCACCCGCAAGGCCCGGACAGCCCCGAGCGCGCGCGCCATTGCGAAAAAT
>DJHK01000030.1:0-16782 GCA_002433065.1 Chloroflexi bacterium UBA6622
TGGCTTGACCGGCGGTTCGTTGGCGAAACACCGATGCTAATACCTGATGTCACACCTGGTGCCCACGTTGTGGAGTTTAGGCAAATGGGTTACCGCGACTGGGCGACCAATGTGAGTGTTGACCCTTCCGAGCAGGCTCGTGTGGCTGCGTCGCTCGACCACGCTCGGCCATGAACGCTGTAATAGCCCTCGAAAACGGAATCTGGTATCAGGGTACGGCCGCCGGAGCTGCTGGAGTCGTTGCTGGTGAAGTTGTGTTTAACACCAGCATGACTGGTTACCAGGAAATCCTTACCGATCCTTCGTATGCGGGTCAGATTGTGACGATGACCTGTCCCCAGATTGGAAACTATGGAGTGGCTGCCGAAGACACTGAGTCTGGGCGGCCTCAGGTCGCAGGTTTTATCGTCCGAGAAGCCTCCCCAATTGCAAGCAACTGGAGGGCTACCGGCACGTTACGAGATTATTTGGTTGAGCATGGGATTGTGGCTATCGCTGGCATTGATACACGTGCGTTGACCAGAGTTCTGCGAAACGCAGGGGTCATGCGTGGGGTGATCGCTACGGGGGCAGTCGAACCTGAGGAACTTGTTAGCCAGGCCTTGTCGGTAAAGCCGATGGAAGGTTCGGATCTGGTCTCCACAGTAACTTGCGCTGAACCGTTCGACTGGCCCGTGATAAGTGATAAAGGAGCATGCGAGGCTCTAGAGCCCGATGCTTTTCGCCTGCCGCCTGAACGGCACTCGGACCGCCTCCTTCGCGTTGCTGCTTACGACTTAGGACTCAAGCGCAACATTCTTCGGCGATTTTCGGCATATGGATGTCAGGTGCGTGTGTTTCCGGCTACGACGCCGGCGAAGGACTTGTTGGCTACTAAGCCAGATGGTGTCTTTCTTAGTAACGGTCCTGGAGACCCGGCTCCGCTGGACTACGCCGTTGCCAACACTAGAGAGGTACTTCAGGCTGGTGTGCCTGTGTTTGGGATTTGTCTTGGACATCAAGTTCTGGCTCGGGCCTTTGGTGGAACGACCTACAAACTGAAGTTTGGCCATAGGGGAGCAAATCATCCAGTTAAGCAGCTCTCTACTGGTCAAGTTGAGATCACCAGTCAGAACCATGGGTTTGCGGTTGATCCAGAATCTCTGCCTGACGATGTGGAAGTGACTCACCTTAATCTTTATGATGGCACTGTTGAGGGGTTGAGGCATAAACAGCAGGCTGCTTTTTCTGTTCAATACCATCCTGAGGCTTCTCCAGGCCCCCACGATGCTGATTATCTATTCTCCAAGTTCCTTGAGGAAATGGTGCGTCGTTCTAGGTAGAGCGGGGCCCTACTGCATATGCCACGTCGTACGGACATCTCTCGCATCTTGGTAGTGGGCTCGGGCCCGATACTTATCGGGCAAGCCTGTGAGTTCGACTATTCAGGCACTCAGGCTTGTAAGGCCTTGCGCGCAGAAGGTCTTGAGGTGGTGCTGGTGAATTCGAATCCGGCAACCATCATGACAGATCCAGAGGTGGCTGACCGGACTTATGTGGAACCATTGACATGGGAGGTTCTTCGGTCGGTTATTGAAGTGGAACGCCCTGATGCACTGCTGCCAACCGTCGGAGGGCAGACGGCGCTCAATTTAGCTGTTGAGCTTGATGCCAACGGGGTGCTCGAAGAATTCGGGGTCTCGCTAATCGGTGCATCTATTGATGCGATCATGGTTGCTGAAGATCGCCTGAAGTTTCGTGAGGCGATGCAGTCCATCGACGTAGACGTGCCAGAGAGTTCCTACGCGAAATCACTTGATGAGGCGTTGAAAGTAGTCGAGCGGTTAGGTTTTCCCGCAATCATTAGGCCCTCTTTTACCCTCGGCGGCGTCGGAGGTGGTATCGCTTATAACATCGAGGAACTGCGCGAAGTTGTCACTCGGGGAATCGAACTAAGTCCCGTGCATGAAATCCTTATTGAGGAGTCCGTCATTGGTTGGAAGGAGTTCGAGCTTGAGGTGATGCGTGACGGAGTAGATAATTTCGTGGTTGTCTGCTCGATTGAGAACATCGACCCAATGGGGGTCCATACCGGTGACAGTATTACTGTAGCCCCAGCGTTGACCCTTACTGACAAGGAATATCAGCGGATGCGCGATGTCGCCCGCCGTATCATACGTCGTGTCGGTGTCGAAACTGGTGGGTCGAATATCCAGTTTGCTGTTAATCCGACAGATGGCCGAATGGTAGCCATCGAGATGAATCCTAGGGTGTCGCGCTCTTCAGCCCTTGCTTCAAAAGCAACTGGATTTCCCATAGCGAAGATTGCTGCTAAGCTCGCCCTCGGCTATCGGCTCGACGAAATCCCCAATGACATTACTAGGCTTACACCGGCGTCTTTCGAGCCAACTATTGATTATGTGGTCGTTAAGGTCCCCCGTTGGACCTTCGAAAAGTTTCCCCAGGCTGATTGCACTCTAATGACGCAAATGAAGTCTGTTGGGGAAGCAATGGCAATTGGAAGGACGTTCAAGGAAGCCTTCCTAAAGGGAATTCGGTCACTAGACATTGGCAAGAGCGGCCAACTCTTGAGGCAAGAGGGGACAGATCACGACGATGCGAAGCTTCAACGTCAACTCATAGTTCCGACACACCGGCGGATGTTTTCTTTGTTTGAAGCACTTCGACGGGGGTGGAGCATCGACCAGGTACATGAGCTGACACAGATTGATCGCTGGTTTATTGCACAGTTTGCTGACATTGTGGAATTACAGAAGTCCGCCAGTCTGGTCGGTGCCCGCGAAATTTCGGCAAACTTGATGGAAACTTTGAAGAAAACGGGATTTGGCCACGAGGAACTCGGTGAGGCGCTGGGGGTAGACCCGATGGTCATCGACTCTAGGTGCCGCGAATTTGGGTTGAAACGAGTTTATAAGCGGATTGATACTTGTGCAGCTGAATTTGAATCCTTTACGCCTTATCTTTACGGAACCTACGAGCAGGAATGTGAGTCAGCCCCTACCAGCGTGGACAAGGTAGTTATTCTCGGTTCTGGGCCAAACCGCATCGGACAGGGCATCGAATTTGACTATTGTTGCTGTCATGCAGCATTTGCGCTCAAGGAGGCTGGGCTAGAGACGATAATGGTCAACTGTAATCCTGAAACAGTTTCGACCGACTATGACTCAGTCGACCGGCTTTATTTTGAGCCTCTTACGCTTGAAGATGTTTCGGCTGTCATCGAGACAGAGCGAGCTGCCGGTGGCAATGTTTCTTGCATCGTCCAGTTCGGGGGCCAGACTCCACTGAAATTGGCCCTCGGGTTGCAGCAGACTGGTGTTACGATTCTAGGAACCCCCCCAGACTCAATCGATTTAGCTGAAGACCGCAAGCGATTTGCATCGTTGCTTTGGGAACTTGGTATTCCTCAGGCCCCAAGTGGGGTGGCTACCTCTCGGCAGGAGGCGCGAGAGGTAGCTTCGGGGATTAGCTATCCCTTGGTAGTCCGGCCTTCGTACGTGCTGGGTGGCCGAGCGATGGCTATTGTCTATGATGCAGCAGCACTTGATCGCTATATGACTGAAGCGGTTGATGCATCCCCAGAGCATCCAGTGCTAATCGATAAATTTCTGGAGGATGCTTTCGAACTCGATGTTGACGCGGTGGCTGATTCCACTGGCGCGGTCGTAATCGGGGGGGTTATGGAGCACATCGAGGAGGCTGGTATTCATTCAGGTGATAGCTCTTGCGTGGTTCCTCCCTATCTGGTTCCAGAAAACCATCTGGTGACTATTCGGGACTACACCCGTCGAGTGGCCCGAGCACTTAAAGTAGTCGGGCTTGTTAATGCTCAGTTTGCCATCAAGGACGACACAGTCTACGTGCTTGAGGTCAATCCGCGTGCGTCTCGTACGGTCCCATACCTGTCGAAGGCGACAGGGGTGCCCCTCGCGAAGGTTGCAGCCCAAGTAATGGCTGGTAAGACACTTGCCGGTATGGGCTTGATTGATGACTTAGAAGTTTCCGGTGTGTTTGTCAAGGCCCCGGTGTTTCCATTCGTGCGATTTCCAGGTGTAGACACCATCTTGGGGCCTGAGATGAAATCTACTGGTGAGGTTATGGGCGGGGCTGCTACTTTCGGTTCGGCCTATGCGAAGGCCCAGTTGGCAGCTGGGCAGCGGCTTCCCAATAAAGGAACGGCATTTATTAGCGTCAATAATGATGACAAGGCTAACGTGGTTCCGATCGCCAGAGATTTGGCTGGACTGGGTTTTTCTCTCTTGGCTACCCATGGGACTGCCGCCTATTTGAGGGCGCACGGGCTAGATATTGAACCGGTTTACAAGGTTAATGAGGGGCGTCCTCATATTGCTGATCGACTGCTTAGCCGGGAGATTGATCTTGTTGTCAACACTCCGCTTGGGCGGGAGTCGTTCTTCGACGACCGTACTCTGCGGCGTATAGCGACGATGCTGGGAGTGCCATGTGTCACAACTCTGACCGGTGCAGCAGCTACTGTGAGTGCGATCCGCTCGCTTCGGGATGAGGAATTAGGAGTTCGGCCACTGCAGGAATACCATGCCTCACTGACCTCTTAGCCGCCTATCGAATTGTGACCGACTCATCGGGAAAACATATGATTTGGCAGGGTATTTAGGGCGAAGGTTCGGCATCTTTTACAGCTTTCCACTCCAACTCTAGGTCGTCGGTCGTTGCCGCCTCCAGTGTACATTTCCTTTTTGCGAGTTGTTGTTCGACAGCACTGAAACGGCGGATAAATTTTTGATTCGCTGAATGTAACGCTGATTCAGGGTCGACTTTGAGTTTGCGGGCCAGGTTGGCGATCGTGAAGAGTAGATCTCCTAGTTCTTCCTCGATATGAGTCCGATCCTCAGAGGTTATCGCGTGATCCAATTCCGCCATCTCTTCGTTCACCTTGTCGATGACGTCATTGACGGTTTTCCAGTCGAAGCCAACTCTGGCTGTGCGGTTGCCGATGCGAGACGCTCGTAGCAGCGAGGGCAAAGCTTTTGGTATCCCGTCCAATAGTGTGGTGAGCTCGGATCCACCCCGTTCTTCGGTTTTGATCCGATCCCACTGTTCACTTACTTCGGTGGGTGTGAGTTCACGGAACGTCCCGAGTTTGTGGTCGCCGAAGACGTGGGGATGGCGGCGAATTAATTTTTCGATGATAGCGTTGGTGGCATCGACGATAGTTAACTGGTTCGTTTCAGCACAGACTTGGGCGACAAAGACCACTTCAAGTAGTAGATCGCCGAGTTCCTCACACAAGGCCGCCGGGTCATCGAGGCTCATTGCTTCGACTACCTCGTACGCCTCTTCCAAAACAAATGGACGAAGGGACGCCAAAGTCTGTTCACGGTCCCAGGCGCAGCCGTTCGGGGAACGAAGAGTGCGCATGATCTGAATAAGTCGGTCGAACCGGTCCCCTGCCGAGTGGGTGGGTGTTGGGCTATTGGGAGAAGGGGCCTTAGTCATTAAGGAACAGTCTATATCTATATGCTAGCATCGGCTGAGGAGGTAGGTGTGAGTGCACGCCCGGAGATCTCGTTCAACGCGTTGGTCGTGTCACTTGCGACTTCTGCAGCTGTGCATCTTGGCGACGTCGTTGATTCGTCGTCTGGTAAACGACAGTCTCCGAACATAGAGGCAGCCGGCCATATGCTTGACCTACTGGTGGTACTCGCAGATAAGACTAAAGGTAACTTGACACCTGGTGAGGAAGTGTTTCTCACCCGCGTGCTGAAGGAACTTCGCATGCGCTACGCTGAGGCTTGTAATTCAGGAGGTTCGGCCACTCCATGAAGTTCTTTATGTCAGGTCACTCCATCTGAGCTGGTGTCGGCTAGCTAATGGGATACTGATGATGCGTGTTACTTTTCTCGGGACAGGAACCTCTTCTGGTATTCCTGTCGTTGGTTGTGATTGTTCTACATGCAGGTCAGATGACCCGCATGATCGCCGGTTGCGGCCGTCTGTTTTCTTGGAACTCTCAGATGCTACTCGTGTGCTAATCGACACCACGCCTGATTTTCGGTCGCAGGCACTCAGATTCGGACTGACTGGTCTCGATCTCATTCTCTTTACCCACTATCACGCAGATCACATTATGGGTCTTGACGATGTAAGGCCTTTCAATTTCTTTCAGAAAAGCGTGATCCCTTGTCTGGGTGACGCCTCGACTCTAGCGGCCTTACGCCGCGTCTTTGCCTATGTCTGGGATCCTGCAACTCCCAAGGGTGGGGGCCTTCCGCAGCTGCGTCTTCTCGAGATCGCCGGTCGTTTCTCGGTTGGCTGTGTTGAGGTAGTTCCGGTACCGCTTCTCCACGGTGCACATCCAATTCTTGGCTATAGATTGGGCGATTTCGCCTATTTAACGGACTGTAGCGAGATACCGTCGTCGTCATGGCCACTGCTAGACCAGCTGGACGTGCTGGTTCTTGATGCGTTGCGGCATCGGCCGCATCCGACACACCTGTCACTGGATCAGGCAATTGAAATAGCAGCACGGGTCGGCGCCCGTCGAACCTACTTCACTCATATGTGTCACCATTTGCCTCACGCGGAAACGTGTGCGTCGCTGCCGCCTGGTGTGACACTCGCGCATGACGGGCTGATCATAGACTGTTAGCATATGACTATTCGGACGCCGACTTGAATCCAGCAAAATTCTCTTCTAGCGGACTAGTGTCAAAAGTGTATCTGTTCACACGGATGCTGCTGTTCACCCGCTCTGTGTGGTGGTGAGTGTTCCGCCAAGCGGTCTCTTCAGAGGCTAGGACATCGGGGCTTAGGTTGACCTTTTGCCTTGGCAGGTTCTGGCACGGACCTGTTCGGGTTCGTGAGAGCTTTGGGGCTGTCTGGGTGCTCCCGATTACATGCTGGCAATGAATAGAATTTAGGAGGTCAGAGCACCGTCCTGGATTCTTGGTTATGGCCAGTGTTTTGGCACGTTTCATCGCGCCGAAAAACCTGAATCGACCGTCTGCCATTGCTGTGGAGCGGTTGTTGTTGCAGTTTATGTTTACTTTTGTCCAGGCGCTGTTTGTATCCCTTTCGGGTCGCTGACCGGATATGATTGGTGGTCGGTCGATGACGCACGAAAGCATTCAGCATAGCCGGGTCCGGAGTATCTATTTTCCGGGTGACAGTGTGCCTCCGTCTTGGCACCAGCCTGTTTTGGCACTCGGCAATTTCGACGGATTACACCGAGGACATGCAAAGCTCTTCGCTCAGGTTCGTCGACGCGCTGATGAAGCTAAGGTTAAAGCTGTTGCCCTCACCTTTGATCCCCACCCGTCTAGGATACTGCGTCCGGAGAAGGCACCAACGCTACTAATGAGCAGCTCACAAAAGCTTTCTGCGCTCGCTGACGCTGGTATGGATGGAATAGCGGTCGTCCGGTTTACTCTCGAGCTGTCTCAGTGGCAGCCTGAGGTGTTTGTACGTAATGTTCTTGTTGAATGGTTGCGGGTTGGGGAGGTCTGGGTAGGGACGAATTTTCTGTTTGGGCATGAACGTGCTGGAAATTTCTCTTTGCTACGCTTGCTTGGAGCACGGTACGGGTTTAGGGCCGGAAAGATCGATCCAGTCCGTTATAGAGACTTTGTTGTTAGCAGCACTAGAGTTCGCCGGCTCGTATCTGAAGGACGAGTTGACGAGGCTGGTGCCTTACTTGGACATCATTACACTCTTGAGGGGAGGGTGGTTCGTGGGGATGGTCGAGGGCGAAAAATTGGATTTCCTACGGTTAACCTTTCGACGAAAAACAACCTATTTCCACCGAATGGCGTCTACGTTACCGCCGTGTTGGTTGGAGAAGTTATTCATTCGGCTGTGACTAATGTCGGTGTTAGACCAACGTTCGGTACTGCCGATGATAAGCCCGTGGTTGAATCTCATCTACTGGACTTCGACCAGGACCTGTATGATACCGAGATCCGCGTGGCATTCATTCAACGTCTTCGGGAAGAGCGGGCGTTTTCGAGTGTTCTGGCCTTGCAAGAGCAGATTCGACTGGACGCTGAGCAAGCCCGGGAACTGTTTAAACAGATTTCACTGTAGAATGCTCACCATTGCGAACTGGCTCATGTCTTGCCTTGGATCCGTCGGCCAAACCTTCACCCCTTTGCGTCCATGCTTCTGTATAACACCCTGACTCGTCAGGAAGAGCCGTTCTCACCACTGTCTGGCAACACAGTTCGAATGTACACCTGTGGTTTGACGGTCTACGCCAGAGGACATATTGGCAATTTCAGAACCTTTGTCGCCCTCGACGTTCTGAGACGTGCACTTAAGTACGTGGCTGGATTCGAGGTACGACAAGTGATGAACTTCACTGATGTTGATGACCGAACAATTGAAGAGTCAAAAGCGGCTGGAGTTCCGCTCCGCGAATACACGAACCGCTACATCGAGGCATTCCACGAGGATGCGGCTTCTCTTGGGCTCGAG
This sequence comes from Chloroflexi bacterium UBA6622, assembly GCA_002433065.1. Taxonomy (GTDB): domain Bacteria; phylum Chloroflexota; class UBA11872; order UBA11872; family UBA11872; genus UBA11872. The sequence continues at coordinate 8,455 of DJHK01000030.1, forward strand.
CCTGTAGAGGAGTATCCGCGGGCTACCGATGATGCGAATCTTCGCTCAATGGTTGAAATGATCCAAGCTCTAGAGGCCAATGGCCATACCTATAGTAGCGATGGTTCAGTCTATTTCAAGATATCGACTTTACCTGATTACGGAAAGCTCGCCCGGCTCGATCATGCCGGGATCAAGCCAGGTTCTCGGATCGATTCAGACCTATACGATAAGGACGACGCTAGAGATTTCGTACTATGGAAAGCAACTACTAGAGGCGAACCAACATGGGACTTCGGTGTTGGGCCTGGGCGTCCAGGGTGGCATATTGAATGTTCGGCTATGGCGAACCGTTTTCTTGACGGTACGCCAATCGATATTCATGCGGGTGGCGTTGATCTTGTGTTTCCCCACCACGAAAACGAGATCGCTCAGGCTGAGGGAGCGACTGGGCAGACCTTTTCTCGTTTTTGGGTCCATGTCGAGCACTTACTCCTCGACAAAGGCACGAAGATGTCTAAATCGCTCGGTAATGCGTTCACCCTGCCTGATGTTCTTGCCCGTGGTTATCGACCCTCAGCACTTCGTTTTGCTCTATTGATGGTTCACTATCGCAAGCAGTTGCGGTTCTCTTGGGCTAGCCTGGACCAGGCGGAAGAGGCTCTTAAGCGTTTGATGACCTGTCTTGCGAGACTTGGCGGTGTGACTGGTGGCGATGCCCACCCCGAGTTTATCGATCATGTCGAGACTGCACGTCGGCACTTTGTGGAAAGAATTTCACAGGATGTGAACGTGCCAGCTGGACTCGGGACCATGTTCGAGTTGGTAAGAGATGTCAATGTGGCTATCGATAGTGGCGAACTTGGTCAGCCGGACGTTGGAGCAGTGATGGCGACCTTTGACAGCTTTGATCAGGTTTTGGGGATCATCGCGTTGCGGCGGGTAGAGGAAGCCGAGCCTGATGTTCCTGTTCAGGAAATTGAGCGATCGATCGCGGAACGTAACCACGCTCGTGCCAGGCGGGATTTTTCAACAGCGGACAGCATAAGGGAGAGTCTCGAGACTCGCGGGGTTCTGCTCGAAGATGCGCCTACCGGAACCACTTGGAAACGCAAATAGGCATTGTCCGGTTGAAGGTTCGAAAAGTTTGCTTGGTTTGCAACGCAGACTGCCTGTGGATTTCTCCCTGCGGACACCGGAAGGGCCTTGTCGGTCAGTGGGGAACTCGCTGTCTTGTGGGGCTGAACGCGTTGTGGTACGGTGTGTTCTAGAGGTCGTTCGAGCGGGAATAACTCAGTGGTAGAGTGCGACCTTGCCAAGGTCGAAGTCGCGGGTTCGAATCCCGTTTCCCGCTCCATACTTCCTTCCTGAGAGAGTATCCGCTGTTTGAGTGCAGTAGGGTATGGGTGGATGCCTACTGGTCCACGCCAGAATGGCGCCGTCGCCAAGTGGTAAGGCAGAGGTCTGCAAAACCTCCATCCCCGGTTCAAATCCGGGCGGCGCCTCCATTTTTCAATAATTTGCAATTTCGCTACGCCTCGGGTTTTGGCTTGCGCCAGTCGCGCTAGAAGTTCATAAAGAAGCCGAACCGGGTCGTGTGCCTCCGTGTGTAAACCAGGGCAGACCAGTTGAAGGTGACGCGGCCGCTCGAGCTACAGACTCCGTTGTCAGAACATATTCACAAGCATATACTTTGGGGACTCGAGTCTGCGCGCCGGGTTTCGGCGAGGGAACACACCTGATGTTGGGAAATCTTCGGAGTGCGAGGTGGCTGGCGCAACGCTTTACGCTGCCAGTAAACCTCGTCATTCTGCTACTAGCAGCCTTGAAGAGAAAAAGGTCACGGCTGGGACTACAAACGATCACGTGTGGAGCGGAGTTTGAACAGGTGCTGTCGTACTCTGCACACCGCCGGGCCGTGTGGTGGCACCTGTTTCCGAACGATACGGGTCACACGGTGCCCGACTAAACCTCCATCACCGGTTCGAATTCGGGCGACGTTTCCTCACCCTCGAAGACAGAATAGCTACGGAGTGAGTTCTTGAAGGTGATGTTGTCCGTAACTCATTTACTGCATAATACATAGGAAATTTTTGTACTTAAGCTCAATTCTTGGTGAATAAACGTTCGATTCAATCGTTTGTTTGATAAGATTAACAGTTGTTCCACTATTTGCTAGATGGTTCGTCGGTCCGGAAGTGAGAAAAGGAACAAAACAGCATGCAGTAATGTGGAAGACGACAGTATTGTTTCAGATTAAAAAAATAGGCCAAGATTTTCTGGATGGTGGAAGGTTAAGGTCGGAGAGGCAAGCTTTTGTTTGTCTTGCATAGCAATATGAGATGGATGATGGAAAGGTTGAGTGGTATTAACAAGAGTATGGAGTTGTTTATGGAGGATCTATTCGGTTCGCTTAAATGGCATTGCGGGCACATAACTAGGCGTCTTCGGGAGGACCTTCAACTGACACAGGCGCAGCTTGCCAAATTGTCAGGGATTCCACTCTCGGCCCTGCAGCGGCTGGAGGATTCTGGCGATGGTTCCCTTTCAGTATTGGACTCGGTATCTGCCCAACTAAGAACCTCGACTCCTGCAATTCTCGAATACGTTCGGCTTATTAATGTTCGGATGTCTCAATATGAGACTTGATGTCCGATGTCCTAATTACTGTTGGACTACGGCTAGGATGCTCTTAGGTCGATTGAGGCGCACCATTTCCTGACTCTGGTGTAAGTTTAGCGCCAACAAGAGGGCAAGTTCTTGTCTACCTTTTGGTCTTCCCGAAAGCTTCCTTTCGCGTGGGTGCTTTTAGGTGTTACCAATTTCCTGCTGCTTGGGGCGAGCTCTTTAACAGCTAGTGGTCTGTCGGTTCTGGTGCTTGTAGCAGAGGAAGGTGACCATCGTGTCCCTGCGTCCCATGAGGCTGTGGCTTTCTGGAATGACCGATTGGCGGAACTGGGAATCGACACAAGACTAGAGGAACCTCGGCTGGCTGTTGCGTCACCTGCGTTGAGGCTTCTTGAAAATTATGCTCGCCAGGTCGTTCAGCGAGCAACTAGGTTGCCTGCAGGTCAAGCTGAGCCAGCTCCCCCGGCAGATTTGAGTGATTTAGATGCCGACATTGTTGTGTTGTTGTCCCGCCAGGACATCATGTCGTTCACTTGGCCAATGCCGAGGATCACTCCACGGCGTTATTTCCTGGTCGTTCGGTCGGTTCGAGGTCCTTACCGAGACGATGCTATGGTAACCAGGCATGTGATCGCTCATGAATTGGGACACGCTCTGGGTTTAGGTCACAATCTTGAGACACACACACTGATGTGTGGTCCCTGCCAACCGCTCACGGCTGAACCGGATGATACTGGATTTCTACCGTTGACAGACGGTGATCGGGTTCGCCTGGTCGAGATGAATAGCTTGCGGTAGTGATGAGAATTCTGCGCTAATGGTAATCTATGCCATCCACCTACAACTTGGCTGTTTGAGCGAAACCTGCCGGCTGCCAGTCTAGCGGAATGTTTGTGCCAGCACCTTCGCAGTGTCTGCGTCGTTTAGTTAACTTCTACGGTTATGTCCAATGGCGTGGTGATTATCGAATCGTCGGCGTAGGCCCGCACGACATGTGTGCCAGATTCGCTGAACGTTACTGAGGTTTGAATTTCTCCGCCTCGCCCGCCTTCGACTGACGCGCTTACTGGGGTGAATGAAGCTGAACCGGGTCCGCGATAATGAATCCAGGTGATGCCTAATCCGGTTTCACTGGCCACTCTTGCGTTTACCACTGCTTGGTTGGTCGGATGAGGTTGTCTTCGCCGGCGTTCCCTAGCGGCGGCGGCTCTGGCCGCCGCCTGTGGGTCGTCGTTGTCGGTGGCTGGTTCTTCGCGGCGAGGGCGAGGGCCTGGAATCCCGTCGTCGCTGATGACCACCGTAATGGTTAATGGGTTTGGACGGGTGACAGACAGGTTTCCGCCACTAGGAAGAGTGATGGATGGTGGTTGGTTGTCAGGCGGAGCCCCGTTAGCGCCCATGCCTCGGTTTGCTTTGATCACCCCTTCGTCTATTTCCCAGTTAGGCCATAGGGAACCGAACGCTTGGTCTGTCCGGCCATTTGCCGTGAGTGTCCAGATAAGGTCCTTTTCTCCCCAATCGGCCGGGACCTGCACCCGGAACACGAATTGCTGCCGACGGGTGTAAAACCGTGTCGGTTGCCCTCTGTCCATTGGGCCGGGCTCGAAAGAATTATTCGGTCCAATAGGCACATCGGGCATTTCCTGGTAGTTGCGGTTCATGTAGCCGAACACCATGTCGTAGGTGCCGTCTGGATTACGTTCCCATCCTTCGAAGACTGGGGCGACGTTTTGCCCACGGTCGTAGCGGATCTGTGCATCGACTTCGCCAATGGCGGACACCACCAGGAACGTGACCAGCGTATACAACGTGACGCGCCGTCTGGGTTTTGTCACTTGGGCTCCCCGTCAATTGTCAGTCGTTATCCGTAATGGCCTGTCGTTCTTCAATTGCTGCAGCGAACTCATCGTCATCGAGCTCGTAGTAGCTTGTCCAGGTGAAAGCCATGTCATCGCTGGAACGTTGGCCAAAACCGGCCCAGTTTCTTGGGTCAGGATTCCACCGGTTGGAGGCTGAGTTGTCGTGCCAGGTGATAGTGTGGAGAAATGTGCCCTTTGGCAGCAAGGGCTGCACGTCTTCTTCGTAGTTGTAGACGATGTGCCAACCAAAATCCCAAGTTGCGCAGCTAATCGTTTGGGTGTTGCCATCAGGTAATATCGCTTCAATACACTGGCGTTTCCCGCGGTTGTGCAGGTGCGGCTGAAACCCCGTCAGGCGAACGTTGTTGGGAAAAGGATGGTAACTGTCGTGCCGTACTTCATCTTCCCCGGGAGGGATGTCTAGGTCATAATTTTGGGCTAAGGCTCTTGAGAATAATTCGTGCTTGGGTTCCTCACCTTTTGGGTAAAAGGTCAGGCCTACACTTGTCCTATCTGTCGTTTCTTTTCCGATTGAGGCGTAGTGCATGTTAAAGCGAATTACTGAGCCTGCCTTGACTAAACGTCCGGTACCTTCTGGAAAGGCGTCACCGTTCTTGCCTTGGGCGTACTCGTTGAGGAAGTCGCCCTCGTCAGCGTCCAACGATTCTTGCAGTCTTGTGACGGCATGGTGAACTACGGGGAACCCTTCGGCTGAGGGTTTTGTTTCTACTGCCTTGATCCACCGATCCTCTGTAAGTCCTGACTCGGAAAAGAGGTCACCCCACCAGTTGGCACCGTCTGCGGGAACAACGAATGGTTCGGGGATGGGCACGATCAAGTCCGGTTCACCGATGTGCCACATGTCTCTCTCAGCGAATTCCCGAGGTTGGGGCATGTCGGAAGGGTTGCCGCGGGGTGCACCAGCGTCGACCCAAGCAACTATAGTCTCAATCTGGTCGTCGGTTAGGGACCGGTCATATCTGAACCCTTGGACCCCGACATTCTTGTCGATGTACCAAGGAGGCATAGTTCGTGTGGAGACCTTGTCCTTGATCGAACGTGCCCAAGGTCTTGATTCCTCATAGGTCATGAGCGACATGGGTGCGATGGCCCCTTCGCGATGGCAGGTCTGACACGAATCCTGGAAAATCGGAGCGATGTCTTTGGTGAAGGTCACCGGGGTGTCTTGTGCGACCGCGGAATTCGGGTTTGCAGTCGAAAAGCTCAGAATGGCGACTGCTACGATCCAGCCAATACTGAGCGAGCCAAAGGGAAACCGGATGATGCTAATCATGAGCATGTCCTCCCAATTACTTCCTTAATCGCACGATACAGGAAAATATTGATGTAATGATGGGCTGCTATCTTGAAGTTGTCAATCGCTGTCGATGAGGTCTCTGGGCTGGCTCGGTTTTCGGAGTCTTGTGGAATCGTTTTTAACGGTGCTGTCTTGAATAGAGAGGGAAGGCTGTTTAGGCACTTTTCATAAGCAGGAAGCTGTGCGAGGATAACTCTTTCTACCAAACGGATATTGGCTAAGCGGGTAGCGTGATGCGCCCCAAACTGAGGGAGGACCCATGCTGAAGAGACTGACAGTCGTGGCCTTGGCTTTGATTGCTATCGTGGTCGTAGTTGGTGGCCAGGAGGGTGGGGGCGATTCAGGTTACAAACCCAAGCGTGTCAATAAGGCGATTGAGTTGCTTGAGCGCAACCAACCGATTTACTACACCCAAGTCAATGGAGGCGGTTACGAAGAAGGCAAACAGCTAGCCCAAACCTGGGCTGATTACATTACCTACAACCTGGAGCATAGTCCATTCGATATGAGTGACCTTCGGGCCTTTATGCAAGGGTTGGTCGACGGTGGACCGACGAAGAGCGGTCATCGTACGCCGACCGTGGTTGCGGTGCTGCCTTTCGGTGGTGTCAACGAGACAGTTATGTGGGGTAACTACTGGATGGTTGAGCATCTACTCGGCTCAGGTGTCCATGGAGTGCTTCTCGCACATGCGAGCTCGCCAGAAGTAGTGAAGGTTATGGTGCAGGCTGCACGGTATCCGCATGCTCCCAAAGCAGCTGGTGTCGGTGAGGGGCTTCGTGGAAACGGAGGCCAAGGCTTTGCCGCTGGTATCTGGGGTGTATCTAACGCTGACTACCAGGGGATGGCCGATGTTTGGCCATTTAACCCGGACGGCGAGCTGTTGTTGGGGCTGAAGATCGAGAATCGGCATGCCCTTCAAAATGCAGAGGCTAGCGTGGCTGTGCCGGGAGTTGGGTTTGCCGAGTGGGGACCTGGGGATATGAGCCTTTCCTACAATGTGAGCCGGATGGACAATCCGCAGGTGTTGATTGACGCGCGCGCAAGGGTGTTGGCGGCCACAAAGGCAGCGGGTATTCCATTCTTGAATGGTATGAACGCCCAGAATATTGAGGCGATGATCGACGAAGGTGTGCGGATTGGTTCGAATCCTGGGGCAGAGGTGGCTGACCATGGACGGCGCTACACGTCTCGTCGGATGCCTTGGTGAGGTAGCCTTTCGCTACAGGTGACACGCTGATACGAGAACTCCGGCCTGCCCCTCTCGGTAGCCGGAGTTCTCCTTGACCTGCATGTTGTTAGTTGCTGAGAGTGAAAGATACTGAGGCTAGGGTTGTGTCCCAAAGCATTGCAAGCGTGCCACCTTGCTCGGTCACATCGAGAAACTGCCATGAGAGCTGGTCGAACGAGTGCGGCAGTGACTCGACGGTCATTGGGAACCTAAGTAGGTCGCGGTCAGGCGTGTAGCCATACGCACCGAACAAGGAATCCTGGTTTTCGACGTCGTAACTGGTTTGGGCCGGCCAGGTTGAAAGAATAAACACCCAGGGGCTAGATTGTAGGTCTATGAATACGGTGTATTCGCCAGCTGGTATGGTGGTATCGCCAAAAACAAGGGGCGCTTCTGTAACCAAGCGACTGGTCACGTTGGCGCCGGCACGCCAGACGGGGGCACCGTCGTTCAGGAACTCCCGGTAGTCGTCTGGCCCAAAGATATCGCGTCCGCGCCTTATCGGTCGACCGTAGCGTAGCTCGACCCATGTCCCGCCTATATTTCCTGCGCGCCCATCATAGTAGTTTCCCCCAATCTGCGTGGCTGACTCGCCAGAGGGGCTCGCTGTGCGCTGTTCTTGTTGTGCCTCCGCAACGGTTGATAGTGCACATGCCAGACTGAGGCTAATGATGCCCAGCAGGTCGGTTACTCTTGCCATCTACCTGTACCCATATTCAATTACTCCACATATTTTTGTGGCAGTTTTTCACAAGATGTTTTCAAAGCGTGAGTATAATCGCTAGGTTCCATTATGTATGAACGCGGCACCGGGCGCTTGACATCTGTCTCAGTAGGACGATAATCGGCCCGATTGCCATCCTTTTGGAGTGTGCCAAGACGGCACGCGATTCGCTCGGAGGTAGTAGATGAGAGCAAACAAGCAACATCAAGGGCGATTCGGACGCCTGCTGTGGACCACCCTTGCGCTTGCGTTGGTCGTCACTGCTGTGGCTGCCCAGGAGCCTGGTACCGAGGACGGGGAGTGGCGGTATCAGAGCGCTGATGCCGGTGGAACCCGGTTCTCACCGGTTGACCAGATCAACGCTAGTAACTTCAATGACCTCGAGGTGGCTTGGGTGTTTCGCGGAGACAATTTTAGTCCGCACGAGAACTACACCTTCAAATCCACGCCGAGCTACATCGACGGCGTACTCTACACCACAGCCGGCTATCGACGTACTATCTTGGCTGTGGACCCGGCCACCGGGGAGCAGCTGTGGAGTTATCGTGAGCCGCACACGGTCCGATGGGAGCAGTCGATGCGTGCCGCC
>DJHK01000030.1:17093-17510 GCA_002433065.1 Chloroflexi bacterium UBA6622
GCAGTCGATGCGTGCCGCCTACGGCAAGGGGGTCGGACATGGGTACGTCGACGGCCGTCTGGTCATCTACGTTATTACGCCGGCCTTTTTTCTGCATGCGCTCGACGGGAAGACCGGGGAGCATTTGGAAGGTTTCGGCTCCTCGGTGCCTCTCGAAGGATTTCCGGAGACTGGCGTGGTCGACCTGCTGGCCGACCTGGGTCATGACTACGATCCGTTCACGGGGCTCGACCCGAAGACGGGCTACATTACCAGTTCTTCACCACCGATCGTCGTCAATGGTACGGTTGTTGTCGGCAATTCCCACGAGCAGGGTTACAGTCAAAGCCGGGTCGAGAACGTGCCTGGTGACATCTTGGCGTATGACGCCGTAACAGGTCAGCATAAGTGGAAGTTCAATATCATTCCGCAGACCGA
>DJHK01000005.1 GCA_002433065.1 Chloroflexi bacterium UBA6622
GCCGTACTAACGGTCGAGGGCTTGGTAGCTGTTAGGTCGGCAAAAGTGCAGCTTTGCGCAGACGTGTATGAGCTTTACGTAGACATGTTGTGAGATTTCCCGGTGACTCAAGCGATGAGGCCACACCTGTTCCCATCCCGAACACAGTCGTTAAGTTCGTCAGCAGCGACAATACTGCCGGGGCAACTCAGTGGGAAGATAGCCCGTTGCCGGGAAATCTGATGACATGTCCACGTAGGCTGGTGTGCTAGTTGTTTGATAGGTGTTCCCCAGCGATGGTTCGGGAACTTCAGCAAACTTAATTTCCACGGTGCCCTTTATGGAAGCGACTAAGCCAATTAATCTTCACGACTTTTATAGTCGGATGGTGGCATCAGCAAGATCATTTACTGAACTTTATGATGCTATGGAGGGCTGGGCTGAGGTCGTACTAGAGGAGAACCCGATTCTCGAGTGCCAGAACGGGTGTGCCCGGTGCTGCATGCATCAAGTGCTGGTTAGTGATGCGGAGTGGGACCTTATACACGCCTGGATGCGTGACAATCTGGATAAAACTAAGCGCCGACAAATTATTGGGAGAATCGAGACTCAATTGGAGGAGCCTGGCAATCCTCTGAGCCGTTGGTTAGGCATGCGAAACAAGCATCCGAGGGCTTTCGTCCGGTCGGTAAATCAAGGTTTTCGTTCAGAGTTGACGCGCTGTGCGATGCTTGGCTTAGATAATCGATGTGAGATTTATCCTGTTCGGCCATTTGTCTGTCGCGCGTATGGGCGTGCTCGAATGGGCGGTGGTAACGCTATGATCTGCGAGGTCTTTGCGGGCCGATTTCGACAAGAGGGTCGTAATAGCGACGATATACACCTTGAAGAGATGACGGTACTTTCGCCGAAGTATTTTGAGTTAGGACAATCAAAGGATGGCAGCGCAGGTTTATACACAGTTATGGCTGCTCACGTGCTTCGTAACCGAACCTCTTCAGGAGATTTAGTTAAGCAGCCTCAATCGCTCCTTGCGGAGACGACGTTTCCTGTTGTAACCCAAGATGATTTTCCGATAGGAAACTAGGACTCAGAAGCCACGAGATCCGGAACGTCGCTCCACGCCTCGAGAGGCTGCGTAATCATCAAGGTTGAATCCGGGCTCTAGGTACGCTTGGCGTGTGGCTTCCTCCGCCTCCCAAATCTCTTTCGCAACGGCGGCTACCTTGTCAGCGATTTCTAGCGGGATAGTACATAGGCCGTTTTCGTCGCCATGTACGAGGTCCCCGGGGTTCACGTCCATTCCATCAATGGTCACAGGGACCTGGGCTCGGATAATTCGGTTGTTTGCGTGGGATGGAGATAGACCAAGCGCAAATGGTTTTATGCCGGCTTCTTTTATTCCGGTTAGATCGCGGAGCGCAGAGTCTGTGACGATGCCGTCAGCTCCGAGGACTTTTGCGAAAGTTGCCATTCCGTCACCGGCTTGCACCGAATGTGTGGGATCGTCTCCAAAATCCTTGATTATGAGAGCGACAGGGTTCGGCGATTCATCCACGGCTTCCCACATTTGAAACATGCCGTCAGGGCTTTTGGGAGCCGCCTCACTCATGGTGTCCCCGAGCGCGGTTACTGCGTAGCCCAGCATCACGCCCATGTCAGGAGCGAGGTACCGGATATTCGTTCCGGTAAAGCCGAGGGTGTTGGGGCGAACTTCGAATTTCTCGATCGCATTCAAAATTGTTGGCGTGTCAATCTCACGTAGTTCGTCAAGTTGGGCTTGGGTTAGGGCCACTGTAAGCTCCGAAATAATGTGCGGTGAGGTATGAAGAATAACCGACTGTTACGTGTTTCGGTGGTCTCCGATGGTTTCATACACGTCGCAATCGAAGCCAGCTATCCGATTCGTCCCTGCCACGAGCACGGGCCGCTGGATGATGTTTTGATTCTCCTGCATTAATTCGGTAACCGTTGCATCGTCAAGGACATCGAGGTCAATCTTTAGGGACCGGAATGTTGGACTGCGGACGTTGATCGAATCTTTCGGTTTTCGAGAGCCGATTAACTCGATTGTTTCATCCAACGTCAGAGGTATGCGCCCATAATCTCTAAGTACATACTGGATGCCACGTTGGTCCAAAGCCGCACGGGCTTTTCGACAAGATGTTCAGGTGCTCTTGAGATAGAGTTTAAGCTCGGCCATTGCTTCTTCCTTCTAGGCGCCATCCCACTCGAGGACAATTGACTGCCAGCCTTGTGGCCCACGAGCGATCATGGCATACATGTCGGTGGCTTGCTGGTAGGGCACGCGGTGGGAGATCAAATGGGCGACATGAAAGTCTTCCCTGCTTAAGGCGTCGAAAATAAATTGGCGATTGGCCCCTCGTGTCCACTGAAAATGGTGGAATGGGGTTCGGGGATACAACCGCTGGTGTGTTCCGATAATCTTGAGTTCTTTTCGAAGCAACTCTTCCTGTAAGCCAATTTCCACCGTGCCCGGAGGGCTCCCAGTGAGTGACACCGTGCCGCCTGCGGCAGCAGCTCGCAGACAGTCAGGGAGTATTTTGGGTGTGCGGGTCACCATGAAGACGAAGCGGGCGCCACCGCGAGTGATCTCCTCAATTGCCGAAACAGAATCCTCGCGGTCGGCATTAACGGTGTGCGATGCACCGGAGCGTTCGGCCAATCGTAAGCGCTCATCGAGGAGGTCGACAGCGATTACCGGATAGGCTCCTGCCATTCTGGAAAACTGAGTGACCATCTGTCCGAGAGAGCCTTGTCCGAACACCGCTACAGAATCTCCGATCGAAGGTCCAGCCCGACGTACACCATGCAAGGCGACATCGCCCAAAACGACGAAGGCGGCTTCTTCATCTCCTACATCGTCTGGGATGTGGCCTGCATAGGCTTCGCCTTCGTAGATGTCAGGGTCGATGGTTACGAGGCCGGAGCCCTGGTGTTTGAGATAGGTAAGTACCCTGTCACCAGCGGTATAGCCCTTCACTGCTTCACCAACCTCGGCTATCTGGCCAACCAGCGAATACCCAGGCGCGCGTGTGGCTTGAGTCGTGCTCTCCAGCATGTTGTGCTCGGTCCCTGCGCTGATGAGTGAGCGGGTGGCTTTGACTAATAGCTGGTTGGGTTCCGGGTCCGGGATTTCAACTGTATCGATCGAGACGGTACTTCCCGCACCAAAGTTTATTTGTGGGGTCGTGGTGGGCATTCGCGAGCTCGATTCCTAGGAAGTATTCCCAACTGTACCTGACACGTCTTGCGAGCGCGTTTGGTAGTAACTGCCCACGGCCATGCCAGAGCCCCAGCGATCTGTTAGCTCCGAAGTCGAATGAGATTCCCGCAACTTTTTGAACATCTGCCAGTCATCTACAACGTCTTGAGGGCGGCTGGCGCTTCGGACGAGGAAATCAGCTTCGGGCGGATAACAGGCGGCTGGTGCGTGATCTGGAAGGTGTTTGTTTGTGAAACCGCTGGGGGGCGCATAGTTGGTGGGAAGGTCAGCACTTTGAAAGCGAACATCCATGCTCCAACGAATCACTTCTGAAGCATTGTCGGTTGACCGATGTGGTGTTCTATTGGTGAGCAGCAAGGCTCCGCCTCGAGGCACCGGTACTGGTATGGCGTCTTCTCCCATGTTTGGCAGATCAGATCTGTCAATTCGCAGGTAGCCTTTATAGGTGTGGCCATCAGGTCCCTCACCGGCTGTAAGGTGTCTAAATACGTCACTTCTATGGGCTCTTGGAATTACCTCCAAGCAGCCACGGTCAACTGTGGCATCTACGAAGGGAATCCATACCGTTAGGATTAGGGCTTGATCGCAATAAGGTTCGAAATAGCCAGAATCTTGGTGCCATGGCACGACCCCGTGCCAGAAGCCTGGGAGTTTCGGTCGAAGGCGATAGACCGAAGAGGCGATGATTTCAGGCCCGACAAGAGTTTCGGCGATGTCTAAAAGGGCTGGCGTGGTCATGAGTCCGAAGATTCCTGGTGTGGCGAGACGGCCTCCAACTATTGACCAGTAGATCGACTCGTCTTCTTCAGTAATACGGGTGAGTCGGGTTTCAAACGGATAGTCAGAAAATGTTTGGGATAGCTGACCACTCTTGACTAGGCGACTTGTCTCACGGTCGGTGAGTTCCGTGATGTCTTCAGCAAAGGCGTTTAACTCGTTGTTTTCAAACACGTTGTCAACGACGAGATATCCCTCACGATGAAAAGTTTCAAGCTGGTGATCTGTCAAGCTTGACGATGTGATCACGGGAGCCTCGTCAGATGGTTGTTGGCCTCCGCGTAACAGTACCCCAAATCATGTTTTGACCCAAGATCACAGGCTGGTGCTCGGCGGTAATTCGACGTAGTCAATTCCGGGCGTCGACGCCCGTCGTGTTCGAGGATCTGAAGTTGCTGCATGGGCCAAGGTGCCATGTATAAACCGGGTCTGACGACCGTCATCGCGATCGCTGCGGATGCCGAGACGTGCTGTGGCAATGATGGGCGGAGGTGCGGCTCGCGCTTCAATGTAAAGACGTTTTCGGTCAAATGCTTTTCCGGACCATTCCGGCACAGAAAGTCTTAGAGCTCGGCATAGTAGAGCTTGGCCTGAGCAGAGACGTTTGGTTGGTCGTTGAATAGTTTTGTCGGGTGAGGGATTGTTTTTATGCATTACAGCGAGGGCTTTGGTTGGGGATATGTCATCAGTGATCGGAATTCCGGCCTTAATCAGGACAGCAGCCGGACCGCTGTCGCAGCTGATATTGAGTGAGGCTCCGCCACGAGAGTGGTACATGTAGATCGTGCCAGGATTCATCCACATTGGTTCCCGGCTGGGCGTTCGGCCAAGAAATGCGTGGCTGGCTGGGTCATTGAGCCCGTATGCCTCGGTCTCTACGATGAGAACGCCAAGCCACACGTCGTCCAGTTTTCTTCGAATAACGCACCCCAATAGCGCTGGGGCTACTATTTCTGCTGACCGACTAAAGAATGTTGGCCCGAGCATCGGGTTTGACGCTACCAGTCGGTCCGCCCGCCTTGCGGGACTTCACGGCCTTCATCGAGATCAAGTCGGTCAAAATGTCGCCGGATGTCGTCCCTGTGGCCATGACCGCAATCTTCAAGGAATCCCCTGAAGCTTGGCCAGTCCCATGTTGATCCGGCTTTCGGCTCATCGGTAGCCTGAAGCTTGTTGTGGGCGTCAATCTCGTCAGACGATCGTGGCGTCATGCGTTGTTTGATCCAAGCCCAGACCGCTTGGTCTGTCTTGTGTATGCGTATGGCCTCGATAAATTCGTCCTGCTCTATGCCAAGGAAGTCGAGAAGGCGTTCTGTTCGCCCAATTCGCCACACGTAGTCACCGAGTGTTCCGGCAAGTTCGGCTCGCGCCTTGTCGATTGACCGTGGCAGGAAATTAATTGAGCCAAGTTTTTCGTAAGGGCTTCGGGGGACGTCCTTGGTCAGGTCCATTGCACATCTCGGCGAAAGGATGCAGCAAGACCGTAGCATGTTGCCTCCCCCATCCGGTGTGATGATGGCGGTAACAAGAGGTTCGGTCAGTATCGGCTGTGGGTGGAGACGGGGGGACTCGAACCCCCAACCCCCGCCTTGCAAAGGCGATGCTCTACCAATTGAGCCACGTCCCCAGTCTCAGTAATTCTATGGTGGAACACTTCTTTAACGCGAAAGTTTGAAGTGGTTATGATGAGGAGGTTATCGATGCCGAGCTTTCACGGCGTAGGACTCCCCTGCTGGGGTGTATAGCGGCTGCTCGGGCGTTTTCTGCGGAGACTTCTTTGATAACCGTAGAATGAGTGAATAGGCATTTCGGTTTCAATAGCGCAATGCCTAAAGGGCTCTTAGCTCAGTCGGTTAGAGCGCGCCTCTGATAAGGGCGAGGTCCGTGGTTCAAATCCACGAGGGCCCACCATGAACTAGGTTTTCGTGTAGTGGAGACGGCGGGGGATCTCTAGCCTAGAATCGGTAGTGACCAACGAAAACGATCGTCTCGCACCGAATTCTCCGGGCCTACTGAATGCAAGTGGGTTGAACGCGCAGCAACATGCTGCGGTAAATCATATGGTCGGACCGCTTCTTGTGTTTGCCGGGGCGGGGTCTGGCAAGACCCGTGTTATTACCTATCGGATCGCTCACCTCATTAATTCGGGGGTGGCTCCATGGAACATTCTGGCGGTGACGTTCACCAACAAGGCTGCCAATGAAATGCGTGAGCGCATTGTTGAGTTGGTTGGTGAGGCTGCCGCGGGTGTCAACGTTGGAACCTTTCATGGTCAGGCGCTTCGTATCCTGCGGCGCGACATCCATCGCCTCGGACGTGAATCTGACTTCACGATTTATGACGGTGACGATCAACTACGTCTCGTTAAGCAAGCCATGACTGATGTGGGCATTGGGTTGACGACGATTAACCCGTTAGCGGTTCGCAATGAGATCTCAAGGGCAAAGGATGAGTTGGCGACTCCGTACGAGTATGCCGAGCGTTCTGAGGGCTATTTTCAGGAGACTGCAGCTCAGATCTACCATCGGTACCAGCGCCTTCTCACGAATGCGAACGGTGTGGACTTCGGAGATATGGTCGCGTTTTGCGTCCGTCTTTTTCGGGAGGTTTCGGAGGTTCGGGTGTATCACCAGGACCGTTTTCGCTTCATTCTTGTTGACGAGTACCAAGACACGAATCGGGCTCAGTACATGTTTGTTCGGGAGCTTGCGGCAGCCCACGGCAATCTTTGTGTTGTGGGTGACGACGACCAAAGCATCTACTCGTGGCGTGGTGCGGATGTCAGAAACATTCTCGATTTTGAGGCACAGTTCCCGTCCTCGACTGTTGTGCGTTTGGAGCGCAACTATCGGTCCACTGGAAACATTCTTTCTTCAGCGAACGCGATCATTGGCAAGGTGTCGAGTCGGGCCGAGAAGGTTTTATGGACTGATCGTGAAGATGGTGAACCCGTGGTCATCATGGAGGCCTTTGATGAAGAGGATGAGGCCCGTCATATAGCTAACGTTGTCCGTGAGTTCGACGGGAATGATTCGACGAAGAAGGACCTTGCGATTATTTATAGAACCAACGCTCAGTCCCGACCTTTTGAAGAACTGTTCGTACGGCAAGGCATCCCGTATCAACTTGTTGGAGCTACGGAGTTTTATAGGCGACGTGAGGTGCGTGATGTATTGGCTTACTTGCGGGCGGTAGCCAACCCTCGTGATTTGGTGAGTTTCGAACGGATCGTCTCCGTGCCGAGACGAGGTATTGGGTCGAAGACGCTTCGGACGCTCCGAGAGTGGGGGGAACGGAACGGGCATGCATCTGGTGAACTTGTTCGGTTGATGGCAGTTGAAGAATCAGGGATAGCTGGGCTTGAGAGTCCCTTTAACACTCGGGCAACGACTGCCCTTGCAGAGTTGGGGCGCATGCTTCGTCGCTTGGACGAACTGGCTGATGAATTGCCAGTTGGCCCTCTGGTGAATGCGATCGTTCAGGAATCGGGGTACGACGAGGTCCTCGATGGTGATCCCGATCGGTCTGAGGACCGATGGGAGAATGTTGTGGAATTACAGGCTGCGGCCTCCAAATACGATGACTTGGGGCCACGTGAAAGTCTCATGCGGTACCTAAGTGAAGCAGCGCTGGTGGCGGATGTGGACAATCTCACGGTAGACGAGGACGCGATCACGTTACTGACCGCGCATTCGGCGAAGGGGCTTGAATTCGACGTGGTGTGTATGGTGGGTATGGAGGAGGAGATGTTCCCGCACGTTCGTAGTTATGACGATCCAGCACAAATGGATGAAGAACGTCGGCTTGCATATGTGGCTCTCACTCGAGCGAAAGAACAGTTGTTTGTTACCTATACGAGGCATCGGTCTGGCTGGGGAGCGCCGGTAAGATTCCCCTCTCGATTCTTACAGGATATTCCCGCCGAACTGCAGCATTACCGGTCCCGTATTGATTCGGGGGCGGGACGTTTGCGGAGTGGCATAAGTGGTAGTGACGTTGAGCCGGACAGTCCGCAACCCCCGAGTGAACGAACTTACCAGGATGGTCAGCGTGTCCGTCATGCGGTGTTCGGTGAAGGGCTAATTGTGGCGGGGCAAATCACTAAATTTGACGAGGAAGTTACGGTTATGTTCGAAGATGTTGGTTTAAAGAAACTCGCTGTAAGCTTTGCCAATCTTGAAGTGGTTACCTGATTCTCCCTATGTTTACCTGGTCATTCATGTTCGACTTTGACGGTACGATTTCACCGGCCGACATGGGGCATGTGATCTTTAACGCGTTTGCTGATCAATCATGGCGTGATATTGACGAAGAGTGGATTCAAGGACACATTCCTACGAGTGAACGAGCTCGTCGGCAGTTCGAATTGGTTCAGGTTGGGGAGCACGAGTTTCTAGCCTTAATCGATCAGCATAAAGTGGACCCAGACTTTTTCGCTCTTGTCGCGTTCCTCCGTGAGAATGGAATCGAGGTTCAGGTGGTCAGCGATGGATTTGATGTTTACGTAGGTCGAATGCTTAATGCCGCGGGTCTTGGTGACTTGCCATTTACGTCAAACGTGTTGCGATTTAGAGGAGACGAGATTGTGCTCGAATTTCCGCACGAACGTGCCGGACATGATCCTCGTGGAGGCTGGAAGGGTGAGGCTGTTAGAAATGTACAGGCAACGGGATGCAAGGTGGCGTATGTCGGTGATGGTATGAGTGATCTTTCGGCAGCCAGGGCCGCTGACTTGCTCTTTGCGTGTGGCCGCTTGGCGCAATGTTGTGAACAGGAAGGTCTTCCCCACCATGTGTTTGCTGGTATGCGGGATGTTCACGACTGGCTGCAAGTGAATACTGTTGCTACATCGAGGTAACACGCGGTGAGATTCAAGGAGTTGGCCGCATATTTTGATCAGATTGATAGTGTTTCAGCGCGTAACACGATGGTTGAAGTTTTAGCCGAGCTCTTTGAAGAGGTGAGTGAGGCGGAAGCAGAGCAGGTGGTTTACCTGATTCAAGGTCGGGTCGCTCCGAAATTCGTAGACATTGAATTTGGTGTGGCCGATCGGTTGCTAGTCGAATCGATGACCGTTGCTTTTGA
The DNA here is from genome assembly GCA_002433065.1 of Chloroflexi bacterium UBA6622. GTDB lineage: Bacteria > Chloroflexota > UBA11872 > UBA11872 > UBA11872 > UBA11872. Next base: position 9,089 of record DJHK01000005.1, read on the forward strand.
GGTTGAACGAGAGCTGGTTGAAGAAATTTTTGCAGAGACGGGTGATCTGGGACTTACTGCCGAAAGACTGACGACGGGTGATGGGTGTGGGACTGGTGTCAGTGAGGTTTTCGCTCGGTTGCGTGAAGTTGCCGGGGCTGAGGGCCCGGGCTCACAGGATCGAAAGGTCGAAGGTATTGCTGAGCTTTTACGGGATCTGGATCCATGTTCGAATCGGTATTTTCCGCGGATTCCGATCGGGCGGTTGCGATTAGGCGTCGGAGATCCGACGGTGATGGATGCTCTGTCTGTAGGCCGCATTGGCGACAAGTCGGATCGGCGAGCTATTGAGCATGCCTATAACCGAACAAGTGATCTTGGACTTGTAGCTCGCGAGTATGTTCGTGGTGGGGCGGAAGCCGTGGCTAATGCTTATGTGCGGGTGGGGTACCCGGTTCGCATGGCTCAGGCGGCACGCTTGGCCAGCGGTCAGGAGATCGTGGATAAAATCGGGACGGCTGCTGTTGAGCCTAAATTAGACGGATTTCGCGTCCAGATTCATCGTGACGAAACCCGAGTTCATATCTTCAGCCGAAACCTTGAGGATATGTCCGAGATGTTTCCTGATGTGTCACGGGCAGTTGTCGAACAGCTCTCAGCGTCTCAGGTCATTATCGAAGGCGAGGCGATGGGACTGGATCCCAAAACTGGCGAATTCTTACCTTTCCAGTCCACGGTCTCCCGGAGACGGCGCCATGGCATTGCAGAGGCTGCTGAGGCGATCCCACTGCAGGTCCACGCTTTTGATGTGTTGTTTGATGGGGAGGAAGTGGTCGGGTTGCCTTGGACCGAAAGGCGGGCACGTTTAGAGGCGGTAGTTGGAAACGGTGATGGAATCAAGGTGTCTGACGTGATCGTTACGGACGATGCTGAGGAACTGGATGCCTATTTCATTCAGCAGGTGGACGCTGGCTTTGAAGGGGTGATGGCCAAGAGACTTGATTCGCCGTACCAGGCTGGGCAACGAAACTTTAACTGGATCAAATATAAGGCTAGTTATTCGGCGAACCTCACCGATACCCTGGACTGTGTGCTTATTGGTTATTGGCGCGGCCAGGGCAAGCGTGCTGCGTGGGGAATTGGTGCCTTGTTAAGTGCTGTTTGGGATCCTGCTGAGGAACGTTACAAGTCCATAGCGCGCATTGGTACTGGCTACTCGGATGCTGAATGGCTTCGGATTAAGGACATGCTGGACGGAATTTCAGTTGAAGAACGTCCGTCGAATGTTTGCTCGGATATCGTCCCAGACGTGTGGGTTGAGCCTGAAATCGTCGTTGAGGTGCTGGCTGACGAACTGACTCAGAGCCCGATGCACGTGGCTGGTCGGACCGAACGAGAATCGGGCTTAGCTTTAAGATTTCCCCGTGTCCAGAATTTTGTTCGAGAAGACAAGGAATCAACTGACGCTACAACTGTCAGCGAGGTGAAAGAGATGTATAGACGTCAGACCGAAAGGGCATCTTCTGAATAGTCGTGAGTAGTGGGCTTTAAAATAAATTGACTGGCGTCCAACGTTCAAGGTGCCTGTGGTGTGGAATGTTCCTGTGTGGTGTGTCAAAGCCGTGTTGATAGCCCAAGAGGCTTGCCGTGAAGAGTAACGACCTTTTTGATCTATCGGGTCGCCGGGCGTTAATTACGGGAGCGAGTCGAGGAATTGGCCGGGCGATTGCCTTTGGTCTTGCCTCTGCTGGTGCGGATGTAGCATTGGCGGCCCGAGACAAGGAGCGATTGGCGGAGCTTGCTGTGGCAATCCGGGGTCTCGGGAAAAACGCATGTGTTTTGCCTCTCGATGTAAGCAAATTGGATACGGTAGGTCCTGCTATTGATATGGCCGCTGCAGGCCTTGGGGGCCTGGATGTGTTAGTGAACAATGCTGGTGTGAATGGCCTTGGTGGATTCGACGTGATGGACGCTCCAGAGTTTGATCGTGTCATGGACACAAACTTTGGCGGTGTGCTGTTTGCCTGCGAGGCGGCCCGGCCGTATCTGGCAGATGCGGAGAATAGTGTGATCATTAATATTGGATCGATCGCTGCCACAAAAGGTGTAGGTGTTTATGGGGCGAGTAAGGCTGCCGTACATTCGTTGACACGAGGGATGAGTCGGGATTTTGCGGTCGACGGAATTCGGTGTGTAGCTCTTGCCCCCGGGCAGGTCGAAACGGATATGACAGCCCACGTCAGAGCGGATCCTGAACGCTTGCAGCTAATGTTGTCGCACACGGCACGTGGTCGAGTTGCAACTCCTGAGGAGATTGCAGCGACGGTTGTTTACTTGGCATCTCCGGCCGCTGATTTTGTGTCTGGTGCCGTACTGGCCATTGACGGTGGCCGTGACTTTTTCTCTGTTCAATGAACGGTGATCGTGAGTTCCGTCTGGACGGACGTCGAGTGTTGATAACCGGTGCGTGCTATGGGATTGGAAGATCGATCTCTATGGAATTTGCAAGGGCGGGCGCTCAAATAGCACTTTCGGATCGTGACCCGGATCATCTTGGTGACACGCTTGGTGTTCTGCGAGAGCTGGCAGGTGATGGATACGCACTTTGCGAAGATTTTGAGAAGGAAGATGCGCCTGGAACTCTTGTTTCTGATGCTGCAGATGCGCTCGGTGGATTGGATGTGATTGTCAACAATGCGGCTTTGGGTGAGGGGGCTAATAGAGAACAGATGACGATCGAAAGCTATCGACGAATGGTTCGGGTGAACCTGCGGGTGCCAGTGATGATTATGCAAGAGGCTCGGCCCTTCTTAAGCCAATCGGACGCCGGGTCAATCATCAACCTGGCTTCAGTAATGGCAATGGCTGGAAGTGCCGGCCTGTATGGATCGCTTAAGGCGGCACTGGTTTCATATACGATCGGCCTGGCTCGAAAATGGGGGGCGGACGGAATCAGGGTGAATGCAATAGCTCCAGGATTAATTGAGGCCGATGGGGCTGCCGAGATGTCGACGGACCGGGGCTGGAAGTCCAGGGTTGCTGAAGGTGTAGCCTTGGGTCGTCATGGAGAGGTCCATGAGGTAGCTCAGGTGGCACGTTTCTTGGCTTCTGATGCGGCTTCTTATATTACGGGAGCTGTGATACCGGTTGATGGTGGTTGGGTGCACCAGTATTGACGGAACCCACTGATCGTGTGCTCGCCTTTATAATTCATTGATCCGCGGTTTTGAGGGTTGGATGTCGTGACAATTGATCGTGACGAGGTAGACCATGTGGCAGCTCTGGCTCGGCTTAAGCTGTCGGATGATGAACGCGAGACGTTGCGTGTGGAGCTTGGGCAGATTGTGACGGCATTTGAGGCGCTTGCGGATGTGGACACCGACGATATCTTGCCCACGGCACAGGTCATCCCTTTAGTGAATGTTGAGCGTGATGATGTTGCGATCAAATCACTCCCACGGGATGAGGTGTTACGCAATGCGCCGCGGGTTGAGGACGGTCAGATTTATGTTCCACCTGTTCTAGACGAGACTTCCTAGTGGGCCGCGACCTTCATTGCTTAACGCTGCATGCGGCGGCGGACGGTTTGGCACGCGGGGATTTCACATCCGTTGAACTGACGACGGCTCTCCTGGATAGGATTTCGTCAATTGATGCGAATATCGGGGCTTTTCTCACGGTTACTGCTGACGCCGCACTTTCGCAGGCGGCAGCTGCTGATGCCCGGCGTGCTACTGGTGAGGTCAACCGCCTTGATGGATTGCCGATTGCTATTAAAGACGTGTTAAGTACGGCTGGTGTTGAAACGACCTGTGGGTCTCGAATGTTACAGGGCTTTATTCCTCCATACGACGCGACGGTCATTAGGCATTTGAGGACTGCAGGCGCGGTGATGCTTGGGAAAACGAACATGGATGAATTTGCTATGGGATCCTCAAACGAGTATTCCGCGTACAAGGTCGTTCGTAACCCATGGGATTTAGGGAGAGTGCCTGGAGGTTCAAGTGGAGGGTCCGCGGCTGCGGTAGCCGCTGATGAATGTCTGGCTGCGCTGGGATCTGATACCGGCGGATCAGTTCGGCAACCGGCGGCCCTCTGCGGATGTGTTGGTCTCAAGCCAACTTATGGTCGTGTGTCCAGGTATGGATTGATAGCGTTTGCTTCTTCGCTTGATCAGGTAGGCACCCTGACGAAGGATGTGTCTGATGCGGCGATGCTGTTGGGTGCAATTGCTGGTCATGACTCTCGTGACTCTACATCTGTTGATACACCGGTGTTCAACTACTTGGCTGATTCAGACGACGGACTCCATGACCTTAAGATCGGGGTCGCCCCACAATATTTTGGCAAAGGGCTAGCCCCGTCCGTTGGCAGCAAAGTGCGGGAAGCTATCGGGACTCTCGTTGATGCCGGTGCTACGGAGCGGGAAATTTCGTTGACCCATACGGAGCTCGCCCTTCCTGCCTATTATGTGATTGCTCCGTCCGAGGCGAGTGCCAATCTTGCTAGATATAACGGAGTTAAATACGGCCTGTCGGATGTAAATGCGTCCGATGTGGATGAAATGATGGCGGGTGTTCGGGCTGAGGGTTTTGGCTCTGAGGTCAAGCGGCGGATTATGTTGGGGGCATTCGCCCTCTCGTCAGGATATTACGATGCCTTTTACCTGCGAGCGCAAAAGGTCCGAACTTTGATCAAGGATGATTTCGATGCGGCGTTTGAGCAAGTGGACGTGATTGCGACACCGACTGCACCGACGCCTGCTTTTGAGCTGGGCTCAAAACTGGGTGACCCGGTTGCCATGTATCAATCGGACATTATGACGCTGCCCGCGTCATTGGCAGGGCTTCCCTGCATCAGTGTTCCATGTGGTTTTGTGGAGGGGTTGCCGGTCGGTTTCCAGTTGATAGCTCCGGCCTTCGAGGAGGAACGACTGCTTCGAATTGCTCGATTGTTTGAGCGATTTCGTGGGGATATGGAAGCTCCTGCTCGTGAGGTGGATAGCTTGTGAGTGCGGCGGTTTCTTCAGACTATCGAGCGGTTATTGGTCTTGAGACACATGTGCAGCTCCAGACTGAATCAAAGATGTTTTGTGGATGCGGGGCGGATTATGCAGGGGACGAGCCCAACACACATGTTTGTGAGGTGTGTTTGGGCATGCCTGGTGTTCTTCCGGTCATTAATCGTAAGGCTGTGGATCTTACGATCCTCACGGGGCTCGCTCTAAATTGTCGAATTCCTGAAAACGCGAAATTTGACCGAAAGAACTACGCATACCCTGATTTAATGAAGTGGTATCAGATTTCCCAGTACGATTTGCCGCTGTGCGAAGCCGGGCACCTGGATGTCGTGACGAGTGGTAGAAAGGACCGCATCGGTGTTACCAGGGTGCACCTTGAGGAAGATACCGCGAAGCTGAGTCATGTGACTGGATCCGACGGTTCTCCTGCGAGTCTTATTGACGTAAACCGATCGGGTTCTTGCTTGATGGAAATTGTTTCTGAACCAGATATCACCTCGTCGGCTCAGGCGATGGCTTACGGAGCGAAAATTCGAGATTTGCTTCGGTGGATTGGTGTCTCTACGGCCAACATGCAGGACGGTGAACTTCGAATTGACGCAAATGTTTCTGTTTGGCGTCAGGGTGAGGCTACCGGGGATGTGAAGGTCGAGGTTAAGAATATGAATTCCTTCCGTGCCCTTGGCAGAGCACTCGATTTTGAGATTGATCGCCAATCACGGGCACGGGAGGCTGGGCAAGCAATTGTTCAGGAAACGCGCGGTTGGGATGAAGACTCGGGCCTTACGGTTCCCCAACGGACCAAGGAATATGCGCACGATTACAGGTATTTTCCGGAGCCGGATCTTCCACCGCTTCTCATCCCGGAGGCCAGAGTTAGCGGTCTGCGGTTACGGTTGCCTAGGATGCCTGATCAGGTTGCTGCAGATCTGGTTGCGGAGGGTTGTCCTGCTGGCGATGTGGAGGAACTGGTTCAGGACCGGGTGCTCACCGAGTTTGCCTTGAGCGTGGTTGGGGAAGGAGTGATGGCGAAAGATGCGGTTACTTGGATTGTGCATGAGCTTAGGCGAGTATTAAATGACAGGGATGTCCCAAGTGGCCAGATTCCCCTCCAGGCAACGGAGGTGGCCTCCTTGCTTGTGATGAGAGGTGATGGGGTTGTGAGTAGCACGATGGCGAGCGAGGTGCTTGATGAGATGATTGCTACTGGCGCCTCTGCGGCGGAATTGGTGGCTTCTAGAGGGCCCCAAATCAGTGGCGAAGAGGAGTTGCTTGCCGTTGCACGGGACGTAATTGGTGAGAATCCACAGGCGGTTGAAGATTATCGGGCAGGTAAGGCTCGGGCGGTACAGTTTTTGATGGGGCAGGTCATGCGTGTCACGAAGGGGAAGGCGAACCCTGGAGTTGTCAGCGAACTAATTAGACGGCAGTTGGATGGTGTGGAATGAGCGAGCATGACCGGTCTGTGTCTGAGAACCCGTATGCGGTTGCGTTGGCCCAATTTGATCAGGCGGCGAAACAGAGCAATCTCGATGCTGATTTGTGGGAGGTTTTGCGAAGGCCGAAAAGAGAGCTTGTGGTTAATTTTCCTGTGGAAATGGACGACGGCTCGATCCAAATGCATACGGGCTATCGTGTGCACCATAACGTTGCTCGGGGTCCGGCCAAGGGGGGGATCCGTTATCACCCACGAGCCGATCTTGACGAGGTTCGGGCGCTCGCGATGTGGATGACTTGGAAGTGTGCTGTCATGAACTTGCCCTATGGGGGTGCCAAGGGCGGTGTGGCCGTCAATTCCTCAAGTTTAAGCCAACGAGAACTCGAGAATTTAACGCGGCGCTATACAAGCGAGATCATCCCGCTCATTGGTCCGGAGGCCGACATTCCTGCTCCAGATGTTGGGACTAATGCTCAGGTCATGGCCTGGTTCATGGATACCTACTCTATGCATATGGGGCATTCGGTGCCCGCAGTTGTGACTGGTAAGCCTGTGGAGGTAGGCGGTTCTGAGGGGCGGTCGTTGGCGACGTCGACCGGGATGCTTGTCGCGACCGATGAAGTCTTGCGACGCCAGGGCACGCCGGTTGCGGACGAGGCTACGGTTGCTATTCAAGGTGCTGGAAATGTTGGGTGGGGGGCACTAGAGGTGTTTGGTGACGCTGGTTATCTGGTGGTGGCGATAAGTGATAGCCGTGGTGGGGTCTATAACCCATCCGGGTTGGACCGTGCGGTGCTGGCCGAGCATGTTAGGGGCGGAGGTCGTATTTCTAACTGCGATGCAGCGGGCGACCTGATTACCAATGACCAACTCCTGTCGCTGGATGTGGATGTATTGGCCCCATCGGCCATTGAGGGTCAGATTCATGGTGAGAATGTCTCTGATGTGCGGGCACAATTGGTGGTAGAAGGCGCAAATGGCCCGATGACGCCGGACGCAGACAAAGAATTGTGGGATCGGGGGGTTGTGGTTATCCCAGATATTCTGGCGAATGCTGGTGGCGTCACGGTGTCTTACTTCGAATGGGTGCAGGGGTTACAACAGTTCTTTTGGACTGGTGATCAAATCGCTGAGCGGCTTTCGACGCATATGCGACAGGCGGTTGCTTCGGTGTGGGATCTTTCGGTGGCCAATAGTACTTCGCTTCGAGAGGCTGCTTACTCTGTGGCGATTCGTCGTGTTGCGGAGGCTACGCGATTACGTGGAATTTACCCGTAAAGTTTCCTGTTAAGAGCGCAGTGCTTTCCGTACTTCCTCCCAGTTAAATAAAGTGTGGTCGTCGAACGTAGCCCCCACATCTGCAAACGGGTCGCGGCCTTCGTCATTTGGGTCGTAGAGGCGTGTCGGTGAATTGAGAAGAATTGCTTCGCGGTCACTTGTCACCATAAAACCGTGATGAACCTGCTTGGGGATAAGAACTGAAAATTGCGCGTCGTCGGGTTGGCTCTCGCCCATTGGGAGAAGGTCCAGTGTTCCAGTGGATGGCGAGTCAGGGCGGCCATCCCAGAGTGCAAGCAAGATGTCACCGGCGGCTACAACAAAGCGGTCTTCTTGGTGTTTGTGGACATGCCATTCAGTTTCGTCTCTGGATAGTCCACCAGGCGTGGTTGAGAAGTAGGTTTGTGCAAATTCTCGACTATCTGAATTGTAGATGTCGGGCCAGTCGGTTCTGAGGATTTCTACAAGTGACCCGGACTCATCACGATTGACCCGAAGTTTTCGGGCAGTAGCATCATGGATGCGTAGGCGAAACTCGTTCAAGTTGTGGTTGATTGGAATTCGTGGCTCAGAACATTGGTGCACAAGTTTAGGTGATTTGTGACAACGACTTGGGGTGATTTGGTCGGATAATCGGATACCATCTCTATTTCTAGGTTTAAGGGGGAAATCGTCCAACTCAATGCGCCAACTATCTGGTTGCAAAACGCGACCATCTGTAAGAAAAAATGTTAGAGGCGCGGCGCTATCGATGACTGCGGAAATTCAGCAGCAATTTCCAGGTATACGGATCGATATTGATTCTGAGACTGAGGATGGCGAGGACGCTTTTCTTTGGATCAATGTTCCGCATGGAACTCGTCCCGAAGGTCTTACGGCTGTCGTGGAGCAGTTGGCAGCCCGGCAGTCGAGACGTACAGGGTTTTGGATAGTTCCTCGTATCGTCAGCGGAGGGTTTCGATCGGGTCCGCAGACGCGGTTACGACCTCGAATGTTCGAAGCGCCAAGGCCGCTCGTTTTTTAGTCGGTCTGATCAGCAAGTGCTTGGCGATAGTCCCGAGGCGTGTTCAGGTTTCGAAACGAGCGTAGTTCCGGGTCGATCTTGCGTACTTCAACCTCACTAACCCATTCCGTCTTGAGTACGTTGAATACCGGAGCGATCTTCAGTTGTTTTGAGGTGATTCGCGAGTGCATAGACGCTGTACACGTTTTTCGGTACACCGCGTGCAGTGGTTCTGGCCTGTCGTCAATTATCGGGACTACGGCATCGGCGTCTCCGATGCGTTCCAACAGGTTTTGAACCAACGGTTTCTCGATAAAGGGCATGTCAGCGGCGGCTACAAAGGCCAGGCTATTCGAGGTTGACATAAGTCCTGAATAGATGCCACCAAGGCTTCCGCAGTCCGGATAGATGTCTGTCACGGGGCGAGCGGGCGCAACGTTGAGAGAATCATTTGTGACGACGATGATGTCATCGGTTAGTTCGGATGCACGGGTTATCACGTGTTGGAGGATAGTCTGCGGCCTCCCCTGTATGGTTGGAGTCCATGGAAGCATGCGCTTATCTTTTCCCATCCGGCGACTTTTTCCACCCGCGAGGAGTACGACAGAGAATGAGGTTTTCATTTATATGATGGGTTTCTTTGACTTCTTATCGGGCTCTTTTTAGGCTCAGCTAAGGCTATGTCATCTTGATAGGAGAAAATGTTAATGGCGCAACCTGAAGCTGTTAGTGATGCAGAATTCCAGTCAAAAGTTATTGAATCCGCCACGCCGGTACTAGTTGATTTCTGGGCGGAATGGTGTGGGCCATGCAAGATGATCGCTCCTGTCGTCGATAAGCTTGCAGAGCAATATGACGGGAGAGTTCTATTTGCAAAAGTCGATGTGGACGCCAACCCAACAACCCCGGGGAGTTTTGGCATTAGGGGCATTCCGACTTTGCTGGTTTTTGACGGTGGGAAGGAAGTTGATCGCATCGTAGGTTTTACGTCGGAGCAGGACATCTCCTCGAAACTTGACGCAGTGTTATCAGGTGCATAGCCAACGATCCTGTATATCGCGCGATATGGTGATTAATGGTGGTGACTGTATTAGGGTTCATGCACCGCTATCAGGCCTGCATTATGAGCACATGGTGAATCGTCTTACTTAGGAGGCAGATATCTCGTGCCGCCTAACTCTTCCCGCGCTTCATGGATAGCGAGGATTTGGTGGTGTAGTTCTTGTACTCGTTGGCGAAGACTGGGGTCATCGGCTGCGGCGAGTATGGTTTCTTCGATCTCCTCGTTTAGCCGTCGCAACCGCAGCTGCAACGTTGTGTATTGCAAGCCAGTGCCGAGCTCCTGCGATGTTATGGACGGAAGCAGACTGGCCTGCGTTCGAAGCTTTTGAAGTCGATCCTGGACTGCAGGGTTGAGTCCTTCTTCAATGCGAGACCAATCTATGTTTTTCATATCCTGAATCTCCGCGATGATCGCTGTCAGTATGTGGCGGTCCAGCGGATTCCGAATGTTGGTCGGGTCGATCCCGCCGATGAGGGCAGCGGTTTGAGCGTCTCCACGTACAACGTATTCCAACAGGCCTTCCTCGAGCGGGTCCGATGTTTCAGCTGCCGCTTGGGGTGGAGGTCTTGTTTGAGAAGCGCGGGGCGACCCGCGACGTCCGTCCCGAGCTGCAAGCTGTCGGAGTTCATCGCTTGGGACGCCACTTAGATCAGATAGACGATCAAAATAATGTGAGCGGACCACCGCATCCCCAACCTCTGCCACGATGGGGAGAAGCTCGTGCATAGCCGCGCGACGACCAACTAGCGAATCTAGATCATGGTCTTGGCCAGCCCACTGAAAGGCAAAGTCGGCCAGGGGAGTCGGTGCATCGATCTTCTCCCTCCATCTTCTGGGAGCATTGCGTATCAGGCTGTCAGGATCCTCACCTGGTGGAAGTTGGGCGATAGCAATATCCGTGTTCAAGAGGTCCTCATGTCGGACCAGGCCACGGACATCAATGGTTGTACCTGTCGTGTACTCGCCAGCCTCACGGAGTACATCGAGTCCTCGGCGTGAGGCTGTAGCTCCTGCGGTATCAGCATCAAGGGCGATAACGACTTTCTTGGCTCCTGACGTCAAGAGGCTGCGGGCTTGTTGGAGGGTTAGGGATGTACCCATCGAGGCGACCGTGTTAGTAAATCCTGCTTGGTGAGCTGCAATTGCATCCATATAGCCTTCGACTATTACTGCGGTTCCTAGTTCACGAACTGTTTCTCGGGCCAAGTGAAAACCGTAAAGATGATGCCCTTTAGTGAAAACCTCAGAATCTCGTGTGTTTAGATATTTAGGCTCAATATCACGCAGTGTGCGACCTCCAAATCCAACTACAGATCCCGATGAATCCCATATTGGGAAAGTCAGTCGCTCAGAAAGGTAAGCATATTTGCCACGTTCATTCGATGTTAGGAGGCCGGCCGATTCAATTACGGGCTCGTCGAACCCAAGCTGTTGCAGGTGGGTAAGGAGCGGTGAGCCTCTGGATACCGCGTAGCCAAGCTGGAACTGTTTTACAGTTGCAGCTGTTATTCCGCGATCGCGAACGTATTTGCGTGGCCTAGCGGCAGCTGGGGAGTTCAATAATTGTTCGTGTAGAAATTGTGCCGCCTCATGCAGTACAGCACGAATGGCTTGTCGACGTTCGCGGGCTTCCGGGTTGGGCTGGTTGTGCCCAATGTCCACTCCGGCTTCTCGTGCCAATTCCTGGAGCGCATCGGGAAATTCCACCCCATCCCGGCGCATAACGTATGTGAAGATGTCCCCACCTTCCCCACAGCCAAAACACTTGAAGTTGCCGCGGTCCGTAAAAACATGGAAGGAAGGTGTTTTCTCGGCATGGAAAGGGCATAGCCCTTTCCAATTTTTCCCTGCTCGCTGTAGTCGAAGGTCTCGTCCAATGATCTCGACGGGGTCGAGCCTAGCTTTTATCTCCTCGACTGGTGTCGGCATGGGTGCGTCGTCGTAGCGTCCTAATCGCTGTAGTGGTGCTTATGCTACCGGTCACGAAATTCTTGTTCGAGTCGTGCGTGGGCGGCGGCGATTCTTGAGACCGGGACGCGATACGGAGAAGCACTGACGTAATCCAACCCGATCAATTCACAGAACTCAATCGATGAGGGGTCACCACCGTGCTCTCCACAGATCCCAATCTCAATATCGTTACGGGCAGCACGGCCTGCGCGGGCAGCAATTTCCATCAAAGCTCCAACACCAGTCCGATCTAGGACCTGAAACGGGTTTTCAGCAAGGATCCCATCTTCGACATAGCGGAGCAGGAAGCGGCCCTCCGCGTCATCGCGACTGATGCCGAAGGTTGTCTGGGTCAGGTCGTTGGTTCCAAAGCTCAAAAACTCAGCAGTTTCGGAAATCTCTCCAGCGGTTAGACAAGCCCGTGGCACTTCCATCATTGTCCCGAACTTGAATTCTATTTCGTCACCAGCGTCTCGCTGCACTGCGGCAGCTGTTTCTCGCAGGCCGGATTCGATGGTTTTTAGTTCCGCAATGTGACTTACAAGAGGAATCATAATTTCCGGTCTAGCTCGAACGCCTTCGGACTTCAGTTGTAATGCGGCCTCAATAATTGCTCGGACTTGCATTTCGTAGACCTCGGGATAAATAAGGCCGAGCCGACAACCACGAAGCCCAAGCATTGGGTTGGCTTCGTGTAGTTCATTAGCTCGGGTTACCTTCCGTTTGGCCAAGGCGAGATCCTCTGCATTGGCATCACGAGCTTCAAGTTCGGCTAACTCGTTCTCCACGCCAGCTAGGAATTCGTGAAGCGGTGGGTCGAGTAACCGAATGACCACCGGAAGATCATGCATGGCTTTGAGGATTCCATAAAAGTCGTCGCGTTGGATTGGAAGAAGCTGGGCAAGTGATTTACGACGGTCCTGTTCTGTTTCGGCCAAAATCATGTCCTGGACGATTGGAAGCCGGTCGCCCTCACGGAACATGTGTTCTGTACGACAAAGGCCAATGCCTTGGGCTCCATAGGACCTTGCTAATTCAGCCTCCACAGGAGTGTCGGCGTTCGCCCAAGTCTCGAGTCGGCGAATGTCATCGGCCCACTCGAGAAGTTGTTCAAGTTCCGGGGTGACTTCACCAGGGATCAGTGGTACCTCTCCGAGCATCACGTTGCCAGTGGACCCATCGACAGTAAGAATGTCGCCATCAGAGACCTCGAGGCCATCTATTAGGAATATGCCAGCGCTGACGTCGATGTCCAGACTTTCGCAGCCGACAACCGCAGGTAACCCGAGTTGACGGGCAACGATTGCGGCGTGGCTTGTTGCTCCACCGCGGGACGTCAAAATGGCCTGAGATGCAGCCATGCCATGGAAATCATCGGGAGATGTTTCGGGTCGGACCAGGATAACGGCATCCCCGTTCTCCGCACGGGTGGCAGCTGTATCGGCTGTGAAGGCCACCCTCCCACTTGCTGCACCTGGTGAGGCGTTAAGGCCTTGAGCAATGGGGTTGATTTGTTCTGTCCCGTCGATCCGCGGATGCAGCATGGCATCAACCTGTGTGGCTTCAACACGCTTAACTGCGGTTTCCTTTGTGATCTTGCCTTCATTCACGAGATCAACGGCAATTCGGATTGCCGCTGCCGGGCTCCGTTTGCCAGCTCTTGTTTGTAGCATGAACAGCTGGCCATCCTCGATCGTGAATTCGAGGTCCTGCATCTCCGTGTAGTGCCCCTCGAGTTTTTCAGCGTACGCTTGAAATTCCTCGTAGACGGAGGGCATGGCTTCCTGGAGGGTGCTAATTGGCTGGGGTGTTCGAACGCCAGCCACGACATCTTCTCCCTGAGCATTGAGTAGATATTCGCCGTATAGCACTGGGTTGCCGTCATTCGGGTCCCTTGTAAAGGCGACGCCGGTTCCGGAGCGTCCGCCCATGTTGCCGAAGACCATTGTTTGCACGTTGCACGCGGTGCCCCAATCGTGCGGAAGTCGGTGGAAGTTGCGGTAGTCAATGGCTCGTTTTCCATTCCACGACTTAAAGACAGCTTGAACGGCTCGGGTAAGCTGTTCTCGAGGGTCGTCAGGAAAAACCTCACCGCTTTCACGTTTGATGATCTCTTTAAATTGGGCGGTGACGGTTTCCCAGTCTTCTGCGGTTAACTCCGGGTCCTCAGCCTTCTGGACAGCTTCTTTGTGAGCTTCGATCACTGCTTCGAAGGCCCGGCTATCGATTCCAAGGACGATTGCCCCAAACCCTTGCACGAATCTTCGGTAGGCATCGTTGCTAAAGCGTGCATCACCGGTTCGTTTGGTCAATCCCGCTATTGTTTGAGTATTGAGACCCAGATTAAGGACAGTGTCCATCATGCCGGGCATTGATACGCGAGCTCCGGAACGTACGGAGACCAACAAGGGATTGTCGCTACTCCCAAAACTCTTTCCGGTCTGTGACTCTACGTCGATTAATGCGGCATCAATTTGGCTCTGCAAATCTTCTGGGAAAGATTCATTACCTTCGAAGTAAGCGAGACAAGCTTCTGTGGTAATCGTAAAACCTGGAGGCACCGGCATTCCTGCCTTGGTCATTTCTGCAGAGCCAGCACCTTTGCCCCCAAGCAGGTTCCGCATTGAATCATCGCCATCGCGAAACGCATAGACCCACTTATGGTCGCTAGATGTCATATACAGCTTCTCCGAAGTTAAGGATAGTAAGGGTGGTGCCCATGAACGACTGTAACATCGCAATTGGCTGTGTTCGGTGGCAATTTGTGGATGAGGGGGAGTTATTTTCAAGCTGAGTCTTGCTCAACGTTGGGTTGCGACGGTTGCATTAGGCCACTTCGCCGTTGATTTCACTGCAATGTTGCCAACCATGATGTATCCATTTTTAGCAAGCCGACTGGGTTTGTCGCTGGGTTTAATCGGAGTCGCTTCTTTCGTCTGGGCTACAGCCTCATCCACATGTCAGCCATTATTTGGCTATCTAGGTGATCGTTTGGGTCGACGATGGCTTGCTGCAGGAACAATAGCCTCGATGGCGGTTCTGGTTGCATTAATCCCAAAGGTTCAGGGCTTTGGCCAGTTGGTAGTCCTTCTCGCTATTGCCGGAATAGCCGTTGGCGCGTTTCATCCACAGGGCGGCGCAATTGCCAATGAGGCAAGTCGTGCCAACAAGGGGACCAATGTGGCCACCTTCTTTCTGGGCGGACATCTTGGTTTTACTGTGGCACCGCTGGTCGCCGGTGCTGTATTAGCGTCTTCAGGTTTGGAATATATGTCCTTCTTGGTAATTCCAGCTCTCTTGATTGCGTTAATGCTGCCGTTTGGGCTTAAGGGTGTTGAACGTGTACATCAGTCACCAGCTGTCGATTCATCCGATGAGGTTTCGGCTCTTGGGTTGGCGATTGCCGCAATTCTGGTGGTTGCCTTAATACGGGGTTGGGCGTACGCAAGCCTCAATATCTTTATTCCACTATTTGTCTCGCCCGGTAATCCAGACCCGACGCTTTTCGGTTCTATGCTTTCAGTTTTTCTTGCCTTTCATGCTGCGGGTGCTTTCAGCGGTGGTGTGATGGCTGATCGGTTTGGGTTGCGGTTGATGGTGGGAGCTTCGTCTGCTCTGATCATTCCGACTATCTCGGGTTTCGCGCTTCTACCGGTTGGATGGTTGTCATATGTGTTTATTGGGGCGACTGGAGCTCTGATTGGGGCAGGTTTTACACCAACGGTGCTGTTAATGCAGCGGCTTGTTCCGAAACGCATGGGGGCAGGGACAGGGATCGTGCTGGGCGTATCATTTGGAGCGGGTGCGATCGGGAATCTGATAACTGGATTTGTTGGTGAACTGGCTGGCCTCAATATTGCGTTTCTACTTTTGGCAGTCGTGCAGGTATTCGTGCTGTTAGCTCTACGATGGATTCCTGGTCGCAACCCTAGCGGACCGTAAATAGGTTGAGCCCTCCGCCTGGTGGCTTCTGTTGAACTTCTTGATGGGAGGACTGTATGAAACAACTTGAAAAGCTCAGGGTGATGAACGTACAGCTAGCGGAAAGTGAGCTTGGCCTGGCCCGTGCGACGTTGGTTCACGAGATTGTGCAGCGGGAAGAAGAAGGTTGTGAGGTTATGGAAATTCGGGAGGTGCTGGAGAAAAAAGATGTTACGAGTCTTACCGATGTTGAAACTCAAAACTTACTAGACACTCTGGCACGATTGCCTGTTCGTGACGGGTTTGGCTACGTCGAGCCCAGCGATCTTCGAGGGATCCGTAAGGCTCGCGCTGAATCGACCGGCCTTCCTGAATTTGAAACGTCATCATATGAAAGTCGATTAACCGGGGCATGGTTCGGCCGGTGTGCGGGATGTTGCCTTGGAAAGCCCGTGGAGGGTTGGTCTCATGGCCAGATCCGTGAGTACCTGGATGCCATCGACGTTGGTGGTTTGCGAGCGTATGTGCCGGTGGTTGAGCCTAACCCGGTTGAAGGCAAAAGCTGGCATCACTCGGCTGGTGAGTCAACGCGCGGAAATATTGATGGGATGCCACGCGATGATGACATCGATTACATGATCTTGGCTCTTGAGGTTCTCGAGCAATATGGGCCAGATGCTAGGACCGCTGATTACGGATCGATGTGGTTGGATAGATTGCCGTATGCACGTGTTTACACGGCTGAGCGCGCGGCTTATCGAAATCTAATATTGGGTTATTCTGCGGCTGAAGCGGCTCTGCACAATAATCCGTACAGGGAGTGGATTGGCGCCCAAATCCGTGCCGATGTTCTCGGCTACGTGGTTCCCGGTCGTCCGGAAGCTGCTGCGCGACTGGCGTACGAGGATGCGGCTTTGTCGCATGTGAAGAATGGTGTATATGGCGAAATGTGGGCGGCAGCTACGATCTCTGCGGCGTTTCTTTTTGATCATCCTGCCGATGCGATTCGGGCTGGTCTTTCGCAAATTCCGTCTAGGAGTCGGTTGTATGAGGCAATTGAAAATACGCTGAGTTGGACCACCTCCCTTCCAACGTGGCAGGAGGCATACGCGAAGATTCAGGCTGCTTACGGGCACTATCACTTTGTGCACACCATAAACAACGCGTGTTTCGTGGTTCTGGGTTTGATGTACGGTCATCCCAGCTTTTCAGATACGATCGGTATTGCGGTTGAATGTGGTGAAGACACTGACTGCAATGGTGCTACAGCGGGATCTGTTTTTGGGGCGTTGCATGGAGAGCATTCGATTCCGGCCGAATGGACACTCCCTCTTGGCGATCGGGTCCGAACGATCGTGCCGGGTCGATATGGACACGGGGAGTACCTCTCCATTACGGGTCTGGTGCAACGCACCTCGCTGCTTGCTCATGGAGCTTTCAGTGCTCTATAGCGGAACCTTCAGGCTGTTTGCATCAAGGCGCGAATAGTTGGTGAATCTGGCATTGAAGGTTGAGCTCCATGACGTGTTACGGCTACAGCTCCTGCTGCTTGGCCGAATCGGAGCGCGTGCTCCGGGTTTTGCGTTTCCAGCAGCTCGGTGACAAATGCGCCGCAGAATGCGTCTCCTGCCCCAGTGGTATCAACGACTTTGACTGAGTACGCGGGTTGTTTGATCTTGTGCCCATCGATCTGCGCCACAAGGCCTTTTGCTCCCAACGTGACAATGCATCCGCGCCGCGTGCGCTGTGCAAGGGTTGTGGCTGCGTCCATAGCGCCCGCTTGGGTGCCGATGAGTTGTTTAGCTTCGATTTGGTTAACTACAAGAAGGTCGATGTCATCCATTGCGATGTTGGAGATTTGTTCGACGGGTGAGACGTTGAGAACGTGTAGCGCAGCACTGTTTCTGCGGCTAAATGCGGTTGCGATCACACTATCCGGAATCTCTCGCTGGCACAGGATTGCCTGGGGTGCGAGCTGAGCAACCGCGTCCGCAACGTTGCCAGGTTCAATCGCGGCGTTGGCGCCTTCCGCGAGGGCTATGGAATTGGATCCATTTGTGTCAACCGTAATAACGGCCGTTCCTGTGTGAGTCGATGTGATACGGCTGACATATCGAGTGTCCACATTATGAGCTTTGAGACTGGCCAGTAGTTCAGAGCCTGCCGTATCCATGCCGACGGATCCGATCATGCTTACTTCCGCTCCGGCCAAAGATGCTGCAACGGCCTGATTGGCTCCTTTTCCTCCTGGATGATGGGCGATAGTTCCATGGTGAATGGTCTCGCCAACCTGTGGGATGCGTGGCACCCGGATCACAATGTCGAGGTTAATGCTTCCAACGACAGCGATGCTGTTCATCGTGGCATAGCTCTACTGCGGATGGCTTCGAGCAATGCGTGCCATGCAAACAAGGGCAAGACGCGCATGCGACGCCAGCGCCAGGGGTCTTGATATAGCCGGTAGGCCCATTCAAGGCCGATTTGTTGAACAACTGCAGGGGCGCGACGTTTTCGGCCAGAAATATAGTCGAGTGCACCGCCGACACCTATGGCAACTGTTCCATTGACTTCATGAAGGTTTCGTGCGATCCACTTTTCTTGCAGCGGGGCACCATACGCAACCAACACGATGTGGGGTCGAAACCGACGAAGCATCTCTTGTGCTTCATGGTCACTGGTTTTGTCCGGGTTCCCAACGTAAGTGATAGGTGGCCTGAGATTCGGGTTTTTGCGTTGTAATTCAATCGATGCCTGGTCGGCAGTTCCCTCGCTACCTCCAACCAACATTAGGGTATATCCCCGTTTGGCAGCGATGGCGGCTAGGTCTTGAGCAAGATCAACACCGGCTACGCGTTCGGGCATAACGGAGCCGCGTAGACGGGCAGCGAGGACAATGCCTGTCCCATCGGCCACATTTAAGGCGGTGTGTTCAAGGATGTTTCGAAATTCATTGTCGTGTCGAGCTCGCATTGCGAATTCGGAATTTACGGTTGCAACATGAGCACTGATGCCCGCTTCGATCCATGCAGTAATCCAGGCCACGGCCTGCGTACAAGTAACACCATGGATTCGAACATTTAGCACGCGTGTTTCTACGTCGGCGAGCTGGGTTGGGCCTTTTCCAAGGGTGTTTTCAGTCATTCCAGAAGCTCATCCATGGCTTCTCGCACCGATGTTGCCTTAAGCCAGTGCATACATAGTGTGTCTGAATACTGACATTCGGCCGGGCGTTTAAAGTCATAACAAGGTCCGCAAGGAAGTTGGACTCGGAGTGCGCGGCAGTTTGGTGCGCCAGGGCCGTGAATTGAGATGTCGGTTGGGCCGTGGAGCATCACGACGGGTGTTCCGAGTGCTCGTGCGAGGTGGCCAGGACCACTATCAGTCGAGATAACCACGTCGGCGTCTTGCAATACATCCATGAGTTCTTCCAGCGAGGTCCGACCGCACCGGTTCGACGTCGTCGTTCCGGAATTTGATAGGGCATGACTGACGGTTGAGGCATCGGAGAGTCCAATGATGGTTAGTTGTCCTACACGGCCTTGGATTAGGTGGCCAAGCTTGACCCAATTTTGCACTGGCCATCGTTTGGCTTCACCATGCGAAGACCCCGGATGTATCACCACATGGGGTCTCTTTTCTGTAACCACGTCGGTCGCCCTTGATCGCCTGGAGAGGACCTTCCATTGTGGATGGGTGTTGGCAACTACTCGGGTTGCCATAGTGGCTTCGTGCGGGCCTCCATTCTGGCGGTGGCCAGCGATGGGCTCATCGAAACTACGGGCAGGGGCTTCGTTCTGGTAGCCAACTCGCCATGCTGCGCCGCTTAATGCGACGACCACACCTGCCACTGGGCCGTAAACACTACATGCAACATCAAACCGTCGGGCTCGAACGTTTCTAAGCATTCGTAGCGCGCTAAACCAGGCGCGTACATTAAGCACTGTTGGCCAGTGCGTCAGTTCGCCCGCATCAAATGGGAGGATTTCGTCGACCGTCTCACAGCGGTCGACAATGGCTTTCCAACGTGGGGGTGCCATAAACACTATATGGGCCTTGGGCCATCGTTCGCGGGCAGCTGCTGTAGCCGACAGCGCGTTTACGATGTCGCCCATCAGGTCGAACCGCACGATCAGTACTGAGAGGGGCTCCATCGGTGGAGTACGTGTTGTTCTAGAGAAGCTGGCAATGCTAAAGGCGATTCCAAATAGAATCCGAAGTGTGACGCCAAGAAATGTTCGGCTTCTGTATTTCATTGACTATCGTTCATGGGTGTCAGGGCATGCCATGGCCACGCGCGATCGAATCGTTTTAGTAGTTGAGATCCAAGGAACCCTTTTCGCACGACTCCCTGGGGTGCAATTGCGTTAAAAGAATTTACCGTTTGTTGCGCGGAGGCAATATGGGTTTCACGGTTAATGCGATGCAGGCTATGTTCTTTGCACCCATCGACAAAGGCCGATTTAAAATCCGCCGCTTGGCCGTTCGTGCACTTACGATACCTTTGAGCCATTCTGTGCTCATGTTGGATGACGTGTTGGCGAAGGTTGTTTATTTTTCGGTCGGCAAGGCCTCCCAGTTCAATCCATCGAGGCGCAACGTTTGCATCGCTGAGGATTTTTAGAGGGACACGAATCTCTGGGGCGACATACGGGTTTGGTTGTTTTGTGGGTAGCTTCTGACCGCGTCGAGATGTGACGGTGAAGATGCCTGCTTCAACAGCAGCCTCCTCATCGGTTCCGGGGTAGGTGGGCACTAGCAGTCCCTACTTGTTAGTGGTGTTGTGTGGCTGCTGGACGTGAATAGGTGTTTCATCACTCTTTCCTAGGTAAAGAGCTCCGTAGCCTTCTAGATTGAGCCCATAGGTTCGGCGGATCGATTGCGGTAACCAACCCGGACAGGGCTCGAACGTCTGCAGCTACCGCTAGGCTTCCTGTTGCAAGAATTCCTTGACCCGATCTAACGGATGCCTTTGCTAAACGTAACGAGTCGTCGGCGCTTTTACCGATTGTCGTTTTCATGCCGTGCGCGGCTCTCTGCATGTCACTGGCTGCGGCCGCACGGGGATGTTCGGGCTCAAAGATGATTAGTTCAGTCGCATATGTTTGAAGCGCTGCAACCATTTCATTTACCGGTTTATCAGCTAGTGCTCCAAAAATCACCGGTCCTCCTTGAAGATGTAGATCTTGACGGAGCGTTATTGTGCCTAGCTCTATTGATTTGACGGTATGAGCGCCATCGACGACTACTGGCGGACACGACTCGATGAGCTCAAGCCTTGCGGGCCACCGGATGGCTTCAAACCCATCGTGGATCGCTCTCGTAGTAATCCCTTCATACGTTTTGCTGAGCTCCCGACAGATGGCGTAAGCCAAGCCGGCATTTTGTGCTTGGTGGGGGCCGGCCAGCCCCAATGTAAAGTGGTCGCCCGAACAAGGGTCACGGACGATTGTCGTTGCTCGACCATCTCTCCATTTGGTGCCTTCTGGTATGGTTTCTAGCATTCCAACAGCTTGGACCGGTGCTCCCTTTGATTGGGCTATGTTCCGAATGGCAGCCATGACAGTGGCGTGTTGTCGGGTTATCAACATAAGGGTGTTTGGCTTGGCAATTCCGGCCTTTTCACGGGCGATGGCTGGAAGTGAATGGCCCAGCACTTGCGTGTGTTCAAGCGCAATACTTGTTACGGCCGAAACTAACGGACGAACAACGTTCGTCGCGTCGAGTCGACCTCCGAGCCCAACTTCAATTACAGCCAAATCGACCTCTTGATGTTGGAACCATATGAATGCCATAGCTGTGCATAATTCAAAGGTTGTGAGGGTTCCTGCCTTGCTTAGAAACAGTTGTTTTTTACTTAGGACACTGTTGACTTCACGAGCAAGGTCTACGAAATCTGCTTCGCCAATGGGTCGTCCATCAATTTGTATGCGCTCACGAAATGAATGCAGGTGGGGTTGGGTGTACAGGCCGGTCCGCAATCCGGCTGCTGTTGCGACATTGGCAACCAAAGCGCATACGCTTCCCTTGCCTTTTGTTCCGGCAATATGAATTGTCGGAACGGTGGTGTGCGGATTGTTGAAGTAGGTAAGTAGTTTGCTCGTGCGCTCAATTCCTTGGTCGAAAGGAGCGTCGGTTCGATATCCAACACCTCGTTCAAAGTCTGAAAAGGAATACAGCCAGGTGAGCGCCTCTGAGTAGGTGTTAAACATTTCCAATAAATGTTGTGTTGCTTATCGATGAGCTTGGATATACATATTTAACCCCAGCTCGACCCATATGGGCGTCTAATTGGCCAATGTTTTCAGTTTGGTTAGGAAGGATTGCGTTAGGCGCAATATCGGCCAAGGGTGCAAGGACGAATGAGCGTTTTGCATAAGCCGAATGCGGAATGTCTAGGCGAGGTGTCGTTGCTGACAGCTGTCCGAACGAAATGATGTCGATATCAAGCGTTCGAGGGCCCTGCGAAAGGCCTGGCCGTCGGCCGGCTGCAAATTCGAGTGTCTTCACCCAAAAAAACATCCGATCGATTCCCAGTGATGTAGAGCCTCGAAGCGCCGCGTTTAGAAATTCAGGCTGGTCGTGCCCTCCAATGGGTTCGGTAGTGTAGACGGAGGATACGATGTGGTCGGATATCACTACTGACAATCCTTCGACTGCAAAACGAAGGTTTTCAATCCTGTTGCCAACATTCGATCCTAGTGCGACTAGTAACTCTGTCATGGGTGATTACACCAATGTGCTGACGGCTTGTTTGCTGGCGCACCTACATTGCATACATGCATAACGTTGCCGTAGGTAGAGCTGTTTGCCAGCAATAATAGAGCGGTTGTGGCAGCAGCTGTAGTTGATAGGGCTCGGCAACCGTACTGTCTGAAAGAAACCAGATGGAAAATGGACTCTTCCTCAAACGTGTTTTGCTCTTATCAGTCAGTGCCTTATACATTGATCTCGCTGGAGGTGTGGTTGGTGCCTAACCCGCTGGTGGTGTTTAGACGCCTATGGCACCTTTCATCATTGTTATCGGGATGGTTGTGCCTGCACGGAGCATAGGTTTTTTGGGTTTAATTCGACTTGCCCAATCCAGGGGCGTCGCAATCAGCGCTGCTGCTTTGCTTGGGTCGCTTGTTGGGTCATTCCTTGTGCTCGACGGTCGCCATGCCCTGCCTGTGTTGGCTGTGATGGTCGCTGTCTTACTGGTGTTGGGCGCCGTCTCTTCATATAGGTCACGGCCAAAGTTTGTCTCGCTGTCACCGGTGTGGCGTTCGGGTGTTAGTGCCCTTCGTAATCGCAGAATTGCTTGTGTAGGAGCAGTGGCTGTTTCTGCAGTCGTTGTCTCGCTTGCAATAAGCTTGGGTTCAATGATGTCCGGCGTACTTGTCGTGGCGGGTGGGCTGGCAGTTGCTGGCCTATGTGCACGGATCGCCGTTCGCCAGATACGTGTACATGAACTGACAACTTTTCTTGTTGCACTGGCTTTGGGAATGGTTCCGTTTCGCGGACTTGCTGAAATGCATCTGGGAGTTATTAGCATTGGCGGCAGCGACCTGTTGATTGGGGCTGCGTTTCTTGTTTGGTTGTTTGGCATGGGGCGTGCGACGCAGGTACGGATTCATCCATATGTTTTCGGGCTTTTGGTGTTCGCTGTTTGGTTGGCGCTTACGGTCGTTGTTGCCGTTGAGCCGGATGCTGTAGCGAAAGAGGTCATGAAATGGCTACAGGTCTGTGTTTGTCTGGTGGTTCTTTCTGACGTTCTACGCTCCGATCAGTCCCGACGAGTCGCTATGTGGGTTATTGCAGTTGCTGTTGTCGTGCAATCGGTGCTTGGCCTAATTCAAACATCAGCTCAGTTAGGGCCTTCTGGTTTTGTCGTGGGGGGAATGCTTAGAGCCTTCGGCACATTTGATCAACCCAATCCCTACGGGGGTTATTTGGGTCTTCATCTGCCCTTCCTTCTGGCCGGTGCAATCTTTAGCAACGGTTCAAGGCGTAGGTGGTTTGCGGTGCTTTGGGTGCTGGTCATGGTCGCGATGGTGGCTAGTAGATCGAGGGGCGCATGGATTGGCTTAGGAGTAAGCTCTTTGGTAGTCATGTTTGCATCGGGTCATCGAACCGGGATGTGGTCACGGGTAACCCTTGGAATATCCGGCGGCACGGTTTTGTCCATGGCGGTTTTGGGTTTAACCGGAGTGTTTCGTCGGATCTTTCCTGCTGATGTTGAATGGGCCCTGATAGGGGAACACCCGGTTGCCGACGTGGTTCGAGATCGTGCTATGGACAATTTTTCAATTGCTGAACGCGTGGCCCATTGGTCAGCCGGATGGGAAATGTTCCTAAGTAATCCGATTATGGGTGTTGGCGCAGGAAACTTTGATGCTGCGTACCGATCATATTCTTTGCATCCTTTTGATGCACCATTAGGCCATGCGCATAACGTGTTCTTGAATTTTGGCGCGGAAACTGGTGTTGGAATGTTTCTTTTTTTGTCTTTGATGATTTGGGCCTGCTGGCTAGCAATTGCTGGTGTAAGAGGTGCCCGTGACTCCGGGTTAGAGTGGGTGTGTATCGGGTCGCTCGGCGGACTGGGTGCATTGATTGCGCAGAATCTTGTGGATAGTTTGTTTGTTAGCGGAATGGGGCTTGTCTTTGCTCTCTTGGTTGCGGTTGCAGTGGTAGGTGGGCGTCGTCCGGTTGGATCAGGGTCAAAGACTGTGTCAACGCCGTGACAACAGCTTCTTCAAATCTTCCAGGCGAGCCAACCGAAGGTCAGGATCTTGGAGGAAGTGGACTTCTACGACGTTTTCTCAGCTTGCGGACACTTGTTAGTTTCCTGGTTGCGGCAGGTTTACTGGCGTTGTCGTGGGTTCTGGCAGACCTTCATGTCGATGAGATCTTGGCACATCTACGTGCTGCGGATCCCCTTCTTATCCTTGTGGCATATGCGATGTTTGGGCTGACCTTTCCTGTAAGGACGCTGCGTTGGCGACTAATGTTGGTTAATGCCGCTCACCGTGAAAACGTGGTGCCAGATTATCGAGCTCGCGATCTGTTCCAGATTTTATACATCTCTTGGTTTGTGAACGGCGTCCTTCCAGTAAAGCTTGGAGATATTTACAGGGCTTATATGGCCCGGGCCAATTACGGAACTTCGTTAACACGGACGCTAGGCACGGTGTTCTCTGAACGTGTTTTTGATGTGGCCACGCTCACTGGAATGGTGCTCGTTTCGGCTGTTGTGATCGTCAGTTCCCCGGACACAACCGATGAGGTGGGTCGCATACTGGCGATTGCGGCCATTGGCCTTGGCCTTCTTGTTTTGGGTGTGATCTTTCTGCTCTTCTTTGGAAAGCCGATAGTAAGGTTGTTGCCGCAGCGGGCTTCTGGGATCTACGCACGCTTTCATAGCGGGGTATTTGACAGCTGGACTTGGCGCACGGGTCCTTGGCTCTGGATGACAAGTATCACGGTGTGGTCACTGGAAATGCTTCGTCTTGGGCTAGTTATGCGCGCATTGGGCGTTCCCATGGAGCCCGCTCAGGTTGTGTTTGTGGGGACGGCGGCGTCGCTGCTCTTGGCCGTGCCAACGCCAGGTGGGCTGGGGGCTGTGGAGAGTGGAATCTTGGGGTTGACTCGAATGATAGGGGTCGGAGCAGGCCTTGCAGGCGCTGTAGCGTTGGTTGACCGACTGATTACGTACTGGTCTGTATTGGTTACCGGCGGTTTGGTGTTCGTTTTTACAAAACTAAAGCGGCAGTAGGCGATGCGAGTAGGTGTTGACTTTACGTCTGGGGCCACGCAGGTAGCGGGTATTGGACGATCGGTTCGAGAACTAGTTGCCGCTATGCTCCGTCGTCCAGATTGCCCCCAACTGACGCTTTTCTACGCGCATCGTGGGCCGCTGCCACCTGTCGAAGCCCTCGCTGCATGTGAGCATGTTCGTGTACGAAGACTTCCTGTATCTCCCAGATTAGCCCTGGCAGCTTGGCATCGCTTGCGATTACCTATCCCGATAGAGACTTTGCTTGGTTCCTTGCAAGTTTTCCATGGCCCCGACTTTACGTTGCCGCCGCTTGCCCTGGCTCGTGGTGTTCTAACTGTGCACGACCTTACGTATGTGCAAAGGCCACAAGATGCGCATCCGGCTCAGCTTAGATTTCTGGAAAGTGCGGTTCCCAGGTCCATAGATCGTGCGCGTCTGATCATCGCTGTCTCTGAGACTACACGGCGTGATTTGATGCAGCGATACGGTGTGCGCCCGCAACGGATTCGGGTTGTGCCGAATGCAGTTGGGCCCGACTTTGTAAAGGTCATCAATAAAGAAGTTCTCGACGAGGTCCGTCGGAGACTTGCGGTGCCTGACAAATTTGTTCTTTCTGTGGGAACTGTGCAACCGCGAAAAAACATTGATGGACTGGCGTCTGCGGTGAGCTTGGCTTCTCGAAAACTCAATCAGCCGATTGCGCATCTGCATGTTGGTCGAGACGGTTGGCTCCACGATCAAGTCTATGGGGCTATCGAATCTGGTGGTTCCAAGGTTAGGTTTGTTGGCCACGTTAGTGATGAAACGCTTAGAGCGTTGTATTCCTTAGCGTCGGTTTTCGCCTTTCCAAGTCATGCGGAAGGCTTTGGCCTTCCAATTCTGGAGGCATTTGCTTGTGAATGCCCGGTGGTAACTTCAGCCTGTTCGGGAACCGGAGAGGTTGCCGGCGATGCAGCCGCGCTGGTCGATCCAAGCGATGCTGCGTCAATAGCCGAGGGGCTTGCACAGGTGCTTTCTGATGAATGTTACCGTGGTGATCTTAGACATAAGGGGGCCAAGCGGGCACGGTCATACTCGTGGGATGAATCTGCGCGTCTTCTGTTGGAGGCCTACCATGTTGCAGGCACTGGTGGTCGGCAATAAAAAAGGATCTGGGCGGCTTCAATAGGGATAAAATAGTGTGGAGGAAGTTATTTGAACATTGAGCCAGTTCTAGGCTATGTCTTTCTGGGTGGCATAGCTTATTTGGTCGGAAGTTTCCCGACAGCTTTTATTGTGGCTGCTGTTTTCAAGCATGTAGATCTTCGCTCCACTGGCTCCGGAAATTTCACTGTTTACAACACCTTCTTTCGTGTGGGGAAGATCCCAGGTCTATTGTTGTTGCTGTGGAACCTAGTGGCAGCGCTTATTGTGCTGCGCTGTGCGCATCTCTTTTTTCCGTCGGATGCGATTGCGCAACTGACGGCCATCACTGGCGTGACCGTTGGAAGTATGTGGCAGGTTTTTGCTCGGTTTCGTGGTAGTCGGGGTACAACAACCCTTGCCTTTGCGCTCTTCGTAGCCGAACCCGCGCTTTGGGCTGCGTGTTTTGCGGCTTGGATACTTGCGCTGTTACCTCGGCGCCGGACCACAGATGCAACGCCGGCCTTGCATGCCCTGTTGCCTGTTATTTTCGGTTTGATTGCTGGCTCATGGACTTACGCTGTAGCTGGTGGGCTGCTTGGCACATTGCTTCAAATCAAACGCCGATATAGTAAGGATGACACCCTGTCACTGGGATTGTTCCGCAGGTTCGGCATCAACGTTAATCGGTAGTCAGACGAGGCTCGCGCCCTGCATATTTCTCTAAATGCGTACTTTGGTCAGTACCCTGAAACTGGTTCGGGGCAGTACTTAAGTGCTCTTCGTCGCTCGCTTATGGCCGGGTATCCAGATATTGAGATTGACCATATGGAACCGCCGGCTTCCTTGAGGGGGCAGGTGGGGAAATTGATATGGGAACAGGTTGTTTGGCCGACTCGATCCCGTGGTCGGTTGGGTCACGTTCCATATCTTGCGCCACCAGTCTTTGGTCAACGGTTCGTAGTGACGGCCCATGACGTCATTCCCTTTGTTTTGCCTGAATATGCAACAGGGACACGTCAGGCTGCTTATCTGGCTGTGACCCGCGCCGGATTGAAGAATGCAAGCAAGGTGATAGCCGATTCGGAGTCGACGCGCCGAGACCTGATCCGTGTGGGTGCCGTGTCTGATGACAAAATAGTCGTTATACCTCTAGGTGTGGATGACCGGTTTGCTCCAGGGACAGAGAGTCAACGTGAGTGTGCCCGGCAGCGTCTTGGTTTGCCCGGGAACTTTGCTTTGTTCCTGGGGACTCGTGACCTCAGGAAAAATCTTGAGGTAGTGCTATCTGCTTGGCCGGAAATATGGAAAAGGTCTGGTTTGTCTCTGGTTATAGCAGGGCGAGCACCGAAAGCGGGTGGTTCGGTCTATGTTGACTGGTTTGCTGACTTGGATCAAAGCGCAACCGCGTGGTTACGAGTGATTGGCCCGGTCTCAGAACGGGATAAACCGGATCTCTACCGTGCTTCGAATATGTTTGTGTTTCCGTCGCGCTACGAAGGATTTGGCTTGGATCCTCTTGAGGCTATGGCAAGTGGAGTCCCGGTACTGGTTGCTGATTGCACATCCTTGCCTGAAGTGGTCGGTGATGCGGGTCTTCTGCTCCCGCCTGATAAGCCAGCGGCTTGGCGCGATGCAGTTTGCCGGGTGGCGCAGGATCGACATCTGGCTTCAGACCTTCATGGAAAAGGTCTTGCCCGTGCAGCTGGATTTACTTGGGCCCGTACCGCTGAACTTACGTACGCGGTATATCAGGAAGTGGGCGTATGAAGGTTTTGCTGGCGTCGAAAGCGTTAGTAGTTGGTGCTCACCACGACAAGTTACGTGCATTAGCTAGTGTGAACGACGTGGACGTTTTGGCCGTTGTTCCTGATCGATGGGTTGAAAGTGGGCAAGTGGCGATGGCGGAGAGGCCAAGACCTCGAGGCTATGAGGTTGAACATGTTTCTCTGGCGCTGAACGGGCACTATCACTTGTACTGGTTTCGGGAATTGCGACGTCTCGTTCGTCGTTTCCGGCCAGATGTGCTCCATATTGATGAAGAGCCGTACAACTTGGCTTCGGCTCTGGCGTGTCGTGACGCTCTCGATGTTGGCGCTGCACCTGTTTTTTTCGCGTGGCAAAATCTTTCTCGGCGATATCCACCTCCGGTTCGATGGATCGAGAACTATGTGTTGAGGTGTGCCGATGGAATTGCTGGCACCGAGCGTGCGCGGCAGGTGCTTGTTTCGAAAGGACACAGACGAGCCTCGGTAGTTATTCCTCAGTTTGGTGTTGATCCCGATATTTTTGTTCCGAACGTAAATCCAAGGAGTAATGGACAATTCGTTATCGGTTACGCGGGTCGCTTGGTTCCTGAAAAGGGCGTTGACGTGCTTATTCGTGCAGTACGGGCTATCGGTGGAAATTCAGTTTTGCGTATTGCGGGTGACGGTCCAACGATGGATCACTTACGTCGGCTTGAGCCAATAGTGAATGTGGAGTTTGTTGGTGGGGTGCCGAGTGAGGAGATGCCATCGTTCTATCAGGACCTTGATGTCTTTGTCTTGCCTAGCGTGGGGCGCAAGGGGTGGGTCGAACAATTCGGTCGAGCTGCGGTCGAAGCTATGGCATGCGGGGTTCCTACGATTGTTTCAGATATGGGCGAGTTGCCCAGTGTTGTTGGTGATGGTGGCGAGATTGTCCCAGCAGGTGATGTCGATGCACTTTCCACGATGCTGCGGACGCTGCGTGGAGAGGTTGGTAGACGTCAAGAGCTTGCTGTGAACGGGCGTGAACGTGTGCTTGGTCGTTTTACGACGCGTGCTGTTGCGCAGGCGACTGCTTCGTTCTACCGAGCGGTTGTGTCAAATCGTAGCTAGTCGTCTTATCCGCTAATCACGTCGCCTTCTACGGGAGATGCACGAACACCTTGTGATTCTGCCCATGCGATTGCCGCGTCCAGTTCGTTTCGGTCTCCTTCGAGTAGCAACTGAATCCATCCGATGCCGGCATCAACGTCGGCCCGCCGAATATCAAAAGTAAGATCAAATCTTTGGGAAAGTTCATAGATGATCGGCCGTCGGATGCTGTCTGCTGCATAGGTGAACTGAACTCGGACTCGTGCCAGACTCAAATCGTCATTTTGGACAGTTGTTGGAGATGGACCTTTGTCGAAGAGTTCAATAGGGGTTCCCTGTGTGGCAGATGAACGTAGGCCGTCTAGGATTTTCAAGACCCTCAGGCCATCGTTGGCGGTAACACTTGGTTCGCGGTTTCCACGAATTGCGTTTACAAACTCAGAAAATTCCGCGTCGTACATGGGTTGGAATGGATCGGTTCGAACGTGTTCTATTACAGGAGCGGGATAGGAGGGGTGGTCCTCGAGATCCAGGCTAATCTGCCCGGATTTCCAGTCAGAACCTATACGGCCCCCGGAGCCGGTGATTTCGATGTGGTCATACGCTGTCCCCGCCCCTTGACTCAAACTAATCGTTGCCGAAACACCATCTGAAAATTCAATCAGGCCGGATATCGATTCCTCGCTGCGACCATCTGCACGGTCTTGAATTGCAGCGAACACCTGAACAACTGGCTGGGGATGGAGCCACAGAATCTGGTCGACCAGATGCGATCCAAGGAAGAGCAGTTGTCCACCGCCTCGCGTCCGATCCGCAAGCCATCCGGTCAGGGGTGGACTTCCCTTTGCAGCGGCGAGGGTTTTGGTTGCGCCCGAAAGGCCATTTCTTACGTGCGTGTGTGCACGGGTTCGAACAGTGTTGAATCGTAGGCAGTATGCAGGCATCAATACGCGTTTATTGGCTACCGCCGCTGCCACTAAGTCTGAGGCCTCGGATTCATTTAGGGCCATGGGTTTTTCGACCAAGACATGTAAGCCTGCTTCAAGACACTGCAGTGTGACGGGAGCGAGTTGGTCATGAGGAACTGCGACGACAGCAGCATCCATGTCTGTGTGTAGGAGCAATTCGCGAAGCTCCGTGGAGACTGGTGTCTCAGGGCCGGCGACGGCTTGTGCTATCTCCACGTCTGCGTCTACGCATCCAGCGAGCACCGCGCACTCGTTTGTTTGAATGGCTGGCGCTAGGCGGCTTGCGCCGTGTAAGCCGCAGCCTATGAGGCAAGTATTTATGAGGGTGTTCATTGGGGTAGATGCAGGGAAGGGTGATGTGTCATTTTAGGAAATTTTTCTGGTCGTGCTGGTGTCATTCGCGGATGGCGCATGTCGCACGCCGTGTGCAAGGCCGAGGAGAAGCGTTAGTAGCCCGATGGTCCGTAAGGACTGGATCGTGATGGAATGGTCGAAGACATTCCCAATCAATCCATAGTAGGTGTCGATAGGTATGGCTGTGATCCCCAGGCCGAGGCTTGCTAGAAAGATCGTCCAGTGACTCGATCTTGAGGGCCATTGCCAGGCTGCCGCGAGACCGAGCAAGGGGAAAATCCAGCAGAGATAGTGTGGCCATGTAACGCCAGAAATCAGAAGCATGACTGTGACGACCAGGCTGAATTCGAGGGCAAGCGAACTGCCAGATCGATTTCGGTGGCCGAGCGCCCACCCTGCAATGATCAAGATGGCGAGGATGCTGATGATGGTCATTATCTGAGCAAGCGCAACGGGTGGTTGCGGGTCGAGCATTGTCTGCCCCAGTTCAGGTCCCATGAACACTCGTAGGATGAGGCCAGGTAGTGACAAGTTGTTGAACAGGCTGCTGCCGGCAAGTAGGTCCGGTAGTCGGTTTGACAGGTAGTACAGCCACGTCTCTGTGCCGGCGAGGCGGAGGCTCGCGAGCCCAACGAGTGCAGCTGTTACAAAGGTTCCCGCGAGCGCTCGTCTATGCCCGCGCCACAAGAGGTAGAGGACGAACAGCCCGGGAGACAGCTTGAGTCCAGCTGCAATGCCGACAGCCATCCCTGCCCATATGTCATCTCCGTTTCGCAATCGATACGCTGCGAGGGTTAGGGTGAAAAGAATTACTAGGTCAACTTGGCCAAGACGAAATGTCAACGCGAATGGGTCGAGGAACGCGACCAATCCAAGTAAGAGCCCCAGCCACACGAGAGGGTGTGGAGATGGTCTTAGCAATCGCCACGTGAGGACGGCCGTTGCAAGCAAGGCAAGGTGGCTGGCTGTAAGGAACAAAATTCGAGCGACAGCAAGCGGGGCAATCGTAAATGGCGCGAAGTAGAGCATGGCGGTTGGAGGATTGGTGACCATTGTCCAAAGCTGCGTGCCCACGTAAGGAATACGTTCTCGACCGGCTATTTTTAGTGCGACCGCGTTGTCATAAGGATTGAGACCTTCGAGCATCGCAAGGGCACCGATGTAGTTCACCCGGAGGTCTGAAGGCACCTGGATTTCAAGCACATCCAGCACGGTTAGTCGAAGGTAGGCTATCGCTCCAAGAACGGCGATCACAATGAGTCCTCCCTGCATGGCGTGTGGAGCTAGGGGTCGTCTAGGCATCTCGACTCGCTTTGAGATCCATGGCCACGTTAGCCAGATGGTTGTGACAAGAACATGCTTTACTGCGAGATACTCAGTGATAGATGGCCTGGTGAAGAGTTCATCCGTTATGAGACCGGTGGCAAACAGGTGGTTAGTGGGTTCGTGAAAGTACTGAAAACCGACGATTAGCCAGCTGTCCATATGTGCCAAAAGAGGTAGTCCGGCGCTGAGGATCGTCACGTGGTGACCATTACGATGACGCAAGAGGCACGCAGCGCCCCAGAGAACCAGGGCGCCGATGAGACTCCCACCGGCGGCCGCCGCCCATGTGAGGCTTGGTCTGGCAGGGTCGGCTCTTCCGATTGTGGTGCTCGCTATCGTTATAGCCAGGCCCACGGGACTGGTCCATCCAGCTACGGACAGCACCCACAACGACTTTCGGGCCATTAGGAGCCTAGTCATAGGTTCTCGTGTTTGAAGGATCGGTTGGTTTGCGAGACAGAGCTAGTAGGCGTCGAGCAAACATGGTTCCTATGGCGATGAACAAGATCGTTCGGAAGATGACAATGGCCCACAATACAAAGGGTTGCTCGGACCAAAGATAAAAGAAGCCAGGGGATTCCAGCAGGGCTACAGTTGTGAGGATGGTTGCTAGGAGGAAGCCGCGGCCACCGGGATAGGCGAGTACAACAAACGGTAAAACCCAGACTGTGAACTGGGGGGACCAGCCGCGCAGGAAGAGGGCGAATGTGACAATGGCCAACCCGGTGCCCCAGACTGTGCTCTTGGCTGTGGGGGTTACCGGTCGTAGTGAGATGTATCCGTAAATCACGGCAACAACAGTTACGGTTCCCCACCACACGTAGCTAGGTATATCGGGTATGTAGTTGAAGGCAATTGCGGTGTCGGGATTTAGCCGGTCTCGGTGCACCCATCCGAACGAAAAGTAGCCATCTGCTAGTGCCCAAATTGTTTCCCAACCTGGTCGCAGCAGCATGTTTTGTATGGAAGCGACCACGTATTCTCGGCTTACAACGAAAAACGGGATAATTCCGCCAGCGATAGCGAGGCCACCAAGGCCGAGTAGGCGGACTCGGCCCAGTCGGGACTGCCCGGTTAGTAGGGCCGGAAAGCCGGCGAGAGGAAAGAATTTGGTCAGGATGCCAAGCGCGAGTGCCAAGGACGCGAAGTGTCGGCGATTCATGATGATCAGATAGGTTCCTAAAAGCAGGAAAAACACGGGAATAGATTCGAAATGGCGATTGGCGATATAGGCGGGATAGAACAGCAGCGCGTATGTAAGGGCGGACATGAGGCCTCGAGGTTCATCCCATACCCGATGACCAATGGCGTATATCAGGCACAGAGTTCCGGCCTCGAAGGGCAGCATCGTAAAGCTGAATATCAGTTGGAATGCCGCGTCCGTGCCCCCAAAATTTGTGCTGAGAAGCTTAAGTCCAGATGCCAGCCATGGGAATAAGGGTGGGTATTCAACCCAGTAGTCTAGGTACGGGTACAGGCCTTGCGTCACAAGGCGAGCTCGTTGTTCATACGCGCCGACATCGCTGCCTCGTTCGAAGAACCCGATCGGTTGCCAGAAAATGGCAAGGAGCGAACGGAACAACACAAACTGTACAAAAATAAGGCCAAATGTTAGCCGAGTGAATGCGGAGGCCCCTATTGTGCGGAGGCCAGATTTAAGTAACTCCAAAACGCGAATTGGCTGGGCATCTAGACCCGCCGGTAGCCACAGGGCTTGGCCAACGATCCAGCTTCCGAGCGCGAGTCCCCACAACCAGTCAATCTGGGATGACTGAGTTAAAACATGGTTTGCCTCATCTGACTGGTAAGCCGCTACTGCCATTCCTGTTGGTATAAGCAATGGCAGGTGTGTCCACATATGTCGGCTGGTGACGTCGTCGAGTCGTCGTCGTGCGGTAAAGCTGATCAGGGTGGTGCCAGCGATGGACCATCCCAGCATCAATGCGAGTGTGACACCAAAGGCAGCCAGCCACCCGGAGCTTACCGATGTTGGAAAGGTTCGTCCTTCACGTATTGTGGCTATGAAGACAGCGAAACCGGCTGTCAGCATAGCGGTGGCGAGGATTGCAATCCGTCCGCGGAGGCGGAATGCCGGTGCATCCTTGGCCATTACACTCAACGGGTTAGTGGGCTCCGCTTAGGCTTGATGCCCGGTCACGATGTGCACGGGATGTCACGCTGGAGGAATGCCAGTGAGCAGTGTGTCGGCGAAGATGGGTGGGACAGGAACATTCCGGTTCAGAATCTCCGCATGTGCCGATTGGTAGTCATAGGCCACTCGACGTATCTCAGCTGACCAGAATCCGCTGCTATCGTCCAGAACGGCGTAGGTTGCCAGACCGGGTTGCTGGTCATGTGATCGGCCGACGGCGCCACAGTTGACGGCCAACAAGGCGTCGGTGTGTCGGATTGCTGCTGTATGTGTGTGGCCACTTACTACCACAGCGGCATCCGTGTCACCTATTTTCTCCAGGAGCGTGCTTTCGCTATCGGACCTGTCCCAGCCCAGTTCGTCGTTGGCCGGTGTTCCGTGGACGATCAACAATAGTCCCGCATCAGACTCTATACGGACCTGCCGTCGCATCTCGCGCATTCGAGCGACGTGAGACGCTCCAAGTTGCTCCGTTGTCCATTCCACGTTGGCTTTCAGAAACGCAGAGGCCGACGGTTGGTTGTTGCTGGCAAAGATGTTTTCAGGCCGATCAGTGATATACCGATCTGTGTTCCCTTGTACCAAAAGCCATCTAAGATCCACGATTCGTTCCCAGCAT
The DNA here is from genome assembly GCA_002433065.1 of Chloroflexi bacterium UBA6622. GTDB lineage: Bacteria > Chloroflexota > UBA11872 > UBA11872 > UBA11872 > UBA11872. The sequence continues at coordinate 43,879 of DJHK01000005.1, forward strand.
TCCCGTGGCTGGGCACCGAACAGTGCGATATCACCACCGAACACTACCTCATCGGTGCTTAGTCGCCTGAGGTCGCTCAGGACGGCTAGCAGGGCGTGTCGGTTGCCATGGATGTCGGTTACGACGGCGACTTTCATAGGGTACTAGCGTGCCCCAGAACGTGTGGGCACGCTAGTGCTCCTTGGCCTCTTAGTTAAACTTTGTATATGAATGCTGACCTTCCGAAGATGTCTCTGGTCCGCCAGTCGTTCGATTCAAGCGAGATCCCCGACCTTGGAACTCGATTGCGTGAAGGGCTCCGCAAGCAGCTTTCGAGGGATCCACTGCCGGTTGGGTCAACTGTTGCTATCGGGGTGGGTTCTCGAGGTGTTTCACCTGTCGTAGAGGTGGTGCAGGTGCTTGTCCAGGAATTGGAAGCCGCTCAACTCCACCCCTTCATCGTGCCTGCCATGGGTAGTCATGGTGGAGCCACGGCACAGGGTCAGGCGACCGTTCTTAGGGACTACGGAGTTTGTGAAGACTCTGTTGGGGCGCCTATTCGAGCGACGATGGATACGGTGGAACTCGGACGGACTTCCGATGGCATTACGGTACATCTCGATGCGGCGGCTGCTAGTGCCGAGCGTGTGATCGTGATTGGTCGGGTTAAACCCCACACGGGTTTTCGGGGTCCTATTGAGAGTGGTTTGTGCAAGATGAGTGTTGTCGGTCTCGGTAATCGAAAGGGGGCTGAGTCGATTCATGCGCATCCGCTTGCGACAGCTATTCCTTCAGCGGCCCGGGTTGCTGCTGAGTCTGGTCACTTCTTGTGTGGGATTGCGCTGGTTGAGAATGCTTTCGATCGGCCCGCGTGTGTGCGAGTGGTCTGTCCGTCGGCCTTCCATTCGACTGATGAGACGCTTTTGAAAACTGCTGCGAAATTATTGCCACGTCTTCCGGTCGACCAGCTTGATGGATTGCTAGTCGATCGTATGGGCAAAAACATTTCGGGTTCTGGTTTGGACCCCAACGTTGTGGGCATGTGGCGTCGATTTCGGGAGCTTGAACGGACCCCGGATTTTGGTTGGCTAGCGGTGCTGGGCCTTACTCCGGAATCACATGGCAATGCGGTTGGGATGGGCCTTGCGGATCTTTGTAGTCAGAAATTAATCAGTGCGATTGATTATGAGGTGGTGGCCATGAACATTCTTACCGCTATGGCGCTCGATGCCGCCAAGACGCCACTTGCGCTCCCGACCGATCAGGCGTGCTTTGATGTGATCTGCGGACTCGCCCGACGACGTGTGGACCGTCCTCTTCGGCTCGGTCGGATTAAAAACACGCTTGAATTAGAGACATTCTGGGTCAGTGATGCCGTCTTGGACGATCTGCCTCTCAGGTGTGAGGTTGTTCCCGCACGTGTGCCTTTTGGTTTTCAGCGTGACGGGATGATTCTGGAAACTGATGCATTCGAGGTCAGCGAGTAGTTGGTGGAACGGTCTTTAGGGGTTTTGGTGTTGTGACACGTCGTCTCCCGGCTGTCGTTCTACTGACCATGCCGTTTTACCTCAGTTTTGGAATTGTGCTTGGGCTTCCGGGGCCTTCACTTGAGGCCATTCGATCCGAGTTTGAAATTAATTACATGGTCGGAAGCTTTGTTTTCTTGGTGCCAGCACTTGGTTATATCGTCGGGTCTCTCGTCGGTGGACCGATGGCCGATCGTTTCGGGCGTCGCGTCATTCTGAACATTTCGAGCGTGATGCTGGGTGGAGGTTTGGCGCTGTGCGGTGTGTCTCCGGAGCTAAGAGTGTTCGTGGCAAGCGCACTGTTATATGGCGTTGGTTTTGGCTTGATGGAGCCCGCTCTCACGGCGATTATCAGTGATGCGGTGTCCGATTCGGCCGGGCGGATGCTTGTGCTGGCTCAGGTTCCGTTTGGAATCGGTGCGCTGCTCGCGCCACTTCTTGTCGGTGCGTTTTTGTTGGTTCCGATAGGTTGGCGTGGCTCGTATCTGGTAGCGGCCCTGTTGGTCGGTGTGGCCGCTCTCACAGCTAGTCGTGGCAGGTTTCCTATGCCTATGTCGAGCGAGACAACGCTTCGGGCACTTGTTCACTCTGCGGCACGTCCAGTCCCAGTGTTACTGGGTGCTGTCGTCGCCATGTATTTTGGAATGCAGATCGGTTTTGGGGGTTTTCTAGCTGCGCATCTGGAGCATAACCTGATGTTCGATCGTCCACTGGCAGCGACAGCGGTGGCGGTGTACTGGGGGGGCTTGCCGTTAGGTCGTGTGGCCGGGGTTTGGATATCCGGTCGCATCGGCCCGTATACGCTTGCTGCGGGGAGTTTGCTGCTTGCCCTGATCCCGGCGCTCGTTGTTGCGGTCACACCTTCCGCATTGGTGCTTCTCCTCGCTGTTGCGTTTTCTGGCGTGGCTATTGGCCCGTTGTTTCCCATAGTCGTGGGAATCGGTGTTAGGTATGCCCCTGGGGCGGCGGCATCAACAACCGGGCTTATCATGGCTTTGGGGAGCGTTGGCACGTTAACGCTGTCGCTGCTTACTGGCTCCGTTGCTGACGTGCTGTCGGTTCAGGCAGCTATCGGGCTTGTTCCCATGTTTCTTGCTGCGGGTTTGATGCTCCTGATGATCGGCAGGGCCCGGCATGTTGCTGAACTGTCAGCGAAGCGTTCAAGCATATGATCGATGATGGTCGACGCGGGATATTCTTCGCATCCACGTGGTTCTACGTGGCGTTCGGTGTGGCCCTTAGTGTTGTGGGGCCGGCGGTCGAAGCCATCCGAGACGAATTCAATGTTTCGTACGCAGATCTCGGTTTTTCGTTCACCACGTGGGGGGTCGGATTTATCTTTGGGTCGCTCGTTGGTGGCACAGCTTCTGATCGTTGGGGCCGTCGGTCAACGCTGCTTCTTACGGCGGCTGCAGGCGCGTTGGCATTGGCCTGGCTGGGTGTTAGTCGGGGGTTTGCTGTGTTTTTAGTGGCCTGCCTCTTTTCTGGCATGGCACTTGGTTCGGGTGACGGCACCGTGTCAGCTCTGATTGCGGACGCTTTTCCGCAAGAGACCGGACGGGCCTTAAACCTTGTCCATATCGCGGTGGCGCTTGGCGCTATTTTGGGGCCCGCTGTGGTGGCCGCGACACTTGCTGTTTTTGATTCCTGGCGGCTTGCGATTGTTGGTGGTGCGGTCTTGATGGCGACCTCTGTCGTTCCGTTTTCACTGCTGAGATACCCTGCTCGTTCGTCAGAGGCTGTGGCGTGGCCTGAGATTGGACGTGCCATGGCCGATCCTGTGCCACTGTCTCTTGGCATCGTGCTCGCGTTTTACGTCGGGGCCGAAATCGGTTTTGCTGGGTTTGGTGCGGCCTTCATTGAACAAACATTTCATATAGAACGTGGAATCTCAGCTGTTTCAATTTCAGTGTTTTGGATCGGCCAAATGGTCGGCCGTGTCATCGCAGCTCGGTTGGCCGATCGTTGGGCCGTGGAACGAATGGTTCGGTGGGCACTCGTTTCCGGAATCCTCGTTTCAATTCTGTGTGCGGTTGGCCCGACCGTTCACGTGGTGCTGCTTGGATACCTACTCTCGGGAACAGTTCTCGCTGCTGTGTTTCCTACGGTCCTTGGGATTGGATTCGTGCGCCGTCCGCACATAGCGGGCGTGGTGGCGGGCGTGGTCGTGGCATTCGCAGGTATTGGTAGTTCGGCGTTCGGGCCAGCGATTGGTTGGATCACCGATGTTTTTGGTTTCCGTGCCGGGATGTTATTGGTTCCAATTTTTCTTGTAGGCGCGCTTCTAGTCTTTCAGGTTGCGTGGCGAATACGACCGCACAACAATGGTCCGGGCCAGAATGAAGAATCGCAGAGGATGTTTTCCGGGTGACGGGTGACGCCGGCAGAGTTATTGCTGTTGATCTCGGGGGGACAAATATTCGTGTTGCTTTGGTAGATACGAATGGTGGGACGACAGGGTTTGTGGCTACTCCGACTGGCGCAGCAGAAGGACCAGGGGCTGTTGTGTCGCGAATACTGCTTATGATCCGTGATTCCCTTGCGGCAGCGCAGATGGATGCTTCAGAGGTTCTCGCAGTGGGCATCGGGTCTCCGGGTCCACTTGATCGTATTTCTGGAGTTATTCACGAAGCACCTAACCTTCCGGGTTGGACTAACGTGCGATTGGCTGACCGGATAGCTGAACAGGTGAAGCTACCGGTGTTTCTTGAAAACGATGCGAATGCTGCGGCATTAGCCGAATTTTCATATGGCGAAAATCGTGGCACTGACAACATGCTTTACATAACAGTAAGCACGGGTGTGGGTGGTGGGCTCATCCTAGGCGGAAAACTGTGGCATGGCGTGTATGGAAGCGCGGGCGAATTTGGGCACATGACTGTTGATTTTGAGGGGCCTCTGTGCGACTGCGGTAACCGTGGTTGTATTGAAAAGATTTCCTCTGGCCCAGATGTGGCCGACTGGTCTATCGAGCAGGTTAGGTCGGGGGCAAAAAGTGTGCTTAGCGCTCGTATGGAAAGTGGCCCTCTGAGTGGACGTGATGTTGTGGAGGCGGCGGCGAAAGATGACTCGTTGGCTGTCGCGGCGCTCGGTCGTGCCGGTCGTGCTGTTGGCTTCGGCATCGTCAATGTTGCCCATTTACTTAACCTTGATTTGGCAGTGGTTGGGGGAGGGATGGCCAACGCAGGCGCTATGCTTTTGGATCCCATAAAGACAACTGTGACGACACATTTGCTAGCCAGTACGGGCCCCTCTCTTCGTGTAGTTCCGTGGTCTCTTGGTGAGGATGTGGGTGTTCTCGGTGCTGCGGCCTCTGCACGTGCCCGGATGGCAGGTCTCTAGCGGCACGATTGTTTGTTTGGGCGATTCTGAATATCTTCCGACATCTGTTCAAGCTTGTATTTTCTTAGGCTTCCACAGTTTTCGTTGGGATGTGTTGGGCGGCTGATGGCTAGTTTGATGCTGCAATCTTTACCTTCCTAAGATCGATTGCTCCGCTTACTGGGTTGATGTCGAAACTGGTGACTATGGGCCTAATTAGGAATGCCGATGCGAAATTGGCAATCGGAATCGCTGGAGATTCCATGTTCAGAATGGTGTCAGCGGCCAAGTATGCGTTGTGCCGGTTTGTTCCGGTGGTGGTGGATGCAATATTCAACTGGTTGTCGAACTCGGCGTTTGCCCAGCCTGAGCCAAATCGATCAACGTCGGAATTCCAGATCTCGTCGTACCAGGCTTTTGGGTGCCTGTACGTCGAATTCCATGTCGCCTGATAGCCGTCGAATTCGGGCTTGTTGGATGTGAAGGAACGAAAAGCAGCCCAATCTCGAGCGTCGGGTTCGACGTGAAGGCCGAGAGACGTTTGCCATTGTCGCGCCAGTTCTTCTGTGATTCGGTCTCCCTGGTCTGTTTGGTGATACGTCAGTTGAAGCGTCGGCAGTCGATTGCGTCCGGTAAATCCAGCGTTGGCTAAAAGCCTACGAGCGGCATCAATATTGGGTGGATCCGTATTTGGATTGCTGAGCACTGTGCTTGGTACTAGGCGAGTGCTCGGAAGGGCGATCTGATCAAAGGCTGTGGCTATGAGTTGTTTGCGATCGAGGGCTAACGAAAGGGCGAGCCGGATCCTCGGTAAATGCCACGGAGGCTTGCGAGTGTTCAGGACGATAAACCATGACCCTGTCCGTTCGTATAGGTGGAGGAGTGGGGCTAGATCCCTTGTCGCTTTTGCGGCGACGTACGCGGCCGGGCTCATTTCGGCCACGTGGGCACGCCCTGTGCGAAAGGCTGTAGTGAGATCAGTGTTGCTATCTGGGAACCTAATAACTACATCTCGAAACAAGGCTGGAGGTCCCGTGTAGTGGGTGTTGGGATGGAGGCTTATCCCTCGGCCCTTGTCCCATTGGACAAGCTTGTAAGCACCATTTCCGCGGATGTTTCCCGGTTTGGTCCAATAGGCGCCCATCCCCTCAATTTCTCCCCGGGGCAACGGCATGTAGGGCGATGTACCTGTCCGAGAGAGGAAGCTCGGATCCTTGTGGGTGAGTTGGGCAGTGATCAGGTGTTTCTCGGTAGCCGAGATCCCGAGCTGTTTTGGGTCCTTGCCTATCTTTGCGAAGTCCTGTGCGCCAGCAATTGGAAAGAACAGATCTCTTAACGTGGCTCCGAATTCTGGGCTTAGATTTCGTTTCCATGCCCACGTGAAGTCTTCTGCAGTGACGACTTCACCCGTTGTCCATCGTCGGTCTTTGTACAAACTGAAACGGTAAACCTGTCCGTCAGTAGACACTTCCCAGGATTTGGCTGCCCCTGGTCGAATCGACCCATTGCTCGTTGAATGGATAAGAGGTTCGAAGAGCGCCTCTGTAACCGTGGCTTCATGGGGGTGGGTGACCAATCCCGGGTCGATGGTGGTGGGTTCTTGGAGCAGGAGTTCGAGGCGTCCCTGTGGTGTGTGATGCGTTGACCTGATGGCGTCACAAGCGGTTAGGTGCCCGATTGTGAGCGATGTGCAGAGGCCTCGGATGACCGATCGTCGCGTTAAGAGGCGGGCTCTACTCAACAAGCGAGATCTCTGTAAACCATTCACGAACACAAGGTTCTCCGTGGTACCCCCTAACCCATGGCTGAACGAGGGCGTGATTGACCGGAAAAGTGATTGGGATTACCACGGCTTCGGAAATGACGAGGGTCTCAACTTGCGCATACGCGTGCAGTCGCATTTTTTCAGACACAGCAGCTCGGGCCATGGCAAGGAGCCCGTCTACCTTCGGGTCTTGAAGTCGAAACTTGTTTTCTGGCCTGTCCGAATGGAAGAGGACATCTAGGAAATTAAAGGGGTCGGGGAAATCTGCGATCCATCCGGATTCGAATAGCTGATGGGTATGGTCGGGGTTTTCCAGAGCTTGCATGTCTGCAGGCCAATCCCACAGTTCGACATTTGTTGTGATGCCCAATTGTTCCTGCCATTGTTCGGTGATGGCTCGGGTCACGCTGTTGGCGAGTATTCCAGGGCCATGGGTGATCAGAGTTATTGGGGGCAGAGCACTTGCTCGGCGATAGGTCGATTTACGCAACTCGGTGTGGGCCGCGGAGATGTCGAGTCCAAGGCCTCGGAAATCGGGCCGGTATCCTGAAAGGCCGGGTGGGAGCATTCCATACGCCTCGAGACTCGTGTCTTTCAGTGTCACCCGGTTTATTCGCCTGCGATCGATAGACATGGCTAGGGCGCGGCGGACATGGACGTCTTCAAATGGGGGCACGGCTACGTTAAGGCCCAGATAAACGACCCCTAGCTCCGGACTGCTATGGAGGTGGGGGTGAAAGGGCTCACGCTCGTCACGGAATCGTGCGACATCTGCCCCGCCGATGTAGGCAATATCAAGAGCTCCCTGCTCGTAACGAAGCAGGCCCTCGCCTGCATCGAGTTGATGGAGCTTCACCCGTGGAGGGCCAACGCTAAGCCAAGGAGAAGTCGAGGCTCGATCCAACAGGATTTCGTTGTTTGACCATGAACTGAGTTTGTATGGACCTGATCCATTAGGTTTTTTCCACCAGTCGGGTCCATGGGCCAGATCGTCGTCATCGATGATTAAAGAGGGTGCACTGGTTAGTTGGGCTGGGAAAACCCTGGATGGTTCTGAAAGGGTGACGCGGAGTGTTAATTGATTTTCGACTTGGACGCCTTTGAGTTTGTTGGTCCGGCCATTAATTACGTCGCTTGCGCCGAGTATGTCGCCAAGGTATGTGCGGGCTAAGTGAGAATTTGTGCTTGGGGCTAGGGCTCGCTCCCACGACGCCTTGACGTGATGGGCGGTGATTCGCGTCTGGTTGTGAAATACAGCTTCGGGACGTAGGCGAAAGGAGTAGTGGCGGCCGTCAACGCTGGTATTCCACCCTGATGCTATATCCGGTTCGACCGCCAGGTCCGGACCAATTCGGGTGAGACCGCTAAATATCTCAGCAGCCACATGCGCAGACTCGGCATCTCTCGTGTGAGCCGGATCCAAGACGCCCGGTTTGTAGATTTCGAGACGGAGGCTTCGGTTAAGCCCGGACTCCACTGTAGGTCGGGGTAGTGTATGGGTCTTTGTGGAACGAGCGGATGCGGAGGTAAGCGTTATGGTGCTAGTCATTGCCGCAGCAAGACCCAGGATCGACCGACGGCTGCGCCGTGGTCGATCCATCTTATTCGCCGCTGTCTTCGGGGCCTTTGCGGTTCAGGATTTCTTCTGCTCGAAGCATCACGGTTCGCTCATTCGCATGGTGGAGGAGTCGTACCGCATCAGCTACCGGGATCCACCGCGCTTCTACGTGTTCTGAGGGATCGGGTCGTATATTTCCTCCAGTTGTCCGCAATAGGTATTGGTGAACAACTTTCGGGACGAACCCTGTCCATAGATCCGGTCGGACTTCGTAGCGGATCTTGCCTAGATCTTCTTCTACTTCGCCTTCGATGCCGGTTTCTTCGAGGATTTCACGAATCGCAGCGGCTTCTGGATCCTCTTCACGCTCAACCGCACCTTTTGGTAGAACCCATGCGCCGCGCTGTGTTTGGACCACTGCTACTTGCATCACACCATTCTTCTCACGGTAGACAACCCCTCCCGAAGACTCAAGAAATGGTTCCTCGCTCGGTGTTGCTTCTACTGCTTCAACTTCATCGCTCATTGGTATGCTCCTCCCTGTACCACTATCGATGGCTAGCCAAAGCCTAGATGAGATCGGCTTGGGGTTGATTCAGGCTGGTCTTGATACTTACTGTTTAGTCCGTCTGTGCCATAAGGCTTGATAGCCGGATTGGTGAGCTGCATCACCGATAACTGACCGATTCTCATGCCGGGCCACAGCAGGATTGGAAGATTGGCATGGTTCGAGAGTTCTAGGGTGAGTTTTCCTCGAAAGCCAGGATCGACGTAGCCTGCCGTACTGTGGACCATTAATCCTAAGCGACCCAGGGAACTCTTGCCTTCAATTCTGCCAACAAGGTCTGCAGCCATCTGGATCGTTTCTATCGTTCCACCTAGTACGAAGTCGCCGGGATGTAGAACGAACTTTCCATCAGCTGCTACATGGACTTCTTCTGTTAGATCCGGTTGCTCAAGCTTTGGGTCGATATGGGTCTCCGTTTGATTAACGAACACCCTGAACATTCTTCCAAGTCGCAAGTCGATGCTTGACGGTTGGATGGCGGAGGCATCAAAAGGCTCAACCATAAGTCGGCCTGTCGCAATTGCTTTGCTCAAATCCTGATCGCTAAGGACCACCAGCTACCCCTTCCACGGAAGACGTCCATGCTACCGTACGGCGGCTGACTAATGAGGTTGCTCTTATTGATTCTTGCTATTGATCAAGGAACTACGGGTACCACTGCTCTCCTAATTAGCGAACGAGCAGAGGTTGTTGGACGGGGTTACGCTGAGGTGGACCAGCACTACCCCCGTGGGGGCTGGGTTGAGCATGATCCCAGACAGATCTGGAGGAGCGTGGAAGATAGCGTGGCAAAGGCCCTGGTGGAGGCCCCTTCTGAGGATGTCACGGCTATCGGAGTAACTAACCAGCGGGAGACTGTCATAGCGTGGGATGCCGTCACGAATGATCCACTTGCACCCGCTATCGTTTGGCAGGACGCTCGGACCTCGGATCGAATGGACGATTTCCAGACGGCTCCTCATTGTGGGATGTTGAGGTCCATCACCGGACTACTTCCAAGTCCATACTTCAGTGCTAGCAAGTTTGAATGGCTCTTGACGGAGGATCCCGACGTCGTCGCAGCTGCTAGGACAGGGCGGCTTCGGCTAGGCACTGTCGACACATGGCTCGTGTCAAAGCTGAGCGGGGGTGCTCATGTGACCGATGCCACTAACGCGTCACGGACATTGCTGTTTGATTTGTCATCTGGTGCTTGGTCAATGGATCTGCTGGGATTGTTTGGTGTTCCACTCACCGCGTTGCCGGAATTGGTTCCGTCTTGCGGCGCGGATGTTGTAACCGGAACGGATTGCCCGATTGGCGAGGGGGTTCCTATCTGCGGCATAGCAGGGGACCAGCAGGCGGCGCTGTTTGGTCATTTGGCAACAGATGCAGGTGCGACCAAGATTACTTATGGCACCGGCTGCTTTTTGTTACAGCACGCGGGAGAAAAGCGGCCGATCGATATTCCTGGGTTATTGACAACAGTTGCGCTTGGTTTTTCGTCGGGGATGAGTTTTGCTTACGAGGGCAGTGTCTTCATTGGTGGCGCTGCAGTGCAGTGGCTTCGAGACGGGTTGCTGATTGTTTCTTCAGCTGGGCAGATTGAAGGCTTGGCTCGTTCGGTCGCTGATGCGGGTGGTGTGGTTTTTGTGCCTGCGTTTACGGGTCTCGGAGCCCCTCACTGGGACCCTGATGCTCGTGGGACAATTTGGGGTCTAACCCAAGCGACGAATGCTGGTCACATTGCGCGAGCCACGTTGGAGGCAATCGCTCATCAGGTCCAAGATGTGCTTGAACTTATGCCTACCGAATCGCCGATGCTTCATGTTGATGGAGGGGCAGCGGCGAATCGCTTGCTTCTTGAACTCCAAGCCGAGGTGTCTGGCCAACCTCTTTCTCGGCCGGCCGAGTTAGAGGTGACGGCGCTAGGGGCCGGGTATTTGGCAGGTGTCGGATCGGGCGTATGGGGTGATGTGTCTGATATCGGTGAGCTTCTAGGGCCCCGGGCAATTATTGAAGCCCAGGATAGGGAGATGTCTACGGATCGTGCGACGTGGCACCGAGCAATCGAACGCTCCAGGGGATGGGCAGGCAGCAAGTTTTCCTCGGAACGGAGCTTAGAGTGACTACTAATATTGCATTGTGTCTGTGGGGTCTTCCGGAGCCGCCGGCCAGCGCAACTGCCTATGCAGATGCGATTGGCTTCGACTCTGTGGATGTTCGTCCGGGGTATTTAGAGGTTGCGGCAGCCGATCGCGTGCTGCCCTTGTCATGCATGGCCGTGGCTCATTTAATGCCGGAAGGTGCAGCTCTCGACGACGTGCATTCGGAGGCTCGGCAGCTGGCGATCGCCCATGTACGCCAAGGGATTCGAGAAGCCGAGCAACTGGGAATAACAGACGTTTACGTTGGCCCGCCCAGCAGTGATGCAAGCGATTCTATGGCGGCGTATCGGGAGTCGATCCTTGTGCTCGCTGACCAATCCTCGTGTTCCGGGGTCCGGCTCGGTATTGAGCATTTTCCGGGTCGGGGTCTTCCGACGGTCAACGCAACCCTCGATTTCATTTCGAATGTGGGTCACCATAATCTATACCTGTTGCTAGATATTGGACACAATCAGATTGCGGGGGAATCGCCGCGTGCGGCGATATCAGCTGCAGGCGACCGGTTGATGTACGTCCATGTCAATGACAACGATGGGCAAAACGATACGCATGTAGGATTGCTTGAGGGTGTGCAAGGAGAAGCGTGGTTGCGGGATGCTGTTTTGGCGGTGAAAGAATCCACATATGCTGGCCCGATCAGTGTGGAGGTTAATCAAAGCCTTCCGGATCCGCGAGCATCGGTGTGTGAAAGTCTCGCTATTCTTCGACGATTAGAATAAAGCGTCAGACTCGACCGGCAGCTTTGTACGCATCGGAAATGAGTTGTACTGCCCCTGCACAATCCCTAACTGTGACAGCCGGAGGGTCTCCACGATTGAGGCGGTCAAGGCAATCCTTGACAAAGCTTGGGTAGCTCGATGTGACCGATACAGGTGTGTCAAAAAACTCGTTCCGGCCCGGAGCGAGCAGTTGAAGGCCATCGGGGACCACTTGCAACATGGCTTTTTCTCCGGCCACTTTCATTTCGCTGTCTGACTCATTGGCGGGCCATGTGGGCATCGTATAGCCGACTTCGACATGAAATAGGGCTCCACTGGCACTGCGTAAGGTTGCTAACGCGTAATCTTCCACGTCAGCCATATGCACGATGTTGCTAATCACCGCGGAAGACACCTGAACGTCTTCTTGCAACAGGTAGCGGGCCATATCCATGCCGTGTCCTCCCAGGTTCGTGAGGGCACCTCCACCGGCGGCGGCAACATCAAGCATCCACGGCGAATCCCACTCGACATAACGCTGCATCGTCGGACGGATAATCCGAAATACTACGTGCGAGATCTTTCCAAATTCGTCATTCGCAATCATCTCTCGAGCTTTCTGGGCCCAGGGTGATTGTCGGTTGGGAAACGGGACTGCGACCCAAGCATTCTTTCTTTCGGCCAAGTCGGCCAAGTCGGCTACTGCCGAGGGCTCCGTTCCCATAGGTTTTTCCATCAGGAACGGGATCCCAGCTTCGATCAAGTAGCGTGCTGTGGTGGGCATATCGATGTGACGGCCAAGAGCGATTACAAAGTCCGGATTTACGGTGTCTAGCATCTCGTGGTAATCAGTGAAGGCCGTTGTTTCGTAGCGTTGGGCCCGGTCGTTTGCGATAGCAACGTCGGTGTCAGACACACCGACTAACTGGACATTATCCAGGTCACGCAAGATGTCGAGGTAGGCGGCATCGTAGGTGGAGTGCCAGTGGTTTACTTCAATTACGGCGATCCGAGTTTTCTGGCTCATGAAAGGAATGCCTCTGGATGGTGGTGGGGACCGTAACACGACTTCCCCGAGTAAGCTTAATAAAGGCGAAGGCTGTTTGGGGGAATCCTATGGGGCGGGACGAAAAGAGGTCCAGTCGTCGATTGGAAGAACTTATTGATCGAGTCCAGAATGAGGTTGATGGTGAGCGGGGCCATGCTGCTCGGGCCCGTCTTGATGAATTGCGAAGTCAATTGCATGACAGGCTTAATGAAGAAGATGTTCAGAGGATTCGCCAGGAGGCTACGGCACTCGGCTCTGAGGCAAAGGAACGTTTTGAGGATGCCCTTAAACACGAACGCACCCAGGATATAGTTCTCAAGATCGACAGAACCTTGGCCCGGATCAGTCAGCGTGTTCGCGGGCCTGTAGCGTCAAAAGATCACGAGGAACCTAAATGCGACGAGTAGATGTAGATGGCATCCGGAGGTACTGGACTACCACAGGTCGGTAACACCTTCATTGGTACGAAGGTCACCCTCGTAGGTGCGAGTTCCCCTGAGCCAACACCGTTATAAGGCTCCGCCAGGACAAGGACGTGCCTTCTCCAACTAAAAGGTGGATGCCTTCTGCCAGAAGGGATGGTCTCCGGCGTGCTGCACGAACTCCAAAGTTGGCAAGCCATTGCCGTTGAGCTAGCCGTTTCGCATAGGCCGACGCCCTGAAGTGTTTGCCGAAGCGCTGGTGAAACCAGTCGTCAAAGTCACCAAAGGGGCTTGCTGCGGTGTGTTGTTGAAGGTTGTGGGCCGCTCGTTCGGCTGCTTCAATACCTGCCGCCATCCCGTATGCAATGCCCTCACCAGAAAAGGGGTTGATCATGGATCCGGCATCTCCGACCAGGGCGATACGGTTGTGGGTTAAACGTGGGACCGAGGTGGCGTAGGGAAGCATGTAGGTTCCGGTATTTGCCCGGTCAAATTCGGACACTCCTATTTCCATTGCAAATTCGTTGAGCATGGTTCGGAGGGTTTTGTTGCCCGGATCGTACCGGGCAGCATCGATCATGATGCCAACATTTGCATGCCCACGCTCTATTGGGAAAACCCAGCCATAAGCTGGAAGAAGATCTTTTCGGAAGTGAAATTCCATATGGTCAAACGGATGGGTAGACGCTTTTATATATGTTCGAATTGCAAGCCCTGTGGTCTTTGAGGAGTTGTAGGGAATGCCCAGATGCCGACGAATGTCCGAGCGGGCCCCATCTGCTGCAATCACAGCTTTGGCTTGGATGGAAACATGACCGTGTGGGGTTTGGGCTCTTGTGATGACCGTGTGAGCTGGGGACGTGTCAAGGGTTACGAGCTTGTGGGCAGGAAGGAGTTCAACCCCTTCCGTGACAGCGCGCGCCTGCAGGGCTGCGTCGAAATCCTGTCTCGGAATCACAAACCCTTTGGGCTCTGAGCCTCCTATCGTTGGTAACGGGCCGCTGACGCTCTCGCCCGATGGGCCCACAATGCGAAGGGCGTCAATTGGTCGGGAGTCAGCTAGTAGATCTGTAGCACCTATTTGTTCAAGTCTCGCAACGACTCCCGGGCCTAAGCCGTCTCCACACGTTTTGTCTCGTGGGAACGTTGTGCGGTCGATGACGAGTGTGTGGAGGTTGGGGGCATTTCGTCGGGCGGCGATAGCTGCGGCGGTGCCGGCTGGGCCGCTCCCGACGATCAGCAGGTCGCACGTGCGCCGCATACTGAGAGCATTCCCTAGGAGATCGGCGTGTTGGGAGTATAGGTAATGGCGTTGGCCGTACACTGCGTAAGGGCGTTACGGAAAGGTGAAGCATCACGATACGTACGGTTTTAAGTATTGATATTGGAAGCTCCTCGGTTCGTGCAGCCCTTTATGACGGGCTAGCTCGACAGGTTTCTGATGTTGCCGCACAGATTCCATATCGATTTGACATTACGTCGGACGGCGGCGTTGAGATTGACCCTGATGTTTTGTTCGGGCATGTGGTCCAGTCGATTGATGAAACTCTTGCCCGTGCTGCTCAATCACGTGTGGAGGTGGAAGGCGTTGGTGTAAGCGCGTTTGCATCGAGTGTTCTCGGGTTAGATGGCGAGGGGCGAGCATGTACTCCCGTGTACACCTACGCAGATACCCGAAACTCGGATGATGCGAAAGCGTTGCGGGAGGACGTCGATGTTGCTGCCATTCTTGACCGTACGGGAACTCCTCTCCATGCCAGCTATTTGCCGGCCCGGTTCCGATGGCTCCGACGCACCAACCCAGATTTGATTAGTCGTGTTGCTCGGTGGGTCACGTTCGCTGAGTATATGTTTGAGTCATTCTTCGCCCGTCCGTGCGGCCTAAGTTTGAGTCTCGCTGCCTGGTCAGGGTTGCTGGACCGTCGTCGTCTCATTTGGGACGAGGGTTTGCTTGGTTCGGTTGGGATCGACGCCGCAGTGCTAGGACGAATTGATTGTGAGAACGATCCAGTGGTCGGCCTTGCTAGTCCGTGGATATCTCGATGGCCGCTCCTTGCGAGGGTCCCCTGGTTTCCGGCATTGGGAGATGGTCTGTGTAGCAATCTTGGGACTGCAGGGATTGACGAGCGTGCTGTTGTAATTAACGTGGGTACGAGTGCGGCAGTACGGACTGTCGTGCCCGGTCCGGTTTCCGAAGTTCCGCAAGGTCTGTGGGAGTACCGCGTTGATAGGGCTCACTCGCTATTAGGTGGGGCGGAAAGCAATGGTGGGAACGTGAGTACGTGGTTTCGTGAAACGCTTGCCGGATTGGGTGACCACGAGATCGATGACGTGCTGTCGACGGAAACTCCGGATTCTCATGGACTCACCGTGCTGCCGTTTTTTACAGGGGAGCGAAGCCCCGGCTGGAACGATGGTGCCCGAGCCACAGTTCATGGTCTCCGATTGACAACACGTCCGGTTGATTTGCTCGTTGCCGCGCTGGAAGGGGTTTCGTTTCGACTTGCGGCTATATATGCCCTCCTCGCACCAATGGTCGGCGAAACACCCCGTGTGAGGGTTTCAGGAGGTGCCCTTCATCGATCCTCGAGATGGACGGCGCTTTTGGCTGATGTATTGGGGTGTTCGGTTGTTCGATCCGAGGCTGGGGAACCTACGAGCCGCGGAGCAGCAATATGGGCTCTTGAATCTTTGGGGTATCCCTCTATACGGGAGTTCGATTGTGATGGAGTTCGTTTTGATCCCGATCCGGATCGGCACGACATTTACCTTGCGGCGCAAGCTCGTCAACAACAGTTGTATCGTCAAATCTCGGCGTGTGGTACCGAATAGGTTCCATACTCGGGTGCACGAGATGTGCGGATTTCGGACAATGTTCATGCTTTTCAAATCTAAGTTGGATGGCGTATGAAAGTCGCACTTGGTGTCGATCATCGCGGCTTCACTATCAAAGATGAGCTCGTCGCGATCTTGGAAGATGCGGGTCACCAGGTTGTAGACTTGGGGACACACTCAGAAACGTCGGTCGACTATCCCGACTTCGCAGCGGTCGTTGGTCACGCGGTAGTTGATGGGATTGCTGATCGTGGGGTGCTTGTCTGCGGAAGTGGCGTCGGAGCGTCTATTGCAGCGAATAAGATTCCAGGTGTCCGGGCTGGCATGTGCCATGACACGTATTCGGCTCATCAGGGCGTTGAACATGATGATATGAACGTTTTATGTCTTGGTTCAGGGATTGTGGGCCTGTCCGTGATTTCGGAACTTCTCCACGCGTTTTTGTCAGCGAGTTTTGACTCACGCGAACCTCGATATGTTCGCCGACTAGCTAAGGTTAAGGCTATTGAGAACGAAGCCTCCTGATGGCGATCAATGGCTCCAGCGGTCTTGAGGCAATGCGGTTAAACGTGTTGTTTCAACCTATGTGCCTTATGCAGGGTGATAGCGGAATACAGTCTGACCTCGGGTGAGGGTTTTCTATGACTAACTCGGGGCCGATGTTTCACTTTGCTGATCCAAAGGGCCTCGCTGCGCGTGCTTTTGAGTCAGCAGCGACTGTGGAGTTGGAACGAAGGGTTTGGGCAGCTGACCCTTCAGTATGGAGCCATGACTCGGAGACACAGGAGCTCATTAAGCAACGGCTCGGTTGGTTATACGTGGCTGAGGCACAGCATCGGGATCTGCCCGAATTGATGAAATGGGCCGAGGAGTTCAGGTCGGGGTTGTCCCACATCCTGTTGCTTGGTATGGGCGGCAGCAGCCTGGCTCCCGAAGTAATGGGGCACATTCTTCCCCGGGCTTCCGGATCTCCGCAATTTGTAGTGCTCGATAGTACAGACCCTGTTGCCGTGGCGCGGATCGCCGAAGACGTCGACCTTATGCGTACTGGGGTGATTGTGGCCAGCAAGTCGGGCGATACGCTTGAGACGCAGGCGCTAAGCGCGTATTTCTGGTCCCGATGTCGAATGGCGGGACTGCGTGCTCCTGGCGGGCATTTTGTTGCGATTACCGACCCTGGAAGCGGTCTGGCTCAGCTTGGGACCGAACGCGCATATGCTCGCGTTTTTGAAAGTCCGATCGATATTGGTGGCCGGTACTCTGCGCTGTCCTTGTTTGGACTGGTTCCCGCGGTGCTTGCCGGGCTTGATGTGGAGGTGATGTTGAGCCGCGCGCTTGAGCGAATACGTAAGTTGTCGACGCAACCAGTCGCCCCCAACAGGAATCCCATGATGATTGGCGCGGTGGTCGCTGCCTTAGCTCGTGATGGCCGGGACAAACTCACGATTCTTGCCGATCCAGGACTTGAAGCGATTGGCAGTTGGATTGAGCAACTGGTGGCGGAGAGCACTGGCAAGGATGGTGTCGGCGTAGTCCCCGTTGAAGGGGAGGCGTTTGGGCGAGCGGAGGCCTACGACGACGATAGAGTCTTTTTTCGTTTGGTATCCGAGCCTCCGCGAGATGCGCCTGACGTTGGAATGGATGTGCTCCTTGATGCAGGTCATCCGGTAATTAGCTGTGTTCTTGAGGATTCCCACGACCTTGGTGTCCATTTTCTTGATTGGGAATTGATGGTGGCCGGTATGGGCTACGGTTTGGGTGTGAATCCATTCGACGAGCCGAATGTTTCAGAAAGTAAGGCGAACACGTTGCGGGTTCTTCGGGAAGGGATTAGGGCGGAAGACGCTCCAGGGGTTGATACCTTGACGGTTGGTAAGGGCGACTCGCATCTAACTTTGGATTTGGACGAATCGCTTAGACGTTGGATTGGTTCAATTCGCAAAGGCGACTATGTGTCAATTCAGGCTTATGTCGACCGAACCACTGCCCACGATTCTTTGCTTCGTCACATGCAAGTTCTTATTCGCGACGGCACACGTCGGGCTGTCACGGTTGGGTACGGCCCTCGATTGCTTCACTCGACGGGGCAGCTCCACAAAGGTGGAGCCAACCACGGCGTGTTTTTGCAGATTACATCTGATCACAGCGATGACATTATGGTGCCTGAATCCTCCTATAGTTTCGGCGCCGTGATCACGGCGCAGGCTGCTGGTGATCGTGAAGCATTGTTTGATAAGGGCCGACGGTGTTTGCACCTACATCTGTCTGATTCTGAGCACGGGCTTCAGGCTATTTTGGAGGGGTTTACGGTGATTTTCGGTCGGCCAGCTAAGGGCAGAATCCTATGAATGAGCAATTGATCCCAGGGGTTTCCGGTTCTGCTTCTGCGCATACCCTGGTTATTTTTGGTGGGTCTGGAGATTTGGCTGCAAGGAAGCTGCTGCCTGCTCTCTACAACCTGCGTCAAAACAATCTCTTGCCCGAACCTCTTGCGGTCGTTGGTCTGGGGCGACGTGAGCTGGATGACCAGAGCTATCGTGATCGACTGCGGTCGGCGACCCAAGAATTTTCACGTACTGGTTCTCCAGATGAGGATAGTTGGACATCCTTTGAGCGGGGCCTGTATTTCGTTCGAGGTGATTTTGGCGTTCTTTCAGGATTCGAGTATTTGAAGGAACGGTTGCGAACTATTGAGAAGGAACATGCGACGGGAGGCAATCGAATTTTTTACCTGGCGACGCAGCCCAGCTTGTTTCCAGAAATTATTCGTCTGCTCGGAGAGTCTGGTTTAAGCAAGAGTTCTGGTGCGACGCGGATTGTCATCGAGAAGCCTTTCGGTCGTGATCTCGCCACAGCCCATGCCCTCAATGAGATTTCAAATGGTGTCTTCGATGAATCGCAGATCTATAGGATCGATCACTATCTTGGCAAAGAGACGGTGCAGAACGTACTGGTCATGCGTTTTGCCAACGTGATGTTTGAGCCGGTGTGGAATCGGCAGTACGTTGCTTCGGTTCAGATTACGGTGTCCGAGGCCGACGGTTTGGAGGGCCGAGGTACGTATTACGAGGAGGCCGGTGCACTTCGTGATGTTGTACAGAATCACATCATGCAGTTGCTTGCTGTTGTGGCGATGGAGCCCCCGGTAAATTTCCAGGCAGATTCCATTCGTGATGAAAAAGTCAAGGTGCTACGTGCGCTACGGAAAATGAAGGCGGCCGATGTCAGGAGCCATGTGGTGCGCGCATCGTATGGCGAAGGGGTTGTTGGCGGGCGGGAAGTTCCTGCATATCGGGACGAGGAGGGAGTGGCATCGGGCTCCCAAACTGAAACGTACGTGGCTGCGCGTCTTTTTATAGACAACTGGCGCTGGAAAGGTGTCCCGTTTTACCTGCGGAGTGGGAAGCGCTTGGCAAAGAGAGCGACAGAAATAGCCATACAATTTAAAGAAGTTCCGCACTTGCTGTTCGGTCTTTCAAACCCTGATGGTGTGCCTCCAAACGTCCTGTCTATTCGCATACAGCCGGATGAGGGGATTTCAATTACGTTTGAGGCTAAGGAGCCTGGACCGGCCATGCGTGTGCGGCCCGTAAACATGGATTTTGGTTACGGAGAAAGCTTTTCACGGGTTTCGTCGGATGCCTATGAAAGGCTCCTTTTGGATGTGCTGCTTGGCGATCAAACGTTGTTTATCCGGCGTGATGAAACGGAGGCTGCGTGGGACGCTGTCATGCCGATCCTTGATAGTTGGGGGGCGGAAGCGGATTCTCCTCTGGAAACCTATGTGGCCGGGTCGTGGGGTCCACGGTCGGCGGGGGATCTTCTACGCGAAGATGGCTTCCGTTGGCGTCGTTTCTAAATGGTGCCGAGGAGAATTCAGGCGTGTTTTTAGGTTGATGCTAGCCTGATCTGGTTTGTCAGCTGTCCAGCCGCGCTCCCTACGAGTCGTACATGAGTTGCAGCCGTGGCCTATGCAAGATCTCTGGAAGGAGACTATGCGTTCAGCCGGTATTGCGCAGGCCGGCGGCTACACCGTTGATCGTGAGAAGAAGGGCTCGTTGGATGCTCTCCCGGTCCTGAAGGTTTGTGCTGGGATCGCGGCCTCGTGCTAGCAGGTCAACCTGGAGGACGCTGATCGGGTCGAGGTAAGCGTCGCGTACGTCGAGCGTTCGTCGTAGGAGTGGCAGGTCGGCGAGGGGTGCGGCTCCGGTGATTCGGGTCACCTCAGCAATAGTGAGTTCGTGTTCAGTGGCGATGTCGTCGAGGATGTGGTGCAGCGTCGGGTTCACCAGGTTAGTGACGTAGTGGCGGGCGATGGCGAGATCCGTCGTGGCGAGTGTCATTTCGACGTTGGAAAGGAACGATCGGAAGAACTGCCAGTCTCGGTGCATGTCGTGAAGGTCAGCATCGTGGCCGGCCAGCCTCGCCGCCTCCAGAGCAGTGCCGACACCAAACCAGCCGGGGATGATCTGGCGGGACTGAGTCCAACCGAACACCCACGGGATGGCTCGGAGGTCGCTAAGTGATGGGTTTCCGCTTCGGCGCGATGGTCGAGATCCAATGTTCATAGCACCTAGTTCTTCCACGGGAGTCGCGGAGTTGAAGTAGTCGACGAGTCCGTCTTGTTCGACGAAAGCGCGGTAGCGACTGAACGCGGCGGTAGACATTGTTTCCATAACCGTATACCACCTCGCCGTCGTTTCCGGCTGGTTGCGCGGTCTGCGGTGTGAGAGTGCTGCTTCGACGACGGCGGAGAACTCGAGGTCGAGGTTGCGGTTGGCCAAGTCGGGCAGGCTGTACTTGTCGGCGATGACCTCTCCTTGTTCGGTCGTCTTCATCACCGTGCGTATTGCGCCTGGTGGTTGAGAGAGGATGGCGACGTGAGCGGGTCCACCGCCTCGGCCGACGGTCCCACCCCGCCCGTGAAACACTGTGATCTCTATGCCGGTTTCGTCAGAGACCTGCGAGATGGTCCGTAGGGCCTTGTGGATTTCCCATTGGCTGGTCGTGATGCCGCCGTCCTTGTTGGAGTCGCTGTACCCGACCATCACCTCCTGGGTGTTGTGGCGCAGCGATACGAGTTCTCGGTAGGCGGGGATGGTGAGCAGCTCGCGCAGGATAGGTCCGACCTGCCTCAGGTCTTCGATGGTTTCGAAGAGGGGCACGAAGCTAAGTCGTGCGATTCCGGCTGACACGTTGATTAGGCCGACGTCGCGGGCGAGCACGGCAGGGGCGAGGATGTCGTCGACGCCTCTGGTCATCGAGACGATGTAGCTCTCCACGATCTCGTCGCCGTATTCGTCCATGCGCGCTTGGAGCATCTCGAGCAAGCGTCGAGCCCCGTCCGGGTCGCCAACTCGAGATGCGGAGAGTGGCCGTGGGGAACGGAGTTCTTCAGCCAGCAGGGCGGTCCGTTCGGATCTACTCAGCTGTGTGTAGTCGGTGCCTACGGCGTCAGCGAAGAGCTGCTCTAGCGTGGAGTGATGGTGGTCGCTGTGCTGGCGGATATCGAGGGTTGCGAGGTGGAATCCCACCATGTCGACGATGCGGCGCACCCTGGCAACGCGGCCGCGGGCGATAAGGTCGCCGCCTGTCGCTTCGAGCGACTCAGCGATGGTGGCGAGGTCGCGAGCGAGCTCGTCAGGTCGGAGGTACCCGTCTGAGGCGAGCGACGGGTTGGCTGTCGCAAGGAGGCGGTGGTGGATGACGGCGAGGCGCTGGC
Organism: Chloroflexi bacterium UBA6622; assembly: GCA_002433065.1. Lineage (GTDB taxonomy): Bacteria > Chloroflexota > UBA11872 > UBA11872 > UBA11872 > UBA11872. The sequence continues at coordinate 65,468 of DJHK01000005.1, forward strand.
GGTAGGGCTCACCGGCGCTGATTGCTCGAAGTCGGTCTCGAACCTCGGGGAACGCGACGCTGTCGGCGTTTAGTTGGGTCTGCAGTTTGGGCGAGACGCTTCGGACGGTGCTGGCGACGCTTAGTTCGGCAGACAGTCCATAGATCTCGGCTATGAGGAGTTGCAGAGCG
>DJHK01000033.1:0-36023 GCA_002433065.1 Chloroflexi bacterium UBA6622
TGGAATGGGTGTGGGGGTCGGTGTCACTGTAGCAACGGGAACAGCTGTGGCCACCGCTGCACCCCCTGAAGACGTCGCCTGAGCTTGCGTAATTGGCAACTCAGCAGTGTCAGGAATAATTACATTCGTTAGTTTCTTAATGGTGTCTGGAACATTCTGTCGCCCGACAACACCTCTTGCTGTTCCAGGCGCATCCACATTCCACACCTCAAATACCACCCGCTGCGCCCGCAAGAGTTGCAGGCCCTGTGGGTTTCCGCTCACCGTTCGAGCTTCGTAACTGATAGGAAGACCATAAAGATTCAGCCAGTCAGCTTCCCCCAAAAAGGCAGCCTTAATCTTGGCGTTGGCGTTGAGGATATCGAGATGGTTTTGCTTAACGACTTCGAAACTTTGGCCCGCATCTCCGGGTAAATCCTGGTGGCTCGGCACATTGCCGATATCAACTAATGGAAAATTCTTATTTAATTCATCTAGCGTATTGAACCAGTTCATCTTTTTATCGGTCGATGACCATTGAAGGATCACCTTCTGAAAGGCCTGCAACGTAAACGGACCATCGACCCAGCGCTGGCTGATCGGGTAACCAACCGCAGAAACAGGCTGCTGTCGGACAAAATCCCAGATGGGTACCTCACCCTCGTTTGTCACTGCATACCCATCGTTGGGATCCGGCGTGTCCCCACCTGTCACGGTGAATAGACATCCGTTACTAAGCACAACACCGGTGCATTCCACAGCCCGCGCAGGCGACGCCAGAATAAGGACAAGCACAGCGACACTGAAACTAAGAATCAGCTTTCGCATGCAGTCACTCCGGTTGGAATACACAACAAACTTAGGAGGCGCGAGTGCCGTTTATATTTCCACAGCAAAACCCAGCGCCAGCAACTATCTACAAAAACTGTAGGCAACCCAACAGAACACCGTCAACTACCATGATGAATCTCAATCAATGGAATTAGAGACCTAGGCACCATCTGGACATGAAACACCAAGCCATTCCTGTCAGTATCACCTCGTAATCACACTGCTGTAGAATCAACCACTGCAGGGCGTGCACGAAGAGCTGCGAAGAGATCTATAGTTGCTCCTTGACGTTGCACTCGAAATCGAACCACATCACCGACCGACACAGCGTCTACCCCGTCAGCCAGGCTAAAGGTTTTGGTTAGCATCTGATCATTAATCGCCAAGATCACATCCCCGGCCAGAAGACCTGCGTCATGCGCGGTCGAGTCAGCAAACACCCGGCCAATCACCGCAGCATATGGAAACGGCGATCCATCAAAACGCTCCAACTCAGGATCAATAACTTGGTAGCTCACGCCAAGAAATCCCCAGGCTACAGTGCCCGTTGACTCGAGCTCTAAGAGCCGCTGCATCACACCCGAAATGGCCAAAGCAAAACCGAGGTTTGACGCATCCCCACGTGCAGCAGTGGTTATGCCAACGACACGACCGTCCTGAGTCACAAGTGGCCCACCACTATTACCCCGATTAACAGCTGCGTCAGTCTGAATCATGCCGCGCAATGGAATGTTAAGAGAACCATTCGCAGTATCGACCGGATGAGGAAATGTACGATCAACGCCGCTCACAATGCCCATAGACACCGAATTGCGCAGGTTTAGAGGGCTCCCAATTGCCAATACAATCTCACCTAGCCGGAGACTTTGACTATCACCAATTTCAACGACCGGAAATGGCCCCCCGTCAACTTTAAGCACGGCCACATCACCCCAGATATCGCGACCCAAAATCGTCGCATTCAGTCGTCGACCATCAGATAGCGCCACACCTATTTGGCTCTCAGCCCCCCTGGGCAATACATGGGAATTGGTAAGAACATGCCCATCCTGACGGTAAAAGAACCCCGTCCCTATAGAGCCTGATGGCATGCCGAACAGGCTCCGTCGCGACTCTATCGTTACCACCGCCGGCAATACTTCCTCTATCAGGTCAGCGTAAGAATCGAGAGGAGCACGCACCGCAGCATCCGGCAATGCGACGATTTCATCCACTGGGGCACTCGCGCGCCCTGCAAAAAACCCAGTTATCGCCCCCCCGGCTGAGCCCAAAACAACAGCCAGGATCACTGTAAACACTGAAGCCCGGGTCACTCCGTTAATTCGATTTCTCACTACCGGATCTTTCCCACCACTGCCGCACGTCAACCAAAACACATTTTACGTTTGGCTCGTTAGAAGAGCAGCGATGCTTATAACCATTATTATTATTATTGCTGTGCAGACAGAGTTCAGGAAATCAGCCAACTCATTAAGCCAAAAGAAGTTAATGATCATCTGACGACTAACCGTGATAGATGACTAGTAATTCCTCGCAGGTCGTCTATCCGCGAAGCTAAACTTGGGTAATCCCCAAGACGGCGAGGCACCGTGAAAAACATCCGCCTGGCCATTGCCCAGATTGGCCCGTCGTTAGGCGACCTGAACAGAAACCTCGATCTTCATCTTGAATACGTACGCCGTGCTTGCGATGAAGACGCAGACGTCGTCATGTTTCCCGAGCAGTCGCTAACGGGCTATTTCCTCAGCGACTTGGTCACCGAAGTGGCTGTCTCCCGAAATGACGACCGCTTAAACCCACTGCGCGAAGCCAGCATGGGCATTGACATTGTCGTCGGCTTCATAGAAGAAACCGCTGATCATAGGTTTGTCCCAGCTGCCGGATACCTGCACAAAGGAAATTGGAAGCACATCCACCACAAGATCTACCTCGTCACCTACGGTCTCTTTGACGAAGCCAGAGACTTAGCTGCCGGAAGCACGGTACGTGCCTTCACCACCCCCATTGGTCGTCAGGCAATGTTGATCTGCGAAGATCTTTGGCATCCAAGTACCGCGAGCATAGCTACATCCGATGGGGCCGATATCATCTACGGCCTATCCAGCAGCCCCGGTCGTGGTATCTCTGGTGGAACACCCGAGCTGGGCTCGGCGGAAACGTGGCACACCTTGAATAGAATGTATGCCCAATTGCACGTCTGTTTCGTGGCACATTGCAACCGGGTTGGCTATGAAGACGGGATAAATTTTTGGGGAGGATCGGAAGTAATTGGACCTGACGGCGAAAGCTTAATCCGCGCACCCGACTTCGAAGAAGCCCTCGTGGTGGCAACTCTCGACGACAGTATGCTCCGGAGGCAACGAACGCGTCTACCACTCCGTCGCGACGAAAATGTGGCGCTAAATGGTCGAGAGTTCACACGAATTTCTGCCGAGCGACACCGAGTAGATGTCGAGTAAGCAACAACTGCGGACAAGAGCCATAAGAGGCTTGCAGCTTGATCCAGCCCTGGTAACACGTGTCCTCCAAGGCTTCGTCCGAGATGAAATCGGGAAGTTTGGCATTAATCGAGCAGTGGTGGCGTTATCAGGGGGCATCGACTCGGCACTTAGCTGTGCGTTAGCCGTTCGAGCACTTGGCAGCGACTCTGTGCTAGCGGTGCTAATGCCCTACCGAACCAGTAATCCCGCCAGTCGCAGTGATGCCGAGACCCTTGTTCGTCAGCTAAACATCGCATCGGTCCTCATCGATATTTCACCAGCTGTTGATGGAATCACTGATCAACTGCACGACAAGCCCTCGGACTTGCGACGAGGCAACGTGATGGCCCGGACTCGCATGACCGCCCTTTACGATCAATCAGAATCCTTTGGTGGACTTGTCGTAGGCACAAGCAACAAAACCGAACTGCTACTGGGTTACGGAACCCAGCATGGCGACATGGCGAGTGCCGTCAACCCAATCGGCGATCTCTATAAAACACAAGTACAAACACTCTCAGAAGCTCTCGATATACCCAAAGCAATCCTTGAAAAGACCCCTAGCGCCGACCTTTGGGAAGGCCAGTCAGATGAAGACGAACTCGGTTTTGACTACGAACTCGCGGACCAGGTGCTCTACCTCCTAATTGACGAACAGTTCACAGCTGACGACCTTGTTTCTGATGGGTACGACTCGGCAATCGTAAATAACGTGCTGCACCGTATTGAGGCATCTCAGTTCAAGCGTCGTTTACCAGTAATTGCCAAGCTATCCCACAGAACCATCGACCGTGACTTTCGTTACCCCAGAGACTGGGGAAGATAGCACCGAACCCTGAGAGTCGTGACCACATGCAGCTGACCTACCAAAATCGTGGCCGGTTATCAATCCGCAGAGAATTCGAACCGAAACCGTTCCGGATGCCCGCCGGTCCAGAAGCCTCGTTATAATCTGATCTAAGCCACGCCATCGTTCTGGCGCCGTTGCACCACCTTTCACCCTATGATTCGTAGTGACCTCTCGGCATTGTTAGCTGAAGGACTCAGCGCCGCACAAGCCGCTGGCGACATCGCCAAGTCGCCATCGGTGACCTTTGCTGTCGAACGACGTGAAGATGATCTCGCCGACTACTCGAGTTCTGAACCGATGCGACTCGCGCGTGTACTCGGAGCAGCTCCCAAAGATATCGCTGACGTGATCGTGAAGCACATGCCCCATTCCCCTTCCGTACGCACCGCCGAAGTCGCAGGACCTGGGTTCATTAATCTTTGGCTCAAAGACGAGTGGGTCTTCAACCAACTCCCCGAGATTCATCAGGCAGGTCCTACCTTCGGCCATACAGACATTGGTGACGGGCTTCGGGTTCAAGTCGAATTCGTAAGCGCAAACCCAACTGGCCCGCTTACCGCAGGGGCAGGGCGCGGAGGTGTCGTCGGCGACGCACTAACCAGAATATTGCGTGCGATCGGCTATGAGGTGACCGGCGAGTACTACGTGAATGATGCCGGCTACCAAGTGGAATTGCTCGGTTTGAGCGTATACCACCACTACGCAGCAGCTCTCGGTCACGAGGCGCCGTTCCCAACTGACGGCTACCTTGGGGACTACATTTCCCGATGGGCAGCTCAAATCGCGGACGAAGATAATGACCGATGGCTGAATGACGAAAAACCGACTAAACCGTCCGCATTTGAGGCACGAGCCGTCGGAATAGCTTTGAATGAAATCAAACGTGATCTCGAAGATCTAAACATCGAGATCAATAGTTGGTTTTCAGAAAAATCCATGCGAGACCGAGGCGATATTGAAAGCGTCCTTGACTCGCTCGAAAAAGGCGGCCATGTGACACGTCGTGACGGCGCTGTCTGGTTCGTTGGAGGCGACGGCGTCAACGACAGAGAAAATGTGCTCGTCAGATCCCGCGGAGATCCCACCTACTTTGCAGCTGATATCGCCTACCACCAAGACAAACTTGAACGACGAAATTTTGACCATGTGATAGATATCTGGGGCGCTGATCATCATGGACACGTACCTCGCGTCAAAGCAGCAATGGCTGCGCTTGGAGTAGACCGTGAGGCTTCCAAGCTCGAAATCCTCCTGACACAAATGGTAGGAATTCGAATAGATGGAGAACTTGGCCGACAAGGAAAACGAAGCGGAAAATTCGTCACATTACGACAGCTTTTGGATGAAGTTGGCCCTGCCGCAACTCGTTACTTCTTCCTTTCAAAAGCCATGGACAGCCAAATGGTATTTGACTTGGAATTAGCGAAGCGCGAAGACCCTGAAAACCCCATTTATTACATTCAAATGGCGCATGCACGTTGCGCCGGCATTGAAAGAACCGCAAAAAACATTCCGGCTCCTGAGAAATCGAGCAACAAAAACTGGCTCACAAAAGACGATGGGGAATTGTTACGGCTTCTTCTCGCATTTCCGGAAATCCTGGTTGACGCTGGAATGCATCGTGAACCCCATCGACTCACCCACTACCTGTTGAGCCTTGCCCGAACGTTTCATTCGTACTACAACAAACATCGAGTTGTCACCGAAGACGAATCGCTCACCCTTCAGCGTTTATCACTAATTGGAGCCGTTCGACAAACCTTTGCCAATGGTCTTGAACTTCTCGGAATTGACGCTCCAGAACGTATGTAACACGACATCGGACACTCAAAAACCTAGCGTCAGCATCAATCATTCCAGGACTTCAAGGTTGGCTATTGGACTCAAAAGAGATCCACCCTCAACTTTCCGGAGTCGCGCAAGAGGCGTAAGAACACCAGATTGCGAACGACCTAATTGCGGCTGATCGCCAACAATATTCCCCTCCGTCCCAGCATCCGGACCCACGGAAACACGGACAGTAATACCGTCGCGTGCCGATTGTGAGATCCGGCCTGCAACTGCCTCCGAAAGCATTACCTCCGAATCGCCAGGCCGCCGGCTACCAGAAACTGCAGCAATCTCACCATCGGAAGAACGAAACATATCCTGTAAAACTCTCGGCATTCGAGCAATGCCCAGCCCCTCGGTCAACACTATAGGAACCGGTATCGTCTCAGGACTAAGAACCATCCCAGAAATCGCAGGCACCATACCTAAGCTAGACGCCAGATCTAATGAAACGGACGGCGCCACAATACCCGCACAATCAACTTCTAGAGCCCTCTTGACCCACTCGGTACGCAACGGTTCGGGTGTAACGAGAATCGATCCAGTATGAGAGTTGTCTCCGCTAGTATGCTGCTCACCTGCCTCTAAGAATCTAATGGGTCCATACGCCCGGCCTCCACCGCCAAGCAAAGCGGCAATCGCCACCCCCCGCCCTTCCACAACTATGCCTGCGCTTGAATCGACACTTACCACCGTACCTGCCAATCGGCAGTAGAGAGCCACTTCTCGAATTTCACGTGCAAACACGGCAACCGCACTATTGCTGACTTCACTGATAGCCCCTCGAAAAGGAGCTATCCACTGTCGAGTTGATCGGATTCTCTTTGGTTCTTCTGCTAAAACAGTTCCTTCGTCAACTGTCACACCCACCCCAACAACAACCATTCGCCTCGCTTCCTCGGGAGACACACTTAGCATCCGACAAAGATCAACAACCGATACACCGCTTCGCATACGACTTCGACACCACATCTGTCCGACTTCAACGGTATCGCCAACATCAATAAGGATTTTTCCCGGGAAGGGAAGGCTGTGCCTACGACGGAGGCTTCCACAAGCAACTATTCGAGATATTGCATCTTTCATCACGAAACCCGATCAATCGTATTCGGATTCATGCCGAGGCATACGCGTTTAAACTTCGATACCACTGCTCAATCCGAGCCTTGCGTTCATCAGAGTCTTCTGGCCATTCAAGTGGTCGCCCTCGCGCATCTATCACAAGCCCCACACTTCCAGGCACAAGTTTGGAACGAACTCGTATTGGCCGTCCATAACCGAGCCCAACGTCAAACTTGCCACTCGGCCAGATACGAATTTCCGCGTCAACTCCTGCCTCCCACTGGATCACATCCATGGATCCAGCACCAACTTCTCGCTCAATCGCGGGAAACCCATCAGGCTGGACTTCCACGGCTACCGCCGTCTCGCCGACCGATGCTTGACCACGTACTGCCACGCACGAGCCAAGGTGGATCAAGGAAGACTCGATAGAAACAGGGATTCCTGTTTCAAGCAAACAGCCACTCATCGCAAGAGCACTCGCAGAATCAAAAGCAAGCTGCGTAATTCCCCAAGTTTCAAGACTGTTGATCATTAACAGGGCCGCCTGTATTGGACGACCAATATATTTTGTGACTTCACCAGTTAGCACTGCGAGATCTACCGAACCATCCTTAATCAACCGACTCCCATCATCAGAGTTTGTCAGCGCACCACGAGCACCCACCGTCCAAACGGCGTGGCTGAGCATTAGCTCAGAAGTTGTAGAAGGAATCGCCGTTGGATGAGAGGTTTGGTTAATCACATAAGAGTGCATGGCCTGCGGCAACAAGCCATCAGGAATCCATCGCGCGACTCGATCAACAGGCGTGTGGAAGCCCAAATGAAATGGCCGATGGTCAGAATTCCCGGCAGCGAATTGCGCCAATTTAGTAATGCCTCCACGCGCAACAACGACGGTAACATCACTGTAGTCACAAGCGAGCACGGTCACATCAAGCCCCTGACTCTTAGCCAATTGATCAGTAGCCGCACCTAAACCAACAGCACGAGACCGATGAGGTGATGTCGCAAGTGACGTCGGAATCACATTACCTTTAAATATGTTTTGACAGAGGTTTTTTGCCTCTTCTTCAAGCGCCGTCGTAGGCGCGTGCAAATCCATAGGTTGATTAGGGGTTCCCCCAGAAATCCGGATAACGCGGGTTGGAAACACCAGCTTGAGTCGGTTCAGGACTGCCGTCGGAACATCCCCACCATAGAGAAGCAAAATGCGTGGCACGTAATGAGACTCTCGACCCGCCAAACCCATAACCATTAAATCCGCCAAATACTCGATCCCATCACCTTCCGAGTCAGAAGTAAGCGAAGCAACGACTAAATCGGGTTTGTGAGAAGCAATAACGTCAATAGCCGCCGGCCCATCAACCCGTTCACGCAAATCTCGAACGGAAGTCGTGGCACGCCCAACCTCCTCAAATCCCGCCAACGCAACGTTGCTAGCTAATGCTTCCAAGTCTCGAGCAACAAGATTGCCCATAAGAAATGCCGTTGGACCACGAGCCAATGCTTCACCAGTCACAACTGAAATCGGCAGGCCATCACTAACCAACCCCTTATCAACTGTGGTTGTGTTGAAGGCATAGGAACCCGCATTGGTCACTGCTTCGGAGACCGCAGCCTTGTAACCAATGGTCAGATCGAAGTCCGGTGCTTCCAGAGATGATGGAGCTGATCCCAGCGCGAAAAAACGATAGTCGTCGGAGGTGGGCACATAGATGCCAACACGAGTGTGCACCCCTACCTCAACCGCCACTGCCCGCTCTGAAACTTCCAATTTCATCAAAACCCTAGATACCGCCGCAGACCTATAGTATGAACGAGCATAAGCCCGTTAGTCATACAACTTGGTTCGAGCCATAATCACATACGATTCCCCGGTGAACATTTTCAATTAATGAAGTCGATCTCTTTCCAGTGGACACCAGACATCCAGTCGTGGGAAGCCGAAACAGTTGTTTCGACTATCGCCCAAATACAAGATGTATCCACTGTGCTCGGTCAAAGAGCTGGCTTCAGCGTAAGCCGATCGCAACTTCGACCATTCGGAACCTGGGTGATGCCTGGTGTGCCGCGGGGATCACCGTACTGGAGCACTCTCTGGTATGTAGAAAAAAGTCTTGACCCTGAAACAGGACAAATAGTCGCCCCCACACTCCTTAAAACCATTGAGCGTGAGCCTTGGCAGCAGGCATCACCGCACTATGACGTGGCAATTGTGGAGCAGGACCTCCGCGATGAACACGAGTACAACATCACCCCAAACACAGATCCACATGTACTCTCCAGCTACAAAAGCAACCTTGCCACAGCGATCTCCGTACACCGTATCCGTTCAATTAGTGACCCTGAAGACCGCCGAATAGCTCTGCGTCGGCTTGCGATAAACGGCTTCGGTCATGTTCTGGAATTGCCCTCTCGCAGTCGCCACGACCACATCGAAACGTCTTATGGACGTATTGCCTGTCAAAACTTGTGCAGCATGAGATTCGCCAGTGACAACGCCCAGTTACTCGAGCTAGGCCGGGAAGAACATGATTCCCGAATCATATTCTGCGACGCATGTACTCAAGACCTTTTAGATCACGTCGTCCGAACACACTTCAGTACAAATTAGCTCTTATTGGCTAGAAACTGGACTCGTTCTTATGTTGTTTGTTGAGGACAGCACGACCTACACCACCCCCCTTCACGAAAATCTCAAATTCCGATAAATCAGCAAAAACCTCTGTCGAAAGAAACCGTACAGCCCAATTCCGAGCCATAGGAGAAATCGTGTAGACCAACGCACCGGCGGTATAAGCTCGATACATCTCTACCGCAGTACCCATCGTGGCAACAGGAGCATACGCAACCGTCACGTCAGATGAAGCAGCGAGCTCAATCTCTTCAAAAAACGCTGCCCGCGACACCGCTTCGTCATATTCAGAAGAATCGGGATTCAACTCAACAGGGCAAATCACCTCAGCCTCAGGATGCACAGCCGCAATGACCTCACGTAAGGCATCACGATAGTCCTGAGCGTGCAACCCATCGTCCGTATACGAACCTTGGATAATCCCAGAAAGAAAAACGGTAAAAGAACGCAAGTTGCTTTCGTCACGAGTCATAGAAAACATCGGTGTTGAGATAGACCATCGTTGCTGCACGCATCGTAACGAAATATTTACTGTGCAAGTGGGCTCGCGCTTAGCCAAAACGGATCGTCACGAGACAATCGTCTCAATAGACCTTTGGAATCCACGAAAGCATGGGTCGTCGTTGCAGTGGCGAGCAATGAACCACTTCGTGTAATCCAGTAATCAAACCCAGCTGTAGCACGAGACAGCTGGGTTAACTCCAACCGAACATCGATCCGGTCACCTGCATAAACAGAACGTTTGAACACGCACGAGCACGATGTGAGCGGGATGAACACACCCCTCACAGTCAGCCCTTCATAGTTGTGACCAATGGCGGCAAGCCAACCTATACGAGCCTCTTCCAGCCACCGGAAGAAACTTGAGTGATGAGCGATCCCCTGTGCATCAGTGTCGGAATACCTCACACGTAACGACTCGACATGAGCACTGATGTCAGCCTCCGATCGGGGCAATAAACTTGTCGATCGCCTTTGATCCCTCCAAGACAGAAAGCTCAACCTCGAATTCCACGGTCTCACCTGGTTGAAGCGTGTGCATGGTGTTATCAGCCCGATTTTGCTCGCGTCCAAGCACGGTGCAATTGGCAGGCTCTATCCCAGTTACATATTCCCCGACCCCAGTCATCTTCCATTGGTTTAAATAGGGCAGTTGATCCTTTCGATACCCAATACCAAGACCTATGCCTTCACCGAACCCACGATTAATGAGCGCTACCCTCACGCGACCATCAGGCCCAGGCTCCACATCGTGAATCCACACCGCCTGCCGCCAACCTGGCGTCGGTGGCCCATAGGTTTGCCAATCAGCCTCAAGCGAGGCCGCATGGTCGTCGTACGGGCGACGCGATTGACTGCGGACATGTAGTTGAGAGCCCTCATCAAGAATTGGATATCCAGGATTCAAGTGATAGAGAACCATTGCGGGCTCCGGCCGAGCCCCAAGGTTGGTTACTTCATCGTGAATCAGCAGAGACGTAGCCCCAAGCGAAGTCGAAATACGTCGCTTTAGCTCGAAGTTCTCGCCAAATAAAGCTGCCTGTCGAACGCGACCTTGAACCCACATCTCATATTCATCACCATTCCACTCGCCATCCGCGTATACGTTTGATGCAGCCAGATTAGACAGGCGTCCATGAAGACCAAAGCTTTGATCGTCTTCGACCGCAGGATTTCCTACATTGTCAAGACCACCAGTTACCAAGAGTCCAAGAACTGCCGTCCTGATCCACCCCTGATCTTCCGGTTCATATCGAGCCCCATCTACTTCGCCAGTGGGAGTTCGATATCCAAGCGGAACATCGTTATACCACGCCCCTGTTATATCGAGCGCACGGCCCGGCACCACATTGAAACGAAGCCCAGCCCCAGTATCAACCTGCACGACAGGAAGCCCATCGCCAGAACCACCGTCAAGGCGATATGAGCGAACCCCGCCGATTTGTGATACGTCGCCAATGCGCCTCATCAAGTCAGCGCGTGTGTAATTCCTACCCCATAGAGTTGGCATATGGCCTCAGCAGCATCGACAGGTCCGTCCCATTGTAAATGGAGACGAATCACGGCTCGACTGTCGAACGAACCAAGCCTCTCTTCCATCCTACGGCGACAACCAGTATCGCAGCTACTCCTACGCCAGAAACTCCGACCCACCCCATACCGGCGCCCCCTACAAACAGTGGACCAGAAACAGCACTGCTAAGCGCCCCAACCACGGCAGTTACCGACTCGATCCGCCCTTGCAATCGTGCTCGAATACCAATCGGCATCCCCGTAGCCAATAAAGAAGATCCACCTACGTAGCACGCATTCCACCCATAACCTAAAACGAACATTCCCAAAAGAACAGCGCCCAAACCCGAATCCAAAGAAGCCAATATGCTCGCAAGAATCAGCATGATGGCCCCCATGAGTACAACAGGATACGCACCAAAACCGTCGACCATACGACCCGTGAGAGGAGACAGAGCAAACATGCCGGCCACATGACATGTCATTGCAATCGATATTGCCCCGGTGGAATGAAGCCCCTCGTGCATGTGCAGTGGAATCACCACCATTGTGAGCGTCATCGCCGCTTGACCTACCAACAACGCGAGCACACCGATTTGGATCGACCGCTGGGCAAGTAGTTTCGAAATTCGATGGGTCATCAAACCACCCTGCTCATCAGAAACCCCATCAGAAACCGAAATCTCCCGCGGATCCGGCCGGACAAATATCCATGTAATCACGGATGCCAGCACCAGCATGCCTGACGTTGCGAACCATGGCCCGGAAAATTCTGGAAGCCCCAAAGCAACTGCAGGACCTGCCGTAGCAAGAACCAGTATCGGTCCGCCAATCGCGCCGACCGTGGCCGCAAAAACCATCAAGCCAATCACTCGACCACGTTGTTCAACCGGAAATATCTCAGCAGCCGCGTACCGCGCCATATCACCGCTAGCCCTCGCCACACCCAACAAAAAGGCCCCTAACAGCAACAGCGCATACGATTCCGTCGCAACGGCCACACCGGCAATTAAGCCACCTAACGCTCCCACTGTATATCCAGCAACAAATGCAGAACGCCGACCTCGAGAATCCATTAAACGCGCCGTAGGTACCGGACCTATCGCCCGTCCCACCATTACAAGCGCAGCTGGAATTCCAGCCAATGCGGCATTTCCACTTAATGACGCACCAACGATCGTAAGGACCGTGAAACTTGCGAGATAGCCGGCAGCAATAACACCACGCGCAATGAATAAGACACCCAAAATACGGTTACGCACTGTTGAGCTAGCCACGCTCTTTGCTTCACTGTTGGTCATTGACGTTCGATCGGGTTCCGCCACATCGGTAATATTTCGAAAAACACTGTCCAACAGCTACGCTACACCGTCCAGCCGGTAAGCGCGGAGGCTATATGAACATGCATGATGGCCGAGTAGTCCTTGTTACTGGAGGAGCCATTGGAATTGGAGCCGGAATTTGCCAAGCCTTTGCTGAATCAGGAGCCTCCGTAAGCGTGGCCGACATTGATGGCGACGCCGCTCACCAGCTCGCGGACAAACTGAAAAGCGATAGCCACCGGGCAGTTGCGGTGACTGGCGACGTAAGCGTCCTAAAGGACGCGAAACGGATGGTCAATGAATCCATCGAATCTCTTGGGGCGCTCGACGTTCTCGTCAATAACGCGGGCATTCAACCAACAGCCTCCTATATGAACGCCGAACAAATGGATGAAGAAACCTGGGATCGAATTATTGGCGTCAACCTCAAAGGCCAATTCCTGATGGCCAAGTTCTCAATCCCACATATCCGAGCTCGCGGCGGCGGAACCATCATCAACATCGCCAGCGTTCAGGGCCTACAGTCCCAGCCTCTAGTTCCGGCCTACGCGGCTAGCAAGGGCGGCAGCTTGTCCCTCACTCGCAACATGGCGCTTGATTTTTCAGACGACAACATCCGCGTCGTTGCCATAAATCCGGGCACTATTGATACACCCCTAGCCCGTGGAGCGGCCCGCGCCTTTGGCGATGAGGAAGAACTCCTCCAGTTGTGGGGCAGCGCCCACCCGCTAGGACGCATCGGCACACCCAAGGATATTGGGGCCACTGCCGTGTTCTTAGCCAGTGAGGGGGCATCGTTTATCACCGGGGAATCGGTGAACGTAGATGGCGGTTATATGGCTCTTGGCGCGTGGGCAGCGGGAACCGACTGAGACGAACCGCCAGCAAATCAACTAGCGCTATTCGTCTTCTGAAGCCGCATGGGCCGCAAGCTCGTTCCACGAACCAGCCATGTCTCGGACAGCACTGAAGGCTGGATAAAGCGCCTCCCACATCTGGTCAACCGCTCGCTTCGTTGCTTCGGCATCGTCACCGCCCACCGCCAGCAATAGCGCTTTGGCACCATCCTGCTGCGCACTCACAGCACGACTAAGAGATTCCTCCACCGCTGCGACTGCTGCCAGATGCAGTTCTGCTAGATCGGTTATGGATGGTGAATCATCCGTCCGTGCCGATCGTTCTGCACGTGTAGAACCACCATAGCGAGGCGAAAGCTTGGCCCCATCATCACGCCACCACGTGTGGGTCGGTTCAATGTGAGGAGTTACCGACAGATACATGGTCATTGGCTGGTCACCGAGACAACGCACCAAATGCAGTTCGTCCCGCGCAGCAAAACACAATTGCCCCGGGCCCAGAATCTCGCGATGACCTTCAATCTCAAACTCGGCCTGACCTTCCAACACAAGAAAGATTTCCTCACCAAGATCGTGACTATGAACAACGTTGGCCTCGCCAGGTTCCATCCTTAGAAATCGAGCACGAATGTCCGGCCGAATGATTAGGTTCTGAATGTCAGTACGCGAGTCAAAAACACGAAACATCAAAGTTCACTCCTCTTCGCAAAAAATACCCGGGCAATTTCCCGTACAAGCCTCAAATGATCTTTGAGTTCCTCCCAGGCGTATGCAGGGGACCTCCCATCGTTACGGCAACGAAAGTGTTCAAGCTCTCGCTTAAATGGATTCTCGTGCCAGCAAAGTTCTCGACGCATAGGAGTGCCGTCAGCATCCGGATCTTGGACTATAACCGTAGTTGGAAGCCCTCGGCTGAATCCGGTCGGGAAGGAAATGGTCACGCGTTCCTCGCGTGCATATAGGGCAAAGGTCTCTTCAATCGCCCACAGGTCTGGGAGATCAACCCAGGTCATGAGCACACGCACGTCATCCGAATACTGCAGCGGCGTGGCGATCCCACCACCGTCGTTCCAAATCTCCGTCGCTATTGACACTCACACAGCACCACACTCACGATGAGAGGGGAATCCGTTCGGAGGTAAAGACAGTGACTCGAGTCGGATTGCTCGTGCCGTCGGTCAATACAGTCGTCGAACCAGAGTTCTGGAGCCTCGTGCCGACCACGGCAACAGTGCACGCCGCTCGAATGCGAAATTCGACATGCGGGGTTGAAGACTCACTTCGAATGCTCGCCCATGCCGAGCGGGCCGCCGACGAACTTGGGAGCGCGAATATTGACATTCTGGTGTTCGCGTGCACCGCGAGCAGCTTTGTTCAAGGGATCGACGGAGAACAACAACTACGCCGACAAATTGAGACCGCAGCCAATGCGCCCGCCGTAACAACCTCTGGTGCAGTAATAGAAAGCTTGCATGCGATCGGAGCCGAACATGTCTCGCTCTATACCCCATATCCAGACGAGCTCAACCACCACGAAACACAGTTCCTGGAAGAGCATGGGTTTGAAACGGTCAGCGCTCACGGTCTTGGCATCGAGGAAGCCGTACAAATAGCTGCAGTGACCTCGCACACGATGCTTGAGCTAATCGCAGCACATCCTCCCCCCCCGCAAGCCACGGCGATTTTCCTGTCATGCACAAACCTTGCGACCCTTAAGGTCATTCGAACTATTGAACACACGTATAACTTGCCTGTCGTCAGTAGCAACAGCGCCACATTTTTCGCTGTTGCCCGCCGCTTGAAATGGCCGTTACCTCCCCCGCTCGGTCACATTAGCCGGACCTATAGCTCCAAGGCTTTCCAATAACACGCATGCCCCGTATAGACACAGCCACTCATGACCTCCGTCTGGCTGCCGACGTCGGCGGCACATTTACTGACGTAGTCGCGGTTGACAGCACCGGGCACGTGACTCGGCATAAAACACTTTCGACCCCGTCAGCCTTTGAGACAGGCGTCGTAGTCGGGCTCGAAGCCTGTATCAACGGACACTTCGACAGGATCTGCACCCTGCTGCATGCCAGTACCGTGGCCACAAACGCGATCCTCGAACGTCGTGGGCCCCGCACAGGCCTACTGACAACCGAAGGGTTCCGAGATGTTCTTGAAATTGGTCGCCTGCGTTATCCACGCCTGTACGATCTCCAATGGTCTCGCTCCGAGCCTCTCGTCGATCGGCAGCATCGATTAGGTGTGTCGGAACGAATCTCCAGCAACGGCGCCGTCGTCCAGCCCCTTGATCAGCGTCAACTTGAACACTCGATCGATGTATTAATCGCAAGCAAGATTGAAGCCGTAGCGATCTGCTTGATCAACGCGTACGTCAATGATCAACACGAAAAATCCATTGCTGCGATCGTTAGAAAAAAAATGCCTGACGTCGCCATTTCTGAGAGCGCAGATATCCTGCCGCTGATTGGCGAATACGACCGGACAAGCACGACCGTCATTAACGCGTTTCTGCAACCAGTCGTCGGTGCCTACCTCCGACGCCTTGATACTGCGCTTCGATCTCGCAACACAGACGCCGCGCTCTTAATGTTGCAATCGAGTGGCGGAGTCATTCCGGCCACCACCGCTGCCCAACGTCCCGCATTTGTCCTTGAGTCAGGACCAACGGCAGGCGTGATGAGCGCTGCCCAACTGGCCCGTGATCTTGACCTGCCCCACGTCCTTGCCTTCGATATGGGCGGGACCACCGCAAAAGCCGCGGTGATCAAGCACGGTGAACCTGCATTCACACCGGAACTGGAAGTCGGGGCTGGGATGAGTTCGAGTTCTCGGCTCACACGAGGAGCCGGCTATCTTCTACGAACACCTTCTATCGATCTGGTTGAAATCGGCGCCGGTGGTGGCAGCATCGCAACCGTAGATGAAGCTGGGGGCATCTCTGTAGGCCCTGCGAGCGCTGGCGCCGATCCTGGCCCAGCCTGTTACGGTCTCGGTGGCCGTAATGCGACGCTTACCGACGCGACTGTCGTCCTCGGCCATATCAACCCAGCCTCTCTACTCGGATCATCGATGACCCTCGATGCACGCGCAGCCGAGCGAGTCGTTGAGAAAAAAATTGCCAGACCGCTCGGGACGAGCCTCATCGAGGCCGCAGATGCGGTCCATCGCATAGCCGCTGCTGAGCTTGCCCGCGCTATGCGCGCTGTCACGAGTGAGCGAGGTATCGACCCTAAAATGTTTACGCTTATCGCGTTTGGCGGCGGCGGGCCAGGCATGGCCGCTGCTTTAGCCAATACGCTGAACGTCCAACGCGTAGTGATTCCCCCAGGCCCTGGCGTCTTTAGCGCCACCGGCCTTCTCGGTGCCGACCTACGGTGGATGTCCACTCAATCAACCCAGATCAACCTCACCTCGCCAGACGCCGTACGGTGTCTGGCTACAGAACTCAAAAAGCTACAGGCCCGATGTGCCTCCCTCGCCAAGACAGGCGGCTTCCACCAGCGTGACCTTAGCTTCGAGATGGTGGCTGACTGTCGTTATTTCGGGCAATCCTTCGAACTCGGGGTACCAATCCCTCCGGGTCGCGTCACGAGACGGTCGGTGTCCGAAATCTGCACTTGTTTCGAGTCCCTTCACCTGGACATGTACGGACATCGAGATCCTGACGGACGAATTTTCGCCGCCGCACTCAGGGTGACAGCCGTACACCCGTCCAGTCCGGTCCGGATGACTGAAGCCCTGGCGACTTCACGGCACATTAAGCATCGAAAAGCGTGGTTCAACGGTACCTGGCAGCGCACACCTATTCTTCGTCGAGGCGACGTCCGTGTTGTCGACGGTCCAGCTATTGTTGAGGACTACGATGCCACGACAGTCGTCCCGCCAGGGTGGAAATGCTCACGACAAGACCTCGGCGGCCTAGTACTTGAGCACACGTCATGACAGGTCATGCCGAAGCCCCACGTTCCGTTGATCGGGAAATATTTCGCCACGCAGTGTCATCGTTAGTCGATGAAATGGCTGTAGCTCTTATTCGAACCGCACGTTCCACCAACTTAAAGAATTCCATGGATCTCTCTGCAGCCCTCTGTGATCCGCAAGGACGGTTAATCGCACAGGGCCTAACGCTCCCCCTGCACCTCGGATCCGTTCCTCACGCGATGCGAGCCTTTCTCGATCGCTTTGGTGAGGAACTCCAGCCTGGGGATGTGTATGTGCTTAACGATCCTTATGCAGGAGGAACCCACCTCCCAGACATGTATGTCACACAACCTGTTTTCCGCGACCAACACCTCCTCGGGCATGTCCTTACCATCGCCCACCACGCGGACATTGGAGGTAAAACCGCTGGTGGAAACGGATGTGATGCCACAGAAATCTTCCAAGAAGGCTTGTGCCTTCCTCCTGTCCGTCTCATGGCTGGAGGGGATCACGTCACGCATGTGTGGCAACTAATCGAACGTAACGTACGAGTACCGGTTCAAGTTCTGGGCGATCTGCGCGCACAACTTGCCGCCGGTCATGTCGGTGCACAGAGTCTCCTCACGCTTACTGAGGACTTTGGCCCACACCAGTTCGCGTCCCTCAGTCAGGCTGTATTGGACTATGCCGAAGCACGAGCCCGAGCGGCTATTCGTGAAATTCCAGATGGCGTTTATGAATTCACCGATCACCTAGACGACGATGGGATCGATCCAGACCCAATCCCCATTCAGGTAGCCCTAAGAATCCGAGGTGACCGACTGACGGTGGACTTCACCGGTTCCGGACGGCAGGTTCGTGGTGCAATCAACAACCCTCTCCCGTTCACCCAATCTGCCGCTTACGCATGCATACGCTGCGTCATGCCTCCCGACATTCCCAACAATGAGGGCTACTTCCGTCCAATCCATATCGTCGCTCCTCCAGGCTCCATCGTTAACCCAACCCGACCTGCAGCGGTCGCCGCACGGGGACTTGCCGGATTTCGGATCGCGAACACCGTGATGGGCGCCTTGGCCCAAGCATTGCCCGACAAGGTGCCCGCGGCCGAAAGCGGCGGTGACACCGGAGTCAGCATCGCTGGATACGACGGGAACTCCCCCTTCGTACTTCTTGAATTTCTTTTTGCCTCGTGGGGAGGCCGTCCTTTCGCAGACGGCGTTGACGGTGCCTCAAGCATCGTCGTCAATTTCTCGAACAATCCCGCAGAAGTCATCGAGTCTGAGTTGCCCATCGCAATTGATCGCTACGAATTCGTCCCCGACAGTGGTGGGTCCGGACAGTTCCGAGGAGGCTTAGCAATTGAGCGACACTATCGACTGCTCGCCGATCAAGCCACGCTTCAATTGCGCTCTGACCGTCAAAAGACAGGACCCTATGGCCTCAACGGCGGCCTGCCAGGAGTGCCCTCTCGAAACACGTTAGTACGCAACGGGCGTCGAATAGATCTTGCTAGCAAGACCACAACCGTGATGCTTCGGGGAGACCGCTTTGAACACCAAACTGCAGGGGCCGGTGGTTGGGGTCCGCCCCACCGTCGATCGACGTCCGCCCGTCAACGTGATCTCGAAACCGGCAAAGTCACCAGCTAGAAGGTCAAGATGATGACCCCAGAACACCGAGGTATCAGGAAAGCACGAATCTTTCGAGTCATGGCTATCGCCTCCCTTACAGCAATAACCTTCGGCATATGTACAGGTGTCCTCACCGATGCAATCGACACCCCCTTCTTCCGAAGACTTTCGCCAACCCACGGAATCGACTACCCGATCTGGATTATTAACTCCTCCCTTGTCGGGATATTGACAGGGGCCAGCTACTACGCCCGACAGAACCATCACATACATAGCAACGTAATTGTCCCGGGCGGTTTTCTGGCGACGTTTGCTCTTTCATGCCCCCTGTGTAACGGCCTAATCGTTGGTATGTTCGGGTCCGCTATTGCAGCAACTATCGTCGACCCTGCCCGACCATTTGTCGGTGCTTTCGTCGCCATACTTATGTTCGTGCAGCTATGTCGACACCTCCATGGAATACATGTCAACTGTAAGAAGTGCGCTGGTCACCAAGCCGTGGAAAATCCAGACGGATCAATACCTATCAGGCCAACAACAGTATGAATCCATCTGCGGGAACAAGACATCAAGCATCTCAGCATCCCGCCTGGACAAACGAACGCCGTGAACAGCTCGCAGTTCGGTAGCACTTCGATATCCAAAAATGATTTCCGCCAGTCTGGACGTCTGGAGACGGACAACCTGAGGAAGGCCATGCCCACCAAGCATTAGGTAGCCCACACCATGTTCGGTCCGAACTGCAACCCGCTCAGGTCTAGACGGGTCAAGTAGGGCCGCCTGCTGGCCAACATACGAGTCCAGAGCCTTCAGTACTGCGTGTGGATCAGAGATACGAACCATCTGTGCTTGCCCTACCGGGCGTACAACGTTGACCGTGGTCTCATGATTCGCCAAGTAACGACCCACCGTTCCTTCAGGATGCAAGTGGAAGGTGATCCCGGCGACACGGCGCTTGACCGCTACATCGGCTATCGCCGAGACAAGCGAGGCCGCGGCCCTATAAGAATCCGCATGGGCATCAGCAACCGAAATCTCGCACACCCCCATCTCTTGCGTGGCTGAGTGAGCCACGGACTCACCGTCGCAGGTGCAATATCCGACCACACGACCCCGAGAGTCAGCGACAACCAATGACCACGTCTTAAGCCGCCCAAAGTAGGTGCCTTGCCGAGGCCCAGGCCATCGATCAGGGACGCGTACTCGTGAACCGTTCACCGAGGACGTCGCCCGGTTATACACCCGAGCCATAGCCGGCCAATCGCCCTCGTCAGCCAGTCGCACAGAGTGACTGGAGATGGCCAACTTAGCCACACCAGTAGCGATTGTGATGGTTATCTCAGGCATGACCGTCGCATAGCCCCACCGGTGATAAAGGTCAGGGACCCCCCCGTATAACGTTGACATCATCAGCCTCCGGGCCTCAGACCGACGCAATGCCGCCTCCAACATGAAACGCATATGACCTTGCTTTTGATGGGCATCAGCCGTGTGAACACCAACGACACCAAGGCTGGTGAGTTCCGCCCCATGAAGCCGATGAGCTACATCAACCGTCTGCATCCAACTCACAAGCTCATCGCCGACATGTACTTGCACCTCTTCCCAGGGTCGACCAAGCTCATGAGGCTCGAATCGAATAGTCCGGGCATGCACTGAACTAAATCGAGCCACCCGTCAAGGCAGCAAGATTCTTCACGGCACGTTGGATTCGCACCTGGCAACGATCGCGTCCGAGAACCTCCATCGTGGCAAAGAGCGGTGGGGTCGCCCGTCGTCCGGTCACAGCAACGCGAACAGGCATAAACAAGTCGCCCGCCTTCCAACCTAACTGGCCAGCAAGTTCACGCATCTGCTGCTCAAGTGTCGCGTCATCATAGGATTCCGCCTGAGCAATGAGTTCGCTGACACGTACCAAGGCCTGCGCAGTCTCCGACGGGTCGTGCTTCGTAAATTTGGCTTGCCGCATATCAGGATTGAGATCCTGGTCGAAGAAAAAGTCCATCAACTCTGCCGTCTTGTTGAGATGAGATAGGCGCTCCTGTTCGAGCGCAAGTGCCGCAGCAAAGTAGTCATGATCAGCCGGGCCGATCGTTAAACCATCTGCAGCCGCATATGGCAGCGCCCGCGCGGCAAGATCATCTATGTCCAAGCCACGTATCCACACGCCATTGAAGTGATCAAGGCGTTGCGTATCAAATACAGCATCGGCTCGATTCACCCGTTGGAGCGAGAATTCTTGAACCAGTTCGTCCAAGCTAAAAATCTCGCGCTCATCGACGGGTGCCCACCCGAGAAAGATCAGGAAATTGCAGAGGACTTCTGGCAGATAACCCTGTGCCCGGTAATCACCCAGCCATTGAGCCCCATCACGTTTGGAAAATTTCTGACGCCGCTCGTTCACGACTAACGGAAGATGGCCAAAGCGGGGTGGCGCCCAATCCAACGCCTCGTACAGCAATACCTGCCGAAACGTATTCGACACGTGGTCTTTCCCTCGGATGACATGACTGATCTGCATATGGTGATCATCAACAACCACCGCCATGTTGTAGAGCGCTGATCCATCGCCACGGGCAATCACAAAATCATCAATGTCGTCTGGCCCAACGGTGATCGAACCAAGCACCAAATCATCAAAGGTGACCGCGTCGGGCTCGGACCGATACCGAACAGCTGGAACGACGCCCGCAGCCTTTCGCTCATCGATCTGAGCGTTAGTAAGCCTTCGACCGAGACCGGAGTAGCGCTGCGGTTCCCCTCGCTCACGTTGGCCCTCGCGCTCTGCAGCCCGTTCTTCAGCAGTGGTGTAATCGCGGTAAGCATGGCCATCGGCCATCAAGGCCGCGACAGCCTCGTGATGAATCTCGTGACGTTCACTCTGTCGATACGGTCCATACGGACCGCCCACGTCTGGCCCCTCATCCCACTGCAGGCCAAGCCAACGGAGGCCATCATAAATACCCGCCTCTTTTTCCATGTCACTGCGTTCCGCATCCGTGTCCTCAATACGCAGGACGAAGCTCCCGCCGGAGCGACGAGCAATCAAAAAGTTAAACAGTGCAGTACGAGCGCTTCCAACATGCAAATCGCCGGTTGGGCTCGGCGCCATACGGACTCGGAACGGTTGGCTCATAGCACGCAGTATGTCATTGAGTCACAAGCGGGCACATCACTGGAGGGACCATTCTCGACAAAAACTCACGAACGATCCGACGTCACTGCTACTCGTCTGATACGCCTTAGATGTTTGTTCGTTATGCGTCATACAGCGCAAGGATCGTGTCCATAGCAGCAGAAAGTTCAGTAATCCACGCATCAGAACTCACTCGCGATGGCGACACCTCAGGCGTTACCCAGCCCGTATAACCAACATTTTTCAGCGATTGCATTGTCTGTGCCCAGTCCACGTCCCCATGCAGCAATTGGGTGAAGCCAAGCCACCCCCCCGGTCGAACGTTGAAATCTTTCACGTGAACGCGAGCAATGCGCTCGGATCCAAGGGCCTGGATCCAATGGTGGGGAAAACCGAATTGCATCACATTACCGACATCGAAATACACACGTACGAACGGACTACGGAAGCCGTCAACGAATTCAATCATGTCCCGGGGACTCAGGATCAACGCGTTCCAGACGTTCTCAACTGCAAGTGTGACACCCGCCGCCTCCGCCTGCGGAAGAAGCGTTTCAGTTGCCGAACGAGCAGCGTCCCAGACGCTCGAAAATGATGCGTCAGCAGTCACCGACCCAGGGATATAGAGCAAGGTATCCACATCAAGATCTGCCGCGAGATCAATTGATTTCCGAACCAACTCCTGTCCCACACGCCGCGCTTCAGAATCCAAAGCTGACGGCGAATGCTGCCAGGGCACCCCGGCATTCATACAAAGAATCGGCATGCCGTCATCCGCAAGTTGTTTTAGTTCTGCCCGCTCAGCCGGTGCCGCCTGCAATGAGTATCGACCTTCGGCCGGAAGGGTTAATTCAATGCCTTCGAAGCCTCCAGCATGAGCAAGGCGAAACCGCTCGTGCATCGACACATCGGTGCCGAGGCACCCATCCCGCAGTCCTTTGTATAGCCGCGCCTCTTCCGGCATATCTGACCTCATCTTGGTTGCATGGGTTCACGAGCCAATAGGATGACTAGTGATCAGAATGACAGCAACTTCGAACACCATCCTACGCATCTGGGTACGAAGGCACGTCCACAAACATCTGCGTCTTAGCCGATAGGTACGCTGCTTCGGTACTGGCCACACCTGCCCATCCATCTTTGCCGGTAGCACATGGCTCACGACCCTCAAAAACAGCTACAGCAAAATCACGGAGCAAGGCCTCGTTCATACTTGCAGCAAACGAGACCTCCGCGTGAGGCCTCGTTACATCTGAAGAAGTAATCTGGATCGCATGATCAGTAATATCAAATTCCAGAACCCCATGGTCACACATGATCCGACCTGTCACATCACCCCATTTCCGCCAGGTTGTCGGACGATTCCAACTTGGATCACACGTCCCTATAGCACCTGACGCAAACACCTCAATTAGGAGACCCGTATCTTCCACCGGAATGTCTCGCATCAAGGTGTCGGCCTCACAATAGACCTGTTGCACTTCCGATCCGCTGAACCAACGCATTAAATCCGTGGCATGCACGATGTGATCACGAATTGCCCCACCGCCAGATTTCGCTGGGTCGATAAACCACCCGCGAGGTCTAGCCCCAAGCACATTTGTCATCGACATCGAGTGAACTTTTCCCAACTCGCCTCGAGCCAGACGCGCCCGTACATCCCAGACTTGAGGCGCATGGCGCACGGGATAGGCGGTCGCAAGTGTCACACCAGATTCGGCACATTTTTGAACCATAGCGGTCGCATCGCTCAGACTCGTCGCCAGCGGCTTTTCACACAGCACATGCTTCCCAGCATCAGCCGCCAGCATGACTAAATCGTGATGCATGACGTTAGCCGAGCAAATAGAAACCGCGTCGACGTCATCACACGAAATTAACTCCTCATGATTAGAAAACACACGGACGGAATCCCTAACACCAAACTCGTCCAACATGGCCTCAGCACGAACGCGTTGCTCGTGGTTGGGCTCGGAGATAGCAACAAGTTCAAGGTCAGGAATCGAAAGCATCGCCCGGAGATAGCTATATTGATGGCCGTGATCGAAGCTGATCGCTGCAATACGCACGGGTTTAATCACACCGATGCAGCTCGCTCAGCATGCAGCGCGGCCGTGAGCGCCCTATAGCCGGACTCCGCATGACCAATCGTATCGACGTGTTGTTCTGAACGACCAAATGGCTCGGCCTGCCACAGATCCTTCACGAAGACAGCATACGGATCGCTCAATGTGGCGGGGATCGGTCTGATCCCATCGTCATCGATAACCCGATTAGTCGATCGGCGAGAATCGTATTCTCGAATTTGATCACGTCCCATGACTTCGTAGATTCGAACATCCGCACCTCGGAAACAACTCGTCACCGCCTCCATGTAGGCAATCGCGCCATCCTTGAACCGCCCAACCGCATATATCCCGTCAAAGCTCGCCTCATCAGGCTGTCGTCGGGCCGACAAACGGTCAAGCGGACCCCCAAGCATCACCAGCGCAAGCACCGACCTAAACATCGTCACTGCAAAGCTTGGAGCCGAATCAATCACTACGACCTTCGCCATCGTGCGCCGACCTATTTGCCCCACATCCTCAGCCATCAGAGCAACAGGCCCGGTCGTCAAGCTAGGACACGCTAAAACAATTGAGGGATGTGTCCCTTCCGGGAAGGGGGCTCCGGAAACAATCGAGGCTCCAGAGGCAATCATTTGGTCACGAGCAGCAGCCGGAACCTCATGGGGATCATAAAGATCCACAAGTACCCGAGCATCGAGAAAAACGTTGCCGTCCCACGTGTCCACAGCCCGGCGCCCCACCACATCCTCGTAGGCAGCCCGCCGGCGCTCGTATTGTCCACCCTCTGCGATGAGAACACGGTCGATCACTACGGCAACAACCCACGTTGATCAGCCAGCAACACAGCCGACATTAGACCAACGTTTTCGTGCTGCCCTTCAATAACCTGTTTGCGTAATTCTTCAATTGGGACACGTACCACCTCAAGAATTTCCATATCGTCCAGCCCCATTGAACCGACCGAGATCTCTGTCCCGAAAAACATGTGCATACGAAAACCGCTGAGCGACGGAACTGGAACGAACGAGCCAAGGGACAAAACATTTTGAACCTTAAGGCCGGTTTCCTCCTCAAACTCGCGCCTAGCACAGGCCTCGGGATTCTCATCCATTTCCAAATGCCCGGCTGGCAATTCCACCATGACATCGCCGACCGGATGTCGATACTGCCGAACGCATATCGCCCGGTGCTCTTCGTCAAGCGCTAAGAGCAACACAGCGCCGCGACTCACATCCAGATACGTATAGTCAAACTCACGCCCATCGGCCCGAGCACGAAGTCGATCGACCACGACCGGGAACCGTCCTCTCCACACTACGCGCGACGCGACTGCATCCCAGATCAGATCCATCTCACCTTCCTAACACGTAATCGACGGTAACGCCCACGACACAGGCGCAATATAGGGTTTGAGAATTCCGGGAAGTTCGGTGATCGATGAAATTACAGGGACCGGTACATC
This sequence comes from Chloroflexi bacterium UBA6622, assembly GCA_002433065.1. Lineage (GTDB taxonomy): Bacteria > Chloroflexota > UBA11872 > UBA11872 > UBA11872 > UBA11872. The sequence goes on from DJHK01000033.1 coordinate 26,097, forward strand.
CTCGGACCTAGATGAAGCCAGCCAGACCGCATCAATGCCTGCACTCAAGGCACCCTGCACATCTGCCTCCAATGAGTCGCCAACATGGACCGTCCGACTTCGATCAGCTCCAGATATTTCCACTGCAGCATCAAAAAACCGAACGTCTGGCTTTTCGAATCCAACATCTGCACTCACGGCTTGACCGGCGAAGAAACGGTCGAGAGCAAGTTCATCAAGAAGTCGTCCTAGCCAACCCTCCCAATTCGAAGCCGCAATCACTCGTAAACCCATTCGGTTCAGACATCGTAAGGCCTCAATAGCCCCGGGCATTGGCGCATACGCCGCATATGAAGTAAACCGCTCGTAAAGTGCGTGACTGAACCCTTCCACATCATCCACGCCCATGAATGTCCCCACTCGAACATACGTCTGGTGCCAATACCGACTCGAGGCCTGGGTCGTCAAACTATGCCCCACAGATCTCGTCGTACGAACATGTGACGCCCAAATCGATCGCAGTCCATTGTCAAAGTCGTTCGGCGCACGTTCCACACCAAATTCCAAACTGATTGCCCGCACAGTGGTGGCAAACGATGGCTCAAGATGCACCAATGTTTCTCCAACATCGAGAAAGACGGTTTCGTACGGTCCCTGAAGAATTCCTTTGGACTCGATCACTTCAAGTCCTTCTAGACACGTGTAATCCGTCCATACGACACAATTTGATCACCGATTAACCGTAACCACTGGTGTCGAATGTTAGGGTACCCGCGTCCTCCAGCGACCAGACTCTGGGGTATCGTCTAGTGGTAGGACGCACGGCTCTGGACCGTGAAGCGGTGGTTCGAACCCATCTACCCCAGCCTACAGAGGCATCTACGTTTTCGTAGAAGCGCCGGCTGAAGTCGTTGCTTAATGTCTTTAGCATTCAAGCAATCCCACAAGACTACTCATATCTTTCGCTAATTAGAGGTCGGCCAGTGGCCATTTTCAAGGAACGTGACTTCCTCCGGGGTTAGTTCGATATCTGAAGCCTGTAGGACAGATTCAACTTCATTCACGCTTGCACATCCGACAAGGGCTATTGACGCAAATGGCTGACAAATTGCATAGGCTCCTGCTATCTGCACGGCCGTGAGCCACTTGGATTTTCCCAGTTCTAGAGCCCTGCAGCGTCGCTCATAGTTGGTGTCATTGACATATACACGCACCACATCCTCATCTGCATCTTTCCCTTCACCTCTGCCCGCAAAATACCCTCTGCCGAGCGAAGACCAGGCAAAATTCACAGTCCCAGTTTCTTGATACCACTGTTTGTCCTTATCGCTGATCAATTCAACCCCTGACCACATATGTTCGTTTGCCGTCGCTAACCCAAAATAATTACTGGTCGCGGCAAACCCGTCGATTCCCATGAGACGCGAGTATTCGTAGGCCTCCTGCACTCGACCTACGGACCAATTGGACCCGCCGAATGCGCCGATGCGACCAGCTTTCCTGTGTTCATCAAGCCATTCCACGATGTCGCCTACCGGCACACTTGGATCGTCTCGATGCAACAAGTACAGCTCAATGTGATCGGTCTGCAACGCTTTGAGGCTTCCTTCCAAGTCCGTCCGAAGAGCCTCAGCCGTAACCCTGGAGCCAACAGCGTCATGATGACAGCCCTTGGTAAGGAGCATTGTTCGTTGGCGATTCCCATTTCTAGCCAACCATTCGCCCAGCATCTCTTCAGATCGACCACGACCGTAACCCCGTGCCGTATCAACCATCGTGCCTCCACCATCAACCCAACTATCCATAAGAGCATCAACAGCGGGTTGGGAGAGTGAGGGTAGAACCATCGATCCCAGAGTCAGCTTTGAGACAGGTCTAGGCACACCTGGGACCCGTTGGTATTTCATGGGATGACCCACATCCATGAGCTATACGAACAGTCAATCACGAACTAAACCCTAAATCTACGAAGGCGTAACGAATTCGCGACCACCAAGAACGAACTTATTGCCATCGCGGCAGCCGCCATCATGGGATGAACACGTAAACCCCACACTGGAAAAAGCACTCCGGCCGCCACCGGGATTAACAATATGTTGTATACGATCGCCCAAAACAGGTTTTGCCGAATCGTACGCATAGTGGCCCGGCCTAGCTGGATCCCCGCAACGGCGCTACCGAGATCATTTCGAACAATCGTGATATCACCGGCCTCAATTGCAATATCCGCACCTTCGCCCATGGCCAACCCAAGATCAGCCTGAGCGAGGGCCGGGGCATCATTAATACCATCACCAACCATTGCGACCCGATGGCCCCGCTCCTGCAAACGTTCAACAATTGCCGACTTATCCTCAGGCTGGCTCTCAAAATAGACCTCGCCGAGGCCAATCGCAGCTGCAACATTCTGCGCCGTCGCACGTCTATCCCCGGTCAGCATTACAGAACGTATTCCAAGGTCATGGGCCCGGGCAATGGCGTCCGTCGCTTCGGGCCGGACAGTGTCCGCCAACAACAGGATGCCTGCCATGACCTTGTCTACGCTCAAATACACGACCACATGTCCTTCATCCGCCAGTTGCTCATCAAAGTGGCGAGCGGTTTCGAACCGAGCGCCCTCACGAACCACGAAGGCTTTGGACCCCAAGACCGCCCGGCGACCACCCACTTCAGCGCGCACGCCAGCACCCGCGACCGTTTCAAACGAGGACGGATCGACCACATTAATCCCTCGTTTCCGAGCCCCTGCTGTAATGGCCCGACCCACCGGGTGTTCGGAATTTTTCTCCACCGAGGCTGCGATTCGCAATATTTCCTCGTTGGAAAATGAACCTGTTGGCACAATCTCAATCAAGTCCATCACGCCGTAAGTCAACGTACCTGTCTTATCAAACACAAGAGTGTCAATCGATCCAGCCGTCTCGAAAACATCCGATCCTCGAATTAGGACACCGAGTTCAGCGCCTCGACCGGTACCAACCGCAACCGCCGTAGGCGTTGCCAAGCCCAATGCACATGGACAGGCAATAACGAGGACGGATAGCGCGCTGAAAATGGCGTGAGTAGCCGAAGGTTCCGGCCCCACCATCCACCAGACGCCAAGCGTAATAAGCGCAATCGCTAGCACCGCTGGGACAAACCACGATGCCATGCGATCCACCTGGCGTTGAATCGGCGCCTTTGAGCTCTGGACTCGCTCAACCGTTGCAATGATTTGAGCCAGCACTGATGCAGCGCCAATACTCGTCACGCGAACCCGTAAACTTCCTATCATATTGATCGTCGCACCAATCACTGAGGCACCAATTGTTTTGCGCACTGGGAGGCTCTCCCCCGTCACCATCGACTCGTCAACCTCAGACACGCCGGCAACCACGTCACCATCAACCGGAACTTTATCTCCCGGGCCGATAACGACTATGTCATCCTGTCGAACATCATCGATAGGTATCGCCAGAATCTCTCCGTCCCGTTCGATTCTGGCCACACTCGGTTGCAGTCCGATCAACTGTCGGAGCGCCATTGATGTTTGAGTCTTGGCCCTAGTCTCGAGGTATCGGCCGACAAGGGTCAGGCCAATAATCATCGCTGCAGTATCGTAGTAATACGAAATCTCGCCAGTCGCGTTAACAAGTAGGCTTGGCCACACCGTAAGTAGCACGCTGTAACCAAACGCTGCGCTGGATCCAAGGGCGATTAGCGTGTTCATATCAGCCGTGAGCCGCCGACCTCTTTCCCACGCTCCACGATAGAAACGCCGACCAGGCCCAAATTGGATCGGACTGACCAAAACAACCAAAAACCACGGGTTCTTGACGACTTCAGACACCATTGGTAGCCATCCCATCGATCCCAACATGACCGTGATGCCAACCGCGAGCGATACGCCCGCTTCCAGGCCCAGGCGATGCTGTTCACGCTGACGGGCACGTTCAAGGTTATCGGTGTCAACACGTGCATCGTGCGCCGAAGTTCGCTCCCGAACGTCATATCCGACTCCTCGAACCGCAGCCTGAAGCAAAGCCCAATCGGCGAGTGTCGCAATATGTCGAACGTGAGCTTGCTCTGTAACGAGGTTGGCGGAGACACCCAAGACACCAGGTACATGGCCAAGTGCTCGCTCAATCTGATGAACACAACCAGCACAGTGCATGCCGACAACCTCGATAGTCGTCTCAGAGACGGGCACCTCATACCCAGCCTTCTCTATGCGCGTCACAATTGCCTCAGCCCCAACATGGCCTTCGGCCCTCAGCGTCACCTTTTCCTGGACTAGGTTCACCGATGACTCAACCACCCCGTCGACATCGGCCAGCAAGCGCTCAACCGTAGAAACACAGGAGGCACAATGCATGCCATGCACCGGGATGCTCAGTTCGTGCACCACAAGCATTTCTGGTTTAGGCAAGGGGCTTAACTCCGCGCTGTCGGGGTTTATTCACCCTCATTTGACTGGACACCTGTCACTGTCACAAGTTACACCCATTATTAGTCTTTCTCGGCCACATAAAGCTATCCTGCCGCCACCTCGGCCAACGCAGGATTTCGACCATGGAATATCGGCAACTAGGCCGCACTGGGTTGCAGGTTTCACTTACCAGTCTTGGATCCGGTGGGCCCAGCTTACTGGGCCAAACCCACGGCACCACACCAGCTGCCGCCCGCAACCTCATCACCCGTGCGTTTGATCACGGAATTAACTTCTTTGACACGGCCGCAGGCTACGATGAAAGCGAGACATTGCTTGGACATGCGTTAGCCAACATCCCTCGCCACAACTTTATCCTCGCCACTAAGTATTCACCCGTTGATGAGTCTGGAGAGGTGGTCAAAGCAGAGGAAGTCCAACGATCGATCAACCGAAGTCTTGATCGCCTCGGCCTGGATCACGTGGACGTAATGCAAGTCCATGGCCTCGAGGCACAACACTACCAGCAGGTCCTCGATATCCACCTGCCAGTGCTTCAGGACGCACAAGCGGCTGGGAAGATTCGCTATCTCGGCGTTACCGAACGGTTTGAGAACGATCCACTTCACGAAATGTTCTCGTTGATGGTCGCTGACGGACATTTCGACACGTTCATGGTTGGATACAACTTTCTGCACCAAACCGCCGAACGCCTGCTGCTTCAGTCCGCCGCCTCGGCAAACATCGGAATAATAGTGATGGTGGCGGTTCGAAGAACCATGGCCAATCCGCGTCGGCTCAACGAGACCATCGCTGACCTCAAAACAAAAGGATTGCTCGCGCACGACGCGGTGCCCTCAGAGAAACCACTGGATTGGCTGATCCATGAGGACGTGGATTCAATCCCAGAGGCTGCCTATCGATACGTACTAGAACCACCCGCGGTGTCAACTGTCCTGACCGGAACCTCGAATCCCGACCATCTGGACGCCAACGTTGCGGGGATGGCAAAAGGCCCTTTGCCCATATCCGACCGACAGCGCCTCCAAGCTTTGTTCGGCAACCTTGACCTAGGACTGGGGGACTAGCGACCTACGCGATAGCCCCAGTTGCCCGCATAATCGTTTCCTGCACAATCCGCTCATGCTCAAGCGAACGATCTGGTTCTTGTTCACCACGCAAGGTGCGAACGAACGCTTCTAAGCTCGCAACATATCTTGGCCGCGCCTCGATCGGGATTACTTGCTCTCCGGCGATAAAGCCGTCACGCTCTTCATCGAGACAAAGTCGCACCGTCTGAGCTGGTTCCATCGGCTCCATCACGGCCCATCCCCGAGTTCCATACACTTCATATCGTCTCGGACGTGGGGGAACCACAAGTCCAGAAATGGTCACGACCGCCATCGCCGATGGGTAGTCCAAAACTGCAACGCCACTGTCAACAAACCCACTGGCAGGAACAACCCGCTGCATAAATGGAGTGACATTAGACGGTCGACCTAGCACCCAAACAATCTGGTCAAGCACGTGACCACACAGGTCGTAAAACACGCCTCCCGTGAATTCCGCCATTTGCTTGTGCGATGCCGGATCAGCATATGTCGGCATGTGCGCGTGGATCGCAAAGATATCCCCAAGAATGCCATCGTGAGCCCAGCCAGCGATGCGCTCGTAACCATCATGATGGCGAAACATATACCCGAGTTGCACGTACCGTTGCTGCTGGGCCGCGGCTTCTATCACCTGTTCCCATCGGGGATAGTCGTGACCGGCAGGTTTATCCAGCAATAAGTGATGTCCAGCCGCGATAACGGCCTCGGCCTGGGCAAGGTTTTCGGTGTTGTCACCTTCAACCACCACCGCATCGATCTGGTCATCGCCAAGAACCGCGTCCGCAGATCCGAGCCAGCTGGCATTAGCCCAGGGCGAATCTCCTTGAGCCTCAAGTTCTTGACGACGCTCCGAGTCCTCTTCGACGATCCCCACAAGCTCAACGTCGGAATTGGCCAAGATAACCTCCAGCCAACCTCGAGCATGTGCATGCTTTGTTCCCCACTGCACAACACGAATCTTTCGAGAACTCATCTACACCCCCTCCCCTCAACAACTTTTTCAACAGACGACAATCGTGCCTGTTTCATCCCTGCCAACATCAAGCATCGATAAGCCTCTAGCCCGATCACACCAGGCTGGAGTAGTTAAAACGTCATATTGCTTGCTAACCGCGTTAATCGTCAGACGGAAGAACTGGAAGCGCTTCGTTCATCGCACCCGAACGAAAACCCTGAAGATCCAGCGTGACGTAGGTGAACCCCAAAGATTTAATGCCGTCAATAATCCGCTGCCGACGATCATCATCTTCCGTAAATCGATTCAACTCATCACCAGGAACCTCAACCCGGGCAATTTGCTCGTGATGCCGTACCCGAAAATCACGAAACCCTTCGGCACGCAGCAGAGATTCAGCAGCTTCGACTTGGCCAAGCTTTTCCACCGTTACCTCCGTGCCGTACGCAATACGTGACGAGAGACAGGCAACAGCTGGCTTATCCCAACTCTTCAAGCCCAGTTTTCGTGACAATGCACGTACATCAGCCTTTCGTAGACCCGCCTCAACAAGAGGTGCCCGGGCTCCCCGCTTCTGGCTCGCAGCCATCCCGGGTCGAAAATCCCCAAGATCGTCGACCACTGGACCGTAAAGCATGTGCCGAACGCCTCGATCGAATGCGAACTGACGTAATCGATCGAAGAGTTCCGCCTTACAGTGAAAGCATCTCGATTGATCGTTCGCCCGATATTCGGGATTATCGAGCTCGAAGGTCTCGATAAGTTCGTGCTGAATGCCAATTTGCTGCGCAAATCGGCTAGCGTCCTCTCGCTCTGACTTCGACAGACTGGCTGAAACAGCAGTTACAGCTGTCGCCTTCGGACCCAGCACATCAAATGCCATTTTTGCCAGAAACGTACTATCAACGCCTCCAGAAAACGCCACAACAGCATTACCGCACTCATGCAACCGGCTGTGTAAGTGTTCAAGCTTGGCCTCGAGGGAAGCATCGAGATCAATTTCAGGCTTGTAGTCACCAGGGGCCACGTTACGCACCTAACCTCTCATTGCCTGCAACAACCAGAGCTTCTTCGCTTACGATTCCTCCCCGCAGCCAGAAACATCGCATAACTGGCTTCTCAGGATTTAATAACGACACAATGATGAAGCGGCTGCATTCAGAGTATCCAGACTGCACCGCTTCTCGCACATCGGTCGGCGAGGGGTATGCATCACTTGCCGGATGGGAGTGGAAAAACGCTGAGATTTCCCACTCATTGACGTCCTCAATATCTCGCGTGGCATCAAGCATGTCCTTAGGCTCGATCGTGTAGTGGACCCGACTCTTGTCCGCGTTCCTGGCAGCGTACACTTTCTGCGCCTGGTCACCACGACCACCGACAATGCCACAGCATTCGAGCGGTGCTTCATCCCGAGCCTGGGCAACAATTTGGTCGTACTGAATACGTGTCAGGTGAAATGGCATAGCTAAACGAAAAGTTACTTCAGCTTCGTAATGGAACGAACACACACTATGAAAAGGGCATCCCTTCAGAAGACATTAAATTAAATAACTAAAAGTAAATTTTAAATACTGTACGCAGAACGGTCCTCGGCCTGATGCATGTCAGCAGCAAGCTCCGACAAAAGAATACCCTCCAAACCCTCTAACATCACAGAACGAATACGAAGCCAGACTCCACGCTGCGAACAACTTTCCACCAGTTCACAAGCCGTTAGGTCATCTAAACAATCAAGCAAACCCACCTGGCTTTCTAAAGGCATAACCACATCGGCCATCGTAATTTTCTCTGGAGCACGTCCCAACTCATGCCCCCCTTGAGGCCCCCGTGTACTTCGAACTAGACCTGCCTGGCGTAGAGCGCTGAGAACCTGATCGAGATACACAGCAGGGACAAACATCCGTCGCGCGACATCAGCAGCAGGAATAGGACCCTCGCCATAATGCATAGCTAAGTCTGTCATCGCACGGACACCGTAGTCCGCCCGCATTGAAATTCGCATTCGAAGCTCTTCCGCTCCACTTATTGGGCCCTCAAGTCTGACATGAGAGCGCCAAACTCGACAGGCGATAGGCTCTAAGCGATGCCACCAAACCCCAATTTGTCTTGACGCTCGATTCAGACGATCCATACAATTTCTCCCTGAGAAGAATTATCTGATCCACGGCGTGCACGGCGGAGCACCACAATTAGTCGTAACTGGGTCGCTATGCTTGCCTAGCCAACGGATCGGACCTGACCCCGCGTAGTCGCCGTAGAGCCTTGCTCGCGGCGGTCGGTTGAAAAAGGACTTAATCCAAATGCCGAAAGACATCCTTCTGGACGTCGAGGCCCGATCAAAGTTGGTCAAGGGCATCGACATCGTGGCCAATGCTGTTAAGACGACTTTGGGCCCTAAGGGACGTAACGTCGCTCTAGGGAAGAAATACTCTGGCCCAACGGTGACCCATGATGGAGTAACTGTAGCCAAGGACATCGATCTCGAAGACCCCTTCGAAGATATGGGTGCTCAGCTAATCAAAGAAGCCGCGAGTAAAACCAACGATATCGCGGGTGACGGAACAACCACTGCCACCGTCTTGGCCCAAGCAATCCTAAAAGAAGGATTGAAAAACGTTGCCGCCGGTGCCAACCCGATGATCATCAAACGCGGGCTTGCCAAGGGTGTAGACGCGGTCGTGGAAGAAGTTCGCTCCAATGCAAAGCAAATTCGAAGTCAGGAAGAAATAGCTCAGATTGCCTCTATCTCTGCGAACGATACCCATATTGGCGAATTGATCGGCGAGGTGATGGATAAAGTTGGTAAGGATGGCGCGATCACTGTTGAGGAATCCAAAGGCCTTGAATTCGAGATTGAATACGTCGAGGGAATGAAGTTCGACCGTGGTTATATTTCGCCCTACTTCGTGACTAACCAAGATCGGATGGAAGCAGTCGTCGAAGATGCCTTGGTCCTCGTAACAGATAAGAAGCTATCGGCCGTAAGCGACATCCTCCCAACGCTGGAGAAGGTGACCCAGGCCGGCAAGAAGGACCTGGTTATTATTGCTGAAGACGTTGAAGGTGAAGGCCTTGCGACCCTGGTGGTTAACAAGCTCCGTGGCGTATTGAATGTCTTAGCAGTCAAAGCACCCGGCTATGGTGACCGACGAAAGGAAATGCTTCAGGACGTTGCCGTGGTAACTGGTGGAACTGTCATTTCTGAGGACATGGGTCGACGACTTGATGGCGTGATCCTTGAAGATCTTGGACGCGCTCGCCGGCTAGTAGCTGACAAGGACAACACCACTATCGTTGAAGGTGGTGGTAAAGAAGCTGCGGTGCAGGCACGGATCAACCAGCTTAAAGGCCAGGTTGACGAAGTAACCTCTGACTACGATCGTGAGAAGCTTCAGGAGCGGGTGGCCAAGCTAGCAGGTGGCGTTGCCGTCATTAAGGTCGGTGCCGCGACTGAGGTCGAGATGAAAGAG
>DJHK01000033.1:36256-36423 GCA_002433065.1 Chloroflexi bacterium UBA6622
CTACGATCGTGAGAAGCTTCAGGAACGACTGGCCAAGCTGGCTGGTGGAGTTGCGGTTATCCGGGTCGGGGCCGCCACCGAGACTGAACTGAAAGAAAAGAAACATCGCGTAGAAGACGCGCTCTCAGCAACACGTGCCGCTATTGAAGAAGGCATTGTTCCTGGAG
>DJHK01000033.1:36731-37194 GCA_002433065.1 Chloroflexi bacterium UBA6622
TGAAGAAGGCATTGTTCCTGGAGGCGGGGTCGCCCTGCTTAACGCCTCAAGTGTTCTTGACGGCGTTGAGTCTGAATGTACCGGCGATGAACTTGTAGGTGTCCGCGCCCTTCGCCGTGCGCTCGAAGCTCCGCTTCGATGGATCTCGGACAACTCTGGCGCCGACGGTTCCGTCGTAATCGAGGAAGTACGTCGCCAATCTAAAAGCAAGAAAAACACCAACTGGGGCTACAACGTTGTCAGTGAAGACTACTCTGACATGGTTAAGACCGGTGTTATTGATCCGGCTAAGGTGACACGTTCTGCACTAGAGAATGCAGCCTCCATCGCCGGAATGATTCTCACAACGGAAGCCCTTATTGCGGATGTTCCCGAGAAAGAAGAAGCGCCCGCGCCGGCAATGGACTACTAGTCCGTTACCAAAGCTCGGTAACAAACACCCCGCCGATTCTATCGGCGGGCT